>PMSQ01000176.1 GCA_003168355.1 Acidobacteriaceae bacterium | reverse complement strand
ATGGATTTTCTCGGGCTGACCACGCTTACGATTCTCACCGACACGCTGAAACTGATCGCGCACACACGAGGAACGCCGATCACGCTGGAAGGGATTCCGCTCGAAGATTCCGCGACTTATGAAAAGGTCTTTCACAAGGGATTGACCTCAGGCGTGTTCCAGTTTGAATCGCATGGCATGCGGGACGTGTTGCGCAAGTACCAGCCGAATTCAATCGAAGATCTTACGGCGCTGAATGCGCTCTACCGGCCGGGGCCGATCCAGGGGGGGATGATCGACGATTTCGTCGACCGCAAGCACGGCCGCAAACGGGTCGAGTACGAACTGCCGGAGTTGAAAGAGATTCTGGAAGAAACGCTGGGCGTGATCGTGTATCAGGAGCAGGTGATGCAGATCGCGAACCGCTTGGCGGGCTACTCTTTGGGCGAAGCGGACCTGCTGCGCCGCGCCATGGGCAAAAAGAATGCTCAAGAGATGGCGCAGCAGCGCGAGCGCTTTGTGGAAGGCGCGGCCCACCGCAAATTTCCGCCGAAGAAAATCGAGAAGATTTTTGATCTCATGGCGCAGTTTGCGGGATACGGCTTCAACAAGTCGCATTCCGCCGCGTACGCGCTGCTGGCCTATCACACCGCGTATTTGAAGACGCACTATCCCGTCGAGTTCATGGCCGCTCTACTGACGTCGGTCACCGGCAGCACCGATGACGTGGTGAAGTACATCAACGAATGCCGCGAGATGGGCATTGCGGTCGAAGCGCCGGATCTCAACGTCTCGGATGCAAACTTCACGCCGCATGGAGAAGCCATTCGCTTTGGACTGGCAGCGGTGAAGAATGTCGGAGGCAATGCGATTGAATCGATCGTGGTGGCGCGGAAAAAACTGGGGCGCTTCAAATCACTTTATGAATTCTGCGAGAACGTCGATCTCCGGTTGCTCAACAAGCGCGTGCTAGAGTCCTTGATCAAGAGCGGCGCGATGGATTCGCTGGGCCGCCGTGCACAATTGATGACTGTGCTCGACCGCGCCATGGATCGCGCTCAGAAAGCGCAGCGCGACGTGGAGTCGGGACAGCACGGTCTGTTCGGTGTATTCCAACCGGAGGAATCCGAGGCGAACAACGACAAGCTGCCCAACATTCCTGATTGGGACGAGCAGGCGCGCCTGGCNNCATCCGCTGGAGAAATACAAAGACAAGCTGGCAGACCTGCAGGCGCTGCGCATCGACGAGATCGCTGTGATGACGAGGTCCACCGGCAAGGACGAGACCATCGCCACGGCCGGAATCATCGGCAACGTGCGCGTGCTCAAGAGCAAGCGCGGAGATTTCTACGCGCAGGCCACGCTCGAGGACATGTCAGGCTCCATTGATATGATCGTTTTCCCGGAAGCCTACAAGCGCATTCAGGATAAAGTGAAGCTGGAAGTTCCGGTACTGGTGCGGGCCGGGGTGAGAATCGAAGAAGGAGCCAATCCAAAGATTACGGCCGCCGAAATAATGCCGCTGGAGGAAGCCAGGATTCCTCTGCCGCGCGCGATTCGCATTCGCGTGCCGCTCGAAACCGCGGCCGAATCCACGGTGGACGACCTTCACACGCTTTTTCAGGAACGCAAAGGCGAAGCGCGGGTGTTGTTCGATGTGGAACGTGCGGGTGATTTCATGGTGGTGATGGAGGCGGAAGGCTATAATGTGCTGCCGGATCGAAACTTCATCGCCCGCGTGGAACAATTGTGCGGGCGCGGCAGTGTGCGTGTGATCAGTTGAATCGGCTCGGCGAAACCATACCCAGCTAAACCATGGAAGCAACCCGAAAAGCACAGCAGGAGTTGGAGGAAATCGAGCGTCAGGTGGCGCTGATCGAGGCCGGCGCCGGAAAAAATGAGGAGACTCACCGTCAACTCGCTAAGCTTCAAGAGCGCGTCCATATCCTCAGGGAGGAGATGAAGACGCTGCAGACCGCCTGGCAGAAAACGGAACTGGCGCGGCATCCGCAGCGTCCGCAGACGCTCGACTACATCGAGCGCCTGTTCACGGACTGGAGCGAAATTCACGGCGACCGCAGCTTCGGCGACGATGCGGCGGTGGTTTGCGGCATGGCTCGCTTTCACGGCGAGGAAATTCTGGTGGTCGGCACCCAGAAGGGCCGGGACATGAAGCAACGCGTGTACCGCAATTTTGGCACACCGCACCCCGAGGGTTACCGCAAGGCGCTGCGCATAATGCAGGTCGCGGAAAAGTTTCGCCGCCCGATTTTCACTCTGGTGGATACCGACGGCGCCTATCCCGGCATCAATGCGGAGGAGCGCGGCCAAGCCGAAGCGATCGCTCACAACTTGCGCGAGATGGCGGGCCTCGAAGTGCCTATCATCGCGACGGTGATCGGGGTTGGGGGCAGCGGCGGGGCTTTGGCGATTGCCGTGGCCGACCGTGTGCTGATGATGGAGAACTCAATCTACTCGGTGATTTCACCCGAGGGCTGCGCCGCCATCATGTGGCGGGATTCCACCAAGAAAGAGCTCGCGGCGGAAGCCATGCGCATTACCGCCACCGATCTCAGCGAGCTGGGTTGCATCGACGACATTGTTCCGGAACCAGAAGGTGGAGCGCACCGGGACCACGAGGCGGCAGCCAATCTGCTCGATGTCAGTCTGCAGAAGCACTTCTCGGAACTGAAGAAAATTCCGCCATCCGAATTAGTCTCGTCTCGATATAAGAAATTCCGCAACATTGCCCAGTTCTTCAAGGCGGAGTAGCGAGTCCACAGTGCTATTCGTTCTCGTTCCCAGATAGGTTCCTTCGTGCTTCAGACGGGCGATTTGATGTGCCGAGAGAACCCAGCCGCCGTATAATAATCTGTTTCCCCCAAATTGAAATTCGGGCGGATCGCTCCGCCGCTTATTGAAGGAAGGTGTTGGGATGGCCACTACGGATGTTGCGCCCCAGGGAACGGGCGGGCAATTGGGACGCAAGCGCATTGTCAATGACATGAGCATTCAGGTTGCTACGGTGAATGGCTCGGGCTCGCAAAGTTCAAACACGGTATTGTTGCGCGCAATTTTTCAGATGGGAGTGCCGATCTCGGGCAAGAATCTGTTTCCCTCGAACATCGCCGGACTTCCAACCTGGTACACGATTCGCGCGAACAAGGACGGCTACATCGGCCGGAAGAAGGAAATTGATTTCCTGGTCGCCATGAACGCCGAAACCGCCCAGGACGACGTAATGTCACTGGCGGCGGGTGCTTCTGTGCTCTACGACGAACCGCTAGCCCTCGAGAAGCTGCGCAACGATTTAGTTTTCTATTCGGTTCCCTACGACAAACTGGTCGCGACGGTTTGCCCTGAAGCCAAGCTGCGCAAACTGGTCAAGAACATGGTGTACGTGGGCGTGGTCGCGCAACTACTCGAAATCGAGATGGGCGAGGTGGAGAAGGCCATCCGCAAGCAGTTTGCCACCAAGGCGAAAGCCGCCAACCTGAACCTGGCCGCGGCGCAGGCGGGATTTGACTACGCCAAAGCCAGTCTGCAGAAGCGCGGAGTGTTCTACATCGAGCGCATCAACAAGACCGCCGGGAAAATCATCATCGACGGTAATTCGGCTGCGGCTCTCGGCTGCATGTTTGCCGGATGCACGGTGGTCACCTGGTATCCGATCACGCCATCGTCTTCGCTGGTGGAAACGATGATCGAATACATGAAGGAATACCGCATCGGTCCGGATGGCAAAGCCACGTTTGCCATTGTTCAGGCGGAGGACGAACTGGCCGCGATTGGTATGGTGATCGGCGCCGGTTGGGCCGGCGCGCGCAGCATGACCGCAACCGCAGGTCCGGGCATTTCATTGATGTCGGAGTTTGCCGGCTTGGCTTATTACGCCGAAATTCCGGGTGTGATCTGGGACATTCAACGCGTCGGCCCCTCCACCGGCTTGCCGACGCGCACTTCGCAGGGCGACATTCTGGCCACCGCTTTTCTTTCCCACGGCGATACCAAGCACATCATGCTGATTCCTTGTTCGGCGGCGGAGTGCTTCAGCATGGCTTCGGACGCATTCAATCTCGCGGAGCAGTTCCAGACGCTGGTTTTCGTCATGTCCGATCTCGATCTCGGCATGAACAACTGGATGTCCGATCCCTTCGAATATCCGACTGCGCCCATCAAGCGCGGCAAAGTGCTGGCCAAAGAAGAGCTGGACAAGCTGGGCGGATTTGCCCGCTATAAGGATCTGGACGGCGATGGCGTCGGCTATCGCACACTGCCCGGAACCGACCATCCTGCCGCTGCCTACTTCACGCGAGGCAGCGGCCACAACGATAAATCCAACTACAGCGAGCGCCCTGACGATTACGAAAACAACATGGAGCGCCTCAACCGCAAGTTCGAGTCGGCGCGCTCGTTCGTTCCCCGGCCGGAGATTCTCAAAGGCGCGAATGCAAAGATTGGAATCATCGCCTACGGAACGTCGCATTGGGGGATCATCGAAAGCCGCGACCAGTTGCGCAGCGAGTACGCGCTCGAGACCGACTACCTGCGCCTGCGGGCTTATCCCTTCACCCGGGAAGTGCATGACTTCATCGAGCAGCACGAGCGCATTTACGTGGTCGAACAGAATCGCGATGCGCAAATGCTCAGCCTGCTCAAGCTCGACCTGAAACCCGAACTCACCACGCGGCTGCGCAGCATCAGCCATCTCGACGGACTGCCGCTCGACGCGCGCTCCGTGACCGATGAATTGAGCACCATGGAGGGTAAATAATGGCGACCACGCCTGCTGAACCCAGATCTTCAGAACCAAAGAGCAACCGCATTGGCCTGAGTGTTCTCGACTACAAAGGCGGAAAAACCACGCTGTGCGCGGGCTGCGGCCACAACGCCATTTCCGAACGCATTATCGAAGCCATGTATGACATGGGCGTGCAGCCGGAGCGCGTCGCAAAGCTGAGTGGAATCGGATGCTCCTCCAAGAGTCCCGCTTACTTCATGAATCGTTCGCACAGCTTCAACTCCGTGCATGGGCGCATGCCGTCGGTGGCTACTGGCGCCGTGCTGGCCAATCGCAATCTGATTGCGCTGGGCGTGAGTGGCGATGGCGACACAGCTTCCATCGGCATCGGCCAGTTCGTTCACCTCATGCGCCGCAATCTCCCCATGATCTACATCATCGAGGATAACGGCGTCTACGGCCTCACCAAAGGCCAGTTTTCGGCTACCGCCGATCTGGGATCGAAGCTGAAGTCGGGCGTGATCAACGATCTGCCTCCAATCGATACCTGTGGCCTCGCGATCGAGCTGGGCGCGACCTTTGTCGGCCGGTCATTCTCCGGCGACAAGCGGCAGTTGAGCACCATGNNAACGATCACGAGGGTTCGACCAAATCCTACAAGTATGTGAAGGACCACGAAGAGACCCTGCAGGAGATGAGCTTCGTGCCCCATTTCGACGAAATCGACGTGGAATACGATCCGGGAACGACGGTCAGCGTCACCATGCACGATGGCTCCCACCTGCAACTGCGCAAGCTGGAAGAAGACTACGACCCGACCAATCGAATCGCCGCCATGACCCGCTTGAGCGAAGCTCACGACAAGGGAGAAGTGTTGACGGGAGTGTTTTACGTGAACACCAAAGCACCCAGCTTCCTCGACATGCTGAACATGGTCGATCAGCCGCTCTCCACGCTGCCCGCATCCGTGACGCGCCCCGGCAAAGAAGTCCTGGACGCAGTGATGGAGGAATTGCGGTAGGGCTGGTTTCAAGTTACGGGCTTCAGCAAAACCTCTTGTCATTCCGAACTGGGCCGAAGGCCCGGTGAGGAATCTGCTTTTCGTCGCAATCAGCGCAGAACTAAACCTTACTTGGCAGCTTCCAGCTCTTTCAGCACGGCGCTGCACCGCTCGCAAACGGTAGGATACGCCTTATCCTCGCCAACGCGGGTCGAGTAATTCCAACAGCGCTCGCACTTGAGCCCATCGGCCTTCTTTACCTCGACGTGCGCACCACCAGTGCCGTTGCCCGATCCCTGCACGAGCGTGACCGCCGAGACGATGAACAGATAGCGAAGCTGACCAGCGTGGCGTGACAGCACGGAATAAATCGGGTCCGCCGCGGTCACGGTGACCTGAGCCTCGAGGCCCGTCCCAATTAACTTGTTATTGCGGGCCTCTTCGAGCGCTTTGAGAACTTCGTCGCGCACCGAGCGAAGCGTCGTCCAATCTTGGCTCGACGCCTCCGCTTCGGGAGAAGAGGCTAGACTTAGCGCCTCGCCAAGAATATCTTCCGCCCTCGGAAACAGCGCCAGGTGCACGCTTTCGCTGCGTTCCACACTCTTCGGCAAATAATCCCAAACCTCTTCCGCGGTAAAGCTCATGATGGGCGCGAGCAGTCGCACCAGCGCTTCGCCAATGCGCCAGATCACGGTCTGCGCACTCCGGCGAGCTTGCGACTTGGGGGCCGAAATATACAACCGGTCTTTGAGCACATCGAAATAGAAGGCGCTCAGGTCGACGATGCAGAAGTGGTTCAAGCGGTGATAGATCTTGTGGAAAGCAAAGTCGTCGTACGAATTCCTCACCTCCGCTGCAAAGGAAAATGTTTGCCGCAGCATGTACTGATCGAGCGCCTCCATACTCTCGAATGGAATCGCGTCAGCCTGTGGATCGAAGTCCCCTAGATTGCCCAGAATGTAGCGGAACGTGTTGCGAATCTTGCGGTAATTTTCCGCGACCGTCAACATCAGCCGTTCCGAGCCCACCACGTCCTCGCGGAAGTCGACCGAAGCCACCCACAACCGCACCACTTCTCCACCCAGCCGATTCGCGATATCCACCGGGTCCACGTCGTTGCCGCGTGACTTCGACATGGCCTGACCTTTTTCGTCCAGCGTCCATCCCGGTGTAACTACGCCCTTGTAGGGCGGCGTTGCGTGCGTGCCCATGGCGCAGAGCAGAGACGACTGGAACCATCCGCGGTACTGATCGCCGCCTTCCAGATAAAGATCCGAAGGCCATGGATAAGTCGGCTCATCGCCGATCAGCGCCAGATAGCTTGCCCCGGATTCCAGCCAGACGTCGAAGATATCGGTTTCTTTCTCGAACTTGGCGCTGCCGCAGTGCGGGCACTTCGTGCCCGCGGAAAGAATCGTGTCCGACTCGGACGTAAACCAGGCGTCGGCGCCGGAGCGGGCAAAGAGTTCCACCACCTTGCGATTCGTGGCATGGTCGTTGAGCGGCTTGCCGCAGCTCTCGCAAAGAAAAACAGCGATGGGCACTCCCCACACCCTCTGCCGTGAGATGCACCAATCAGGGCGCGTAGCGATCATGTTCGCGAGCCGCTCTTCACCCCAAGCCGGGTCCCATTCCACATGCTTGATTTCTTCAAGGGTGCGGCTGCGCAGCGTGTCGTCTTTCGACTTCCCGCCCGGCATGGGCGTTTCCATGGAGATGAACCACTGCTCGGTCGCGCGGAAAATCACCGGATTGTGGCAGCGCCAGCAGTGCGG
>PMSQ01000090.1 GCA_003168355.1 Acidobacteriaceae bacterium | reverse complement strand
CAAGATCAACCCCATGTTGATCGGCCTCTCCCAAAACCGCCTCGCCTTCTTGAAGAGCGATCGTATAAACATGCTTCTCGCCAGGGGCGAGCGTGTGCTCCTGATTGAGGCCGGCGGCCAACGGCACGGGTTGTTGCGCGGCGGCAGCAATAACCACGGTCAAAAGCACAGCGGTCAAGCCATCGATGCACAAGATTCTCATCATCACTAGTGGCGCCGCTAGGTCCGTACAAGTTGCGGCGCAGCGTGTTTTGTTTCAGAGACTGAAGCCAACGCAGACTCAAGCACGTCAAGGCCTTCGTTCATTTGCTCGTCAGTTACAACCAGCGGAACCAGGACGCGGATCACGTTGGNNCCGGCGGTGATCGTGATCAGGCCGTGCTCGTAGCAGTATTTGGTGATTTGTTTAGTCTCGTCCGCGGCAGGAGTTTTGGTTTCCTGCGACTTCACCAGTTCGATGGCTTGCATACCGCCGAGGCCACGCACGTCACCGACGATGGACCAGCGGCGCTGCCATTCGTGGGCGCGGCGCTGGAAATGCTCACCTAATGCATTGGCACGAGCCAACAACTTTTCATTTTCAAACAAATCGAGCACGGCTAGAGCCGCAGCGCAAGAAAGTGGATTTCCGGCGAAAGTGCCGCCGAGTCCGCCGGGAGCGGGCGCGTCCATGATTTCAGTGCGGCCCGTGACGGCAGCGAGCGGCAGGCCACCGCCTAGCGATTTCGCGGTAACTAAAATATCGGGTTCGATTCCGTAGCGCTCGCTGGCAAACATCGCACCTGTGCGCCCGAAGCCGGATTGAATTTCATCGGCGATGAAAAGCACTCCGTGTTTGTGGCAGAGGTCGATGAGGACTTTGAAATAGTCCGGAGGCGGAGCGATGAATCCGCCTTCGCCCATTACCGGCTCGGCAATCACTGCGGCGACTTCTTCGTTGGCTACAACACGTTTGAAAGTATCTTCAAGTTGGCGCGCGCAGTAGAGATCGCAGGAAGGATATTTGAGGTTGTACGAGCAGCGATAGCAATAGGCGAACGGAATGCGATAAACCTCACCGGGAAACGGTGCGAATCCGGCTTTATAAGGATGCGTCTTGCTGGTGAGGGCGAGCGTCATCATGGTGCGGCCATGGAAGGCGTCTTCGAAGGCAATGATCGCGGGGCGTTTGGTATACGCGCGGGCAACTTTGACCGCATTCTCGACGGCTTCCGCGCCACTGTTCACGAACAAAGTTTTCTTGGCGAACCTGCCAGGCGTGATCTCGTTCATGCGCTCGGCGAGCCGGATGTAGCCCTCGTAGGGCGTGACCTGGACGCAGGTGTGGAGGAATTTGTCGAGCTGGCCGCGGATGGCATCGACGACGGCTTCCTGACGATGGCCGGCATTGGCGCAGCCGATGCCACCGGCGAAGTCGATGTAGCGGTTGCCGTCGACGTCTTCAAGCCATGCGTCTTCGGCCTTGGCCACATAGATGGGCGTGCCGTGAGAAAGGCCACGGGGCACGGCTTGGGCGCGGCGGGCCGAGAGGGATTGGGAGTTGGGGCCCGGGATGGGAGTTTTGATGCGAATCGTGCTCATATCGGTTTCTCGTGAGAATTCCCTGAATCGGCAGTGGCGCTGCACAAAGTACAGGGGTCCTTCGACTGCGGTTGATCTTCGCGCTTGGGCGCACATTCGATCGCATCCGCTCCCTCAGTGCAGGCTCCGATCGATCCTCGCTCAGGATGACAATGTTTGAAAAATTCCTTCATCAGTACCAGCCGATCGGAGATTCATTCAGATTGATGTAGACCTGCTTGGTTTCGAGATACTCTTCGATGCCCCACGGGCCAAGCTCACGGCCGAAGCCGGATTGTTTGTAGCCGCCCCAGGGAGCTTCGACATAAGTTGGCTGCATATGATTCACCCAGACGATTCCTGCGCGCAAGGCTTTCACGGCGCGCAGGGCCTTGAAAATGTCGCGGGTCCAGACTGCGGCCGCCAAGCCATAGGGTGAATCATTTGCGATCTTGAGCGCGTCTTTTTCGTCGTCGAACGGAATCACGGCGGCGACGGGGCCGAAAATTTCTTCGCGGGCGATGCGGGCATTGTTGGTCACGTCGGAAAAAATCGTGGGCTGCACGTAATAGCCTTTGCCTATTTTTTCGGGGCGTCCACCACCAGATGCGAGCTTGGCTTCTTTCTTGCCGATCTCGATATAAGAGTTGACGCGGTCATATTGTTCTTTGCTGACGAGTGGACCCATCTTAGTCTCCCGATCCAACGGCGGACCAAGCTTGATCTTCTTCGCTTTCTCCGTCATGGCTTCCACGAAGTTCTTATAGATCGACTTCTGCACCAGGATGCGGCTTCCGGCGGAGCAGACCTCGCCTTGATTGATGAAGACGCCGAAGAGCGCGCCGTCGATGGCAGCTTCGAAATCGGCGTCGGCGAAGAAAATGTTGGGCGACTTTCCACCAAGTTCGAGAGTGACGCGCTTCACGGTGTCGGCGGCTTGCTTCACAATGATCTTTCCGACGGCAGCGTTGCCGGTGAAGGCGATCTTATTCACGTCGGGATGCCGGACGAGCGGAGCGCCGCAGCTTTCTCCGAAGCCGGTGACGATATTGACCACGCCCGGCGGCAGGCCACAATCGGCAAAATACTTTGCTAACTCGAGAGCGGTGAGCGGAGTTTGCTCGGCGGGCTTGAGGACGCAAGTGCAGCCTGCAGCAATGGCTGGCGCAAGTTTCCAGGCGGCCATGAGGAGCGGATAGTTCCAGGGAATGATTTGTCCAGCGATGCCGACTGGCTCTTTAAGCGAGAGGGACATCGCATTATCGGGAACCGGGTTGACGTAACCGACGACTTTGGTGGCGAGGCCACCGTAGTATTCGAAGCAGGTGGCGGCATCGTTGATGTCAAATTCGGCTTCGACGATGGGCTTGCCGGTGTTGCGGCATTCGAGTTCGGCGAGCGCTGCGAGATTGGCGCGAACTTTTTCTGCGAGGCGAAAGAGTACGCGCCCCCGTTCCTGTGCGGTGGTGCTTGCCCACGGACCTTCCTCGAAAGCGGCTTTAGCGGCGGCAACGGCACGGTTGATGTCGTCCGGGCCGGCGTCAGGGACTTGGGCGATGACTTCCTCGGTGGAGGGATCGTAGACGGGAAACGTCTTGCTGGACTTGCTCGCGACCCATTCGCCGTTGATATACATCTGATAGGTGCGGACTTCTCTTGGAACTTCGGTTGTGATTCCGCCGGGCATGTTTGTGATCCTCCTGCCTTACCTCAGCGGCTAAAGCCGCTATCAAATTTGCGATTCTTATCGCAGCGCTAAAGCGCTGCGCCACCCAAAATCGCCGCGCCCAAAGCCAGAGCTTGTCAGCAGTCAGCGGCCTTCGGCGCGCTTCGCTTGCTCAGGGCAAGCCGAGAACTGAAGTCGTGCCCTTCCCGATCTCTGGTTGCAGAACTTTGTGGCGGCCGTAGACAAAAAAGAAAAATGCGGCCAGCGCCAGAAAGAACAGCGTGAATCCGAACATCTTCGCTTCATACTTCCACACGGAAGTGATTTGCTTGGCGGGAAAAAATGCCAGCACGATTCCCAGAAGCGTAGTCAGAAATCCACATGACCCGGCAAACACCAGAGTACCGCGGCCGTAGCGTCCATCTCCCAGATCTTTCTTGCGAGCAAATTGCAGAAGCGCGGCAAACACGTACAAGAAAGGAACCAACTGCAAGACAACCGCGAGCGACAGCATCGTCTGGAAAGTTTCCTGCACGCCTCCTGAAGCGTAAAAATTGATGACTATCAATATCAGCGAGACCACCGCCTGCACGATCAGCGCTGCGTAAGGAGTCGCATACTTCGGATGCACTCTTCCCAACCACGACGGCATGTAGGAATCGAGGCCGGCGACAAAGGGAATTCGCGCCGAACCGCCCATCCAAGCCGAGCCGATCCCTGCGATCGAGAGGCTCAGCATGAGCGCAAATGGCGTAATGATCCAGGCCACGCCTACCTTGCCGGCCATATGACTGACGGCTTGCATGATTCCCTGCAGGACATTGATGTCGTTTTTGCCCACCGCAACCAAGAGAGTCAAAGTTGCGCCGATGTAGAGTGCGCCGGATAGTATGCCGCCCCAGGCGACAGCGCCGGGTAGGGTTTTTTGCGGATCCTGAATCTCGTCGCCCATCACGGACGCGAGCTCAAGCCCGACAAGCCCAAAGCAGATCACGCCGAACGAATTGAGGACGAACCGCGGGTCCCGTGGGATACGAAAATCCGCCGCGGTCACCGTTGTCCCAAATCGCGACCACACTGTTACTCCTAATCCGATGAGAACAGCCGCGGCCAGAAATGTCCCAATCGCCCCGAGATTGTTGAGCCACTTCCCAACTCCCAGCCCAACGATATTCAGGATAGTAAGAAGCGCGAGTAAGGCCAGAGATGCGGCCATGGCAAAATTCTTATTGTCGGCCAACCCGGCGTGCCCGGAGCCCAGGGCAAAGACGGAGACGCCGACAAAGTAGAGCATAACGGTCGGCACGTAGAGCATATTGTTGGTCCAGTAACACCAGCCGGAGAGGAATCCGTGGAAGTCGCCGAAAACTTCCTTCGCCCACAAATAGACGCCGCCTTCTCCTGGATAGCGATGAGCAAGCTCGATGACGGCGATGCCTTGCGGCCAGAAGAAAAGCAGAAGCGAGATGATCCAGAGCCAGATGGTAACCCCACCGTTGGCCGCGATGGAGGGGACAACGTTCAGGTTGAAGACGGCGACCACGAAAAGAAGAACGAGATCGCGGCGCCCGAGGGCGCGGATCAAGTGGGGCTGAACGGCGGGTTGGGTGGTGGTGGACAAAGCTTCTCGGGGGCTGCCAAACAGCAGGTTCCTCACCGGGCTTCGCCCGGTTCGGAATGACAAACCTTAGTATTGCGATTCGCCTTTAGCTCTAGTACGGCAGGAGCAGCCGAAGGCGGCTGCTCCCACATGAACATTGCTAATGTGCGGCCAACGCGGGTTGGCCCACGCGCTCCTGCTGGGCTTTTGCGAGCGAGGCGGCGATATCGTCGAAAGCAGATAGATGCTTATCGATATCCGCCTCGGTGTGCTGGACTGAAATTGTCCATTGCTCGTCCCACCAATAGGGTTGCGCCATCACGCCGCGATTCACCATAGCGAACCAGTAGTGCCGCCAGAGGTCAATATCGACCGTGGTCCAGTCGCGGTAGTTGCGAATTTCCTTCGGATAAAACATCAGCGCGCCATTGGCGCCGGCTTGCGCAATGTAGGCTTGCAGGCCGACTTTGGCGATCGTCTTCCGATATCCATCCGCCAGCTTCTTGCCGAGTTTGTCGACATGAGCATAGTTGGCGCGAGTGAGAACTTCGCGGAATGTGGCGAGTCCAGCCGCCATCGACACCGGGTTGGTGTTGTAGGTGCCGCCGTGGAAGACTTTGTGTTGCGAGATGAGGTCCATCACCGACTTGCTGGCGCCGAAGACGGCAAGCGGGAAGCCTCCGCCGATTGATTTAGCGAGGCAGATCATGTCGGGATGAACGTTGAAGTATTCACTGGCGCCGCCCCAACCGAGTTTTGCACCGGTTTTTACTTCGTCGAAGATCAGGAGCGCGCCGTTTTTCGTGGCGATTTCGCGAAGCCCTTTCAGGAAGCCGGGTTGCGGCAGGCAGAGGCCGACGTTCATGAGGATGGGTTCAAGAATAATCGCCGCTATTTCGCCAGGGTTCTCTTTGAAGCGGCGATCAACGGTAGCGAGATCGTTGAAGGTGGCGATGGTGACGTTTGCCACCGCTGACTTGGGCACGCCGAGTCCACCGGGGACGGAGATGGGGTTATCGATATCGCCGAAGTCGGGAGCGTGAGGCTTGACGCTGACGAGAGCGGAATCATGCAGGCCGTGGTAAGCGCCTTCGAATTTCACGATCTTGTCGCGGCCGGTGGCGGCGCGGGCCAGGCGAATGGCGTGCATCGTGGCTTCCGTACCGCTGTTGCCGAAGCGAACCATCTCGACCGGAAAGCGGTTGCAGATTTCTTCGGCGAGTTCCCATTCCATGTCGTGAGGCATGCCGAACATGGTGCCGGTGGAGAGACGTTTCTCGACGGCCTTCATCACGGCGGGATGGCAGTGTCCGGCCATGAGCGCACCGAAGGTGAGGTTGTGATCGATGTATTCGTTGCCGTCGAGGTCGCGGAACTTGCTGCCGCTGGCTTCTTTCACGAAGATGGGCCAGGGATCGTAGTGGCGATAGTTGCTGGCTACTCCCAGTGGAATGCGTTTGAGGTTTTTCTTGTGCGCCTCGGCGGATTTGGGCGTACGGCGCTCGAACGTGTCGAGTTCTTTCTGCAGATCGGGATACATCAGACTGCTCCAAGATGGCTCAGGCTGGCAGTTTCTTAGTTAAGCTGCGGGCCATTAGAATGCCGGAACGGGCGGGCCGTTCCGGGTGTTTTAGTCTCTTCCTACTCTACTCTTCTCTCCAGCTAGAAGAAGAACTTCAAAGCGAACTGCACCAGACGCGGATCCTTCGTTTGGGTAACCTGGCCAAATTGCGAGCCGTCGGTACTATTGCCGTCCGGGTTAAAAAACTGCGTATGGTTGAAAAGGTTGAACAGCTCCGCCCGGAACTCGAAATGCATCTTCTCCTTGACCGGAATCGTTTTCTCGATGGCGATATCGGTATCGCTAATTCCGGGACCACAGCAGATGGTACGGGGCGCGTTTCCGACGCGACCGAACAGGCTCGGATCATAGCAACCCGGATAGGGACTGCCGCCGCAGAGGGGATCAGTGGCGTTTTCCGTGAACAATTGCGGATTGAAATAATAATTGTTGTTCTTCTGGGGTTTCTGAGTGGTGAACTTACCCAACTGGTCCGGCTCGCCGGGCAATTCGAAGTCGAAGCTGTTCATGAGCTCGTTATCCGCATCGGAAGTGATGCGGATGGGGAATCCGGTCTGGTAAGTCGTTATACCGGAGAAAGCCCATCCATCGAGAACCTTGCCCGTGAAGCCAGTGAACTTGCGGGTTGGCAATTCCCAGTAATAACTGAAGACGATGCGATGGCGCGCGTCGAAGAGCGAAAGTGAGCGATTATTGGCGCCAGGAAGCGGATTGAGGATACCTTCGAAGCTGGAGGCTTCGTCCAGCGACTTGCTATAGGTGTAGGCGGCCGTGAACTGCAATCCGCGAGCGAAACGTTTGTCGACGGAAACTTGCAACGAGTTGTAAGCGGAAGTGGCGATAGTGTCCTGGGCGAAGATGCTGGTGAAAACGGGAACGCCAGAAGCGAGCGGGCAGCCATTGCCGGTGGTAGGATCGCACTGCGGCGACGAATAAGGTCGCAGGCCAACAAAATTCAGAGTTTGTCCGGTCCCCTGCACAACCGAACCGTTGGGCATATGGAAGCCACCGGGGTAGCCCGCGGGCACGGTCACCTGAAACTCGGCATCCTCCGCGAACTGGCCGCAGGTTGACTGATCTCCGAAACCATCCGTGACGGCATTGGGGTTCGCCGCAGCGATATTGCTGATGTCAACGCAGGTCTGCGGATTCGAGTAGTTCACGTCATGCGTGGCGAGCAAGCGATGACCCTGGGAGCCAACGTACGCGATCTCGAGCTTCGTATCTTTCGAGAGCTCCCGTTGAATAGTGAAGTTGTACTGGTCGGAATATTGCGCCCGCATGTGCGGCTGGAAATCGCCGTAGAGCAGAATGGGTTCAAAGAGCGCCCAATCCTGGGCGGTACCTTTCGTCGGAGTGATGAAGCCGTTGAAAGGATTGGGGTAGGTTGTGCTGGCGTCCTGGGTGACAAACGGAGTGTTGAACTGAGTCTCCGAGAGGAAAATGCTCCCGCCGAAAGGAGGTTCGGCACCGAACTGTTCGAGTACGAGTTGCTCGATGGGGTTGTAGAACATGCCGAAGCCGGCGCGAAAGCTGGTTTTGCCGGAATTGCCGGGACTCCAGGCGATCCCGATGCGCGGAGCGAAGGCCTTGTAGTAAGTCTGAGTCAGACCTGGCTGAATACCGGAGTCGCCGGGGACGACCAGTCCAATCGGCGTCTGCGAAGAACAATCTGTGTTGGCTGTATTCTCGCAGGGATAGACGGTGCTGCTTTGCCCGGGACGGAAGGTCTGCACGTGTTGGCTGATATCGGCAAGCGGCGTATTAAGTTCCCAGCGCAAACCGTAGTTCAGAGTGAGATTCGGTTTGACCTTCCAACTGTCCTGCGCAAACAGATAGAAGCCGGTATTGCGCACATGTTCAGACTGGGCCGATCCTTCTCCAAATTGATCGGGAAGGCCGAGCAGGTAGTTGGGATATAGATTTGACGATCCGTCCGGGTTGCTGGCGACTGTGTCGTTCTGCCCACCGCCAAAGAATAGCTGTTCCCCGGAAACGTTGAAGTAAAGGGTCTGGTCAAAGCGCTGGCGGCGAACATCGACACCAAACTTGAGGGTATGGTTGCCTACAACTTTCGTGAGATTGTCGGCAAATTGGAACGAGTTCCCGACCTGGGGAAGTTCTCCTTCGGAGTTATTGCCCAGACTAAAGCCGCCAGACACAGAAATAAATGGCAGACCTTCACGAGTCGGACCAAGGCCGGGGTGAATGCCAGTCGCATTGCCCGGCGTGCCATCGGAGAAACACGGCACCGCGCCGGTGACGCTGGTGAGCCAGGATGGCGCCGAAGGACAGGAATCCTGGACAAGCTCCGTATTCTGCGGGTGCTGGAACGTCAACTGAGCCTCACGGTTGTAGGTGAAGTGAAATTCGTTAACCGTGCTATTGCTGAGGGTCCAATCGTGGGTGATGTTCCACTGCTGAAAACGTTCGGCAACAATGCTACCGAAGCCGGGAACATTCGCGCCCGCCAGTTCGAAAAACGAAAAGGGTTGCAGGGTGCGGTCGTCATTAAAGTAGTAATAGATGCTGAGGTTTTGCTTGTCGTTGATCTTGTGATCGACTTTAACGGTGAGTTGGTCGCCGCGAATGGCTTCTGTGGGAACGGTCTCGATAGTGTTGCCAGTGGTTGGAGTAGGCACGAACTGAAGCAAGTCTACGGCGGTCGCGTCCATGCAGGCCAGGGGAATCTGGTTATTGGGGAAAATACTTGAGTAGGCAACGCCATCCGACAGGATGCCCCCGCCCGCGGCGGTCACTGCGGCCTGACAGCCGGGCCGGTTAGAAAGCAGGGCCGAGTTGGCGAGATCCCCCCCGAAAGGATTGCCTAGGTCAGAAAAGTCTGCGAAAGACTGCGTGGCACTCGGCCTTTCCTGAGCACTGGGCACAGTGACGACAGGCGACGGAATGCCCTGGCGGATGCGACGGCCTTCATAGGATGTAAAAAAGAAAGTGTGGTCTTTCTTGATAGGGCCGCCGAAGGTTCCTCCGAACTGATTCTGGTTGAATTGGGGCTTAACACATGGAGGAGAGAAGCAGTAGCTGGAAGCGTTGAGGACTTTATTGCGAAAAAACTCATAAATGTCGCCGTGAAGCTGATTGGTGCCGGACTTGGTCACGACGTTGATTACGGAACCGGAATTGCGTCCGTACTCAGCGTCGAAAGTATTGGTGATGACGCGGAATTCCTGAATGCTATCGGGGGTGGGCTGCACCGTGGGCAAGTTTACGAAAAGGTCATTCGCATCGCCGCCGTTGACGCTGAAATTGTTGGAACGCCCGCGGCCGCCATTCACCGAAACCGCGCCCGCGCTGTCGCTGCCGTATATGAGACTGTTGTTAGAACCGACGGTCGACATGACACCGGGCTGCAACTGCAAGAATTGATAGGTGTCGCGAGAGTTGAGAGGAAGCTGGCTCACAGTGCGGTCATCGACCACGGCGCCGAGTTGAGTGCTGGTGGTATCGACGAGCGGCGCTTCCGAGGTCACATCGACGACTTCCTGCGTCTGGCCGATCTGCATCAGCATATTGAGGGTGATGATCTGGTTGAGTTCGAGCGTCACGCCGTGGCGAAGATCCTTTTTGAAACCAGTTAGCTCGAAGTCGAGCGTATACACACCTACGGGAACTTCGGGAAAGACGTAGTCTCCGCTATCGTTTGTTTCGGCGCCGCGGCTCACTCCCGTAGCTTCGTTGGTTGCGGTCACCTTGACATGAGCGATCACGGCACCCGAAGGATCGGCGACGCGGCCCAGGATGCGGCCGCCGGTACCCTGCGCGCAAAGCAGTGTAGGGACGACAAGAGAGATCGCGATGACGAAGCTAACCGTTCCCAGACACATCATGGTCGAGCGGGCTCGCAGTGACGGCATGGAACCTCCAGGCATCTTCGGCAGAATTTTTCTCGAAAACGACAGCTTGTGTCCAGCCACAACCTTGCTATAATCCCGCAAGGTTAGAGAAGTGCGTGGCAAGCTGTCAAGGATAAAAAAAGCGCTGCCTTGCATAGAAAATTCTTATCGGGCGACCACAGGTCATGAATTCAACCGCCTCGGGACCTTACTTGAAGATCGGAGATGTGGCGCGGCGGGTGGGGGTCTCGCCGTCGGTGATCCGGTCGTGGGAAAGCCTGGGACTTACGCGGCCGCGGCGCACGGAGAGCAAGTACCGGCTCTACACAGCGGATGACCTCCAACTGTTGAAGCGGGCGCGATTCTTAAGGAAAGTGCGCGGGCTGAACGCGCCTGCGATTGTCGAACTGCTGCGGCGGGAAGGGCGGGTGCGCCCGGCGGCGGATGGGAGCGCGGGGGCGATTGGCTCGCATTTGCGGCAGTTGCGGGCCAAGCGGAAACTGTCCCTGGCGCAGGTGGCGCGAACCGTGGGCATCTCGGTGGGATTCCTGAGTGCGCTGGAGCGGTCGCAGATGAGCGGGTCGGTGGGCACGCTGCGCAAGCTGGCGCGATTTTACAAAACCAATATTCTGGATTTTTTTGACGCGACCGGCGCAAGGAGCCGGCAGGTTCGTCCGAAACAAAGAAAAGTGCTGGAAGCCGGCCCCGGTGTACGGATGGAGTTGCTGGCCTGGGGAAACACGGTGATGGAGCCGCATCTGTTTCGGGTGGCGCCCGGAGCAGGCAGCGGCGACTCTTACTCGCACGAGGGAGAGGAGTTTCTCTACGTGTTGCGCGGAGAGCTGGCGATTACGCTAGAAAAAGAAGAATACCGGCTGAAGGTTGGCGACAGCTTTTATTTTGAGAGCGCGACCCCGCATCACTGGAAAAATCCACGGCGGGCGGAAACCTGGGTGCTGTGGGTAAATACGCCGCCCACGTTCTAGCGGAACGGCTGTAACTGGAGGAACGATGAAGGCACGACTATCGGTTTGGTTGGTACTCCTGACAGTGACGGTGTTCGCCGTTTCGTGCTCGAAGAAAATTCCCACACTAAATCTGCTGGTGTGGGAAGGCTATGCGGATCCTTCATTCGTCAAGGCTTTCGAAGAGCAGCATCATTGCAAAGTTTCGGCGTCCTACATGGGATCGAGCGATGAACTGGTGGCCAAGCTCCGCGGAGGCAGCGCCGGAAACTACGACGTAATCTCGCCCTCGAGCGATGTGGCCACGTCGATTGCAGCGGCGGGCCTGGCGGCTCCGCTGGATTTATCGAAGATTCCGGGTTATGGACAACTCTCTCCGCAGCTCACTTCCCTGCCGCTGGTGCGGGTGAAGGGCCAGGTGTATGGAGTTCCGTTCATGTGGGGGCCGGACCCGCTGATTTACGACGCCACGGTTTTTGCGCAGGCTCCGGATAGCTGGAACGTGCTGTGGGACCCGAAGTACAAAGGAAGGATTTCGGTGTGGGACGATCTCTCGACGGTCTACCTGGCGGCTCAGGTTCTGGGCTACGACAAACCCGATCCGTCGCAGCTTTACAACTTGACCGACGAACAGCTTGAGGCGGTGAAAAAGAAGTTGCTGGAATTGAAACCGAATATCCGCAAGATGTGGTCGACGGGTGGGGAGTTGACGAATCTTTTTCAGAATCACGAAGTGGTAGCGGCCATGGGATGGCCGCTGATGACTAATCAACTGCGCAAGATCAACTTCCCGGTGGGTGAAACGATTCCGAAGGAGAACACAACCGGATGGATCGATCACCTGATGATTACGGCGGGGAGCGAGAATAAGGATCTGGCCCACGAATTTCTGGAGTACATGATTGAGGCGCAAACCCAGAAGAAGGTGACGGACGTGACCGGATACACGCCGGCGAACCCGCAGGCAGCGCGGTTCATGACACCGGAAGAAGTGAAAAACCTGCATCTGGATGACGTGGACAACTACCAAAAGCGGCTTTATTTCTGGCAGAACGTGCCGCGGCGCGCCAAGTACAACGAGATTTGGAACGAAGTGAAAGCCGCGCAATAGAGCCGGCTTCGGCTTTCGGGCTTGGGGCTTCGACTTAGATAAGGAGTAGTGAAGACGTGGGATTGACGACCAATTCCGAGATTGTTGTGAGGACTACAGCTGAGGGTGCTGCGGGGAGAGCACCGTTGCTCAGGATTCAGAATGTCGCCAAGAGTTTTGGCAAGAATGTTGTGTTGCGGGATATTTCTCTTGATGTTGCCGAAGGAGAGTTTCTCACCATTCTCGGCGAAAGCGGGTCAGGGAAGACGACGCTGCTCCGGATCATCGCGGGCTTTGAGACGGCGAGTGCGGGCGAGTTGTGGATGGGTGAGGAGCGATTGGACCGCCAACCGCCTTACCGTCGCCGCGTGAACACGGTGTTCCAGAGTTATGCCTTGTTTCCTCACCTTACCGTGGAACAAAACGTGGCGTACGGATTGCGTGTGGCGAAAAGGCCCGAGGCGGAGATTGTATCCCGGGTGGGGGAAGCACTGGAGAAGGTGAAGATGTCGGCGCACGCGAAGTCGAAGCCCTCGAGAATCAGCGGAGGACAACAGCAGCGGATCGCGCTGGCGCGGGCGCTGGTGAACCGACCGCGGCTGCTGCTGCTGGACGAGCCGCTTTCCGCGCTGGACGCGAACTTGCGGCGACAGATGCAGGTGGAACTGAAGTCACTGCAGCGCGAGGTTGGCATTTCGTTCATCTTCGTCACCCACGATCAGGAAGAGGCGATGGTGATGTCGGACCGGATCGCATTGCTGCGGTCGGGTGAACTGGAGCAGGTGGCCACGCCGCGGGAAATTTATGGCCGGCCTGCAACCGCTTATGCGGCGCAGTTTATTGGACACACGAATCTGTTGAAGGGCGAAGTGCGGGGAGGAGTGGTGCGTTGCGGTCTCCTGACTTGGCCGGCCGCGCTTCCGGATGGTCCGGCTCTGTTTTCGCTGCGCCCGGAAAATATTCGGCTGGCCGCGGGGAATGTGGCGACGGCCGGGAGAGTGCGCGTTCGCGGGACAGTTCGACACCAGGCATTTCATGGGGCTACGGAGTTGATTCGCGTGGAATGCGGCGATGGAATGATGCTGGTGGTGCGGACTCCGGGCAGCGGCGGACCTCTGGACGCGGTCGAACTGGAATTCTCTCCGACCGATGCAGGGCTGGTGCGCGAGTCTCCGGAAAGAATCTGATGTTTTCTCGAGCTTACAAAGCGGCGGTGACGTTGCCCCCTCTGGTGTGGGTGACGGTATTTCTGCTGCTGCCGTATTTGCTGATGTTCTGCTACAGCTTCTGGTCGGTGTCTGAGTCGCAGACGATCGTGCATTCGTGGAATTTCGCGAACTACGGCGAGCTCTTGCGAGTTGATGTTTACTGGCAGACGCTGCTGCGCTCGATGTGGATTGCCGCGCGGGTGACGATCTTCTCGTTGGTGCTGGGGTATCCGCTGGCCTATTTTCTTTCTTTTTATGCGGGCAATAAAAAAGATCTGCTGTATCAGTTGGTGATCATCCCGCTGTGGGTCAGCTACCTGGTTCGTGCTTATGCGTGGAAGACGATTCTGGGCTCGACCGGCGTGCTGAATACTCTGCTGCAGTATGTGCACCTGACGAAGCATCCGCTGGAGTTCCTGCTATACAGCCCATTTGCCGTGGTGTTGACGCTGACCCATATTTATACGCCGTTCGCGTTTCTGCCGATTTACGCGGCGCTGGAGCACATTCCGCGCAATCTGGTGGAAGCATCGCATGATCTGGGCGCAACTCCGGGGCAAACGTTCTGGAAGGTGATTTTCCCGCTCTCGATTCCGGGCGTAGTTGCGGGAGCGACATTCGCTTTCGTGCTGAGCCTGGGTGATTTTCTTGCGCCGCTGCTGCTGGGTGGGCCGAGCGGCATCATGATTTCAAACATCGTGGTAAGCCTGTTTGGCGCGGCTTACAACTGGCCCCTGGGCGCGGCAATTTCGTTCTGCATGCTGCTGCTGGTGGTGAGCCTGCTGGTTTTCTCGGAACGCCTGGAAAAGAAATGGAGCTTCTCGTGAGCGACGCAAAACTTGTCTCTGGCTCACGCTGGTTGTTCGTCCATTCCGCAGCGGTGTTTGCGTTTCTCTATTTGCCGATTGCCGTTCTTATCCTTTATTCGTTCAATGGAGAGGGTGTGGGCGGATTCCCGCCGCATCATCTGACGCTCGACTGGTATCGCACGCTGTTCGCGGACCGTCCGATCTGGGATTCGGTGCTCAATAGCCTGGAGGTGGCTTTTGCGGCGATGGTGATTTCGCTGACCTTCGGAGTGCCGGCGGCTCTGGCGCTGGACCGAGCGCAATTTCCCGGGAAGACGCTGTTTCGGCGATTAGTGCTGCTGCCGCTAATCCTTCCGGGAATTATCACGGGGCTCTCGCTGCTCATGTTGTTCAACGTAATGGGAACGAAGCTCAGCTTGATGACGATTGTTCTCGGACATGGGACCGCGCTGATCTCCGTGGCAACGACGGAAGTTTTCGCGGGGTTGCAGAAGCTGGACCGGGCGCAGGAAGAGGCTTCTCTTGATCTCGGAGCAAATTACTGGCAGACATTCTGGCGCATCACCGTGCCGAATCTAAAGCTGCCGATTATCGGTGCGGCGTTGCTGATCTTCACACTGTCGATGGACGAGATTGCGGTGAGCTTCTTTCTGATCGGGCGCGACAACACGCTGCCTCTGGAAATCTGGGGACGGCTGCGGCGGGGCATCACGCCCGAGATCAACGCGGTGTCGACCATTATTTTCGTGTTTTCACTGGTGGCGATCGTGTTCTGGTACCGCTTGCGGGTGCGCGGCGAAAGCGCCGCGGAGGGAGGAACAAGGTGAGTGCAAATCGCAGGGACTTCATCAAGTTTGTGGTTGCGGGGGCGGTAACGGCGGGATGTCCCATCGATCTTTCGCTGGTGGCGCAGACGGGCGATGCGCAGAAAAGTCACGGCGCAGATGTAGATGGTGAGGACAACCGAATCTGCCATCAAGTGCGCGACGGCAAAGTGTTCACGCGACCTCCGGTCTCGGCGCGGCATGACGTAGTGATCGTCGGCGGCGGCGTCAGCGGGTTGACGGCGGCTTATCGTTTGCGGCACCGCGATTTTCTTCTGTTGGAAAAAGAACCGCACTGGGGCGGTAATGCGTATGGGATGGAGTATGAGGGCAGCATCTATGCTACAGGATCAGCCTTCTTAACCAAGGACGAACACGCTTACGCCTTCTCGAAAGAAATCGGCCTGGAACCGCTGCCGGTCGATAACTCAGACGCGAGCATCATTCGGGGTGAATTGGTCCTGGATACCTGGGGCGACGGCCTCAATAAACTGCCCTATCCTGCGCCGGTTCGCGAGAGCTTCAAGAAGTTCAAGAAGGAAATGCTCGCGATTGATGTGGAGAAGGGCGGCAAAGAATTCCTCGACAAACCATTTTCCGATTTTGTGAAGGGGTATCCGGAAGAACTCAAGCAGTGGTGGGATAACTTCGGGCCATCGAACTGGGGCGCAGCCAGCGAGGACACGGCTGCAAGCGTGGCGATTTTTGCATTGCAAGACATGGCCGAAGAGAGCGCGAAAGACGATCGTTACACGTGGCCCGGGGGGTTGGGCGCGATCACGAAAAAGCTGGCGGAAATTTTGCAGCCGCACAAAGACCGCATGCAAACGGGCGCGACCACCGTGGCTGTAGTCTCCGAAAAAGAAGAAGTGCAGGTGACCTACATGCTGGGAGGCGAATTGAAGACGGTTGCAGCCAAGGCCGTGATCATGGCGACGCCCAAGTTCATCACGCGCCGCATCGTCGACAGTCTGCCCGACAAACAGAGCGACGCCATGCACCAGATTCGCTACATTCCGTACCCGGTGGTGAATCTTATTTTCGATAAGCCGGTGTTCAATCACGGCTACGACACGTGGTGCCCCGGCAACGCCTTTACCGATGTCATTGTTGCCGACTGGGTCATTCAGAAGCAACCGGGCTATCAGCAAAAGTTCAACATTCTCAGCTGCTACACACCGATGCCGGAAGAAAATCGGGGCTATCTGTTAAACGAAGCCGGGGCGCGCAAGGTCGCAGCCAACGTGCTGAGCGACTTCCAGAAGCTGATGCCGGGATTGAACGTCGATCCGATCGAAGTACACATTTACCGGCGAGGACATCCTTTGTATATGTCCACGCCTGGGCTATACACACAGGTTCAGCCGCTGGTGCGCCAACCTCTGGACCGCGTGTTTTTCGCTAATACAGATTCCGAGGGCCCGGAGTCGACCACCAATGGGGGCATTCTTGCGGCACAGCGCGCGGTGAAGGAAGTGGAAGCGCGGTTAGCAGGAAGGCCAGCGCCCAAGCAGAAGGCGGTCGCGGGCTGACGTGTTTATGTGCGCGCCCCCTGCCATCCAGGAACTCGTCGAGTCTTCTTTCCCAGACACGTGTGACGTAAGTGCGATGTAATCTCCTGAGAAGCGGCCACCCATAGTAAAGTGATAGGAGGAGCTTAACAGCCAAGAAACGGCTGTTGCGGCCCTCAATCCGCACCATCAACAAAGGACCACCATACTTTGAGTTTGAGCATTCGCAACATCGCTATCATCGCGCACGTGGATCACGGCAAGACTACCCTGGTCGACGCCATGCTGCAGCAGAGCGGCACTTTTCGCTCCAACGAGCACCATGTCGACCGGGTGATGGATTCGAACGAACTGGAGCGGGAGCGCGGCATCACCATCCTGGCCAAGAACACGGCCATCTTCTATCACGACGTGAAGATCAACATTGTGGACACCCCCGGCCATAGCGACTTTGGAGGGGAGGTGGAGCGCGCGCTGAAGATGGTGGACGGAGTGATGCTGCTGGTGGACGCCAGCGAAGGCCCGCTGCCGCAGACGCGCTACGTGCTGAGCAAGGCGCTGGAAGCAAAGCTGCCGCCGATCGTGGTGATCAACAAGATCGACCGGCCTGATGCGCGGGCGCAGGAAGTGCTGAACGAAATCTACGATCTGTTTATCGACCTCGACGCGAAGGAAGACCAGCTCGACTTTCCGGTTCTGTACACAAATGCGAAAGAGGGGACGGCGTCGATGGACATGAAGGGCGGTGGTGAAGATCTGCGGCCGCTGTTTGACGCGATCCTGAAGACGATTCCGCTGCCTCAGGGGGATCCGGCCGGGCCTCTGCAGATTCTGGTCGCAAACCTCGATTACAGCGACTATCTCGGGCGTCTGGCTATCGCGCGCGTTTTTAACGGGACGATGTACACCGGCGAAGACGTGGTCATCGCCAAGCTCGACGGGTCGATGCACAAAACCAAGATCACAAAACTGTTTTCCTTCGCGGGACTTAAACGGACTGACATTACGGAAACCGTGTTGGGCGACATTGTGGCAGTAGCGGGCGTGGAAGGAATCACCATCGGCGAAACCATCACGGACGCTTTGAATCCGGCGCCCCTACCGCCCATCGTAATCGATGAACCGACCATCGCGATGATGTTCACAGTGAACACTTCGCCATTCGCGGGACGCGAGGGAACCTACGTCACGTCGCGAAATTTGCGGGAGCGTCTGGAGAAGGAACTGCTCACCAATGTTTCTCTGCGGGTGGAGGAGATGGGCACGACCGATTCGTTCAAGGTGCTGGGGCGCGGCGAACTGCAGCTTTCCATCACCATTGAAATGATGAGGCGCGAGGGCTATGAGCTCATGGTGGGCAAACCGGAGATCGTCACCAAACGCGACAAGGAAACTGGCAAGCTGATGGAGCCGGTGGAACATCTCACGATCGATGTGCCGGAAGGATTCGTGGGCGTAATCATGGAGCAGTTGGGATCGCGCAAGGCCGAAGTGACCAACATGCACAATCACGGCTACGGGCGGGTGCGCATTGAGTTCCGCGTGCCCAGCCGCGGATTGATCGGCCTGCGCAGCCAGTTGCTCACCGACACGCGGGGGACGATCGTGATGAACTCGTTGTTCGACGGATACACCGAATGGCAGGGGGAAATCCCGCACCGGCTCACCGGAGCCTTGATCGCCGACCGCGCCGGCACTTCGACCGCGTACGCGCTGTGGGGCCTGCAGGAGCGTGGAGAGCTTTTCGTTGGGTCGGGCGTTGAACTCTACGAAGGAATGATCATCGGCGAAAACGCGAAGGACGACGACCTGGACGTCAACGCGGTACGGGAAAAGAAACTCACCAACATGCGGGCGTCGACGGCGGATGAGGCGATTCGCCTCGTGCCCTTCCGGAACTTGAATCTGGAGCAGGCGATCGAGTTCATTGCGGATGATGAATTCGTGGAAATCACTCCCAAGTCGCTGCGGCTGCGAAAAAAGGTTCTGCAGTCGAACAAACGTAAGAAACGGGCGATGGAGGCGGTAGAAGAGGTGTAACGTCCCGACCCTGGATCTGGGATGATACAGCGGCGCTGACTGCTGTTCTGGATTTTGACAAGTGCGATTTGACAAACCTGTTATACTTCTGGCCGCATTCGACTGTTCGCCAGCTCCGGTCTCGATTTTCAGGAAGGTGTCCCCGACCTGCCAGTCCGCCGCATTGAGCTCGCACTTCGACAGCTCAATGCAGAGGCCGACGCGTGAAGAATATTTTTGTGGGGAATCTAAGCTTTAACACATCGGAAGACGAACTACGGCAGATGTTTGAGCCGTTCGGACAAGTGGACCGGATCAGCATTATGACCGACCGCGATACCGGACGTTCGCGCGGGTTCGGCTTTGTGGAAATGGCCAGTAACGAGGATGGAGAGAAAGCCATCACCGCGTTGAACGGCTCGCAGGTGGGCGGACGCACCCTGAACGTAAACGAGGCTCGGCCCAAAACCGAGCACGCCGGAGGTGGCGGACGCGACCGCGGAGGTCGAGGCGGGGATCGCGGCGGAGACCGCGGCGTCCGGGGCGGTGGTGGCGGGGGACGAGGCCGCTACTAAGAGTTTGGGCGGACGCGAGTGAAGGGTTACGCAACTGAGGGCGTTGCGTCGCGCGACCGGTCCGATGTGGCAAAAGAAATCGACGCGTGATGCAATTAGACGGTGCCGAAGGCGGCCCCGTCTAATGATCGCGTCGCCGCTGTTGATGCTTGCCGTTGATGCTTGTCAACCACCCATGTAAACTGAAGCTATTGGTGAGCGCCCGTAGCTCAGATGGATAGAGCGATTGCCTCCGGAGCAATAGGTCGGGAGTTCGAATCTCTCCGGGCGCACCATTTTTCTTCTTTTGGCTCAATCACTTCTGCGCTTTTCTCGCCGCGGGCAGTCCGCTGAGCGACCCCTGCTGCTGCAGAGATCCAAGAAACACGCTGAAGGAATCTTCGTCGAGCCAGAACAGCTGTCCGCCACTAGCTTGATAAATGACCACGTTGAAATCTGTTGCTGTTCCGCTGATTGTAATTTCAAGCGGACTCGAGAACATGGTATAGCGCCCAACATTGCTCGGGTCAGGAAGGGGAGTTCCAGAGAACATAGCGCCGGGATTCGTCGGGTTGGCGCCTAGGGTTAGGAACGGATCGCTGACGAGTCCAGTTCCGCTCAAAACCCCACCCGTAACCGATCCCTGCCCGACAAAGTCGAACTCGCAGCAGAAATCGTTGATATCCTGCGCCCCAAAAGCATAGTTGCCTGCAAAGCTGGCAGTGGAAGTGTCTGTTTGTGGAACCAGGACTCCGATGCCGCCGGCAAGAAGATCATCCAAGTCGGCAACCAGGGCTCCTCCCAATCCGCTGGTCGTGTTATTGGGATCGTTCAGGTTCAGAGTTGGATCAGTCATATATAGGCCCAAGGCACTGACGTCTCCTAAATCTCCGGACGAAATCGTCAAGTTACCGTATCCATTGGGGGCAATGGAGTAGGTGCCTGAGATCGGAAAGGCCGCTAACTGGATGCCATTGACCACCTCGTTGTCATCCGCTACCCCCGAGAAGCTGGCGAGAGAGGGCGACGTGGAAAACATGCCCGCTGCGGCGTAGTTAACCAGGTAGGGGCTGCCTTCGATACCAAAGACGGAACTCCCGAGCGACTCATTGTTGGATCCGGTAGCATTTACGCCCTGGCCAAACGCCGAACCGACCCCCGAATCGGTAGTATCCACGTCGATGATCCTTATCGCTTCCGGACCAACGACGTAATAGTTGAGTGCGATGGGTATACCGGCGTAGTTGAGAGTGCTGGTGATGGTGCCGCGGCCAAACGCGTTGAACGTCGAGAGCGTTCCGCTCAAAGCCGTGCCCGTGGTCACGGTTCCAGCATCATTGGTATCGACAAAGCCATTCTGCAAGGTGGTGCCGCCGTCGATCGAGAATACGCCGCCGAATGCCACTGGTTCATAGGTATTGTCCACTCCGGAAAGGGTGAAGGCATACCCTCCGCTTAGTGCGCTTGGCAGTGTCTGCAAGTCCATGCTTCCGCTGGAAGTCGCCGTCCCATCAAACTGAACGATCAGCGCGTGATTGCTGTTCACAAACTGGACGCCGAGTATTTCGCCACCTCCCAGGCCGAGACTCGGGTTGTTGGTTTTCAGGCCGAGCGTTCCCTGGCCGGTAGTGGCGTCCACCACCAGCTTTCCTCCGCTGATGTTGTCGCCGTGGGGCTGGGGCGACGTCAATCCTTCCCCGTCGTTGTAGTCTTGTTTGCCACCAAGGACATCGCCACTCGCATCGATTTCCACCGATCCGGCTAGAGCGTAGAAATTCGGCCCGAAAGCTTCTTGCCCGCTCAGGTAGAACACATAGGTGGTCGAAGGCATCCTGTTGATCAGGCTAAAATTGGCCGGCGTTGCCAATCCCGCAACCGTAGCCGTCACCGTGTAAGGTCCGCCAGCCTGCCCATTTGCTGTGAACATCGTCGAGGTGGCCACGCCGCTCGCGGTGGTCGTATCCATTTCCGTAGCCATTCCATTTGCGAACGTGCCGCTCGCTCCCGATGCCGGAGCCGTGAACGTTACCACCGCGCCGCTCACCGGGTTCGACAAGCTGTCGACCACCGTCGCACCCAGCGGCGAAAAAAATGTCTTGTCGATCCCCGCGCTTTGAGGTGTTCCGCTCGTAGCCGAGATCGTTGCCGGAGGCCCAGCCAGGTTTGTCAAAGTGAAATTGGCCGGGGTCAACACTCCTGCCACAGTCGCCGTCACCGTGTCGGCGCCGGACGTGCTATTCGCCGTGAACGCCGCCGAAATGGCAACCCCACTCGCGTTGGTTGTCGCCATTGTCGTATTGGTGGTGGTATTGGCGAACGTGCCGCTGGCTCCCGACGTTGGAGCCGTAAATACCACGATTGCGCTGCTCACCAGGTTCTGGCCACCGTCCACGACCGTCACCATCAGCGGCGTTGGAAATGCCGCGTTGATTGCCGCGTTTTGCGGGGTTCCGCCCGAAGCCGTGATCGCTGCCGGCGCTCCCGTTGTGTTTGTGAGACTAAAATTGGCCGGCGTGGGCACTCCTGAAACCGCCGCTGTTATCGTATAAGCGCCGGCCGTTGCATTCGCGGTGAAGGTTGCTGACGTGGCTATGCCGCTCGCGTTGGTCGTTGCCTTCGTCGTATTGGAGTCGCTGCCAGCGAACGTACCGCTGGACCCCGTCGCCGGAGCCGTGAACGCTACCACCACGCCGCTCGCCGGCCCTCCGTTTGTCGTCACCGACGCCACCAACGCCTGTCCAAACGCCCCGTCAATTGCGTGGCTTTGCGGTGTCCCGCTTGTCGCAGTAATCGATACGACCGGAGTAACGTCGCTATTACTGTTACTGGGCCTCCCAGTAGTGCAGCTCGTAAGGCCCATCAGGCAAATTAAAGCGAGCACGCTCCAGTAAGCCTTGCAGCTCATAGCGTCTCCCCACTCTGCGCAATCTTCTGGCCTGCACGCTCGCGTGCCTGCGGCGACACGGGGATACCGTGCCCGTTCCGGATCGCATAAATTTGGTTCCCGACTCTCACGGCGCGCGCCAGAAAGACTTGCTTGTCCTTAATTGTCTTCATGACGCCGGTGACCTCAACTTGCTGGCCCACGGTTACGGAGAGCGCACCCTTGCCTCGGAGGCCGAACATTCCCAAACTTATATCCACCGAACCGGAGAGAGTTGCGAGCAAGAGGTGGGAACCCATAACCATGCCCGGAGAGGGTGAGGTGAGCACGCTCGACACCCTGCCATTGAGGGTCACTTCGTTGGTGATGTCATAGCCGTACGGTCCGGCAGACCGTGTCACTACTCCCGCCGTCTGCGCCTGAACCGGCTGGAGAGGGGAGACCAGGGACAGCAGTGCCAATGCGCATATCGCTGCCAGTAGGTTTTTCATCATCTGCCTCCGAGGTTGAATTCTGAACCGGGTGCTTGTCTGGCTGTTTCTTTATCCGGCAATGAGCGAAGCTCGTGCTGTATCCAATCCAATTCCTTATTGCCCCGCACAACTGCGTTGAACTCTTCCGGGGTTTTGTAGATCACGACGGTTGCATTGCCGGGGACCGCTGCCCGCAATTTTTCTTTAGCGGCTTTGGGCGTGTTGGGTTCAAAGACCGCATCTTGGAGACGAAACTTTTTCGCTTGGATCTCCGGCAGCCACTCAACCGGCTCGAGGGCCGCCATCTTCCTTAAGAATTCGGGTTTCACATACTCGGTTCGTTCATCCTCGGGTACGAAGGGAGAGGTTGCCATCCAGGTTGGCCAATCACCCCAGGGGTCCAGCGCATCCAGAACTTTAATTCGGGGATCGACCCCGGAAACGAAAATCCCGATGCTGGCTCCGGATCCTTGCGTAAACATTCCCACCCGGCTCATATCGAGATCGTTTCGAGTAGCAAGATAATCCAGAACCATTTGCACATCGTGAGCCGAAGTCGCCAGACATTCTTGCAGTTCGCTGATGAACCATTTCCGCATCGGCCGGTCGTGATAGCGATGTCCGGTGAGAGCAGAGACGAATCCTACGGCCGCAAAACCATCTTTGGTTACTGCTTTTTGGAAGGTTTCGTCCTTGAACCGGTCCGTGCCCGCGGGGTAACCGTACAGGTAAAGGATTACCGGAGGCTTCGCGACACCCTTGGGCTTCATGACGTATAGGTCGAGCGGATCGCCGAACCGCCATTGCACCTGGAGCAGCTCCACGGTGTAGCCATCGTAAGCATTGATGTAAGCGCTCAGCGGCGGAGCCGGTTGCAGGTTACTGCTTTTCAGCGCGGGCGAAGTCCAGTCCTCCTTCACGCCGTCGAAGCGCCTGTCGGCTGGATCGGCGATTGGCGGGGACGCTGGCTGGAATTGAGCGGCAGCGATCTGCGGCAGGAATAGTTGCGACAACAATAATAGCGCGATTGCAAGAGTAGTCGTTTTCATGAACACGAATAACAAAAGTTTTCGATGTATTTTTATTGAAGCGCCGGGCGGGCGCAAAAGACGACTTCAACCTATTGCCGTCGAATCGATTGAAGAGGCGAACTCTGCTTTCCCGGAGTTCGCCCCCTCGCCCCCTAAATTGTTAGGTTTAAGAAAGCGAGCCGTTTTGAGGCGCTCGCCTTCCATATTGAAACGAACCGGTCAATGTTTCTTACGGGACAACAACACAAGAACTGAGCGTTTCAGACTGGGCCAGCTTGGTCGTTGTGTCGGAGGTCGCCTTGTTACCGGTCGTGGTCAGTATGCAGCCGCCCGCGTCGCCGCCTTTGTCTCCCGTGGTCGCGACGTTCACCGGAGCTACACCTTCTTGCGTATAGTGCGAACGCAGCAATGCAAGACCCGGATCTGTTGTTCCTACTTTTAGCGCAGGCACGTAGTCCGGAACTGTGCTGACAACATAGGTCTGCGATCCAGTCGCCAGCAGTGTGGCATTGGTAAACGCGGTCCCATTGCTCACCAGGCGCAGAGTCGACCACGCCCGATAAGAGCCATTGCGAAGGTTCGGGAACGACAAGTTGCCGCTCCAGATTTCGGACTCCGCACAAGGAAAACTGGCGGCACAAGCTGCAGGCAACGTCGCCGTGGACGGCAAAGCTCCGGCGATGGACGGCTGTCCGGGATCAATTGTGGTTCCGTACTTGTGGAAGATCCCATCGATTCCATCCAGGGTCAGATAGCCGTAACTCGCGCTGTCCGCGATGGTGGAAACGTTTCCATAGCTGAAGAACGTGTAACCAATCCCGTCCGTGCCATTGTTCGTGACTGAGTTAAGGACAGACTTTACCTCTTCGCTGGTACCGATGGCGCGAAACCGTTTTCCGCCGGACGTGCAAGCTTTGGCGAGTGGGTTTGCAGCAGCGACACCAGTTTCCTGGCTCACGCCGGTTTTTGCCCAGTAACGGAACACGCTGTATTCCGTGGTATTCATCGTGCCGGAAAGAGGCTCGCGCTGGTATACCTGAATGGTCGCGCTGGGAGCGCCGAAAGCGTCGGCGTTGCAGTTTGAGCCGCCGAATGCCGCCTGGAGTTCTGCATCGGTGGCGTTGGTCACAGTCCTCAGAGCGCTGGAGCGCTGAGTGATGAAGATGACTGGAGCGGCACCAACGGATGCTGTCTGGAACGTAGGGATCGCAGTGCCGGTGAAAGGATCTTTTCCGCTGATGTTGAAAGCCAGGACGTGGGCAGTGGAGGTGCTCGCTGGGTAAGCGCTCAAAATGTCGCTTCCTTGCAGGTCGGCAAGCGCAGCCCCAAAAACGGGGCAGACGCCGGAAGCGTTAGCGCCGTATCCTAGGCCGGCGAGGCCGTCGGTCCCGCCTCCAAGCACCGAGTTTGAACGGCACGTCGCGAACAGGGCATCTTCCGGACGTATGTCGGTGGCTGCCCCGTTTACCAATAACGTTCCGCTCGTAAATAGGGCGCTCACCGTTGATGGTGGCGTTGTATCCGAGGAACTGTCACCCCACAGTGTGGAACTGATCAGATTGCCCGCGGCTGGGAACGCGCTGATATTTATATTGCAATGAGGTTGAGCGAAGTAGCACCGGTCTCCAACCCCGGAGTCCACCTTGATAAAGGCCCAAACATTGACGGGAGCGGCGCTATCCCACACGATCCACACGTTGCCGGTATCGACCGCCGTCGAGCCTCCCTTAACCGTCGGACGGCCGTCGGCAAGGTTGAAGTTACTTCCCGTGTAATGGAAACAGGGAGCTGTTCCGCCGGAGACGCAAGCCCCGCTCTTGTAAGCGGCCAGGGCCATGGACTGCCACATCGCTGAAGAACCAGACAGTATCACTTTGGAAGTTTGTGCATGTGCCTGAGGCACGACGCTAACGATCGCGGTCACCATTAGTGCCGCGAAGACTGACTTCAATTTCGTCATGGATATTCCTTTCTGAAATTTGATCTGAGTTCAGAACCTAACAATCCCGGTGCGCATGCGGCGCGTTCTGCCGCACGCAGAAGTTGTGTGTGCTAACCAAAACGGTCCCACGAGAGAACGTCTCACTGGCTATTGGCGTCGTGCGCTTTTGAACTGACTGAGCCTGACAAACTTGCGCTCGGTACTTCAGGCGGGAGCATACGGGTTTAGGTGTTACGGCAGGATGAAGAGTTTGTGAAATGTTTGTGACTCGATTCAGAGTCAACGTGTAGTTTCAATCGCGAAATGTTCATCAACCATTCACGCACATTTAACATTCTGCGGCTTTTTCATCATGTAGTATCCGCGTTCGTTTCCCATCGTCCAACACGTGACTTTTCCCGGAGAGGTGTTCGTGAGATCTTTTTCGCCTCGTGACTTTTGTCGCGCCAGTTGCGTCATTGCGCTTTCTCTTCTGCTGCCTTGGCTTGCCGTTAGCCAGGAGCAACAGAAAAAAGCGAACGACAAGGCTGCCATTCACGGGACGGTCACGGACCAAACGCAGGCAGTCGTCACAGGCGCAAAAGTAGTTTTGAGTAATGGGGCAGCGTTTAAGCAGGAAACCCAGACAAACGAAAAGGGCGTGTATTCCTTTGTTGATCTCGATGCCGGCACTTACAGCCTGTCCATAACTGCTCCTAACTTTGCAGTGAAGACTCTGGACTACATCACGCTAACTGCGGGCCTCGAAGTAACTCTGGACGCCCCACTGGAACCGGCGGGTGAGAAAACCGAAGTGAACGTGGAATCCGGCAATGTAGGACGAGTAGAGACTGAGACCGCCAGCGTCTCTGGCACGATTACTCAAAAAGAAGTAGTCAGCATCGGACTGAACGGCCGGAATTTCACGCAGCTCATCGCGCTTGCTCCCGGCGTCAGCAACCAGACCGGGCAAGACGAAGCCAAGGTGGGAGTCGTGGGCAGCGTGAAATACAGCGTAAACGGCGGTCGCGTCGAGTACAACACCTTCGAGGTGGACGGCAGCGACGTGCTTAATACCGGCCTCAATGGCGCTTCAAGCACACTCATGGTTTACCCAAGCCTGGATGCTATTCAGGAGGTGAAGGTCCTCACCTCCAATTACGGTGCTCAATTCGGGCGCACGGCATCCGGCACGGTGCAAGTCACCACGAAATCCGGGACCGAGAAGCTGCACGGAAACCTGTACGATTTCATCCGTAACGAGGCGTTTAATTCGCGCAACTATTTCGATCCTCCGGGCGGCGCACCGCTCTATCGCCGGCAGGATTTCGGTGGCACCCTCGGCGGACCGCTGACCATTCCCGGCGTTTACAACACCAGGAAAGACAAGACCTTTTTCTTTTTTTCTGAGGAAGTCCGTTTGGAGAAAACCCCCACAGACTACAACCAGGCAGTACCGTCGCTGAAAGAGCGCGGTCTGGTGATGACGCCACAGGGGATCCAAAAGAATCTGGGCCCACCCAACGCGAACGGTTTGGTTTCACAGGTCTTCGATTTCAGCGACGTTTGCCCGCTGCTCGGGACTTCCGCCTCGCTTAGTTTCAGTCGCCAGAACTTTCCGGATTGTCCGTCGCTGGGTGGCGATCCCGCGAGTCTCCAGCCGATCTACAATCTGGAGGGTCAGCAAATTAACGGGACGCCCGCGAATATCGGCGTGGATAAGAACGCTCTGGCGATCCTGGAAGCAAATCTTATACCGCTGCCGAACTCTCCCAACGGCTGCAACTACATCGTTGCGAACCCGGATCCCACCGATCCAAATCATTGTTACAACGCCGCGGTTTCTCCTTCCACGTATTGGCGCGAAGAGTTGTTTCACATTGATCAGGCCCTGACCGCGAAACTCAGAGCGTCGTTTCGCTATATCCATGATTCTTGGGATACCACTGTTCTGACGCCGCAGTGGGGCATTGTGCGCAACACGTTTCCCACCGTGGAGAACAAGTTCACCGGGCCGGGTACAAGCTTGGTCGCTCGGCTGACACACACCATCTCGCCCACGCTGCTGAACGATTTGGTCATAAGCTACGTCAACTCGAACATCACGCTGGTTGACGAGAACGGGCCGGGAGGCGCGCAGTTTCAGCGCAATCCTACCCTGGATCAGCCTTTGGTGTCAGACCCCTCTGCCCCTGGGCAATGCAATCCTCAGCTCAGCCTTGACCCCGCAAGCGGTATCCCGCAATGCGCGATGGGATATCTGTTCAACAATGGTTTTGGCGGCAAGATGCCGGGGCTTTCATTCTTGGGCACGAATGCGGAGTATGGCGGTCGCGGCTTTGCGGCCGATCCGTCTTACATGCCTTGGAGCCACACGAATCCGACCTATGAGCTGCGCGATGAAATCGGCAAATCTGTGGGCAGGCATACGCTCCAGTTCGGAGGCCAATATGTCCTTTCCCAGCGCAATCAGACCAACAACGCGATCGGGGCTGCTTCCGGCGACCTGCAAGGGCTGTTGACGTTCAGCAATCTGGCGCACAGCACAGGGAATGCCTTCGCTGACTTCCTGACTCAGGCGGTTTCGAACGGAGTCACCACCGGCTTCATACAAAGCTTTACCCAGGATTCCGCGCAGCGTCGCTATTACCAGACTTACCAGATCGGTGAACCGTACTTCCAGGACGACTGGAAAGTAACTTCCCGCCTTACGCTGAATCTCGGTTTGAGGGTCAGTTTATTCGGTACTTACCGCGAGAGAAACCACAATGCATGGAACTGGGAAGCTCTAAAATTCAATCCGGCACGATTTGCGGTTGACCCATTCAGCGGCGTGCTTCTTGACAAAAACGCCAACTCGGCACCCGTGCCGGTCAATCCCAACACCTTCCAATTGGATCCCGGAGTCATAAGCGACCTGGGCCTAGTCCAGTGCGGCGTTAGCGGCTCTCCTTCCGGTTGCATGAATGGGCATCTGTTTAATCCTGCTCCCCGGATTGGTTTTGCGTGGGATCCGTTGGGCGATGGCAAGACCTCGATTCGCGGCGGCTACGGCATCTTCTTTGAGCATGGCACGGGCAACGAGGCCAATACCGGTTCGCTGGAAGCTAGCGCCCCTCTCGTTCTGAGCATGACGCAGCCGCTTCCTCTCAGCTATCCATGCATCGGCAACGCCGGCTATGGGGCCGCGTTTAATTCCAGCAACAGCGCTTGTACGCTGGATCCCTCGCATCCAGCCCCCCCCGCCGGCTCGGCTTTTCCCCTCGATGTCACGGGAATTCCGACAAAAGCAATCTGGCCCTACGCTCAACAGTGGAGCTTCGGTGTACAGCGGGAGCTTCCCCAGCATGTCGTTGCCAATTTTGCTTATGTGGGCAGCAAGGGAACGCATTTGACCATCGAGCGCCAGCTCAACCAACTGGCGCCGTTGCCCGCCACCGAGAATCCGTTCGGCCCGAACGAGCCGTTGACCCTGTCAGATTGCGACGTTTCGCCCATAGCGGGAGCAGGCCATCCGGGAGATGGCACTACTCCATTCCTGCTGCAGAGTGGAACGATTGTCACGCCGCAGAATCCTGCGTACGTCCATTTGCAAGCCGCGTGCACCTCGCCGTTCATCCCGAATGTCAATTCACTGCCTCGTCCCTACACCGGTCTGGGAAGAGTTCTCTCTCTGCAGAATGTAGCCGATTCCAGCTATCACGCGTTCCAGGCTACGCTGCGACGTTCCAACGGACCGCTCGTTGCCGGACTCTCCTATACCTACAGCCACTCTATAGACGATGCTTCGGATCGAAGTGATCCGGTTCTGCTGAATTCCTACGACCTGCGTGAGAATCGGGCGAGCTCTAATTTCGATGAACGTCATCTGCTCAATTTCAGCTACTTGTATCAGCTTCCGAATTTCGCCCGCTGGTTCTGGGAGGCGGCCATTGAACCGCTAACCCGGGATACGGATATTGGGCCTGAGACGCCTGATACCTCCTCGACTAGGTCAAGCTGTTGCTCCAAAACCATGAACCAGATTTTCGGCGGCTGGGAAGTTTCGGGCGTAACCCTGTTTCAATCGGGCACGCCATTCACTGTAATCAACAGTGCCGGCAATACCGGCATTTCGCTCACCGATAACGCCGGGGTTTCCAGCGGGCTCGGCATCGCGGCTTCCTACCCGGATGTTGCGCATGGCTTGATACAACCTCAGAACAATTATCTGAGCTTTGGCCCGCTCCTCGGCAATCCCTCGCAGTTTGTGGCGCCGCGGGGACTGACTTTTGGAACAGCAGGCCGAAACTTCCTGAACAATCCGAGCCGTTTGAATTTCGACATGGCGCTGCTAAAGCACTTTAAGGTCGCAGAGTCCAGTGAGATTCAGTTGCGCGCGGAATTTTTCAATATTTTCAATCACACTCAGTTCCGAATATACGACCCCGATAATCCGGGCAGCAGCGGGAACAACGTTGTCAGTTGCTATGCCGGTCCCGTGTATTCCGCCGGCTTTCAGGCGAATGGGGGAGCCGATTGCGTCACCGGAGCGTCCTTCTTGCACCCGCTCGATGCACATCGGCCCCGCACCATACAGTTTGGCTTGAAGTGGGCTTTTTGAGGCCTTGGACATTCATGGAAAGATCGATAAAGGAAAGATCGACGAAGAAAAGATCGGCAACCGATCGCGTCTCGAACCAGACAAACGGTAACCGGATGAAGCATGAACCGTTCGCACCAATTTCTCGCGGATCGGAAGGGAAGATTCTTTTGCTTTTTCTGCTGGCGAGTCTGACGGTCTTATCGGCGTGCGGCGGCAGTTCCAGTCAATCGCAGGGCAATGGGACAGTTGCTGGCAATTGGCAGTTCACGATGGCCGCTCCCTCCGATGATTCATTCCAGGGCGGTATGCAAGGCGGGTTTCTGTTGCAGAACAATGGCTCCGTCACGGGCGGGGTGATTTACTCAATCCTATTGCCGGCACAGCCAGGAGGCTCTCCAACACTTTGCAACGGTGGATCGGCTCCGATCACGGGAACCATCACCGGCCAGAACGTAACCCTTACTGCGATAGCCGGTCCGCAGACCTTCACTCTAACTGGAACCCTTAGCGCCGACAGCTCGATCATGATGGGTACCTACGCGTCGACCGGTGGCCAGGGCTGCGGAACCGCTCAAACCGGGCTGCAATGGAGCGCAATCTCTGTGCCACCGCTCACCGGAGCGATCCAGGGTAGCTTTCACAGTTCTCTAGACCCAGTTCTGAGGAATCAGCTTTTCCCGGTTTCCGGGACCCTCTCGCAAGGGCAGAATATCGGAGCGAGTAACGCGACCGTGACCGGCACGCTAACCTTTCAAGGCTACCCATGTTTGGCAGCCGCTAGTGTCAATGGCCAGATCAGCGGCAATTCCGTCATTCTGCACATCTTCGCGCCGAACGGATTGGACGTCGGCCAGATTGGCGCCCCGGCTGGCTTTTCCAATCCCTCCCCAGTCACCTTCGTGAACTCCGCCGCCGGAGCGGTTCTCGAAGGCACAAACGGATATGGAGTGAGTACGAGCTCCTGCCCCGGTGGAAACCTCGCCGGAGACATCGGCGACGTTTGCCTGGGGTTGGGAAGCACGACCAGTTGCGCGCAACCGATAATGCTGTCTCCCGCTTCTATCATTTTCCCCGCACAACAGGTTGAATCAGCTCCTACGGTGCAGACCATCACGCTTACAAACACGGGTCTATCAGGGACAGCTCTTACGGGCTTATCGTTATCGTTTAATCCCCAGTCGGGAAATACCAGCCCTTTTGGGGTAAGCGACTTCGATGGGCTCCCAAATTTTACGGAGCAGGATAATTGTGCGAGTCCGTCCGGGTCAGCCTTCTCTCTCGCCCCGCAGCAGAGCTGTTCGATTACCATCTCGTTTTCCCCACAGCAAAGCTGCCCCTGGTTGCCATCGACAGCACTCGGAGGAGAGCCACCGTCCGCTTGTCCGTTCCCTCTGGTTGCGACGTTAACCGCGAACAGCCCTGTCAGCGCGGATAACGATACTGCCTTTGCTGTGCCCATCAGCGCTGCAGCCTTCAGCGCTCTCGTGCCTTCGACTCCGGAACTCGATTTCGGAGCTGAAGCCGTAACCGAGACGAGTGCGCCTCAGCTTTTGTCATTTACCAACCAAGGCGCGGCTCCAGTACAGATTCTGCCCGCCTTAAACAGTCCGTGCGTAAACCCGGCAATAGGCGTTCTTACGCTTCCGCGGCCGGTCGCCTCAGGCGAAGTTGGCGGGTTGCAAGTGGACACAGGCATCATCACCCCCATTCCCAGCAGCTTCACTATCAACTACAACTGCGATAGCGATCTCACCAGCAAGCAGCCAAACTTCCAGATCTCCGCGGATGATTGCTCGGGGACATTGCTCGCGCCCCTGGCTTCGTGCAGCCTCGAGATTTCATTCGCGCCGCAGCCCAGCACCCCCTTGACCCCCGCTCTGGATTATTTCCTTGAGTTGAATACGCTGCAATGCACCAGCACCACTACATCGAATTGCGAAATCGATAGCGGCCGTTTTCCCGTGGAATTAAAAGCGAATGTACCGAGCCCACTCAGAATGTCTCCCACGGCGGGGTTGAACTTTGGAATCCAGCCCAAGGGCCAAACCAGCGCTCCGCAGACGATTACGCTCTTCAACGACCCAAAGGACCCGAATACGGCAACGATAAATTTCACGGGAAATCTGACAGAAGGCAATTTCGCGGAGACCGACAATTGCGTTGGACAAAGCCTCGCTCCCGGAAGCAGTTGCACGGTGAACGTTACCTTCACACCAAAGAGTGTGGGATTCAATTCAGGAACCATTACGGTTGCTTACACGGTGGGACAAACCCAAACCATATATTTGCGGGGCACCGGGCAGTGATTGGTTGTAATGCGGGATTCGGTACGCGAATTTTGAAGCTCAGGAAAACTTCCGCGAACGAACTCTCCACCTTGCGGAGGTTGCCCGAATTAAATCCTGGGATCTCTCAACAGGGTCAACCGCCTGAGGAGGCTGGCTGTGGCAATTAGAAAATGGATTCCGATCTTCGCTTCCGCGGTGATGATTTCCGTTCTCGCCGGATGCGGAAAAAGCACGACCAATGTACAAAATCCTCCGGCGCCAGCGACGACAGCCGTCTCCATAGCTTTTCACCCTGCCCCCGCTGGATCGATTAACCTCAATTCCACAACCGCCATCACGGCAGTCGTCAGCAACGACTCCAGCAATGCCGGAGTGGACTGGGCCTTGTTATGCCAATCCAATGTCAACTGCGGCACCCTGAGCCCTTTACACACGCAGAGTGGCGCGGCAGCGACTTACACACCACCTCCAATTATTTCTGGCAATAGCCAGACATTCACAATCGAGGCTTTTGCGACCGCGGACCACACCAAGAATGTCGTTACTGCAATCACCATCACGGGCTTTGCCGGCAACCTTAAAGGCACTTACGTTTTCCAGACAAAGGGAACCGATGCTAACGGCCCTTTTCAATTGGCAGGCGTAATCCTCCTTGACGGCAACGGCGGAATCACGTCGGGCGAGCAAACTCATAGCGACTATTTACTAACCGTGTCGGATCCGATCACGGGAGGCTCGTACTACATCGGCGCTGATGGGCGCGGAACCCTGACCATTAACACCGCGGACGTTAACATTGGCCAGCAAGGCATCGAAAATCTGAGTCTCGTGTTCCTTTCCAGTGCAAAGGCGCTCATTGCCACGCTCGATAATCCTAACCTTCAGCCCAGCTTTGAAACATCCTCTGGAAGCCTTGAAATGCAGACCGGTACAACCGCGCCCCTCGGCGGCTATGCCTTCGCTGTGAACGGCTCCGACCTTAGCATTGGGCCAATGGCCATGGGCGGCGTTTTAAGAATTGATTCCCCAAACACAATTTCAGGAGTCGGCAGCGTGGTTGATCAAGACGACTCTGGCAGCATAGTTCCCAGCGCAACCCTCTCCGGGACTGTGACGAATCCCGACTTATTCGGGGCACTCAAGTTTAATCTGACGACCTCCCTTGCCGCGACTCCCATTCAACTCACGGGGTACATCGTCGATGCGCTGCACATAAAGCTGATTGAGAGTGACAATACCGGCTCGGGCACCGGGTTCGGCTCCACTGCTGGAGTAGCCATTGCTCAGGGTGCTGCCACCGGTACTTTTACCAGCAACACGGCATTCTCTGGGAACTACGTATTCGGTATCGTGGGCCAGGACCTGACCGGGGCAACGGCCTCATTAGCGTCGGTCGGAGAATTGACCGCCGATGCAAGCGGCAACCTGACGAGCGGATACAACGACGAAATTCTGATTGGACTTGAGCAGGAGATTAGCGACTCATTCACCGGAACTTATACCCTGGACCCCGCCGGGACTGGCCGGGTCGACACCTCCATCAACTTCACCACTAATGGTCCTGGACCGGAGTTCATTTTTTATCTCACAGGCAATGGAAATCCCCCGCTAATACTCGACGCCGACGCTAACTTTGGGGCCGTTGGAATCGGACTCTCCCATTCCCAAGCGGCGCCTCCATTTTCATTCAACGGAAAATATGGATTGAAGTTTACCCAGAGCAACGGTCAAATCGAAAATGACGGCACCGGACAAATCACCGTGAGCGGAACTTCCAATACCTTGTCCGGTGTTATAGACACCGATTTGAGTTTCTCACCTGAACCGAACACCCCCATTACCGGCACCTTCACTACGATTCCCAGTAGCGGTCGCTCCACCGGTGGGTTAAGCAATACTTTCTTTCCCTCACCCGGCAGTGTCCCCAATACAATCGCCGTAGCGTTTTACTTTGTCGATTCAGCTCATGGATTTTTCATCGAAACGGATTCCTTAACTTCCGGGGAACTATCTTTCGGATATTTCGCCACGCGAACCCCGGTTTGCCCCAACTGCCCTTGACTCGTCAAGTACCCGCCTCCAGCGAGTCGCAGTTGGCTGAATTCTAAGACCTGCCGGACCGCGCGCCGACCTCGCTTGGGCTTGGTTACCTTGTCAGGATTTGTCGTTGGGAGGTGCCGGTTGCCAAAGGCGCATTGTTGACAGTCGGGGGATGCGGCGAATCGGGGTGCAACGCCTACTACAATGTTTGTGCCGCAGTCCCAATCGGCGTGGCAGTTACACGCACTGTGAATCTATACGATTCTTTTTCAGGTTGGGGCGGATTCGGCGCTCTCACAGTTCTTGACGGTAGCGTCTGTCACGTCTACACCAAGATTTCTTCTTCCGGGAACGCCTGATTTACTCAGAGCGCAGCCACTCGCCGTTGCACCAACAGAAAGTACAGGGCCAACAGAACCAGCAATACGCCGTTCACGGCCAGCACTAACGGCGCGGTAAATATGGGAACGAGCCAGCCCGTTAAGAGGTTTCCCATGGGCATGCCGCCGCGGAAGGCGACGTTGTAGACGCTCATCACCCGCCCGCGCATTTCGTTGGTGGTAATCAACTGTACCAGCGAATTCACCGTGGCAAAGACCGCCATCATGGAAGCGCCCACCAGCACGATTACGGCTCCACTGGCCGGCACTGACTTCGAAAGCGCAAACCCGAAGATTCCCACGCCCAGGCAGATCAGCGCTCCGAGAGCCACGCTTCCCTTTTTCCTTATGTTGCCCAGGCCCGCGATGGTCAGTGAGCCGACAATCGAGCCCAGTCCCATCAGCGAGAGCAGATTGCCGTAGGTTTCCGGACCGCGATGGAAGATGTCCTTCACGAAGACGGGAATGTAGGTGCGCATGGGCATGCCCAGAGCGGTCATGCAGAAAGCCAGCACGATCAGAGCTTCCATCGAAGACTGTTTGCGGGCGAACTGGATGCCCTGCTTCAGGCTGCTGAACATTGTTTCCGTGGTCTTCACCGGCAGGAAGCGGGCGCTGATGATCGACAGCGAAATGATAGGCGCCAGGAAAGAAAGCGAGTTCAGACCGAAGCACCAACTCTCCCCTAGCCTTGCCAGGGCTTGCCCGGCCAGAGCCGGCCCGATCATGACCGCCACGTTGAACTGAATCGAGTTCAATGCGATGGCGTTCGGCATGTCTTCCCGATCGACCAGAGTGGGGATCAGCGCCATGTAGGCCGGGCCGCCGAACGCCTGGGCCAAGCCGGAAATAAACGAAAGAGAGAGGATATGCCAGACGTGTACTGAACCAGTCATCACCAGAATGGTGAGCAGGCCGGCGGTAGCCATCTGGACATACTGGGAACCGAGCAGAATCTTCCGCCGCTCCAGGCGGTCGGCCACCACGCCGCCGATCAGAGAGAAGAGAAAGATGGGAATGCCACCGAGAAATTGATCGAGCGCGAGCAGAAAGGCCGAGTGGCTGAGGCGATAAATCAGCCAGCCTTGCGCAACGATTTGCATCCAGGTGCCTATGCTGGAGGTGCAGGCGCCAAACCACATCAAGCGAAAATCGCGATATTGAAATGCTTTAAAGACCCGGCCAATCACTCTAGCGTCTCCATAGGCTCCCGCAAAAGCCTAACATGCAGCTTCGACCGTTTCGGGATGGCCGGCATTTGAACCAGTTCTACAGATGCGCGCAGGCAACCCAGACAGGTATCATGGTCCCACTCTGCCTTTGACTGAAACGGCGAGCAGAAGGTAGCGAGCTGATCCTATAGATGGGTTTTTGGACAAAAAGGAGCGGATCATGCGGAGTGTCAGGGTATCGAAAGCTCTCAGCTGCGTGTTATTGGCGGCTGCGGCATCGGCGTGTCCTGCCTGCTCCGCCGCCGATGAGCCGGGTGCAAGCGCGCAAGGGCTAACGTCCGCGAATTCGAGCCTTTACCTTAAAGTACAAATCAACCAGCAGTTGAAGCTGTCGAAGTTGAAGCCGGGCGATGTTGTGGAGGGCGACCTGGCGCGGGATGTTTATTCTTCCGACCGGGAAATGTTCACTGCAGGGAGTCACGTGCGCCTGGCAGTGGACCACCTGGAAAAAAGACGAAGGGCTCCCAACGATCACTGGCCTGGAGTTATTAAGTTGTTCACGCCTCGTCATGAGAACTATCCGGTCTTCAAGACGGCGACGGTCTCTGCGGCAAATGCCGAAAGCGCGCTGCAAGTCTCACTGATCTCGGTTAGCCGCAGGCGGGAAGTTCACGCTCAGGCGAAAAAGAAAGGCTCGGGGCCGCAGGCCGGCAACGTCGAGGTGAGTGAATCTAACGCGGCGCCGGGGCCGCAAAAGAAGAGGCCGCAAAAGACGGTCGCGCGGACGATGATTTTAGAAGCCTTTCCAATAGAAAATCAGGAATCGTCCGCCACGGGTGCGAACGGCGCGTCTTCCCCCATGCCCGACTTATCCGGCATGGAGGCGCTTCCGGCGGGCACGATTTGCAAGATTCTTCTTCTAGGGGATGTGAGCGCATCGAAGAGCAAGCCGGGGGATGCATTGCAGGCGCGTTTGATCGAGCCGGTCCTGTTGAACTCGCGCATTGTGCTGCCGGCGGGCACGCAGATTGAAGGCAAAGTAGTGAAGAAGACTGCGCCACGCTGGGGAAGCCGGGCCGGATCGCTAGCCCTAACGTTCACCGGGCTAACTTTGCCTGGCGGGAACCATATGCCTATCGCCGCATCGCTCGCGGGAGCGGAATTGGACCGAAGGTCGCACACCAAGATTGACGCCGAAGGACAGCTTCGAGGCGAACGTCCCGGCAAGGCGTGGATGGCGATTAACATAGGCGTGACTGCAGGCCTTGCGAAAGAAGCCGACGACACACTGCAGTTGATTATCGAGGCCTTCGTATCGACGGCGACCGACGCTTCCACTGCTGGGGTGGGCCGAATCGCGGCTACTTGTGTTTCGGGAATCTACATGGTGTCGCGCAAAGGACGCGACGTAGTGCTGCCCAGGTTCACCGAGATGGATATCGCGTTGGATCGGCAGCTATCCGTGACCAGGACGGCGGAATCGGCCCCTTCCGCGGCGGTCGTGCATGGCAACTGATTTGGCGCGCCGCATTGGCAATCACGCCTCGGCAATCGTCTCGATATGAACCATGCTCAATATGAACTATGACGCTATTCTTGTGGTGTCATTCGGCGGTCCGGAATCTCGCGAAGAAGTAATTCCCTTCCTTGAGAACGTGCTGCGTGGACGGAACGTTCCGCGCGAGCGCATGCTGAGTGTGGCCGAGCACTACTACCATTTCGACGGCAAGAGCCCGATCAACCAGCAGACACGAGATCTGATCGCGAGCTTGGCGATAGAGTTGGAGCGCAACGGGCCGAAGCTGCCAATCTATTGGGGAAACCGAAACTGGCATCCACTGCTGCCCGAGACTCTGCGACAGATGAAACAGGATGGCATCCGGCGGGCTGTCGCTTTTGTGACTTCGGCTTACAGCTCGTATTCATCATGCCGGCAGTATCGTGAGGACATCGCACGGGCGCAAAGCGAAGTTGGGCTGGGCGCGCCGGAAGTGGACAAGCTGCGGCCGTTCTTCAACCATCCTGCATTCATCGAAACCACGGTGGAGCGATTGCGGGGCGCCCTGCAGGACATTCCTGCGGATGCGCAGAGAAATGTGCAGATCGTATATACCGCGCACAGCATTCCGGTTTCGATGGCGAACAGTTGCGATTACGTGCGGCAACTGGAGGAGGTGCGGCGTCTGGTTTCGGGAGCGCTTGGTCGTCAGAAAGACGATCATCAGGACGACGCGCATAAGAACGATGCTCTCGTCTACCAAAGCCGCAGCGGTGCGCCCGGACAACCATGGTTGGAGCCGGACATTCTTGACTACCTGCGCCGGGTGAAAACTGAAAATCTGGCGTCGGCGGTGGTTTTGGCGCCGATCGGCTTCATCTCCGATCACATGGAAGTTTTGTACGACCTGGATATGGAAGCGCGGCAACTCTGCGATTCGCTGGCCTTGCCGATGACTCGGGCGAAGACGGTGGGCGTGCATCCGAAGTTCATCGCCATGATTCGCGAACTGATTCTGGAGTGCATGAATCCGGAGTTGGAGCGGCGAGCGCTGGGATTGCTGGGGCCGCGGGCAGATGTTTGCGCGGAGGATTGCTGTCCAGCGCCACAGCGGCCGCGGACCTAGACGGAACTGGGAACTTTGGGGTGTTCGTAGCCGGTCGCTTTCGGGCGACCCTCGACCAGGTGCATCGTGTGAAGAATCGTCTCGATGACGGATTCATTCCCCACTGCCGTGTTGATCATCATGTGGTAAAGGGAGCGGGTGGGCCAGTCAGCGCCAAAGTAATGTTTCACGAAGGCGACGCGCTCACGATCGACAGTATCGACGAGATCGTCGGCTTCCGATTCGCTGGATCCGTCTTGCACCAGCCGACGAATCTTTTCGGCGCGCGGTGCGTAGAGAAAGACGTGAAACGCGTCCGCGTGTTCGCGCAGGAAATAGGGAGCGCCCTTGCCCACCACGACGGCATTCCCTTCCCGAGCAATTCTCGGAGCCATCTGCTCCATCAGGGAAACCATGCAATCGGTATCGAACGCCTGATTCCCCAGCGTGGAATTCCGCTCGTAGCTGCCCCGCCAGAAGGCTTTTGCCAGGCGGTAGAACTTGCTATCCATGCGCTCGTCGCAGCGCAGGACAGCGGAACAATCGACATTGGCAAGCCGGGCGATCTCCTCGGTGAGAAGCTGATCCCACAACTTCCAGCCCAGTTGGTTCGCCAGTTCAGCGGCGATGGCGCCACCGCCGCAGCCGTACTCCCGCTCTATAGTGACGAGCCGAAACATGGTTACTTTCCCACTTACCGTCAACTAGTGTACAGCGATCCCGCCGCCGGGTTTGCCTTTTTTCATCAGGAAAACCAAGGGAACCATTGCCAGGATCGATATGCCGAGCAGCCGGAAGTCATCGAGATAGGCCAGCATGGCGGCTTGCCGTTGAATTGTACCTTCAATCAGGGCGTATGCCTGCTGGGTGGCAAATGCCGCGCTCGCGCCGTGCGCCCGCATGGCCTGGGTTGTCCCCTGCAGCATCGACTGGAACGCGGGGTTGGAAGCACTGAGATTGTGGGACAAGTCATTTAGATGGACCTGGCCGCGCCGGTCGAGCATGGTGGTGACCAGGGAAATGCCGACACTTCCGCCCATATTGCGAGCCAGATTCATCAGGCCAGATGCGGCGTTGTTCTTGTCCCGCGGCAGAAATGCGTATGCCGCCGTATTGATTGGGACAAACAGGAATGCCATCCCCGCAGCTTGAAACATGCGCGCGACGGCTGCGGTGCGGAAATCCATATCAAGGTCAAAACCGGCCATGTGGAACAGCGACCCGGAAAGCACAACCAAACCAAAAACCAGCAGCCAGCGGGGGCTGTAGCGCGAGAGCAGGAATCCGACCAAAGGCAGGAGAACAATGATGGTGAACCCGCCCGGCATGAGCGCCAGACCTGCCCGCTCGGCGGTATATCCGAGCAGGGTCTGCATGAACAAAGGCAGCAACAGGGTGCTGCCCAGCAGCGCAAATCCCAACATGAACATCAACAAACTGGAAACTCCGAAAGTTCGATCGCGAAATAGGTGCAGATCAATAATGGGATCCTTGTGCCTCCACTCCCAGAAAACCACGAAGATCAAGGAGAGCGCGGCGATCAAGGTCAGGATCACGATGAAGTGCGATTCGAACCAATCATCGCGCTGGCCTTTGTCGAGAACAATCTGCAAAGTCCCCAAGCCCAGCGCCACAAAACCGAGGCCGACGTAGTCGATCTTGGTTTCGCTGAGCTTGCGGCGCTTGAGGAAGGGTGGGTCTTGAATGAGCCGCGACGTCAGCAGAAGAGAAATAACGCCGACCGGGATGTTGATGAAGAAAATCCAACGCCAGGTGAAGTTGTCGGTGATCCACCCACCGAGCGTAGGCCCAATCGCGGGTGCGGTAACTACGGCGATGCCGTAAACCGCGAAGGCCATGCCGCGTTTCGCAGGTTCAAAAGTATCAGCGAGGATGGACTGTTCGCTGGGCTGCAATCCGCCTCCGCCTGCGCCTTGCAGGACGCGGCAAATGATGAGCGTAGCCAGGTTCGGCGCCAGTCCGCACAAGAAAGAACTGACGGTGAACAGGGCGACGCAGCCCATGTAGAAATTCTTGCGGCCCATGATGGAAGAGAGCCAGCCGCTGAGTGGAAGTACGATGGCGTTGGAGACGAGATAGGAAGTCAGGACCCAGGTGCTCTCATCCTGCCCAGCCGACAGGCTGCCCGCAATGTGCGGCAGAGCGACGTTGGCGATGGAAGTATCGAGCACTTCCATGAAAGTCGCGAGCGTAACCGTGATGGCGATGATCCACGGGTTGATTGCCGGACGCCAGACATCGGCATTCTCGAGCGGGGGTGCGGCAGCGCTCATTGCCGGATCCAGACCTTGGGATCAACGGACATGCCGGGCCGCAGCGACTGATCCTTATTTTCTCCAGGATCGAGCACGATCTTAACCGGAATGCGCTGCACCACCTTCACGTAGTTTCCAGTTGCATTCTCGGGAGGCAGCAGGCTGAAGCGTGCGCCACTGGCGCCGGCGATGCTATCGACCTTGCCGTTGTAGCTTCTTCCGTTGGCATCGACTTCAATCGTGACGCGCTGGCCGATTTTCATCTCACGAAGCTGGGTTTCCTTATAGTCGGCTGTGATCCAGACATCGTTGAGCGGAATAATCTTCAGCAGTTCCTGGCCGGGAGAAACGTTTTGTCCGACTTCGACGGTGCGATCGCTAACTACACCCGCGACCGGAGCCACGACCTTGGTGTACTGCAGATTCAATTGCGCCTGATCGAGGTCGGCTTTCTTTTGCTGGGCGTCTGCCAAAGCCGAGGCGGCTCTGGAGCGCATGATTTCTATTTGCCTGGGACCGGTCTGGGCGCTGCGCCAACTGGCTTCCGCCTGCACCAGTTTCTGCTGAGCTTGAGTCACCTGGGATTGGGCGGCATCCGCGTTGGCGTGAGCGGCCACCACTGCGGCAGCGTTGGCGGCGGCGGCGGCCACGGCTTGGTCGTATTGCTGCTGCGAAATTTCCTGCTTGTCCACCAGTTGCTTGTAACGGACAAGATCGTTCTGCGCTTTGACGTTGTTCGCCTCGGCTTGCTCACGCTGGGCGTTGGCTGCATCGAACTGTTGCCGGGCAGCAGAGATTCCCGCGCGGGCGCTGGCTATATCGGCCTCAGACGATGAGACCTGACTGCTGGTGTTGACCGAAGTGATGGGAACATCGACACCGGCCGCGAGGGCCGAGGCCTGCGCGCTGTCGAAATCGGCTTTGGCGCGGTCGGCAGCCACCTGGTAATCCGCGGGGTCGATTTCCACCAAAACCGTACCCGCTTGCACATACTGGTTGTCCAGGACATTCAGCTTTACGACATGACCGGAAATGCGGGTGCTGATGGAATTGATGTGGCCGTCCACCTGGGCGTCGTCGGTGGATTCGTAACTGGTGACATAGCGGTAGACAAAGAACCCCACCACCAGCAATACGAGCACTGCGATGACAACCGCGATGCGAAAGCCGGGACTGGCGGTGCGTGAAGGACGAGTGTGGAAGTCTCGTTCCGTCGCTGGCAAGGGCTTGGTATGGGTGTCGGGCTTATCCGGCGGAGCGGCGGCCGGGGTTTGCGTCGTCGGTTCCATGAGTTATTGATTGCCTTTCAAATAGCGCTTGACTCCCTGTTCAGCATCTCCAATGGCGCGAGCCAACTCGATCTTGGCCAGATTATGCGCGTAGAGACTCTGGATGTAACTCTCATGAGCGCTGGCCACGGACTCCTGCGCCTGAACCACCTCCAGATTGTCGGTGACGCCGGCCGTGAAACGATCGCTTGATTGGGTGAAGGCCTGTTCCGCCAATTCGACGGAACTGCGGGCAACCTCGACCTGATCGGCGGCAGAGCTGAGGTCCAACAGTGACGCGCGGACTTCGTAGTCGATGCGGCCGCGCAGATCATTCAATTGAGAACGCGCCTGCTTCAATGTGGCCTCGGCTTCGAGGACATCACTGTGAGTTTTTCCTCCCGCAAAGATGGGGATGTTGAGTCCTCCATTCACCTGCCAGGTTCCATTGGAATGGGCCGGGGTTACACCAATGTCTCCGTAGTTGGCGTTGACGTCCAGGGAGGGATAGTGCTCGGCCGTCGCGGCCCGGCGCCTGAGTTCGGCAGCATGCACTTGCGCCTGCGCTGCCTGGTAGTCGGACCGCGCGGCATACGCACGCTGCAGGTAAACCTCAAGGGGCAGTGGAGTCAGCGACTGGTAGGGAGCTTTCTCAGTCAGGAGGAACTCCTGGCCCGGCGGCAAGCCGATGACTCGAGCTAACGATAATTTTTGCTTGGCGAAATCATTGCGCGCAGCGATCAACTGCTGCTGACGGGTTTGAAACTCTACTTGAGAGCGCAGAGTGTCGATAGCTGGACTCAGCCCGGCTTTGAGTTGGTCGGTCGCCTTGTTGTACAGGGCTTGGGCGTTCTTAACCTGGGCATCCGTGGTTTCGATGCGAGCGGCGGTGGCAATGGCCATTAAGTAGGCGTTACCGACGGCAAGCACGACAAACTCTCTCGCATCTTTATAGGTGTACTGCGCCGATTTTAGGCTCTCGGTGGCGGCGCGTTCCTTCTCAAGATTGCTGAAGTTGAACAGGGACTGGCTGAAGGAAGCACGCGCGTCGAAGTAATTGAAGGCAGGAGTCACCGGCGGGACGCTGCCCTTCAAGCCAAATAGCGGGAAAAGCTTCTGGAAGCCGAGCGCAGCCAGACTCTGAGTTTGTGCGTCTTCCTGCACCTGGCCGGAGATATGGGGCAGCAGCTCGCTGAGTTCTTTCCATCGCTCGCCCCGGGCCGTGAGGGTCTGATCACCGGAGAGCAGCAGCCCGAGATTGTTACGCAGCCCACGGTCGATAGCATCCTCGAAACTCAACTGCAAAACGTCCGGAGTGGCTTTGCCCTCGGGCTCGCTGCCGGTAAAGGGGCTCTGCGATCCGGGCAGAGAGATGGAGGGCACAGGTGCAGAATTCTGAGCCACAAGGCTGGTGGCGGCGAACAGCAGCAAGAGCGCGAGAAGTCTGCGGTGATCTGATTGAGCTAAGAGTCGGGGCATTTCCGGTTCTGAAAAAGTCCCGTTGTAAAGAACGTCTTCGGGACGACCTTTCTCATTTCTCATTCATAGCATAACGCCTTGTTATTGATTCGCCCGAGACATCTTGAGATGCAAAAACGGCATAGTGGATGACGGTGAAAGATTTAGACTACGCCAGAACCCTACGAATCTGGCTTTTCGCCCTGGCACCGGTAAACGGCCGCTTAAAGGATCGAGATCAATGTCATGGCGCAATGAATAGAAGATTATATTGGCCGCCGTTACTTTCGACACTTTCTACTTCCCTGCACCTGCCGATAGAGTGAAGAGGATGGGTCCATCCCAATGCGTCGAAGTGTCGGTTTCTTAGTCGTGCTTATCCTGTCTTCGGGCCTGTTGATGAGGACTAAGGTTCAGGCACAGGGCAACGACGAGCGAAAGGTCATCAACAGAATTGCGCCGGTTTATCCGGAGCTCGCGAAGCGCATGCACACGAGTGGCGTAGTTAAGCTGGAAGTAGTGATTCGGGCGGATGGGAACGTTAAGTCGACCAAGGCATTGGGAGGGAATCCGGTGCTGATTTTATCGGCGATCGACGCGGTCCGCAAGTGGAAGTTTGAAGCTGCATCCGAAGAAACCACTGAGGTGGTTCAAATCGCATTCGAGCCTCACTAACAGCAGTCGCAAGACCTGCGGAACGTCCACTCACCTTATGCCCGCCTCGAGCTCAAAACCCGCCGCAAGCCGACCCGACCGCCGCCGGCGGCGCCATCCGAGGTTCCGCGGCGATTTCCGAGTCATCGTGAGCTACCTTCTAGGAAATAACTACCAGAAAATCGAGGGACACTGCAGGGATCTGTCGCGAGCCGGAATCGGCATACTCCTGGCGGCGGAACTGGACGGAGGCGAGGTAGCCGGCTTGAGCTTTTCACTTCCGGGATCAGCGCCTCCGTGGGAAGTGCGAGCGGTTGTCCGCTACCGCCGCGGATACCAGTACGGCTTTGAATTCCTCGCTCTCACCGAAGCGCAACGGGCGTCGCTGGGGAGCTATCTGGAAGGCATGGAACCCATCGATTGAAAACTACCCGCGGAGATCTCGCTCGGAGTAACTTCAGTCATCTTGTGGGATGGGGACCCATGGTTCAAGCTGAGACCGGGCCTGGTTTCCGAGACGAAGACGCGTACTTCCAATGAGTGATTCAAAGTCTAACGCCGCATTGGGAACGGACTGGACGAGGATGCTGGCCGATCCAGACCTTGCACGGAACCTCGGAAAACTGCTGCAGACTTATCGCGATGCCCCGCCAGAGACGAGAGAAGAAGCTCTGCTGGCGGCCATGCGCGAAATCAAGCACGGAGCCTCCAGCAATACATCCGTTGCGAGCTCAAACAAGGCAGCGACGGAGCCTGCACCCCAGCCTTTGCCGGCCCCAACCTCAGCGATTCCGCCGTTTGAGCCTGATATCTTTAGCCCCAACTGGGGGCAAGACCGACGGCAGCATCCCAGAATCAAGTGCTTTGTGGCAGTAGAGCTGCGCGTGAACGACGCGGATGCTCCCGTCTGGGGCAATCTCTCCAATACCAGCCTGGGTGGATGCCAGGTGGAGACCGCAGCCCCCATCAGCGGCGGGGCCAAAGTCGAAATAGGACTGTGGGTCGCGAGTGGCAAGATCTGGGTAAAAGGGCTTGCGCTAAGCGGAGTGGTCACTCGCAGCGCGCCGGCTGGGGGCGTGCGCCTCCGTTTTGCCGGAATGGATGCCGCCGGAAAAGAAAATCTCCGCCAGTTCCTCAAGTACGTCCAGGAAGCGACGAGATCGTTGAACAGCGAGAGCAGCTACCTGCAATTGCTAAAGTAGTAATCGACCGCGTTCTTCCGCTCCTTCTATTTCTGCGTTTTCTCTCCATTTTCACAGAACCAACGACATAGGGCTGCAAGAAATTGATACACTCTGTGCGTAGTTGAAACTCTTTTCTGTCCTGGGAACTCTAATTAGGACTGACCAGTGGGCAACCTAGCACAGGCACAGTTGTCTCTAAAGGAGCGCGCATTCGCATGGTAGCCAGTGAACAGGTGTTAGTGACCGGCAAACAACTGGATACGCTTTGCATTAACACGATCCGCACCCTGGCGATCGACGCGGTGCAACAGGCCAACAGCGGACATCCTGGGGCGCCCATGGGCCTGGCGCCGGTGACTTACTGCCTGTGGCAGGAGTTTCTGCGCTACGACCCGGAAGATCCGAAATGGCTGAACCGCGACCGGTTCGTGCTATCGAACGGCCACGCCTCCATGCTGCTCTACGCCATGCTTCATCTTGCGGGCGTGCGCGATGTCAGCAAGGACGGGAAAGTTCTGAGAGAGCTCGCTGTTCCGATGGAAGAAATCAAGCGCTTCCGGCAACTGGGAAGCCGGACACCGGGGCATCCTGAGTCGCACATCACGACCGGCGTAGAGACAACGACGGGGCCGCTTGGCCAGGGCGTGGGAAATAGTGTGGGGATGGCCATTGCGAGCAAATGGCTGGCCGCGAATTTCAACCGGCCCAGCTTTGAGGTCTTCGATTTCAACGTCTACGCCATGTGTTCCGACGGCGACCTGATGGAAGGCATTGGGGGCGAAGCCGCGTCGCTGGCCGGTCATCTGAAACTTTCGAATCTCTGCTGGATGTACGACCACAACGGCATCACGCTGGATGGCCCCGCGGATTGGTCGTTCAGCGAAGACGTCGCCACGCGCTTCGTCGGTTACGGGTGGAATGTAACTCGCGTCGCCGATGCCAACGACCTCGAGATGCTGGCGCGGGCCTTTGAAACCTTCCAGAAAACGACGGATCGTCCGACGTTGATTATTGTGGACAGCCACATTGGCTATGGATCGCCGCATAAGCAAGATAGCAATGCTGCGCACGGGGAGCCGCTCGGCGAAGAAGAAGTGCGGCTGACCAAAAAGTTTTATGGTTGGCCGGAGGATGCCAAGTTTCTGGTGCCGGAGGGCGTGCGCGAGCACTTCCACGATGGAATTGGAAAGCGCGGGCATGACGCGCGCGCGCAATGGGAAAAGATGTTCGGCGAGTATTCACAAAAATATCCGGAACTGGCCGACCGCTTGCATCGCATGCAACGCCGCGAACTTCCGGAAGCCTGGGATAAAAATCTACCTACGTTTCCGGCGGACGCGAAGGGAATCGCAACGAGAGAGAGTTCGGGCAAGGTGCTGAACACGCTGGCACAAAACATTCCGTGGCTGATCGGTGGCTCGGCCGATTTAGCGACCTCGAACAAGACCACGCTGAAGTTTGAAGGCGCAGGTGACTTTCAGGCTGGCGAGTATGCGGGACGCAATCTGCACTTCGGCGTGCGGGAGCATGCGATGGCCGCGAGTGTAAACGGGCTTACGGTTTCTGGAATTCGCGCGTTCGGTGCGACCTTCTTCAATTTTAGCGACTACATGCGGGCAAGCATTCGACTGGCCGCGCTCATGGAAGCTCCTTCCATTTTCGTTTTCACGCACGATTCGATCGGAGTGGGAGAAGACGGACCCACGCATCAACCAATTGAGCAACTGGCGTCGTTGCGCGCCATGCCGAATCTGGTTGTGCTGCGTCCCGGCGATGCGAATGAAGTGATCGAAGCGTGGAAGATTATTGCGCAGTTGCAGCACGAGCCGGCTGCATTGGTACTGACGCGGCAAAACCTTCCAACCTTTGACCGCACGAAGTACGGCGCTGCCTCGGGCACCGCAAAAGGAGCGTATGTTCTCGCGGACGCGCCTGCGGGCAAGCCTGATGTGATTCTGATCGGCACCGGCAGCGAAGTTTCGCTGTGCGTCGAGGCTTACGAAAAGCTCAAAGCAGAGGGCATTCAAGCGCGAGTGGTGAGCATGCCTTCGTGGGACATTTTTGAACAGCAGGATGCGGCCTACAAGGAAAGCGTACTGCCATCTTCGGTCACGGCACGGGTTTCAGTGGAGATGGCGGCCACTTTCGGCTGGGAGCGTTACGTTGGATTGAAGGGACGAAAGGTTGGTATGCACCGGTTCGGCGCCTCGGCGCCATTGAAAGACTTGTTGAAGTTTTTTGGTTTCACTGCAGATGCGGTAGTTGCGGAAGCTCGCAAGGCGATTGCGGATAAGTAACCGCAATACAACTTACTCACCACTCGGAAACTAAAGTGGGCAACCAGATTCGATCGGACAACGCCTAACCAAACGTCCGCCGTCGGTTCATCAGGGAGAAATCAATATGCAGCCAACTGGAGTTCTGGAAACCTCGAAAGCTACGAATCCTCTGAAAGCGCTGCTCGGCTATGGGCAGTCGATGTGGCTCGACTACATCCGGCGCGACCTGATTACCAGCGGAAGCCTGAAAACCATGATTGCAGACGATGGCCTGCGAGGCATGACTTCGAATCCATCCATCTTCGAGAAGGCAATCGGCGATAGCTCGCTTTACGACGATATTTTAAAGTCGCTAGCTTCGCGCGATGACCTCGACACGACGGCCCGCTACGAACAGATTGCGATCCGCGACATTCAAGGCGCCGCCGATCTGCTGCGCCCAGTGTATGAGAGTTCAAAGTTTCGGGACGGGTATGTCAGCCTGGAAGTCTCTCCGTTGCTCGCGCACAAGACTAAAGACACGATTGACGAAGCCCGCCGCCTGTGGAAGGCCGTGAATCGTGAGAATGTAATGATCAAGATTCCAGGAACGCCCGAGGGCCTTCCCGCAATTCGACAGGCGATTGGCGAAGGAATCAATGTCAATGTGACCTTGTTGTTTGCGCAGGAAGTGTACGAGAAGGTTGCGGACGCCCACATTGCCGGACTCGAGGATCTGGCAAAACGCGGCGGCAATTTGAAAAAAATCGGAGGAGTGGCCAGCTTCTTCATCAGCCGCATCGATTCGCTGGTGGATTCGCTGATCGACGCAAAGCTGAAAGCCACAACCGACGCGCAACAACAGGCGCTGCTCAAGAGCCTGCTGGGCAAGATTGCGATTGCCAACGGAAAGCTGACCTACCAGCGCTATCAGCGCATCTTCAGTGGGGCGCGATGGGAAGCCTTGGCCGCCAAGGGAGCGCAGACCCAGCGCGTTCTGTGGGCGAGCACCAGCACGAAGAATCCTGCTTATCGTGACGTCATGTACGTGGAGGAACTGATCGGGCCTGACACGGTAAACACCATGCCCCCAGCCACGATCGATGCGTTTCGCGATCACGGCCGGCTGAGGAACAGCCTTACCGAGGACGTGGCCGGCGCGCAGAAGGTGATGGATGATCTGGCTAAAGCGGGCATCTCCATCAAGGAAGTGACGGACAAGCTCACGGCCGATGGAGTGGATCTGTTTGCGGATGCGTTTCACAAGCTGCTCGCTGCAGTCGAGAAAAGCACCCAGCAAAAAGGAAAGAACGCGTGAGCCGCTTGAAATCTTCGCTGCCAGAAAGCCTGGCTGCCGCCGTAAAAACCACGATCGCCGATTGGCAGTCAGGCGGCAAGATGCGGCGCCTTTGGCAGCGCGATGCCTCGCTGTGGACCGGCGACGATGAAGCAAGCTGGCTTGGGTGGTTAGACATAACCGAGGAGCAGATCGCGCACTGGGTGGAGTTGCGGAATCTTGCCAAGGAAGTCTGGAGCGCGGGTTTCAAGGACGTTCTTCTGCTCGGCATGGGAGGGTCGAGCCTGTGTCCCGAGGTTTTGCGCATGACGTTTGGCAGGACCGCCGGATATCCCGATCTGCATGTCCTCGATTCCACAGACCCGGCGCAGGTAAAGGCATTTGAAAATAAGATCGATATCGCCAAGACGCTCTTCATTGTTTCGAGCAAGTCGGGAAGCACACTCGAACCGAATATTTTCAAGCAATATTTCTTTGACCTCACAGCCAAAGCTGTAGGCGCGGATAAGGCCGGCACCCATTTCATTGCCGTCACCGATCCCGGGTCGAAGATGCAGAAGGTGGCGGAGGGAGATCGCTTCCGGCATATCTTCTTTGGCAGGCCTTCGATCGGTGGACGCTATTCGGCGCTTTCACACTTCGGCATGGTGCCTGCGGCTGTGATGGGAGTAGACACGAAGAAATTCCTCGACCGCGCGCAAGAAATGGTTCGAGCGTGCGGTTCTTCCGCCTCGATCGAGGAAAATCCTGGCGCGGTGCTCGGAATCATTCTGGGCACGGCAGCCCGAAGTGGCCGCGATAAGGTCACGATTATCACTTCTCCGGAAATCTCCGACCTTGGTGCGTGGCTTGAGCAATTACTCGCCGAGTCCACGGGAAAAGTTGGAAAGGGCATCATCCCTGTGAGCGGGGAAGAATTGGCGGCGCCGCAGGTTTACGGCCATGATCGCGTATTTGCCTACATCCACGGTGAATCCGTTGCCGATGCTCCGATTGAGGCGAAGCTGGCGGCCCTGGAAAAGGCTGGGCATCCGGTCGTACGAATTTCAATGCCCGACATCTATGACCTCGGCGCGGAATTTTTCCGCTGGGAGATTGCCACCGCGGTTGCCGGTTCCATTGTCGGGATCAACGCTTTCAACCAGCCCGACGTTGAAGCCAGCAAGATTGCCACCCGGAACTTGACCTCTGCCTACGAGAAGACTGGTTCTCTACCCGCGGAGAAGCCTGTGCTGGAAGATGGCGGCATAAAGCTTTTCACCGACGAGAAGAACGCCGCGGATCTGGCACGCATCGCGGGCGGAGACAAGTCTCTAGCCGGATATTTGAAGGCGCATCTGAGCCGCATCGGCACGGGTGATTATTTTGCCGTGCTGGGGTTCATCCAGATGAACGCCGAGCATGAGAAGACCTTGCAAGCGATACGGCACGCGGTGCGAGATGAGAAACATGTGGCAACCTGCCTGGGCTTTGGACCGCGTTTTCTGCATTCGACGGGACAGGCGTACAAAGGCGGTCCGAATTCAGGAGTGTTCCTGCAGATAACTTGTGACGATGCCTTGGAACTGCAGGTCCCGGAACAAAAATATACGTTCGGCGTGGTCAAGGCGGCGCAGGCGCGGGGTGATTTCCAGGTTCTGGTCGAGCGCGGACGGCGGGCCCTCCGCGTGCATCTGCACGATGTGGAATCGGGTTTGGCAAAGCTGGCAGCAGCGGTTCAAAAGGCGCTGGGATAATTTTGGCGCCGAGAGTCGGCGGGACGCCGGCGCTACCTATGGTGCGCGGCGGTTTTCGGCGCTACGTTTGACGCGCCGGTTCTGCGCTAAGGTTTAAGGAGTAATACATGCAATTGGGAATGGTTGGTCTGGGGCGCATGGGCGCGAACATGACGCGGCGACTGATGCGCGGCGGACATCAGCTCGTAGTGTCGGACCTGAGTGCGGACGCGGTGAAACAACTGGCCGGTGAAGGCGCGGGTGGTTCGTCCTCGCTGGAAGATTTGGTTGGCAAACTTACGCCGCCGCGAGCGGCGTGGGTTATGGTGCCCTCGGGCGCTCCCACCGAACAAACGGTACAGAAGCTGGCACAGTACATGCAGGCTGGCGATGTCATCATTGACGGTGGCAATTCCTATTTCAAAGATGACGTGCGCCGCGCGGGTGAGTTCAAAGGCAAAGGCATTCATTATGTGGATGTGGGAACCAGCGGCGGCGTGTGGGGCATCGATCGCGGTTATTGCATGATGATCGGCGGCCCCAAAGAAGCGGTGCAGCGGCTCGATCCGATTTTCAAGACGCTGGCCCCGGGTGTGGGCGATATCCCGCGCACTCCTGGCCGGGAAAAACTTGGCGGCTCCGCTGAGCAAGGCTACATTCACTGCGGTCCATCGGGCTCGGGCCACTTTGTGAAGATGGTGCACAACGGCATCGAATACGGAATCATGCAGGCCTATGCCGAGGGTTTCGACATCTTCAAGAACGCCATCAGCAAAGACTTGCCAGAGAATATCCGGTACGATCTAAACCTGCCCGATATCGCCGAGGTTTGGCGGCGCGGCAGCGTAATCAGTTCGTGGTTGCTGGATCTTACCGCCATGGCCTTGACCGAGAATCCGACGCTCTCCGAGTACGAGGGCTACGTGCAGGATTCCGGCGAAGGGCGCTGGACGATTCAAGCCGCACTGGAGGAAGCCGTGCCTGCGGAAGTGCTGACTGCGGCCTTGTATGTGCGGTTCCGCTCGCGTCAGCAACATACGTTTGCGGAAAAAATGCTCTCTGCCATGCGGCAGAAATTTGGCGGGCACATTGAAGCCGGCGCGGCAGAGGCAAAAATAAAGAAGGGCGCGTAACCAGAACTTCTTTCAGAGACAAACCCTTAAGGACCTGATCATGGCTCAATTGGCGGAACAGCCTGCACCGACCACACCGCGTATCGGCAAACAAGGGGATCCTTGCATCATGGTGATCTTCGGTGCCGCCGGCGATCTGACGGCGCGGCTGTTGATTCCCGCGTTGTACAACCTGGCGCGGGCGGACTTGCTCTCGAAGGAGTTCGCGGTGCTGGGCGTGGCTCGGGCGCAGATGTCGGACGAAGATTTTCGCAAAAGGATCCTGGACGATGTCAAAGAGTATTGCGGCGACTGCGTCAACTCCGAAACGTGGGAGAACTTCTCCCGCCGCTTCTATTACTTTGCCGGCGATTTCAATGACGACAAGCTTTATCCCCAGATCAAGGAGCGCCTTGCCCGGATCGACGGCGATCACTCCACCCATCAGAACGCTTTTTTTTACATGGCGACGGCTCCGAGCTTCTTCGGGCCCATCGTTGAAAAGCTCTCCGCCACGGGACAGATGGAGCAGAACAACGACCACTGGCGCCGAGTGGTTATCGAAAAGCCTTTTGGTCACGACCTGGAGTCAGCTAAAGCCCTCAATCAGCAACTGCTCAAGCTTGCCGAAGAAAAACAGATCTACCGCATCGACCATTATTTGGGTAAAGAGACCGTTCAAAACATCATGGCGTTCCGTTTCGCCAACGGAATCTTCGAGCCTATCTGGAACCGGCGCTACATCGATCACGTACAGATTTCGGTGGCTGAAACCGTCGGCGTGGAAGGCCGGGGCAGTTATTTCGAACATGCGGGATCGATGCGCGATATGGTTCCCAACCACATTATGCAGCTCATCAGCCTGACCGCGATGGAGCCGCCCATTTCGTTTGACGCCAATGCCGTGCGCGATGAGCAAGCCAAGATTCTGCACGCCATCCAGCCCATCGGCGACGAGGAAGTCTTGACCCGCTCGGTGCGCGGACAGTACGGGGATGGCACAGAAGGTGGCGAGCATGTTCCCGCGTACCGTTCCGAAAGCGACGTTGCGCCCGATTCGCGGACCGAGACCTTCGTCGCCATGAAGCTGCTGATTGACAACTGGCGGTGGGCCGGCGTTCCTTTTTACCTCCGCACCGGAAAGCGCATGCCGGCGCGCAATACCCACATCGTGATCCAATTCCGTCAGGCTCCGTTTGTGCTGTTCCGGGATACGTCCGTGCAGCAGTTGATGCCGAACCAGTTGGTGTTGCACATCCAGCCGGAGGAAGGTATCTCCCTGCAATTCGCGGCCAAGGTGCCGGGCCCGGTGATGCGCCTGGGCACAGTGGACATGAACTTCGAATATCAGGAATACTTCGGCAAGCAGCCCAGCACCGGCTACGAGCGGCTGCTGCACGACTGCATGATCGGCGACCAGACATTGTTTCAACGCGCCGACATGGTGGAAGCGGGCTGGAGCGTGGTGAATCCGGTCCTGGATCTGTGGAAGGCTCTGCCTCCGCGGAGTTTCCCGAACTATGCTTCGGGTACCTGGGGACCGAAAGAGGCCGACGAGCTCCTGGAGCGCGACGGCCGGCACTGGAGGAACTTCGAGAAATGATTCTGGCCGGCGACATTGGGGGAACCAACGCTCGACTGGCCTATTTTCAGCCGCAGAATGGCCATCTCGATTTGGTCTCTGAGCGCGTCTTCCCCAGCCGCGAATACAGCGAACTCGGCGAGATTGTATCCAAGTTCCTCGAAGACGCGGCTGCCCGGCCCGAGGTTGCCTGTTTCGGAATCGCGGGGCCGGTACACAACGGACGCGTTGAAACCTCGAATCTTCCCTGGGTCATCGAACAATCCCGCCTGGCGAAACAAATCCAATTACCCGCTACTTTCTTGATCAATGATCTGGAAGCGAGCGCATGGGGCATTGGCGCGCTCAGCCCGGGAGATCTGATTGCTCTCAACCGCGCGGGCCCGTCTACGGGCAATCAGGCGATCATCGCGCCGGGAACCGGCCTGGGAGAAGCGGGATTGTTCTGGAACGGCAGCCAACATCAAGTTTTCGCCTGCGAGGGCGGCCACGTAGATTTCGCGCCTCAAGGAGAGCTGCAGATTGAACTGCTGCAGTTTCTCGCCAGTCGTTACGGACATGTCAGTTATGAACGCATCCTCTCCGGTCCCGGTCTGGTCAATGTGTATGAGTTTCTCCGCGACAAGCGCTGCGGAGGCGAACCTGCCGGATTCGCCGCGCAACTCGATCAAGGTGATGCGGCCGCGGCGATTTCCCGTGCTGCTCTGAGTGGAAGCAACTCTCTGGCCGAGCAGGCGCTTGATTTGTGGATCTCGGTTTATGGCGCGGAAGCGGGCAACCTGGCTCTAAAAACGATGGCCACCGGCGGAATCTTTCTGGGTGGCGGCATTTCGCCTAAGATTCTTCCCAAACTTACGGGGCCGCTGTTTATGCGTGCATTTCTTGAGAAAGGCAGATTGCGGCCGCTGCTGGAAGGCATCCCGGTTCAGGTGATCACCAATGACAAGGCCGGGTTGCTGGGCGCGGCGCGTTGCGCTGCCACCAACACCAGCGGGGCGCATGCGGTCGTTTCATGAATTCTTCCCTGGAACTGCGCAAATTGACCACGCCGCAGGATCTTTTTCAGGCGGCCGCCGAAGAAGTCCTGCACGCCGCTGCCGATGCAATCACGCAGCGCGGGCGCTTCACAATTGCGTTGTCCGGAGGATCGACTCCCAGGAACCTGTACACCCTGATCGCGGCCAACGCCAGCGGCAGCCTGCCCTGGGATCAAATGTTTTTTTTCTGGGGCGATGAACGCCATGTTCCTCCGGACGATCCGGAGAGCAACTACCGCATGGCCAAAGAGACTCTGCTGTCGAAGATTCCCGTTCCGCCGGCCAACATCTTTCCCGTGCCCGCTGAGAAGTCAGACGCCTCCGCAGCAGCGCAAACCTATGAGCAAACTCTGCAGAAGTTCTTCGCTTTGTCGGCAGGCGAATTCCCCCGCTTTGATCTGATCCTGCTAGGTATGGGCCCGGACGGACACGCCGCGTCACTGTTTCCGGAGACTGCGGCGCTGCAGGAGAAATCGCGACTCGTGGTAGCCAACTGGGTGGAGAAGCTGCAGACTAGCCGAATCACTTTCACGCTGCCGGTGCTGAACGCAGCTCGTTGTGTTGCGTTCCTAGTGAGTGGAGCTGATAAGGCCGCGGTCCTGCATGAAGTACTGGAAGGCAACGCCCCGGGCGAGAAGTATCCCTCTAAGCTGGTGCGGCCGAGTGAGGGCAAGCTGATCTGGTTCGTGGATCGGGCTGCAGCCAGCGAATTGTCAGCCGCTGCGTGAAGTTTGCTAACTCGCGGCGTTATCCGCGCCAGCCGCCGATTTCTTTCAGACCCCGGCCACGCGAATGTTCGAAAAGCCGCACGAGATGGCGGGAGTGCTCGAACTCGTGGATGTCGGCCCAAACCTCCGCCTGCCATGCCTTTTCGTGGGTAGCGGACTCGCCGCAGGTGGCGCAACGGGTGTGCAGGCTGACGGAGGAAAATTCCGCGACGAGCGCGCCGGGCAACTCGATGAAGATGCAGCGGACCTCCTGGATCTGCTCTTTTTCATCGAGCAGATGTTCGTAACGCAGCAGGTAGCTGAATCCCAGTTTGCGAGCTTCAGCTTCCGCCTCAGAACGCGTGTGAAACGGGCCATATTCCGCCCGTAACTGTTCGGTAGAGTCGCAAGCCATCCAGAAGGTCTCTTTATAGTCCATTCCCGCCCCGCCCATGGTTTGCGGAGCGGGCTCGATCTGCCCTGTGAGCCCGCCCTATTGGGTCAGGCCTACCAATGCAATTTACAGGCCGACTGTAAAATATCTATAAGTCCTTTTCGTTCAATGCCTTGCTTCCACCTTGCGGGCGGGATTCGGGGGTGGAAGTGCAAACCTTTTGCAGCAAGTGTCCGGTCGCCGAAGCCCACCGCAAAAACTTGCCGCAGCTCGCGACCGGAGGGCATCGAGAGCGCCTTCGGTGCGGCGCGGAACCGGTCATGAGGCCATGTGCGATTGCGCGCCAGAAAACTCCGACTCTTCTGGAAACGCTAGCTCGCTGCAGCCTGAGGCAGCGCGAAACCCGGACCTTCAGGCTCTTCCAGCCAGTTCTTGCCACCATGACTGGCCACGTACATGGCCAACTCAAGCCGGCTCCAAACCCCCAGTTTGTCGAAAGTGCTGCGCAAATGATTCTTGATGACCTGCTCCGTGGTGCCCATGAGCTTGCCGATCTCGCGGTTGGTAAGTCCCTGCCAGACTAGGTTCGCCACTTGAATTTCTTTTGGTGTCAAGCGCTCACGCGGCATCATGCTTCACCCCCACCCTCTCGAATGCGGCCGTAGCCAGCCGCACCCGCTTGCGCCCATCGCGAATTCCTGCGCGCAGAAAAAGCGTGCGCAGGTGCTGCTTTACGGTGCGCGGGCTAATGCTCAACTGGCCAGCGATCTCCTTGTTGCTGCAGCCCTGGACCAGCAAGTCGAGCACCTGTTGATCTCTGGGTGTAACTTTCATTCCATCGAGCTCCATCACGTTCCCTTCCCATTCGTCTTTGGTTTTCTTTATCCTTCCGTCCGATTGCATCCCGCACTCATCGCTTAAGCACATCTTTCGCCAAACCTTCTCTGCCCTCCCTTCGACTGCTTAACCTCCGTGTGTGCTTACACTTAGGTACAAGAACCGTAGCTTTGAGAAGAAACTCAGAAACTACGGGCCGGTTCTATCCGTCCCACATTGGGCCGAGAGCGTGCAAACCAATCGGCATCCGGTCCCATAGACTTCACCTTTGCCGGGCGTTCCGAAAAACCGGCCACGTACGGAAGAACAGGCCAGTTGTTCTGCCGGTCAAGATAAATCCTTTGCTTTCACGTTCCTCATCGTGGACGCAATTCCATGATTTACTCCGAGCTATATGTTAAAACCGTCCGGATTTATTCGCCGGCAAGAGAACATCAGGCTTCCCAAAATGGATATGAGCGGGCTGCCACATTTCTCAATTTGGCGCCGGCAGTTGGGAGTGGGCCTTTCTTGCACAGGTTCTCTTCCCCCAAAAGTTGAGGTCCTCGCATCTGGCGGCATCAGGCCTTCCCGCGGCAGTCGCTGGAACATCTCGACGATTACGCTGCAGGATGTGAAACTGAGGAGAGCGTGACGCAGCATTGGCGACGTATGGCCGAACCCGAGTGGTCCCGACAGAACAGGAAAAAGTTTGGTGCGATCCAAGTGTGGCTGCCGTTGAGGCTTACGAAGGTAACCTCCAGCGCTCCCGCAACTCTGCCGTACGCGAGCGAAACATCCCGAGCCAATTTGCCGTAACTTATTAAATTCGTTGCGGTTTGCCTGACATTGTCACTTTCTTGTGGCTCGGGGCGGTTCGGACTCTGCCGAATGGAGTTGCAGGGGGAGCTGTAGTAATCAGGTTCTTTGGTGGAAGAATTGCACTAAAATGGAGTTGGTCTCAGGCGGACAGCTCCGCCCGCGTTAGCCTGCAAGAGAGATTGTGAGCGATCAGAAAAACAAACCCGTTCTCGACGAGCAGACTTTTGAAAAGCTGCTGGAAGCAGCTTATGTGATCCAGGAACACAACCTCGGAATGCGCGAGATGGAGGAAAGCCTGGAGTTGCACAGCGAGCAACTTCGGCAGCAAGACGCGGCGGCTCAAGCCGCTTTGCCAAGAAGGCCGGAACCGGATGAAGGCCTCAGCACCAACAGCGACTACACGCTCACGTTGGCCGAGATTGTCGAAGTGCAGCACCAGATCCAGATGCGACATCTCGAATCGGGAAAGGCGATGGCGTTGGTCGCCGAACGAATCGCGCGCATCACAAACGCAAGCGGCGCAGCGATTGGAATTCTCGAAGGAAAGGCTATCCGTTATCGTGCCGGGGCGGGCACTTCGGCTTTGCTCCCCGGAAGCGAGGTTCCTTTGGAGACGGCGATTTGCGCCTCCAGCGTACGTACCGGGCAGGTTCTGCGCACCTACGATATAAACACCGAGTTCATGTTCGATCCGGACTTGTGCCGCAAGCGGCAAATCCAATCGCTGGTCACAGTGCCGGTTTATTACGACGGCGACATTGTGGGCGCTCTGGAACTTTACTTCGACAAAGTGCATGGCTTCGCCGAACAGGACATTCATACCTGCCAATTGATAGCGGGGCTGGTGACTGAAGCGATTGGACGAGACCGGGAGTCGGCGTTGAGGAAGTCCCTGGCCGCGGATCGATCGATATTAGCCGCCAGTGCGAGGCTCACACCGGAACTGGCGGCTTTGGCGCAGAACAAACTTTCTGAGATGGCCGGCACGAATTTTAGCGCCAGCGAGGTAAGTGCGGCGGAAAGCTCCATCTGCTGGAAGTGTGGAAGTGACGTGTTGGCCCAGGAGCAGTTTTGCGGCAAGTGTGGTGCTCCGCGCGTCGGCGAAAGCGACCAATCCAGCTTGCAGAGCAAACTGGCATCGGCGTGGCAGATGCAATCGGCCAGCCACGAAACTTCCCGTGCCGTGCCTCAGAACGGAACATCGCCTCCCCAGGAGGCAAACCGCCTGGCGGCATCTCGCAGGACGGCGGCTTCGAGCGCAGCGGAAGAAAGAGACAACCTGCGGCAACCGCGCCCGTTGCCGAAGTTGGACGAGGATGACCTGCTGCCGGCGCAGTTATTCGCTGCCAGCGCGGACGAGGAGTCGCTAAACGCTTTCCTGTCCCCCAGTTCGCAGTCCGGTGAAAACGATCTTGAAGCCTCCCCCGCGGCACTTCTAAAGCTGGGGCCCCAGGACGTCACGTGGAGTTCGGCCGCGAAAGCCCGTGAGTTTCTGGAAGTGCTGGCCGGAACCCGCTCCCCCAGTGCATTTGCGCGTTTCTGGCATGCCCGTCGCGGCGATTTCTATCTAGCGTTCGCGCTGATCCTGGTAGCAGTGGTCATTCGCTGGGGAATATTGTCCAGCCACTCCGTGGGTGCGACGAGTCGTGGAACTGCGGTTTCCGGGAGCACGTATCGGCATAAGCCGCCAGCTCCTGACGCAGACCTCTCCACGTTCGACAAGCTTCTGATCAACCTGGGACTGGCCGAGGCCCCCGAGACTCCGGAATACAAAGGCAATCCCGATACACAGGTCTGGATCGATTTGCACACCGCTCTTTACTACTGCCCGGGCTCCGACCTCTATGGCAAGACGCCGAAAGGCAAATTCGCCAGCCAGCGCGACGCGCAGTTGGATCAGTTCGAATCTGCTTATCGAAAAGCGTGTGACTGACGCTTCGGCGTGGCATCGCCCTTGTGGCGGCACTTTCCAGGAAATATTTCCACACCCCAAAATTTGACAACCTTCCTTGCCGGGAGTGCAATCATAAGCAATGCCGTTCTCCCGGAGAATGATGTGGATCAACCAACAAAGGAGTCCGACGCGAGCACGCTGCCCGATCCTGAGCTGAATCCGCTCCTGAATCCGCTGCTGGCGGCACACATGGGGCGATGGGCAGAAGTCTATTTCACCAACCCGCCCGAGAAGCGTGGGCAGGCGATTTCTGAGTTGCTTCGAGAACTTGAGAACAGTTCCCCGCCGGAGCCCGTTTCAGTTGAGAGCGCTGAAAACCAACACAGTGCTGAAAACCAACACAGTGAAGACCAGCCCGGCAACGACCAGCGCATCCACGAAGCATTGGAACACGAGGCCGAGCAAGACCAGCCTGGGAGGGCGTTGACACGGGACTTATTTGCGGTAGCTGAAGAGACTCAGCTTATTTGCGGATCCTGCGGATATAACAATTCCGGTCTGCAAAGATTTTGCGGGATGTGTGGCATGCCCCTAATCGTGTCACAGGAGCAGCCTCCGCACATCACGGAAGCTACGCCGCGCGCTGGAGCCAGTTGGGCCGAGCCCCAACTGCCGCTCGAAGGCGGCCCCAGCGAGCCAGGGGTTGAGTCCGATTCTGATTTCGCCACCGTCGACTACCACGAAGCACCGCATAGCGCGCCTTGGTCACCGCCCAAAGAGAATCTTCCTGACCTAGGCATGCTGCGATCACTATTTCAAGCCGAAGTTGTCCCCGCCCCCAGTAGGAAACGTCTCTATATCGGGGCGGTATTCGCCATCCTCCTCAGCCTGCTGGTGTACCTGACGTGGCACGGCAGCGCGGGCTTTTGGGGCGGTGTCACGGCTCCGGCTCAGCTCCCACGGGCGGTGCCAGCCGAGCAAAACGTGCCACCTGCGTTAGCGCAGCCAAGTCCTAGCCAGAATGCAGCGCGGACAAGCGCTCGACCTGCCGCACCAGTACTCAGCCAGAAGCAACCTGATACGAGTTCACCTAAGGACACTGGGGTCGACACACGCCCCACTCCCCGGAACGTCTCCGTGACTGCGGTGTCTTCCACTCCTATGGCGGAGCAAGGCGGCTCCGAAGAACTGGTGAAGGCAGAAAAATACTTGAATGCCGGCCCGGGCGTAACGCGCGACACTCAGGAAGGGGCCAAATGGTTGTGGAAGGCAGTGGCTAAACAGAACTTGACCGCAACCTTGCTACTGTCTGACTTGTATCTTCGGGGAGATGGCGTAACTAAGAGCTGCGACCAAGCGCGTCTGCTGCTGGATGCAGCAGCACGAAAAGGCGGGAAGGCCGCAGCAGAAAGGCTCCGTAACTTGCAAGCTTTCGGCTGCCAGTAAGAACTGGCCGCCGAAAATCGTGCAGCAGTCTGTCACGCGGGAAGTTGCGGTCCCTGTCTTCGCGACTCGTACCACAGGGCGAGCTCCACCCGGTTCCAAAGCCCGAGCTTGTCATAGATGACGCGAAGATAATTCTTAACCACATGCTCGGTGGTGCCAATGGCGTGTGCCACGTCGCGATTCTTTAACCCCTGGGCGACAAGCTCGATGACCTGGTGTTCGCGTTCACTGGGGGTGCGACTTCCATAACGTTCGTAAGCGAACATGATTGCCTCCGGTATAAGAGTGTCGCGAGTTTCACTCGCTTGATTCCGTCGGTAATTCCGAAACGCAGGAACAGCCGGTTGAAATGAGCCTTCACAGTTCTGCGCGCCATTTTGAGCTGGCTGGCAATCTCGGCATTGTCACAGCCTTGCAGAAGCAATTCCACGATTTGCGCTTCGCGCGGTCCTAGCCGAACGGACTGCTCGATCATTACTTTCCCCTGCCCCCTGGTCTGAATAGCTGCGCCTCTATGTACAACTGGCGTGTTCCAAATTCCTAGCACCTACAATGCCATTTTTGAGGCAAGGAAGGATGTGATCAAGGAACAATCATTTCCACAGGCGCTTCCAGGGGTGCAGGAGGGCTTCAGGAGCGAAACCGTCCAGTTCGCGCCTGGAGACGGGCGGCCCTTGACCACCCAGGAAATTTGCTCCGAAACTGCGAAAAATGCGCAAACTCAGCGAAATTCCTTCAAGCGAGTTAGAGCCATGAGCGAACTAGCACATTTGGCCCGCACAGCCAGCTAAGTACAGCGCGCGCCGCGAGCACTCTGGAGGAAATAGTTTTCGGCGCCCAAAGCGCAATAGTCACAACGCAAACTCAGGCAAACACCCTAGGTGAAAAGTGCTGGACCTTAGGGTTAGACCTAGAACAATTTACATCTTGGCCGTTCGCCCACCTCGCTCAGGGGATTGATGCAAGTACACAGCCAAATCAGCCGTTCTCCGCTGCCTTAAACCCATCCGGTGCATTTTCAGCGACGATCCCCGGTATTGTTACAGCAGGATCAATAAAGAGACTCGAGCTTGGATTTCCACTACACTACAGCTAAGAAAATACCTGCAGCTACGAAAACAGCTAAGAGCCATGAGACTTTCCGTCGTGATGCCGGTGTACAACGAACGCGCCACGCTGCGGCAAGTAGTTGATCGAGTGCTTGCCGTGCCGCTGGGAATCGAATTGATTTGCGTGGACGATGGATCCACGGACGGTTCACGGGAGATGCTTGCGCAATTGCAGGCGGAGCATCCTCAGATTCGAGTTCTGCTTCAGCCCAAGAACATGGGAAAAGGTGCGGCGCTACACCGCGGTATTCAAGAAGCAACCGGGGACTTCGTAATCATCCAGGACGCCGATCTTGAGTACGATCCGGCAGAGTACACAGTGTTGCTGGAACCGCTGATCGAAGGAAGCGCCGATGTCGTCTACGGGTCGCGCTTTCTTTCGGCCCGGCCTCATCGCGTGCTTTACTTCTGGCATTCNNGACATGGAGACTTGTTACAAAGTGTTCCGGCGCGAGGTCATCCAATCCATTCCTCTGGAAGAAAAGCGTTTTGGGTTCGAGCCTGAGATCACGGTGAAGATCGCCAGGCGGAATCTGCGCATCTACGAAGTCGGCATCAGCTATTGGGGCCGTACGTATGAAGAAGGCAAAAAAATCCAGTGGAAGGATGGCTTGCGCGCGCTCTGGTGCCTGGTGAAGTATTGCATCACCGAGCCGGCGGTTGCGCGGCAGACGTCGACACCTGATACTAAGGCATTGGCCGCCGGCGCGACACCGGGCAAGTTGCCGCCCGCAGACAGGCGATCAGAGAACATCTCCGCGTAATTCTTCTTCGAACGCGTTGTACTCGAATTCTTGAAATTTGCGCCAGGCCTTGGGCTTCCTGCTGCCCACCGGCTCCTGACTTGAAGATGCGTGCATAGCGTGGTCACCCAGAAAGAATGAATTGCTTTGTTCATCCGGGATTCTAGTACGCTCTGTAAGAATGGTTAGTGCTGCGAACAGTTATTATCGCGTCTCTTCCGCGGACCGCGCTCCTCTGCGGATAGGCCTACTTTTGGATTCCTTTGACGAGATTTCCGCCTTTCTTGCGCGGATCATCGAAGATATCAAAGCCAGTAATTTCGCAGGAATCGAGTTGCTCGTTGTCAGAAAGACTACTGCGGAGAAGCTGGCGCCGGGCAAGCCACCGAACTCACGTGCCCTCAGCTTTCTGCGGCACATCTCGGATGCGAAACTGAGAAGGCGCTTGCTTTACGATCTTTACCTTCGCCTCGACGCGCGAATGAGGCCAGCCAACGACCCGCTGGCCAATGTGGATTGCAGGGCCCTGCTCTCCGGAATCGAGACGCTTGAAGTCGAACCGGTGGGAGAGAAGTTTGTTCATCGCTTCCCCACCCATGCTCTGGAGAAAATTCGGGCGAAGAATCTCGATGTTCTCATTCGATTTGGATTCAACATCCTCCACGGCGACATCTTGCAAGCTGCCCGTTACGGTGTTTGGTCGTATCACCACGGAGACAATGAGTTCTATCGTGGCGGCCCTGCCCATTTCTGGGAATTGCGTGAAGGCTCTCCGCTATCGGGCGTGATTCTGCAGGTTCTCACCGAAGATCTGGACGGAGGGCTGGTGCTTTGCAAGTCGCTATTCGCGACCGAGCACACTTTAAGTGTCTCCCGAAATCGATTCACACCGTATTGGGGATCCTCGGATTTGATCATCCGGAAACTCAATGAGCTGCACCGGTTCGGATGGGACTACCTGCTCGAACGGGCGATCCCCTCTGCTCCGTACCAGGGGAAACGTGGCATCTACAGGACCCCCGCCAACCGCGATATGCTGCCATGGCTCGGGCCAAGTCTCTTAAAGAAAGCGATCCTGTATCCCTTTCGCAAGGAGACGGTGCAGCATTGGAGAATTGCCAGCCGCGTCAATAGGAAACCGCTCTATGATTTCGACTCCGATTCTGATTTCTCTGGCTTCCGGTGGATCGATCCTCCTAAAGGTCATTTCTGGGCCGATCCTTTTGTCTTTGAACACGAGGGCAGATGCTGGGCCTTTTTCGAAGACTATTCCTATCAAAAGAAGCGGGCAGGCATCGCATGTTCGGAAGTCTCGCCGCAGGGCGAACTGGGACCGCCAGTGCTTTGTCTTGATCATCCCAGCAACCACTATTCTTATCCCCACATCTTCCGGGCTGGATCCGAGATCTTCATGATTCCCGAGTCCTTCGATTCCAATTCTGTCGATCTTTTTCGATGCCAGCAATTTCCCGACAAGTGGGTTCGTGAGGCGACTCTGTTGGAAGGCAGGTTTGTCGATACAACGATCTGGGAGCATGAGGAACTATGGTGGTTCACGACCACAGGCGTCGAGTCGAGTTCGCGCTCCGGCTGTCTTTTGCTGTTCTATTCGGCATCGCTCACAGGAGATTGGCATTTTCATCCGGGAAATCCGATCTCCACGGACGTTCGAAGAAACCGCGGCGCTGGCCGTGTCTTTCGCAATCACAATCGCCTGATCAGGCCCAGCCAGAGCTGCGCTCCTTCCTACGGCTACAGCGTCTCTTTCAATGAGATCACTGAACTCTCCAAACAGCGGTATTCTGAACGGCCCTTCAAAACCATTACTCCCGAACATTGGAAAGGACTCTCGGGCATTCATACCTACAACCGGGCCGGCAATGTTGAGTTGATCGACGGATGTTCTCCTGTGCCGATGAAGCGCGTTCTGCCCTTGAAACGATAGCTTCACACCATGGTGTCGGATTGCGGTTCCCGCTTTGGGTGGTTTCGGGTACCCGATATTATGGCCGAATTGACAATCGGAGTTGCGGGAACGCCGGGCTGAACCAGACGCATGAGCCAGAACATGAACATCATCGACGCAGGCTTCCGGATCGACGAGCCTCTCACACTACCCGAAGACGAAGTGCAACTTTGGCGAGTCGATCTGGAGGCTATCGGTGCGGAGGAATCCCGCTGGAAACAAATTCTTTCCTCCGATGAATCGACCCGCGCTTCCCGTTTTCATTTTTCGCGGGACCGTCAGCGCTTTGTTACGGCGCGAGCCCTGTTGCGGATAATCCTCGGTAGCTATCTGGCAACGGATCCAAAAGGCTTGCGCTTCTCCTATTCGAAAAAAGAAAAACCTTCTCTGGGGCCGGAGCATGCGGAGAGCAATGTCACGTTTAACGTTTCCCATTCCGGAGACATCGCCTTGTTGGCTTTTACTCGCGGGCGCGAGATCGGTGTCGATGTGGAACAAGTTCGCCGCGATTTCGATTTGGAAGCCATCGCCCGCCGCTTCTTTTCCACACACGAGCAGGGGCAACTTGTCGCAGTGCCCGCGGAGGAAAAACCTGATTCCTTCTTCCGCTGCTGGACGCGAAAAGAGGCCTACATCAAAGCAACCGGGGACGGACTATCGCTTCCCCTAAGCCAATTCGACGTCTCACTGGAGGCTGGGGAGAAAAATGCGCTGCTGGCCACGCGCCCCGACGGCTCAGAAGCGGGACGCTGGCTACTTCAGGATGTGCCAGGGGGCCTTGGCTATGCCGCCGCTCTCTGTGTCCGCGGCCATGATTGGAAACTGAACGACTGGCAGCAGGGCCGGCGAACCTAAATCGCAGGTGCCAAGTCTTAAGCTGGGTGGAATTGCTCTACCCATTGTCGCAATTGTTTTCATCCTCTGGGCCCTCCGGAGCTTCGCAGGCAGACCACCCTCGACAAACCTCTTCGTTTCATTTGCTTACGTGGGTAGCGCATAGCGCGGAAGGTCTGCTAATTGCTGCATTTCTTAGTTATTTGCAGTCATCAATCGAGCTTTATTCCCATCGCAGAAAAGTGGTAGTCTGTTGGGTAAAGCTTCGGGGTTGTTCCTCTCCCTTAGGTAACCTGCAATCGGTTCCGCCCCCCGGTAGAGTCTGGGAAGCGATCCAGGCAAAGATAATAAAGGTAATAGACAAAACAACGCAAGAATTCCAGGAGGCCTAGCACTTGACCGCTTCGACCAGCCATCTCATCCCGCCGCACGGCGGAGAACTTATTCAAATCATCGCTCAACCCGAGCGAATCGCCGAATTAAAGTCCCATTCGAAAGAATGGCCCTCGTGGGACCTCACCGGCCGCCAGCTTTGTGACCTCGAGTTGCTGCTCACCGGCGGGTTTTCTCCGCTGCGGGGATTCATGACGCGCGCCGATTACGAAGGTGTTTGCCACAACATGCGGTTAGCCGACGGAACGCTTTGGCCCATGCCCGTCACCCTGGATGTAACCGAGGAATTTGCCAAGAAGCTCACTCCGGGCACCAGCAAAATCGCCTTGCGCGACCCTGAAGGCGTTATGTTGGCGGTGTTGAACGTGGAAGAAGTCTGGCAGCCTGACCGCAAGGCCGAGGCCCAGGCGGTTTTCGCCAGCACCAGCCCCGCTCATCCGGGCGCGGATTACACCATCAACAAGGCAAACCCCTGGTACGTCGGCGGAAAGCTGGAAGGGACCCAGATTCCGTCCCACTATGATTTCCGTAACCTGCGTTTGACTCCCGCCGAAGTGCGCGCTGAATTTGCCCGCGTGGGCTGGCGGCGCGTGGTCGCTTTCCAGACTCGCAATCCTATGCACCGCGCTCACGTCGAGTTGGCATTCCGCGCCGCCAAGCAAGTCGAAGCGAATTTGCTGATCCATCCCGTGGTGGGCATGACCAAGCCCGGTGACGTGGATTACTACACACGCGTGCGTTGTTATCAACTGCTGCTCTCGAAGTTCCCGCAATCGACCGCCAAACTTTCTTTGCTGCCGCTCGCCATGCGTATGGGCGGACCGCGTGAAGCGATCTGGCACGCGCTCATCCGCAAGAATCATGGCTGCACTCACTTCATCGTGGGCCGCGATCACGCGGGTCCGGGCAAGGACACTAATGGCAAGCCCTTCTACGGTCCCTATGAAGCCCAGGAAGTTTTCAAGAAACACGAAGCCGATATCGGCGTCATCATGGTCCCTTTCAACATGATGGTGTACCTCGAGGATCAGGACAAATACGTTCCTGACGATGAAGTGAAGAACGGCGATCGCGTGCTGAACATCTCCGGCACTGAACTTCGCCAGCGTCTGAACGAAGGCCGCGACATCCCCGCCTGGTTCACCTATCCGGAAGTGGTGACGGAATTGCGCCGCAGCTTCCCACCCCGTCACAAACAAGGCGTGACCGTCTTCTTCACCGGACTTTCCGGTTCCGGTAAGTCGACCATCGCCAATGTACTGCTAACTAAGTTCCTGGAAACGGGTGGGCGTCCGGTCACGCTACTGGATGGCGATCTGGTCCGGAAGAATCTGTCTTCCGAACTCGGATTCTCCAAAGAACATCGCGACATCAACATCCGGCGTATCGGCTACGTCGCATCGGAAATCACCAAGAACGGCGGCATTGCTATTTGCGCGCCCATCGCGCCGTATGACGCGACGCGCAAACATGTGCGGCAGCTGATTGAGCCCTACGGAGGGTTCATTCTGGTGCACATCGCCACCACTGTGGAAGTCTGCGAACAACGCGATCGCAAAGGCCTGTATGCCAAAGCGCGCGCGGGAATTCTGAAGGAATTTACCGGCATCTCGGATCCTTACGAAGCTCCGGCCGACGCCGAAGTCACCATCAACACCGGGGACTTATCCGCCGAAGAGGCAGCCCAGGAAATCATTCTGCACTTGGAGCGGGAAGGCTTCATCGGAACGGCTGCGGAGTCGGTCTAGGCCGCGGTAACTCATGGATCTGCTGATCAAGATCTTGGTGGGTTTTGGAGTCGGGACCCTCATCGGAATGACGGGTGTCGGGGGCGGCGTTCTGCTGCTCCCGATCCTCATTTTCGGTTTGGGCGTGCCGCCCATGCGCGCCGTAGGCTCAGACGCGCTCTTCAACTTTCTCACCAAGATCGGCGCCAGCATCGTCCACCTGCGCAAGGGGACGGTTCGGCACAAGGTAGTCGTGGCGCTCGCAGTCGGCAGCGCTCCCGGCTCCTATCTCGGCGTGAGTCTGCTGGTTCACCTGCGAAACGTCTATGGCAATGGCGTCAACCACTTCATCACTGTTGCCGTGGGAGTGCTGCTGGTTTGCATTCCGACCTTCCTATTTTTCCAGAAAAAAATCGAGGACCGCGTCGCCGACCGGCCCCCTACGACGAAATCGTTCGCCTGGATGTCGCTCATTGGCTTGGTGGCGGGATTCCTGGTGGGCATCACTTCGGTCGGCTCGGGCAGCATCGTCATGATGATGCTGTTGCTGTTTTACAGCTTTCAGCCGAAAGTGATGGTGGGCACCGACATCGTCCACGCCCTGATCCTTACCGGCGTAACCAGTCTTCTTCATTTTCGGATGCACAATATTGACATCCACCTGGTTGGGGCACTTTTAATCGGCTCGGTTCCGGGAGGGTTGCTCGGCTCCTACTTGAGCACGCGCGTACCGGTTCCGTGGCTCAGACGTATTCTTTGCGCGGTGTTGCTGGCAACCGGCGCGCGCATGCTCATGGCTTGAAAACAGTTCTCAGTGAGTGCCTTTGGAACAAACTGGACACATCAAGAGTGACCATGGAATCAAAATCCTACGCAAAAATCCTGGAACGCATTCACGCCGCCCTGGAAGCCTCTCACGCGGTGTTTGCCCGCTTCACACCGGGAGCAATTGAAACGGAGTACAAAGCTGGACACGATCCCGTAACCGAGGCCGATCGCGCGCTCGACGCCGTTCTGCGCAGGGAACTTCTGCGCGAAGGGGAAGGCTGGCTCTCCGAAGAGAGCGTAGACGATCCCATCCGCCTGCAGCGCTCACGCGTTTGGGTGGTCGATCCTCTCGACGGCACCCGCGAATTTGTGCAAGGCATTCCGGAGTTCTGCGTTTCGATTGGGTTCGTGGAGAACGGGAAGCCCGTCGCTGGCGGAATTTACAACCCCGCCACCAAGGAGACTTTTCTCGGATCCATCGGCAACGGCGTGCTCTACAACGGCGTGTCGGCGCGTCCCAGCCAGCGCACAAGTCTGGATGGAGCGCTCGTTCTCGCCAGCCGCAGCGAAGTCAAACGCGGCGAGTGGAAGCCGTTTGAAAATGAGCGGTTCGAGATTCGGGCCATGGGTTCCGTCGCTTACAAGTTGGCACTCGTTTCCGCTGGGCTCGCGGACGCCACTTTCACGCTCACTCCCAAGAACGAATGGGACGTTGTGGCAGGAGCGGCATTGGTGCAGAGTGCGGGTGGTTTTGTCAGCACGCTGGAGAAAACCGATTTGACCGCCAATCGTCGCGATCCTCTTCTGTCAGGCCTGCTGGCCAGCGGGCCTTTTCTGAAAGAGAAGCTGGTCGCTTTGATAGAGCCATACCTCCGCCTAGCCGAAAACACCCCATGAATGCTTTATTGATGGGCTATTACGGACAAAAGAATCTGGGCGACGAGATGATGTTGTTCTGTCTCCGTCGTCAGTTGGAAAAACGCGGATTCCGGCTGACCGTTCTGTCTGAGCAGCCGCAGGAAGTGGAAAGACTCCATCACCTTCCGGCGGTGCTAGACTTGATGGAGCTTCCTCTCAATGATTTACGGAATTAAAGTTGTTTTCAAATACCTATTAGGGATCGACGTTGCGGACCGCAATTTGGCGGTATATCCGGATGACACTTTTGTGGTTTCGTATCCGCGTTCCGGCAATACCTGGACTCGGTTCCTCATCGCAAACCTGGTTTTCCCGTCAGAAAGTGTAGCTTTCACGAACATTGAGCGCCTGATCCCGGATACATCTTCGCAGTCCAATCGTGCGCTGAAAAATACGCCCCGGCCACGCATCATTAAGAGTCATACGTACTTTGATCCGCGTTGCCGGCGTGTGCTCTACATTGTGCGCGACCCTCGCGATTTGGTGCTATCCTATTACAACTTTCAGAGAAAATACCGGCAGCTTACGGACGATTATCCGCTCGCCGACTACGTGGACGATTTTGTAAATGGCAGGCTGATCTCGGCCGGCTGGGGCAGTTGGGGTGAGAACGTGGCGAGCTGGGTTTACACTCGCCAGAACCATAACGGCTTCCTGCTTCTGCGTTATGAAGACATGAAGAGCGACACCGAACGGGAACTAAAGCGAATCGCAGCTTTTCTGGGCCTCGAACCCACACCGGAGCGGTTGAAGCAAGCCATCGAAGCCAGTTCGCCAGAGCGGATGCGAGAGATGGAACGGACCCAATCGGACCACTGGGTCGCGACGAAAAAACATCGCAAGGACATCCCCTTCGTGGGCCCGGCAGTGAGCGGCCAATGGCAATCGGATCTAGCGCCAGCCTTGGTATCGAAGATTGAGTCGACCTGGGGAGATCTGATGTCGACGCTCGGGTATGCGCTGGTGACTAGCGAGGGCGGCCAAGCGCATTCAGCCCTGTGATGAAAATCCGTCTGGCTTTCCTTCTCCCTTGATTCTCAACGATAACGCACAGAGGCCTGGATTGCCTGCAGTGAGTGTAATCATCCCCGCTTACAACACGGCTGGCCACATCGGAGTGGCACTGGGTTCTGTGTTCGCGCAGATCTTCACCGATTATGAAGTGATTCTTGTCAACGATGGATCGTCCGATACCGCGCGGCTGGAGCAGGCCATTCGGCCCTACGTTTCTCGCATCACCTACCTGACGCAGGAAAATCTCGGTCCCAGTGCGGCTCGCAATCTTGGCATTCAGCATGCACAGGGAGAATTCCTCGCCTTTCTGGATAGCGATGACGCCTGGCTGCCGCACTACCTCGCAGAGCAGATGAAATTCCTGCACAGTGACCCTGCTCTGGACATGGTGTTTTGCGACGCCGCCCTTGAGGGCGACATAAACACCGCGGGCAAAACTTTCATGCAACTTTGCCCCTCGACCGGACCGGTAACTTTCGAGAGCCTTCTGATTTCGCAAACGCAGCCCGTCACCTCAGGAACCATCGTGCGGCGGCAAAAAGTGACAGAGGCGGGTCTTTTTGACGAAACGATTCGCCACTCCGAAGATCATGATCTGTGGTTGCGTGTCGTCTACGCCGGCGGCAGGATGGCATATCAGCGGCAAGTGCTTCTGCGCCGCAACGTGCGCCCTGATAGCCAAGGGTCGGCTCCGGCAAGCTTGCTGGCCGGCGAAGGCAGAACGCTCAGAAAACTGGATCAGGATCTCGATCTGAGCTCCCGCACCCGCGCCTTGCTCGCACAGAGACTGCGAATCATAGAGGCGGAGCTTGCCTTTATTGAAGGTAAGGCGTTCGTGCTGGCAGGAGAGCGGGAAAAAGCCTGCGAATCCCTGAGCCGCGCCAACGCTCTTGTGCCGACCACGAAACTTCGTGCCCTTCTGATTGGCCTGCGCCTCGCACCACGTTTGACGGTCCTGGGGGCGCGCTTCTTGCACCGACGAAAGTCCCGGCAATCGCCCAAATGAAGAGGCTGGATAAAATCGCGATTTTCAAGAATGTTGGCTCAAGCTGGTTTGCCCTTGGCGTCAACATCCTCGTCGGAATCTTTATTTCGCCCTACATCATTCACCACCTGGGAGACGATGCTTTCGGTTTGTGGTTCCTGGTCTTCTCCGTCACCGGTTATTACGGACTGTTCGATCTGGGAATTCGTTCGTCTATCGTGCGTTATGTTGCCACCTATTCGGCTACTCATAATCAGGAGGAGTTGAACCGCCTCATCAGCACGGCATTGTTCACCTACAGCGGAATCGGCGCCCTCGCGATCCTCGTTACTCTGGCCGGCAGTTTCTACGTCGACTCGATCTTTCGCATATCGCCACAGTTCCTGTATACGGCGCGATGGCTTTTCTTGATTGTCGGTTCAGCCGTGTCTCTCGGCTTTCCCATAGGAGTATTTGGCGGTGTCCTCGAGGGCTTGCAGCGATTCTACCTGTTGAACTTCACCAGCATTGGCGCAACCGTGTTGCGTGCGGTTTTGATTGTGATGGCTGTCCGGCGCGGGCATGGCCTTCTCGCGGTTGCGCTGATCACCGTGTCGATGCCTCTGATTTCCGGGCTGGTCAATGCCACCGCGGTCCTCTATATTCTCCCCCTCCGTCTCGGTATCAAGAACTTCAATCGCGAGAGCCTGCGACGCATTGCCACCTACAGCAGCACGACCTTCATTCTCATCGTGGCCGTTCGCCTGCGTTTTCGGACGGATGCAATCGTTATCGGCACGTTTGTGTCCTCCGCCGCAATCACTTACTTCACCATTGGATCAAGATTGGTGGACTATGCCGGAGAGGTTGTCGGTGGCCTGGCACAGGTGTTCGTGCCCATGTCGAGCCAGTCTGATGCCACCGGGGATTTGGCAGGGCTGAGAAAGATCTTTGTCGCCGGAAACCGTGCATGCGCCTTGATCATCCTTCCCATGGCGGCTATCCTCATCATTCTGGGCAAATCGGTGATCGAGGCCTGGGTAGGAGCCCGGTATGTGGCTATGAGCTACCCTGTCTTGCTGGTTCTGTTGATCCCATCCACCGTGATGTTAGCGCAGGGCGCTTCCTCCCGAATTCTGTACGGGATGGCAAAGCACAAAACTCTGGCGGTCGTGACGCTGATGGAAGGGTGTGCGAATCTTTTCCTGAGCATTTTGCTGGTAAGACGGTTCGGCATTCTCGGGGATGCGGTGGGCACCGCGATTCCGCTGGCCTGTACGAGTCTGTTCTTCATCCCTCGGCACCTCTGCCGCGTGTTGAATCTGCGCATCGGCATTTACCTGCGCCAGGCATTTCTTCTGCCTGTGATGCTCTGCGGGCCGCTGGTTGCCGTTCTTTTGCTCATGCGCCATTGGTTCGCAGCGCATAACTATTTCCAACTGACGATTCAGCTTCTGGTGGGAGCGGTGGTTTATGGCGTGGGACTTCTGTGGGCAATTTGGACGCGCAGAGCGTGGCAGTTGGAAGGGATCCACGATCAGGACGCCGCCAACCAGGTCGCGATCGGCCTTATCGAGACCTCGCAGCAAGAAGAGCATTGAAAAGTGCGATCCCGCGGGGACGCGCAGTCCTGAAGCAAGGACTTAGCTTTGTTCCCCCTTTTGGAATTGCAAATCGTGAGTTTCGAACCCGAAAGTACATCGTACGTCCGTAATGTACTCCCGTGATCTGATAGGCCCTGTTCCCACGTCATCTGCCCTTCCCTCCTTCTCTTCTCTAAAGTGCTCTCTAGGACTCGAACGACGGTCCCCAACTCCGTTTTTGAGGTTTTCCTCATGCGCCATACCCAACCGGGCACCGCAAGAATCCGCAATGCGGATAAAACTCTTGCCGCAAATGTTTGCTTTCTCTCGCTCTTGCTCTGCCTTACAAGCTTAACCATGGCCTGCGGTGGTACTGCGAGCAGCACGTCAAGTGGCGGAACCACTCCGTCCGGACAGCTCAGAGTTTCGATTCCGCCAGCGGTAGGCACAGTTGGCATCCTTTACAACGCCGTGAGTTCAGTCACCGGCGGAAGCGCTCCGTATGTCTTCACGATCACCAATGGCGGTTTGCCACCGGGTCTGGTTCTCAACCCAAACACAGGTTCCATCACCGGCAAACCTCTTGTAGCGGGCACCTACGATTTCACGCTCAGCGTCTCGACGATGCCGGGGAGGCAAAATGGAGCGATTCCTATCAATGGCTTCTCGACGCTTCCGGAGGCCGAGTCGGGATCGACCCCTGCACACATCGCCGTTTCCGCCAGCGGTTCCGGACCTGTACTCTCGATTTCACCGGTCAGCATGACCCTGGCCTCACAAGCCCAGCAACAATTCACCGCCAGCATCAGCGGCAGCGCGGATACAGCTGTCATCTGGTCAGACAGCTCAGGGACGATTTCCAGCACAGGAGTGTTTACGGCACCTAAGGTAACGGGCAATACTTCCGTGATCGTAACGGCCACTAGCGTGGCCAACGCCAATTTACACACCGCCGCAACGGTAACGGTAACCCCGGTGGCCGCCCTGGCGATCACAACTCCCGGCCTTCCGGGAGCCGATGCCAGCGAGCCCTATACCGCCTCGCTCTCCGCCACCGGTGGCGTACCCCCCTACCAATGGAGTTTTACCACTGGGTCCTTGCCATCCGGAATCCAGCTGCAACCCTCCAGCGGCACCATCACAGGGCTGACCACTCTTACCGGCTCGTTTCCCTTTACCGCAAAAGTGACCGATTTCCCCGGACAAAGCGCCACTTTCGCCTTCACTCTGACAGTTTCCTCAAGCTCGGCCAGCGGATATGATGGCCCGGCGCAGCTGCCCCTTATTTACATCCAAACCGCCATGTCGAACACTCCGGCGCCTGGCAGCACAATCGCCGTCAACTCCGGAGGAGATCTGCAGTCCGCGCTGAACAGCGCCAACTGTGGCGACACGATTCAACTCCAGGCTGGCGCCACCTTTAGCGGAGTATTCACCTTCCCGGCGAAAAGCTGCGATGACAACCATTGGATCGTTGTTCGCACCAGCGCGAACGACTCCGCGCTGCCGGCGGAAGGCACACGCCTTACGCCCTGCTATGCGGGAGTCTCCTCACTGCCCGGCCGGCCCGCTTTTCAGTGCGCTTCCACCAACAACGTTTTAGCCAAGTTGGTGCTGGCAGGGTCTGACAATGGCCCCGTCGTCTTTGCTTTGGGTGCAAACCACTATCGGCTGATCGGTCTGGAGCTCACGCGTGTTGCCGGAACTGGGCTGGTCTACGCACTGGCATCGGTTACAAATAGCGGCGCTGCCAACAACCTCATTTTTGATCGAGTATGGCTGCATGGTACCGCCCGGGACGAAACAAACCGGGGCATCGATCTCGGGAGCAGCACTTACACATCGGTCGTGGATTCGTTCTTTACGGATTTTCACTGCATGGTGCTCGGATCTTGCTCCGATGCTCAGGCAATTAATGGCGGCCTTGGTGACGACCAGATGGGGCCTTACAAGATTGCGGACAATTTTCTTGAGGCATCAGGAGAGAACATCCTATTCGGCGGAGGCGAGGCCACGGTGACCCCGACTGACATCGAGATCAGCCGCAATCACATGTTCAAGCCTTTGACCTGGATGAAAGGGCAACCCGGATACGTGAGTGGGACCAACGGATATCCATTTGTTGTCAAGAATCTTCTCGAACTCAAGAACGCACAGCGCGTTTTAGTCGATGGCAACATAATGGAGAACTCCTGGGGAGGTTTCTCTCAGGTCGGCTTTGGCATCCTGATCACGCCAATTAATCAGGAAAATACCTGCCCGCTTTGCCAGGTCACGGACGTGACCGTCCGCTATAACTCCATCAGCCATGTCGCGGCCGGAATACAGATGGCCAACGCCTTGGCAGGCCACAACCCTCCACTCGACGGGCAGCGCTACAGCATTCATGACATCGTGATCGACGATATCGACGGTGTGAAGTACAACGGTCCCGGTGAATTTGCACAGCTCTCTGTGAGTCCGGGCGACCCAATCCTTCAGAACGTGACGATCAACCACGTTACAGCCTTCCCGCCGAAAACGATATCCTTTATCGGTACTCTACCTTCAACCCAGATGAAGAACCTTGTTTTTACCAATAACATCATCAATGCCGGGATCTATCCCATCTGGTCTACAGGCAATGAGGGTACTCTAGCGAACTGCGCCGCCCAGGATTCCCCCCTCATTACCTTCAACGCTTGTTTCAGCCCCTACACTTTTGCCGCCAACGCTATCATCGATCCTCCTGCCCTTGCTTTGCCGTCAACTTGGCCATCAGGGAACTTCTTCCCAGCGTCAACGGCAGCAGTCCAATTCGTCAATTACAATGGCGGCAATGGTGGCAATTATCAACTGCAACCCTCCAGCCCCTACAAGGGCAAAGGAACCGATGGTAAGGACCTCGGAGCGGATGTGGCTGCGATCGCTTCAGCCACCGCCGGCGTGGAGTAGAGACCTCAGCCGCCAACGACAAAGCGCCTCTTCCGCCGCCACATGGGCCCAGGGGAAAAACAGAAAGCCAGTGGCCCCGAACGAGAGGCAACGAAATGTCGCGTAGGGCCTCAGAGGACCTGCTCACTCTGCTCTGTTGCCCCGTCTGCCGGGCTTCGCTAGCCAAGCAGGAGAACGGTTATTCTTGTCCCTCCTGTGGCCGGAGCTTCCCGGAGGTACGCGGCGTGCTCCGTTTTGTCGACCAGAGCAACTATGCCGACAGCTTCGGCTACCAGTGGCACCAATTTAATAGGACCCAACTCGATGATCCGAGCCGTAATTTTTCGGAACCGGATTTTATCAAGAAGACCGGACTGAAACCCGAAGACCTGAAGGGAAAACTGGTGCTTGACGTGGGCTGCGGCATGGGACGGTTCGCGGAAGTCGCGACCCGCTGGGGCGCTCGCGTGGTGGGCATCGACTTGAGCGCTGCTGCCGAAGTTGCGGTTAAAAACCTTTCCAGCCGGAATTTTGCAGGTTTTCAGGCGGATGTGTTCGCCCTCCCTTTCCCGCCCGAAACCTTCGATTGTATTTACAGCATGGGAGTGCTCCATCACACTCCGGATTGCGAAAAGGCCTTCAAGGTACTGCCTCAGTATCTGAAGCCGGGCGGCACCATCGCAGTTTGGCTCTACAGCGGTTACAACAAGTGGTATCGATTCAGCGATCAGTACAGGAAGATTACCCACCGCATGTCGCCGCGCACCTTGCATCGCTTCCTCCGCGTGGCTGTACCTTTTTTTTATTGGCTGGACCGTGGTCTTCGCGCGGTACCAATCGTCGGCAAGCCAGTGGCGGGTCTTACCAATCATCTCTTCCCCATTAACCACCAACCTGACCCGGAAGCCAGAGTTTTGGACACCTTGGATTGGTATTCTCCCAAGTATCAGTCCAAGCACACCTATGAACAAGTGTTCCGTTGGTTTGAGAGTTGCGGGCTCGGGGACCTCACTGTCGGTGACGATCCCATAGGCGTCAGAGGACGCAAACCCAGGCACACTTCGCAGAGTTGATATACTGAGCTACCCGTCGCCTCTTGGAGTCGCGCGGAATCCTTGGGCAAATGCACTGCGTCCGATCCACGGCAATCTAAAACGATGGCCAAGCTCCTGTTCTGGATCTCAGCCGGATTTGCGGTCTACGTGTACATCGGTTACCCCGTCCTTTTGTGGGGGCTGCAAGCAGTCTTTCGCTCTTCACCTCGCAAGCAGTCGATCGAGCCCTCCGTTTCGTTGCTCGTGGCAGCGTACAACGAAGCCGCAGTCATGGCGGACAAAATCCGCAATAGTCTCGGGCTCGATTATCCGGCGGACAAACTGGAAGTCGTCATCGCATCCGACGGATCGAAGGACGCCACCGCGGAAATCGTCCGCTCTTTTTATGGAAGCGAAACCGTCGAAGGCGAAGCCGGCGGACGAGTTCGTCTTCTCAACTTCGAGGAAAATCGCGGCAAGACGGCTGTTCTGAATGACGCAGTACGAGAATTACGCGGAGAAATCGTGGCCTTTTCCGACGCCACCAGCATGCTGGCGGCCGATTCCGTCCGCACTCTGGTTCAGAGCTTTAGCGATCCTCGGGTCGGCGCGGCCAGCGGGGTTTACCGCGTGTTGAAAAAGGATCAAGCCCATCTCGGAGCGCAAGAGGATCTCTACTGGAAGTACGAAACCTTCCTGAAGGTGCAAGAAGCCAGGCTCGGTGCATTCACGGGCGCGCATGGATCGCTGTATGCCATCCGCCGTGCGCTGTATCCATTTCCTCCCGAAGGCACGATTAACGACGACTTCACCATCCCCATGCGCATCCTCGAGAGTGGCTACCGCGTGGCGTACGAACCCGCTGCCGTGGCTTATGAAGAGGCTCATGAAATGGAAGGTTTCTCCCGCCGGGTGCGAATCACCGCCGGAAACATCGAGCAATTGCGGGAGATCAAGAGCCTGATCTGGCCGCCCCGGCCGTTTGTGCTGTTCTGCTTGCTGTCCCACAAGACGGGGCGGCTGCTGGTGCCAGTGTTTATGCTCGCAGCGCTCGCAGCGAACATCGCTCTGCGCGGGCAATTCCCGTACAACTGGCTGCTGCTTGGGCAAGCGCTCTTCTACGGGCTCGCTGTACTCGGCGCCATGATCAGCCTCAAGCCGAAAGTCCTCCGGCTCCCCTATTACTTCTGCATGATCAACTCAGCACTTTTTGCGTGGGTCTACCAGGCTCTGCGTCACCGCCGCGCGATTCCATCTCGGATAGAGCTTGACCAACTTGGAAAACGACCGCCCCTAGGCTAGGAGACCGACATGAAACAGAAAGAGAAAAACAAGGGGTCGACAGACATGCAGATTTCCAGCCGCCATCTGGCTGCGTCTTGGGTTGTTTTCCTCTTGCTGATTCTGGCTTCTCCCTTTCGTGCGACTTCGGATCAGTCTTCCACTCCGTCCAATGGCAATTACGATGGCCCCGCAGAGCTGCCAAGGGAGTATGTAAAGAGCTCATTGAAAGACACTCCTGCGGGCGGAAAGACTTGGACGGTAGGTTCCGGGCAAAGTCTCGAGCAGGTTCTCGCCGGCGCGTCCTGCGGCGATATTATTCAGTTGCAGGCGGGCGCCGCGTTCGACGGCAACTTTGTCATACCAGCCAAAAGCTGCGATGACGCTCATTGGATCATCATCCGTACCAGCGCGCCTGATTCCAGTCTCCCTCCCGAAGGCACGCGCCTGACCCCGTGCTACGCGGGCATATCGGGTCTGCCGGGCAGACCTCGATTGAATTGCGCTTCCACTGCAAACGTCCTCGCCAGAATCGAATTCGATGGCCATGGCGCCGCAGGACCTATTACCTTTTCTCCGGGAGCCAACCACTACCGACTGGTCGGGTTGGAAGTGACGCGAGCAGCTTCCCCGGGGACCGTTTACAACCTCATCCAATTTAACGGTCCCGCCGATCATGTGGTATTCGATCGTATGTGGGTGCATGGCACTGCCCAGGACGAAACCACCCGGGGCATCTTCCTGGGTCCGAGCCGATATGTCGCGGTGGTGGATTCTTACTTTACTGATTTCCATTGCATTGCCCGGACTGGCTCGTGTACAGATGCGCAAACCATCGCCGGAGGTCTTAGCGACACCCCGATGGGGCCTTACAAGATCGCGGACAACTTTCTTGAGGCAGCGGGAGAGAACATCTTATTCGGCGGAGGCGGGGCCGCTGCGACCCCGGCTGATATTCAGATCAGCCACAATCACATGTTCAAGCCTACTACCTGGATGAAAGGGCAAGCTGGATACGTTGGCGGAACGACCGGGAATCCATTTATTGTCAAGAATCTCTTCGAACTGAAGAACGCGCAGCGCGTTTTGATCGAGGGCAACATTATGGAGAACTCCTGGGGCGGTTTCTCTCAGGTCGGCTTTGCCATCCTGTTAACGCCAGTCGATCAAAACGGCCATTGTCCCACCTGCCAGGTTACGGACGTGGCCATCCGCTATAACTCCATTAGCCACGTCGGGGCCGGGCTCCAGATCGCAAACGTCTTGACTGGTCGTGCTGGTCGGGGACAGCGTTATAGCATTCACGATATCGTGATCGACGATATCGACGGTGTGAAGTACAGCGGTCCAGGTGAATTTGCACAGGTCTCTGTGGCTTCAGGCAAGCCAGTTCTTCAGGACGTGACCATCAATCACGTTACCGCCTTCCCGCCGAAAATGCTGTTCATTATCGGCGATATAGTCGCATCCACCACGCAGATGAAGAACTTTGTTTTCACCAACAGCATCGTGAATGCCGGCATCTATCCGGTATGGTCTACTGGTAATGTAGCGAACTGTGCCGCCCAGGATTCGCCCTTCATTACCTTCAATGCTTGTTTTAGTCTCTATACTTTTGCCGCCAACGCTATCATCGATCCTCCTGCCCTCGCTGCCCCGGCAAAATGGCCCCCGGGGAATTTCTTCCCAGCGACGGCAGCGGCGGTCCGATTCGTCAATTACAATGGCGGCAATGGCGGCAACTATCAACTGCAACCCTCCAGCCCCTACAAGCGAAAAGGGACCGATGGTAAGGACCTCGGAGCGGATGTGGCTGCAATCGCTTCGGCTACCGCTGGCGTGGAATAGAGAACTGAGTCTGTCCTTTCGGCCGTGATCACAATAAATCACACCGCTCGCTTATGCCCGGCCATATTGTCATCGACTTGCTGCGCGAGCGGGCGTCTGGACCCGTGATCTCGGGTGACTACGAAGGGATTTGCCAGTGAGGCATCCGTGACATGAAGATACTTTGGGTGAAAGCCGGCGGTCTGGTGCCTCCCGATACCGGTGGAAAAATCCGCAGCTACAACATTCTCCGTGAGCTTGCGCGCCGGCATTCCGTCACTTTCTTTTCTTTCTACGCCGCGCACGACAACGACTTGCACCCGGATTTGAAGAACGTGTTCGATCGTGTAATCTGCCTGCCGCTCAGGCTTCCCGCGCCCAAGAGCCCTGCGGAGTTGCTCGACTATTGCCTGCACTTGCTCTCGCCGCGGCCCTACAACATTACAAAATATTGCCGTCCGGAGGTGCGCCGCCAATTGCGCCTCCTGCTCAAGCAGGAAAACTATGACGTCATCGTCTGTGATTTCATGGTGGCCGCAGGCGTGGTCCCGTGGAATTGGCCCACTCCCAAGGTGTTGTTTACTCATAACGTCGAAGCTACAATCTGGCGTCGTCATTACCAGGTTGCGGCCAATCCGCTCTGGAAGGCCATTTCCTGGCTGGAGTGGCGAAGGATGGAAGCTGCGGAGCGGCGGTACCTGCGCCTTGCCGACCGGGTGCTCACAGTTTCTGAAACAGATCGTGACGCCTTCGCGCCTTTCGTGGCGCCCGCAAAGCTAACCGTTATTCCCACCGGCGTAGACGTTGAATATTTCCAGCCCATGCCCGTGGACGAAGCCGCGAATTCCCTGGTATTTACAGGCTCGATGGATTGGCTTCCGAACGAAGACGCGATTTTTTATTTTGTCCAGGCTATTCTGCCCTTGATCAAGCAGCAATGCCCCGAAGTGTCTCTCAAAGTTGTGGGACGAAGCCCCTCCCGCAAGCTGCAGGCGCTGGTCCAGCAAGAAAAGAGTGTGCGACTCACGGGGTGGGTGGAAGACATAAGGCCGTTCGTCGCACGGGGCTCGATTTGCATTGTGCCTTTGCGCATCGGCGGAGGCACTCGCCTGAAGATTTTTGAAGCCATGGCAATGAGTAAAGCGGTTGTTTCTACATCGTTGGGAGCCGAGGGCCTGCCGGTGCAGGCCGACGAGAACATCCTTCTGGCGGACACGCCCAACGATTTTGCCGAGTCTGTTGTTTCGCTGCTGCGTGATCCCAGCGAACGGAAGCGATTGGGTGCTTCCGCGCGAGCTTTGGTACAAGAGAAATACAGCTGGCCGAAAGTGGCTGAAAGTTTTGCCCGTATTCTGCAAGACGTCATCGCCCGGCCCACACCTCCAGCCGCGGTTGAAGCAGGCGATGCAGGATCACCGGCGTGACGCGGGCCTTATCTCAACGGTGAGAACGACAAAGTGGAATGTTCACCAACCTACAATATCGAATTCTAAAGAAAATCTCCCCCGCGGCCCCCGATTGCTGTAGCGGAAGCGTTTACGAGGGTAAGTCGAAGCTCGCGGTTCTGATGGGAGATGAATTCTTCCCTAAGATCGCAGGGAAAGTCATCATCGACTTCGGCTGTGGCGAAGGCGCGGATGCCGTAGAAATGGCTGGAGGGGGAGCGAAGCGAGTGATTGGTATTGATATCCGTGAGCACGTTCTCCAGGAGGCAAGACAGAAGGCGCTCCGTGCAGGCGTTCACGATACTTGCCTATTCGTATCTTCGACGAAGGAGACTGCAGACATTGTCGTTTCCGTGGACGCCTTTGAGCATTTCGCGGATCCTGCGGGCATCTTGCGTATTCTGAGTTCGCTCCTGCAGCCGGCAGGCGAGGTACTCGTAAGCTTCGGGCCGACCTGGCATCATCCATTAGGTGGTCATCTATTTTCTGTTTTTCCGTGGGCACATCTGATATTCAGCGAGAAGGCTCTGATCCGTTGGCGGTCCACTTTTAAGACCGATGGAGCAACGCGATTCAGCGAGGTGGCCGGAGGATTGAATCAAATGACGATCGTGAGGTTCGAGCAGTTGGTAGCGGATAGCCCCCTTCAGTTCGCCGACTTTGAACTTGTACCCATCAAGAAGCTTCGACGTTTGCACAACCGGCTCACGCGCGAATTTACAACCGCGGTAGTGCGCTGCCGTCTGGTCAAACGAACGTGACGGCGAACATACCCAGAACTTACCAGCAAATCCCCTGATAGGAGGTGCCGGCAGTGGGGCGGGATGCGGAAGCCAGATTGATGAGATCAATCACAATCTGGTCGTGCCCCAGGCACCGGGCAAGCTGGTCTTTGTCGACCTTGGTGGCGATAACGACCACCTCGCCGCTTCGAACTACTTCTTCAAGATCGGCGGAGAGTAAAGAACCGATATGGGGAATTACTTCCTCAATATACTGGCGGTTCGAGCCGGCCAGCCGTCCCAGCGACACGTCTCGATCCCATACCCGCACCTGGCTGCCTTCCCCCAGCAGCCGTTTAATCATCTGCACCTGAGGGCTCTCTCTGAGGTCGTCGGTCCCGGGCTTGAAGCTCAACCCCAGAAACGAAATCTTCTTCTTGTTTGTCCGCAACACCGCGTCAACCGCCCGATCGATATGCTGCGCATTGCTCGGTAAAACTGACTCCAGAAGAGGTAGGCCCAGATCGAGCTCTTTCGCACGATGACCCAGCGCACGCAAATCCTTGGGCAGGCACGATCCGCCAAAAGCGAAACCCGGCGAGAGGTACGCCGGAGAAATATTCAACTTTGTATCGGAGGTGTAGATCTTCGTGACGGCTTCAGCATCGACTCCAAGACTTTTGCATAGCGTCCCCATCTCGTTCGCAAAGCCTACCTTCACCGCGTGGAAGGCATTGCATACGTACTTCACCATCTCCGCCACAGGAATGCTGGTTTCGAAGACCGGACTGGCGATCGTGCTATATAGTTGCCGCACCTTGGCGAAATGTTTTTGGTCCTGCGCCCCAAACACTGTGTATGGGGGCTGAAGAAAATCAGCGACCGCGCTGCCTTCGCGCATAAATTCGGGGTTGTAGCACACAGCGAAGCCCTCGCCCGCACGGCAACCGCGGGCCTTCTCCACAGTCGGAATGACCAGTGACTCAGTCGTACCGGGCAAGACCGTACTGCGCAGCACGATCACGTGATAGGAATCCTTTTGCCTGAGCGCTGTGCCAATTTCATGAACCACGCGCTCCACATAACTCAGATCGAGCTTCCCGCTGCGCAGACTCGGAGTGCCGACACAGACGAAAGAAATCTCCGAATTCCGAACCGCTTCCAGCGCGTCCGTAGTGGCATGCAGTGTCCCGGCCCGATGCCCTGCTTCCACCAGTTCACTCATGCGGGCTTCGATGATAGGGCTGTGCCCCGAAGCCATCATCTCCACTTTGGCGGGACTAACGTCCACCCCGGTTACCCGGTGGCCTAGGTGAGCGAAGCATGCGGCTGTAACTGAGCCCACGTAGCCCATGCCAAACACACTGATCGACAGACCCACTCTCAGCTCCTTTATGCACCTTATGAATGCGAGCTTCCAGTATGCGAATTCTTCAGCCGCTTCGAAGGTGACGTAAGTTTTCGCTTCTCAATAATCTTCGTCCACTCAGATTGGAGTATACCGGGAACTTGAGGATAAACTGTGATGGTGCCTCTCACCGGACGAAGGCTCTGGGCTCGTTTGTCCAACATGAGTTGGGACGAACTCGAGACTCGCGCGCGCCAGGGGGTTTCGAAGCGGCTCGACGTAGCCCTGTGTAGCTTCGGGCTGCGACCGGGCCGGAACGGCCTGCGTCTCCCCTCAAGATCTCCAGGAAATTTCTTCTTTTCAGCGGATGAACTCCGTCAGCGCGTGAGTCTTCTACGGGAACATCTGCCTCAAGAAGCGACGGACACTGTGGCGGAAGCGAATGAGATTTGCCGCCATCGTTTCCGACTCTTGGGGTATCGGGACCTCGATTACGGTGCCGAAATCGATTGGCATCTCGACGCGGTACATGGTTTGCGCTCGCCACTGCTACCGTGGTTCAAGATCAATTTCCTCGATTTTGCGAAGGTCGGCGATCATAAGATCATTTGGGAATTGAATCGTCATCAACACCTGGTCACACTGGCAAAGGCTTGGCTGCTTACCGGCGAAGAAGCCTATGCGCGGGAAATCTTCGCACAATGGCACTCCTGGCAGCTCGCCAATCCTTATCCGCTGGGGACGAACTGGGCCAGTAGCCTTGAAGTCGCATTCCGCAGTCTGTCCTGGATTTGGCTTCGGCAGATGCTTGCAGACTGTCCCGTTGTGCCCGCCAGTTTCCAGAACGATCTCCTGCATGCATTGGCATTGAACGGCTACCATATAGAGCGATATCTATCTACCTATTTTTCGCCCAACACGCATTTGCTGGGAGAAGCAGTCGCACTTGTTTTTATTGGAGCGCTTTGCCCTCAACTTTCGTCTGCCGAAGACTGGAAGAAGAAAGGTTGGAGGATCATCCAGGAGGAAGCGGTGCGGCAAGTCAGGCCCGACGGCGTATATTTCGAACAATCGCTGTATTACCACGTCTATGCTCTTGATTTCTTCCTGCATGCACGTTTGCTCGCATCGCGAAATGAAATGAAAATTCCCTCCGCATTCGAACTTGTCGTCAGAAAGATGCTGGCTGTTATCCAGGCTCTTGCGCAAGCAGGTCCGCCGGACGGCTTCGGCGATGATGACGGCGGACGAGTCTTCAACCCCAGACGCAACCGCGCTGAACACATGACGGATCCGCTGGCGCTCGGAGCTGCGCTTTTTCACGACGAGAGCCTTCGACCCACTGCCGTCCTGACCGAGGAATCGATCTGGTTGTTCGGCGAAGAGGCTCTGTCTTGGATCGCGCGAATATCCGACTCGCGGCCTACACCGAAATCTCAGTCCTTTTCAGATGGCGGACTCTACATTGCGGGAAGCTCCGAACCCATCGCTCAACAGATGATCATCGACGCTGGTCCTCAAGGCAATCGATGCAGCGGGCACGGCCATGCGGACGCATTGAGCGTCAAACTCGCTTTCTGCGGCCGCCGGTGGCTGGTCGATGCAGGAACCTGCTGTTACGTCGGTCCTGACGACGAGCGGAATACATTTCGTGGTACGCGCGCTCACAACACACTGGCGGTTGACGGTCTCGATCAGGCCGAACCCGATGGCCCGTTCGCCTGGAGTTCGATTCCCGACACTAAGGCAGAGCTGTGGATCGCCGGCGCGAACTTCACCCTGTTTGCCGGATCGCACTCCGGATATGAGCGGCTCCGTGAACCGGCACGACATCGGCGTTTTGTGTTTCACTTGCACGGCAGCTTCTGGCTGATACGCGATGTTTCCGAGGGCAACGGTTCGCATCTTCTCGAGACCTCCTGGCACTTCGCGCCGGACCTTGAAGTCTCCAATCGTGGAAACGCTTTTGTTGCTGGCCACGTAGAGGGCCAATCAGCCAATCCTGAGGGATCGAATCATCTAACCTTACTTCCGGTCACCGATCCACTATGGAAATTCGAGCTGCTCTCGGAGCATGTCTCCCCGGCTTATGGCGCAAAGTTGAGCGCGCCCGTCGTGCGCTGCAGCGCTCGTGTTGAACTTCCGGCAGAGCATGCTGTGCTGCTAATCCCCGCGGTTGGCGGAATGGAAGAGACCGGTGAGTTTCTTCGTCACGAAGGCCAGCGCGGCAACGTCGGAACACCGGAAGCGGCTTACCGGTACGAGCGCGGCCCTAGCACGCACGCCATGATTTTTTGTCAAGCGCAGAAGACGGTTTGGAATTTTGGTCCATGGACGAGTGACGCGAAGTTTTTCTATTTTTGTGTAAAGGATCGCCGAGTAGACCACCTGGTGTTCTGCGAGGGAAGTTTCGCGCAACTCCAGGGCGAGTCTCTCCTCTCACACAACGCCACTCTACAATGGTTGGAGTGGACGAACCGCGCGGGCCGGCATCAGCTGGCCTGCTCCGATGAGTCTGCCGCCCGTTCGTTTTCTGCGAGTGCGCTCGATTCAGAAATCGTGATTTGAACTGGCGCTTCAGGCCGGACTTCGACGAGATAGAAGGAAGCACAAGCAAATGTGCGGTATTACCGGGGTCATGCAATTCAGGGACGGCGCAAGGGTTGAGCCTGAAACTCTCCGGCAGATGTGTGCCGCCATGGTCCATCGCGGCCCCGATGACGATGGAATCTACACCGCTGGCTCTGTCGGGATCGGCATGCGACGCCTCAGCATCGTGGATCTGGCAACCGGACACCAGCCCCTTAGCAATGAAGACGGGACAGTCTGGATTGTTTTCAACGGTGAAATCTACAACCACGCCGACCTACGCGAGAAACTGCAGTCGGTGGGTCATCGCTACAGCACTCACAGCGACACGGAAACCATCGTTCATCTCTACGAAGAATATGGGCCGGACTGCGTGCAACACCTGCGCGGCATGTTTGCCTTCGCCATCTGGGACACGCGCTGTCAACGCCTCTTCATCGCTCGCGACCGGCTGGGCATCAAGCCCCTTTACTACCAACTGACAGCGCAGCAAATAGTTTTCGGTTCAGAGATTAAAGTGATTCTCGCCTGCTCCGGAAACGGCGCGCAGTTTGATCGCACGGTCCTTCCGGAATATCTGGCATTCGGGTATCTCTCCGGCGAACAAACGTTCTATACCGGAATTCGCAAGCTGATGCCGGGTCATTGGATGGAAGTTGAGCAGAGCGGACAAATCAGAATTGAACCCTACTGGGATCTCCCCGTAACCGAAAGTGAGCACGCACACCAGGAAAGTTACTACATCCAGACCTACCGGGAAATGCTGGAGCAAGCGGTGAGCAGTCACTTGATGAGCGATGTGCCGCTCGGCGTCTTCCTCAGCGGCGGCGTTGATTCCAGCGCGGTGGCTGCGCTGATGACAAAGATCCGCCACGCTCCGGTCGAGACTTTTTCGGTGGGCTACTCCGAAGATGCATATAGCGAACTACCCTACGCCCGCATTGTCGCCCAACATTTGAATTCGCTTCACCATGAAGTTCTCGTCAGCCGGCAGGATTTCTTCGATAGCCTGCCGCATCTGATCTGGCATGAGGATGAGCCCATCGTCTGGCCCTCCAGCGTTCCTCTTTATTTCGTCGCCAAGCTCGCACACGAGCGAGTGAAGGTCGTGTTGACCGGCGAAGGAGCCGACGAAACGCTGGCTGGCTACACCCGATATGCCTTCACTCTCAAGAATGCGGCCTGGGACCGCATTTATCGGCGCACGGTTCCCGGCGCAGTCCGCGGCGCTATTCGCGGCTCCATCGCCGACTCTACCTGGATCAACGCCGCTATCCGGCGCAAGCTATCTCACACCTTCCTCGCCCGTAATGGAAGCTCGTGGGCTTCTTTTTATTTCGACAATTTCTTCTCCGCATTCAGCGAGAGCGATCAAGCCGGATTACTCACCAACGAGGTCATCAAGGAATGCGCTGCAGGATCGGCCTATCGGCACGTACTTGGATACTGGGAAGATTCTTCTGGCGAGATGCTGCAGCGTCTTCTCTACACCGACATTAAGACTTATCTGGTTGAATTGTTGATGAAGCAGGACAACATGAGCATGGCCGCCTCGATCGAGAGCCGGGTTCCCTTCCTCGATCATCCCCTTGTGGAGTTTGCCACGAATATTCCACAGAATCTGCAGCTCGGCGGATTTGCAGGCAAACGCATTCTGAAAAAGGCCGTCGAAGATCTGCTGCCGCACTCCATTCTTTACCGACAGAAATTGGGCTTTCCCACGCCCTTCAGCGGCTGGCTGGCCGGACCGCAGTTGGATGTGATTCGCAACCTGCTTCTGGAGCCGCGCAGCCTGGAGCGGGAGTTGTTCCAGCGTTCCGCCGTAGAGCGTTTATTCAACGAGCATCGGTCAGGACACCGCGATCATTCCGACCGCATCTGGCGTCTTTTGAATCTGGAATTGTGGCACAGAGTCTGCCTGGAAAAAGAAGAACACGAGCCGGTTGCGGCGGCGGCGCACTAATCGTCGGAGGATTTCGCACTGGTGGAAGCAAACTGCCTTGCTGCTTTCATTTCATCGGTGGCTAAGGCTCGATAAATTTCCACCCACTGTTCCCGCACGACGGGCCAGGAGTAGCGCTCGAGCTCTTCCCGGGCGTTCGAAACCAGGCGATCCGCCAACTCAGAATCCTGTAGAACGCGGATTACATTCTGCGCCAGCGCTGTCGCGTCTCCCGGCACCGAAAGCAACCCGGTCCGTCCGTGCTTGACAACATAGCGCATCCCTTCCGGTTCCGTACTGACCACCGGCATTCCTGCAGCGAACGCCTCCAACACCGAGACCGGCATGTTGTCGAGGCGGGAAGCGTTGATGAAGATATCAGCCTCGTCGTAAAAGCGCGCAATCTCACTGTGCGCGGCAACGCCTTTGAAGTGGACTCCGCTGAGATTCATCTCCCGCACCAGATTCCGAATGTCTGCCTCGACCGGTCCGCCGCCGACCAGGTCGAGCCGCGCTGCCGGGAACGTCTTCTGCACTTCAGCAAACGCCCGCACCACCACGTCAACACAGTAGTAGGGATGAAAACCCCGCGTACATACCAGGTGAGGACGCAGCGGCCGCCGCACCCGAAAGGGAAATTGCGATACATCCACGATGTTTGGGATTGCTTGAGCGGCCAGCCCAAACTCCCCGAGAACGTCAACCAGGTATCCAGAAGGAACCACCAGCCGATCGGTTTGTTTTAGCACCCGTCGCGCGGTGCGGGACCGGCGCAGATGGTCCCGGCACTCTCCGCTGTGATAGTTGATCAGCGTTTTCTTCCCCCGCAGCCGTGCCATCAGCCACGCCGGAAGCGGCGCCAACAGAAAAGATGAATAAGAAGCCGAAAATATATGGACAACATCCACATCTTTCAGCTTGTCCCAAAGGCTCAGCGCATACAATGGTTCGCGGATAATCGTGCGCAAGAGCGGCACCCGCTCAGCCCAGCCCAGACCGTAAGGAAACCGCGGATCGACAGCAACGAAACGAGCCTCCACGTCCGGATCGTGCTTCCAATTTCGTAGGAGCAAATCAGCCTGCACCGCCTGACCACCAACATAGCGCAAACTGGGAGCAACTACGGCCACACGAATACGCGGACTGGCAACCGGGTGAGACCGGCGTCCCAGCCCACTGCGCCGGCGCTGGCTGGCGAGCACATCGGCATAAAGTTTGCAATATTGCTCGCGGATTCGCTCAACGGTGAAGTGCTCTTGTGCGAATTGCCGCGCCTGGTGCGACATTCGCCGGCGTAGCTCCTCATCTGCCAGCACACGCTCTAATCCAGCGGCGAGAGCCTCATCGTCATTCGGAGAGACCAGGAGCGCCCGCCCGCCGCCACCGAGTTCATTGTTTCCCCCCACAGCGGTCGCCACGACCGGTACGCCAGCCGCCATCGATTCGAGAATGACATTCGACAAGCTTTCCGAAGCAGACGGCACGACCGAAACATCGATACTGGACAGGATCGCGGGTATATCACGGCGATCTCCCAGAAAGCGAACCCGGCTCTGCAAGCCGAGCTCGGCCGCCCCCCGCTCCAGCGCCGGGCGCAGCGGACCGTCACCAACCAACAGGAATTCCACATTGGAGAATCTCTGCCCCACACGCGCCGCCGCTCGCAGGAACGCGCCCTGGTTCTTGTAGCCCGCATTCATCCGGGCGATCATTCCCACCCGGAGAATCCCCTCTGAACGTTCCAAAGCCGGTGCGGTCTCGGCAAACGCCTCTGGCGGCAAGCCATTTCCAATCACCACCAGCTTGTGTCCCGGCAGTCCCGCTTGCAACAGGCGGTCTGCGGCCGCCTGGGAGTTGCACACCACCCGGTCACACCAGCGAAACATCATTAACTGGGCGTGGAATTTGGCGGGAGTAAGGAGATCCCCCAGTTGACGGTGACTGCCAATCACAACCGGAACTCGGGCCAGCTTTGCGGCTGGAATCAGCATTAGATTCGCGTAAAAGTCGAAAGCGTGAGCTACTGCGATCTCTGATTTCCGCAAATGGCGCATCAACCGCCAGCGGCTGCGCATCGAAGTCAGACTGTAGAGACTCCCCCCGGGTTCAGACAGATGCAGTTCGCCCAGACCTTCCAGGAAAGGCCCCTTTTTTTGCAAACAGCCCAAATGTACTTGAAGAGCATTCTTCCTCAACGATCGCGCAATCTCTGCAAATTGACGCTCCGTGCCGCCCGTCTGCAGGCTGTCGATCATGAGAAAGATGGGAACGGGGGAACCGGAAGAAGGAAGTGGACTGGTTGTTTGCGAGGAAGCTGGTTGATCCGGTTCTGGCATGTTTCCGTTGTCTGTCAACGAACTCATCCCAGGTTCCCAGCCGTACTGGTGACGCTATACGGCTCGGCGCCCCATTCCGTGGTCCGGATTCTCTCCAGAAAGTTGCGGTGCCACAGCTCAAAGATCAGCAAGCGCCAAATTTCGTGAGAATGGTCGCGGCGTCCGCGAAAGTGCTCGTCGAGCAGTCGCCGTACGGCTGCTGGGTTGAAGTAGCCCCGCTGCAGAGTTCGAGGCTCGAGCAGAACCGTCATGATCAGATCCTTCAATTCGTTCCGAATCCAGTGCACCAGTGGCATGGCGAAGCCTTGCTTTGGCCGGTATAGCGCTTCGCGCGGCACGCCAACTCGCTCCGCCAGCTTGCGGAGAATGTATTTCTGTTGCCCACCGCGCAGCTTCCACTCCACCGGCAGTCCCGTAGCCCACTCCACAAACAAGTGATCGAGAAGCGGAACGCGCACCTCCAGCGAGGTAGCCATACTCATTCGATCAACCTTGGTCAGGATGTCGGCAACCATGTAGGTTTTCGTATCGACATACAACATCTGACTGATAGGGTCCTTCGCCGGAGCCTCATCGAAATACCGGTACATCACGTTCTCCGGGTTGCCGTCTGTCCGCAGAGTCTCCCGGAACTCATTGGACAAGAGGGGCATGTCTCTTTCAAAAGAAGGGAGAAACGAAATGCTATCCACATAACGCTCCCGCCAGGGCAAGGAAACGTTGTACGAGAATTTTCTCCCGTGCATGTCCTGTGGCAGGTGGGGATAAACCCGCTCACGGTACAAACGCCACGCCCAGCGCGGGATTCGCTCGAAGGCCTGCCGGCGCAGATTGATCGCATAGCGGTCGTATCCGGCGAATATCTCGTCCCCGCCATCGCCCGACAAGGCCACCGTTACGTGCTTCCGGGCCATACAGGAAACGTAATAGGTCGGCAACATGGAGGAATCCCCGAACGGTTCCTCAATCGAACTGGTCAGCGTCTCGACCGTTTCCAGTACGTTAGGTTCCAGCACTAATTCGTGGTGCTCGGTGCCAAAGCGTTTCGCGACAATGCGAGCATAATGAGCTTCATTGAAATCGTCGTGGGTGAAACCAATCGAAAAAGTCTTCACCGGTTTGGAGCTTGCCCGCGCCATCAAGGCGACGACCGTCGAGGAGTCGGTTCCTCCGCTCAGCAACGCGCCCAGCGGAACATCGGAAATCAACCGGATGCGCACCGCTTCGGCCAGCCGCCACTCCAACTCCTCCAAACATTCTTCCTCGCTGCGAGGCTGGTGCGTGCCGTATTCCGGCAAGTCCCAATACTGCCGAACCTGAACCTGGCCTGCCGCAAACTCGAGCAAGTGTCCGGGAGGCAACTTTTGAATGGCCAGAAAGGACGTAAGCGGATCGGGAATATATCCGAAATACATGTATTGCAGAAGCGCTTCATTGTTCACGCTGGCAAGTTCCGGGGCCACCGCCAGGATCGATTTGATCTCGGAACCGAACAGTAAACGCCCGCCCGCGAGGGCATAGTGCAACGGCTTCTTCCCGAGGCGATCACGCGCCATCAGCAGCTTGCCGCGGCGCTCATCGTACAAGGCGAACGCAAACATGCCGCGAAGTTTTTTTACGCAGTCGGCGCCCATATCCTCATACAGATGAACGATCACTTCCGTATCGGTGTGGGTATAAAAGCGGTGGCCGCGTTTCTCGAGTTCGGTGCGCAGCTCAGGAAAATTGTAGATTTCGCCGTTGAAAACAATCCAAATGGTCTTGTCTTCGTTGAAGACCGGCTGGTGCCCACCCGCCAGGTCGATGATGCTGAGCCGGCGCATGCCCAGTCCGACGCCGGCCTTGACAAAGATTCCCTCGTCATCGGGACCCCGATGCACGACGGCCTCACACATCCGGTGAACGGTGGCGTGATCCACCGAGCCGTCAGGATGAGTTTGCACGACTCCCGCTATGCCGCACATGCACGTTCTCCACGCGGCGAATCCGATGTTTGCATCGTGTTCGTCATCGCTGATTTCGAAGCAAATGGTCAGGCGTTCTGGAATACTCGGCCGGGCCGCCGCGAACCGACGCCAACTCGCCTGCTCGGGCCCGCGCTATCGACCGTGGTTGGGGTTGGTTCACCGAATCTGCAGGGGAAACGGCGGACTGTTCTCTTTCCTTGGCGATCGCCAATAACACCGAGGTATAGGCCACAGCAAAGTAAGGGAAGAGTTGGTAAGCCTCGGGCGCAAAGAAGGCCCCCACGACGAATCCGATCAGAGTCGCGTACAAGGCTCCCGCAAACAGATCAATCTGAGGATCGTAGCTGGGCATGCGGCGCAGCCGCTTGAGATTGGCGAAACCACGCGCGAAGAAGAGCAGGTAGAGAACCAAAGAGCCAATCCCCCCCTCCACCGCGATCTGGAGATAGGAGACATGAACTTCTCGCCACATGCCAGAATAAACGATGAAATTCCCCAATCCAATTCCCAAAGGATAGCGCGCTACTCCCTTCAGACTGTCGACCATTAACATCCGGCGCTGCTCGTACGAGTCGTGGGCGCTGACTTCAAGCGAGGTGTCGACATTGTTCCTCGATATGGCAAAGAAGCGATCTTTCAGCCGTCCGCCGGCCGCGGCTCCAACCACCAACACCAGTACTACCGCCGCCGCAATGAGGTGAATCCTTTTCCCCTTGACGCCGAAAAACCACAAGCAGACCGCACCTGTGACCAGGAGATCGATAAAACCGGCGCGCGAGGCGGTCATGAACAAGGCGGTACACATTGCCAGTATGGACGCTGCCCATGCGGCCTTGCGTGGAATGCTGCGGGTGCTCAACAGAAAGGCGAAGCAGAATGGGAGGGAAAGCACGATCGCGAATGCCAAGTCATTGGGATTGGAATAGATTCCTCCAATCACCCCATCCAGCCTGAGATGGGACCGTCCTTTGATGATGGATACAACGGTAATCACCGCGACCGACGCCGACTGGATGAAAATGATTCGCCGCAATCTCGCAAATGTCGTGATAACCAGGAAAGTCAGCACCCACGCAATCAGCGCCTTGGCAAAATCCAGCGTTCCGAAAAACGCGCCACCCCTCCACACCGGAGAGAGCAGCGCGGACACGAACAGCAGACAGATCATGCCGAAAAAATAACCCGCCTCCCTGGGCAGATCGCGGAACCCCCGCTGGGTTCTCCCCGCGCTCATTAAAAGCCCCAGCAACGCGAAAACCGCCGAGATCTTTGCTAGAGGGATGTACGCAAGCCCGGGAATCCAATCCTCCGGCCGGGCACAATAAATCAGGTAAAACCCGCTCAGCCAGAAGAAGGCACCCGCCAGCGGCTCGCGTTTCAGTGCCAACTTCTGCGGCCACCGGGATCTCCGGATATCGTTCTCAAGAACCGCCATCAGAATCCCTCTCCTCCACTACTGGCTCCGGTATTTTCCGCTCTCATGCGAGGACGCCACTTTCATGGCTCCCAACCCACTTGGGTGTAGAGGATTTGGAAAAGCTGAGCCCCAGAGCGATCACCTCATTGCGCGCCTCGCCCCAGCAGGACGATCTTGATGGTCTGGAACATGATCAGCATGTCCAGACCAATGGAGGCGTTCTTTAGGTAAAACAGGTCGTACTGTAACTTCTCCCGAGCGTCGTCCAGCGTGTTGCCGTACTTATACTGCACCTGCGCCCAGCCCGTGATGCCCGGCCGCACGACGTGGCGCACGCCGTAGTACGGAATCTCCTTGCTCAGCCACTCGACAAATTCCGGCCGCTCCGGGCGCGGTCCCACAAAATGCATGTCGCCCTTCAGCACGCACCACAACTGCGGAATTTCATCAAGCCGCGAAGAGCGCAGAAACTTGCCTACGCGCGTGATCCGCGGATCATCGTCTAAGGCCCAGGTCGCCCCGGTATCTGCCTCCGCGTCCACCCGCATGGTGCGGAACTTGTAGCAGTAAAAAATCACTCCTCCCCTCCCCACGCGCTGCTGCCGGTACAGCACCGGACCCAATGAATCCAACTTGACGGCCAGAATAATGAAGGGCAGCAGGGGCAGCGAGATCAGCGTTCCGGCGAGCGCAACCAAAACGTTCAGCGCGCGGCGAACCATCCGAAAGAAACTGCTGGAGTGGAAACCTTCGGCAAAGATCAGCCAGCTGGGGTATAGCTGCTCAACCTCAATCCTGCCCGATATCCTCTCCAGCCAGGATGTCGCCTCTTCCACCTTCACCCCCGCCAGGCGCAAATCCAGCAATTCTTCCACCGGCAAGTTGCCACGGCGGTCCGGCATAGCGACGATCACGCGATGCACGCCTCTGCCCCGCACCAACCCCAGCAGGTGCGATGCCACCGCGTCCCGGGTCAATTCGCCTTCGGCATCCCCGGTCCATCCCACCACTTCAATCCCGAGTTCGGCGCGCTCGCGCAGACCTCTAACCAGCCGCTGCGCGCGTTCTCCCGTGCCCAAAACGTAAACCCGCTCGCGCAGGAAGGACTGTCTCACCATCCAGGAATAAGCGGCGCGCCAGCCCAGCAGCGTAAACGTCAGAATGACGAGTCCCGCCAGCGCCGACCCATTCCCCGGCACAATGTTAGGATAGATAAAACCCACTGCCGCCAGGATCAGAGCTACAAACCCCAGCACCAGCAAAAGCCGCAATGTCTGGTCCCACTTCGCTCCCAAGCTGGAAGAATCGTACAAATCAAACCAGTACGAAAACAGCAGCACCACGCCTGTGACCGCCAGGATCTTCAGATATCCGTGCTCAACGTTGAGCAGAAGCCAGCTGTCTTCCCGGTTCTGCACCATCGTTCCCAGGACGAACGAAGTCCAGACGATCAAAGCCTCGCCCACCAGTAAAACCAGCGCGCGTAGCGGGTAATGGACTTTGAACAGCCGGATCACGTTTCCCTGTTTTCTCTAAACCTTGGACTCGGTCACATTCTTCACGTCGTAGTAGTACCGGGTATAGGACATGGCCTCAGCGTCCGTGCCATTCAGCACCACCCCCACCAGGGCCTGATCTGGAAATTCCTGCCGCGCCCGGCGCGCCATATCGACCGGCGTCGAGTTTGAGCGCACCACCATCAGCACACCGTCACAAGCCTTCGCCAGCACACTGGCATCGGAAACCGGCACCGCCGGCGGTGAATCAATGATGATCCAGTCGAACAAAGCCTCTACACGCTGCAGCAGGAACTTCAGCCGCCCGTTGGCTACCAGTTCGGCGGCATCTGAAATCTCCTCACCGCTGGGAATGAAGAACAGGTTTTCCATGGGCCCGCGCTGCATGATTGAGAATTCATCGCTTCTTCCCTGCAGATAGTCCGCCAGGCCCGGCGACGAAGTTGTGCCCAGCATCAGGTGCAGCCGCGGACCGCGCAGGTCGGCATCAATCAGCAACACGCGGCGTCCGTGCTGGCGCACCATCACCTGGGCCAGGTTGGCCGCGGTGAACGACTTGCCCTCTTTGGGCAGCGCGCTGGTAACCAGAAGTTTTTTCAGCGCCATCTTCTCGCGTGCGTGGTAAAGCCGGGAACGCAGCGTGCGGAACTCCTCCGTACCGCGCGCGCCATCGTCGCCGTTAAAGAACAGCATCGTTTTCTGATCCGGATTCCACTGCAGTTGCGGGCAGCGCGCCAGCAAGACATCCAGGCTAAGGGGACTGGCGAACGACGGCATCCCTGACGCAAGTGGAACTCCAGCGCCGGGCACTCCCCTGGCGGGCAAGTCGTCCACTGTGGTCGTCACGGGCGACTCCTCCGCAGCCGCGAAACTGGACTGGGCTGCCCCCCCCTGCAGTGCCGCCCGCTCCTGTTCGGCTTTCTTCAACGCTTCGTGAATTCTGCTCATACTTTCCTTTCCCTGGGGAGGTCCTTATCCTCATCTTCCTCGCGCAAGCGGTCTGCCAGGTCGGCCAGCGACCGCAAGGTTTCCACTAAGTCAAGTTTCTCCTGGGCCAGCGGCGGCGGCGCCGTCATGACTCCTGCCGCAGTTCCGTCGGCCAGATCAAAGTCCCGGGCCACAACGTCCACCACCGAGGGCGCGATCACTTTCTGCTGGTCCACGAACGCGCTCACCAGGCAGTGCTCGCACAACAGGTTGATGACCCGCGGAATGCCGCTGGCATAGCGGTGGATCGCGACCACGGACTCAGGTTCGAAGATCTGCTGGCCGTTGGAACCGGCGATGCGCAACCGCTGCTGGACATAAGCTTTGCTCTCCTCCAGAGTGAGAGGATGCGTCTTGGCGCGCAGCGTCAGCCTTTGCCGTAATTGCCGCAGTTGCGGCTGCTTCAGCTTCTGCTCCAGCTCGGGCTGGCCCACCAGTACGATCTGTAGCAGCTTCTCCGTGAAGGTCTCCAGATTGGTCAGCATTCGAATCTCTTCCAGCACCTCATCGGTAAGGTTCTGCGCCTCATCCACGATGAGCACCGCGGTCTCGCCCGCCCGGTAACGATCCAGCAGCCAGTTGTAGAGCCGCAACAGAATCTGGCTCTTGGCCTTCGAATCGCATGGAATGCCGAAGTCCGCCATCATGTAGTCGAGAAACTGCGTCGTGTTCAGCCGCGAGTTAAAAATGAAGGCAGTCGCCACCTGCTGCAGGCGCAGCCACTCCAGCAGCTTGTTAATGAGCGTGGTCTTGCCCGTGCCCACTTCCCCGGTCAGCAGCACAAACCCTTTGCGGCTCTGGATGCCATAGGTCAGGCAGGCCAGTGCCTCCTCGGTGTGCCGCGTCAGGAACAGATAACGCGGGTCGGGGTTTACGTTGAACGGATTTGCCCGCAGGCCGAAAAACTCTTTGTACATGATCTTTGCCTGAACGCCTTCGCCTACTCTGTCATCCCGAGCAAGCGCCTTTTGCGCAGCGAGGGATCTGTGCGAGCCGCGCGAAGCGTCTCGTTCTTTGCGACGCAACAATCGCGCGTTTGGCTCGCTTCCTTGTCGAACTCCACCACTACTAAACCCTGGCCGCTTCCTTGCTCTCCTCCGGCAGCTTTTTCCGCTTCCAGAAACGGCCGTTGCCGTTTGCCGGCGCTGTCTCGATCACCCATGGCACCGCAACCAGCATGGGAAGCTCCAGAGCGGCCTCGGCATCCGCCTCCGTGCGGATGCACTGGTCGCGGAACTCCAGCCAAAACGCCAGGCCCAGCCCTAGCACCAGACCGGCGCCCAATCCTCCCCCTGCAAACAACAGCCGGTTCGGGAAGCTCGGCGCATCGGGAAGGTTCGCTGGATTCAGAGGCACCATCCGTTCCCCCTGCGCCTCATTCGCAGCCTGGGTCGCCATCTTCGAGGTGCTCTGTTTGGCCAGATCGTCCTGGTAGACCTTTTGCGCGTTGTCATAGTCGCGCGCCATTTCCTTGTATTCTTCTTCAATGCCCGGACTGGACGCCACCCGGCCCTGGTACACGGCGATCTCCTGCTGAAGCTTCTTCTGATCACGCGTCGCCTGGGCAATCAAATCCTCATACTGGTGACCCTGCAGCCGCAGTTGGCGAATCTCTGGCGGCTCCGATGCTGAACCCTTGTCGTTTCCACTGTCGCTTCCCTTCGCGGATGCGTCGTTGATCGCCGCCAGTTCCTTCTTGACCTCTGCAATGTCCGCCTTGGTCTTGATTACGTCGGGGTGATCGTCCGTATAGCGTCCCTGCAGATCGATCAGTTGGGCTTGTAGTTGCGAGAGTTGCTGCTGCAGGGTTTGGGGATTGCTGGCTGACTGCGAAGTTCTCCAAGCCGCCAACTGCTGCGACAGCAGTGACTCGGTATAGGACTTGTCCTGGGTCGCCCGGTTCAGGGTCTGTGTGTTGGCATCCAGTTGCGAGTTCAGCCCCATCAAGATCTTTAAATTATTGTCCTCGTCTTCGGGAAGCTGCCCCATGTGTTGGTTCTTGAAGGCTGCCAGCTTCTTATCTAGATCGTCGAGATTCTGCTTGGCTTCCCCCACCTGACTGGCGAGGAACAGCGTTGTGCCCTGGCTCGCGTCCTGCCTCGACTTGAGATCTTCTTCCAGCAGCATCGAGGTCAGCTCGGTGCATACATCCTTCGCCTCTTTGGCGGTCGGCGCGGTGTAGTTGACGTAAAAGCCGGGAACCGGACTGCTGCTTTGACCCGGCTTTTTCTTGGCCGTACCGAATTGCGAAATATCCGGAACCGGCTCGATCGTCATGTTGAGCTGGATCTCGTTAACCAGATCATCGACGTTCTGGCCTTCCTTGGCCAACCCGAGCTTTTCCACCATGGGCCGCAGTTGGCTCGGGCTCAACACCCGCTGCTCCATCGTGGTTATGTGCTGCGTGAGATCCTCCGTGAAGACCTGCTGCACCACCGAATCCGGAATCTTCGGCGCCTCCACCAACACCAGCGACTGCGAGGTGTATTTGGCGGAGAACACATATGAGACCAGAAATCCGGCCAACGGCGCCAGCAGCGCCGGAATCAGAATCACTTTCATCCGGCGGCGCAACATCGCCAGATAATCGTCCATGGTTANNCCGGATCGGCCGGGGCGTCCAATCTAGTCCTATGGAACCCACATGCCGTTGGGAAATATGGCTGCACGGCCCCGTGCTCGAAGAATCCGATAACGGGCACGCCGTATTGAACCCAAACTCGTTGAATTGATAGCTCACGAATCCCCGCAGGCTGCGCCCGAACTGACGGTGAAGACCCACTCCCGCATAGCCATAGCTGAAGCTGCCCGCGTTGACCGTCGACCCGCCAACCTGCAACTGGCTGCTCTTGGAATAACCAAGGTCGCCAAACATCTCCCAAATGCGGCTCAACGGCCGGTTGGCATCGAGCTGCGCAATGTCGCTCCGCGAACCCGCAAAGACCCCGGACCCGCTCGTGTTGTAACGTTGATAGCTGACCGAAAGTGCGGTTCTGGGGAACCTGTAGCGCAGAGCAATGCGACCGGCAGCGCCGATGTGGTTGGCCTTTTGCGGAAATACGACGAGCGTTCCTTCATCGCTCGCGCAGTCCGCCACGGTGACATTGAGAATGCTGCAAACCACCGGGTTCTCGTCGATATGGGTAAATTGCGGCCCCGCGCTAATCACAAAATCCATACGCCCGGAAATCCGGTGCCCGTACATCGCCTGCACCACACTCGAGTGAAACGCGGTGTCCACAGTCGAGAAGTCAAATCCCTGGTAGCCATAGCTCAGCGCGACCTGGTCCTTCGGATTCAGGATCCGGTCATACGCGACCTGCGCGGTTTCTTCCCGGCTTCCAATGAAGAGAATGTTCTGGTCCGTGCCCGCTAAGGAAACGAGGTCCTCGTAAAAGTGCACGATCCCGTACCCCACCGAAAGTGTCACCGACGATTTCGGCGTCAGGTTCTCGACGATATCGGCCAATCCCAAATTTGCCAGGCGAGGCACCTGGCCTATGGAGACGCCGTTTCCTCCGTTGAAAGCACTGCTCTGCCCGCCGAATGCGGCCGCTCCCAGCAAGCCAGCGCCCAGACCGCCGAGGCTGGTGTTGTAAGCCCCAGTACCACCATAGGCGCCGAAGCCGAACGTACCTTCGGGAAGATAACTGAGCGAGTCGCGGATCGCCAGTTGGCCGCGCTTCCAGTTGATGCGGTTGTCTATGTCGAATTGCTCCAACTGCTCCAGCCCAATGCCTGACTGGTTGCTGTAATCCACGCCGCCGATGTAATCCATCGCCACGTCGTAGTTTTTCCAGAGCTTTTGCAGGGTCAGACTTCCTAGTGCCCGCGTGACCGTGCTGACCGACGAGTTGCCCAGCGCGTTCTCCGCGTTAGAATCTACGGACTCGCTGAAATGCAAACCGGGCAACAGGAAACTCTCCGGCGCCGCATGGGGTTCCAACCCAGGCTGGTCGATCGCGGAAATCGGCGGGTTCTCGGTCACTGCCGGCGCAGGATTTTCCTGCCCGAAAGCGGGCACTGGGGGAGGCGCGGGCGGTTGGTTCTGGTCGCTCTGCGCCCAGGCCACGCTGGCCCCAATCAGGGTCAGCGTTAGGGTCATTAGGATGTGGCCTTTGTTCATCTCGGTTCCTCTTCGACCTATCTATTGCCATCCCTACGGGACAACAATTGTGTCTCCTGGCTTGAGCGTAATGGTTTGCTGATCGCCGCGCCCCTTGATCGCGTCTTTATAATTAAACGGCATTTTCGTCTGCTTGCCATCCTGTACGCGCAGCAGGTAAATCGCCTTGAGATTGGCGAACTGCGTGAATCCCGCGGTCGATAACGCCTGCAGGACCGTCATGTTAGGCAACAGGGCCATCGGTCCGGTATGCGTGACCTCGCCGAGTACATAAATCCGCTGGCTGTTCATCGCCGTCACCGCCACGCTGACCCGCGGGTCCGCTATGTATTTCTTCAGCTTGTCCCTGATCGAGAGCCCCAGTTGCATGGGAGTCATGCCCGCGGCCTGCACGTCGTCCAGCAAAGGTATCGAAATCTTGCCGTCGGGCCGCACCGGTAGAGTGATGCTCATGTCGGGTTCTTTCCAGACCGAGATATGCAGCGTATCGTCCGCTCCGATGATGTAGTCCGAGGGCACTCCCGGCCCGGACACCTGAACCTCCGGCACGGTCGCTTTCGCCGGCTTCGCGGCGCTGGTGTCGTCTGCACCGTCCTGGGCTCGCATGCCGATGGTCGCAAACCCCAACAGCACCAGGCAGGCGAACTTCATTACTCTCTTCATGCGTTCTCCTAAATTATGGAGCTAGGAGGCTCGGTACTCGGAGCACCCCATCTGCTTGAGCTTGTACAGCAAAGCTTTATAACTGATTTGCAACTCTTGCGCGGCCCGCCGCCGGTTCCACCGGGTATGGGTCAGAGCGCGCAGGATCAGTTCTTTCTCCGCTTCGCGCGAAGCGGCACGTGCCGCCTGCTTCAGAGAAACCCGAACGCCATTGCTTCCCGCATCTGCCTGGCGCAGCATCGCGCGCAAACCACCCATGGCGACCGTTTCATCTCCCAGAGCCACAATCGCCCTGGCTGCGTTTTCCAGTTCTCGCACGTTCCCCGGCCAGGAATATTCCTCAAACAAACGCTGGGTCTCATCGCTCAGCACTGGAACTGAGCGCTGAAAATCGCGCCCGTATTTCCGCAGAAAATGTTGCGTCAGCACCGGAATATCTTCCCGGCGCTGGCGCAGAGGAGGAAGCCGCAAACACACTCCGCTGATCCGATAATACAAATCCTCGCGCAGATTCCCCGCCTTCACTTCCGCCTCCAGGTCGCGGGCGCTGCCGCAGATCAACCTGGCCAGGCCCTGCGTGCGGCTCCCATTCGTATTTCCCCGGGTCAAGGCCTGGAGCAACTGCGCCTGACCCTTCGCGCCCAGATTTGCCAACTCTTCCAGAAAAACCGTGCCTTCGCCATGCCAACCCGGCTGGCCAATCGAATCCTCCACCGTGCCGGAATCCAGCGCGGCGCAAGAAACCACGCGGAACGATTGTCCTCCCCGCCGCGAGAGGTTGTGAACCCGCAGCGCCGTCGCTTTCTTGCCCGCTCCGCGTTCCGCCAGTAGCAGCACTGGAACTTCGCTCTGCGCGACCTCCAGCATCACCGCTTCCACGCTCCGCATGCTCGGACTCACACCCTCAACGAACTCGAGCTTGTGAGTTACCGCAGTCTGCATGTTCTCTGCTCCCGGGCGCAAATCTGATTCCATCTTACGGCCTTTTTTCCCAACGGAGAATCACAGTCGCAATGTTCCACTTGGAAGACGTTGAGTTCTACGAGCAAGGCAAGCACCATCCTTGCTTCCTTTAGGGGAACATCCGCCTATGGCTTTAGCGCCTTGCTTTCAGGAGTTTATCAGCCAGAACCCAGCCCTGATAGGGAGAAAACACCATCTATTTACCCTATATCGTTCCGCACAAAAGGGAAAGTATTTGCCCACTAGTAGCAACGCGGCCGTCGGAAGAGAAAACAGTACCTGCAACTTTTCCTGTAAGGACAAGCGCTGACCACGGAACCCCGCGCGCATTTCCCCTGCCAAGCCTGGTGCATGAGCGTTCCGAATCCCCGGTTTTGATTGCGGGCGCTTATCAGTTCGCTTATGCTGGACGTCATCCCCGTAAGATTTAAGATAGAGGCTGTTCCATTGAGCCACGTGTCGCAAGCCGAGCGGCCATCTGCGCCAGCACCCTTCGTCGACCCGGCATGGCCCTCTGTTTGGCAAACGGCCGTGCTGGCTGGGCTGTTGCTCTGGCTGTTCCTCCCTACGCTCACTCACCTGATCGGACAGTGGTGGCATGACCCCAATTTCTCTCACGGTTTCTTCGTTCCTCTGTTTTCCGCCTTCATCATCTGGCAGGAGCGGTCCAAGCTGGCTCGCCTGACCGTCCGCCCGTCCTGGCTGGGATTGCTGCCTTTAGGCGTTGGACTATGCGTGCTCGTCGTCGGTCAGATGGGAGCGGAGCTTTTCCTTTCCCGTTTGTCATTGCTGATCGTGTTGGCTGGCTTAATCGTGCTCTTTCTCGGTTGGAGTTTCTTCCGCGCCCTCCTATTCCCCTGGGCGTTCCTGCTGCTGATGATCCCCATTCCAGCCATTGTCTTCAACCAGATCACGTTCCCGATGCAGTTATTCGCGTCGCAGGTCGCCAGTACCATCTTGCCATGGTTGGGCGTGCCCGTCTTGCGGGAGGGCAACGTGATCATTCTCCCGGCCATGGCTCTGGAAGTCGCGGACGCTTGCAGCGGCATTCGTTCTTTAATGTCTCTGGCCACCCTGGCCGTGATCTACGGCTATCTGATGGAGCGTAAAATTGCTGTACGCATCCTGTTGGCGCTGGCCTCGCTTCCCATCGCCGTTGCCGCCAACAGCTTGCGTGTCGTGATCACGGGACTGCTGGTCCAATATTGGGACCCGGATAAAGCGCAAGGCTTCTTCCACGAATTCCAGGGCTGGCTGATGTTTGTCGCGTCGCTGGTGATGCTCTATCTTCTGCATCGCCTGGTTCGCGTTTTCTGGCCGGAGGAAGATACGGAGTCATGAAGCAATCTGGCACGTTGCGTTTCGTTCTCGCTGCCACTTTAATCGCGCTTACGGCTATTGTGCTGCAGGCGCGCGGCCGCACCGAGGTCATTCCCTCGCGCCTGCCGCTTTCATCTTTTCCCGCGCAACTGGGAAACTGGAGCGGTAAAGACATCCCGCTGGACAAGGATACTCTCGATGTATTGGGGCCCGGCGATTTCCTGGTGCGCGACTATTACACCGCGGATCAACCCGAACCCACAAATTTGTACATCGCATACTTCCCAAGCCAGCGCGCGGGAGACACCATCCACTCTCCTAAGAACTGCCTGCCCGGGGCTGGCTGGGCGCCCGTAGAGAATGACCGCATCACGCTTGTCTTACCGGGCCATGACCCTTTCCCAGCCAACCGCTACGTAATCGCGAAAGGTGGCGCGCGCCAGTTGGTCTTGTATTGGTACTGGGCCCACAACCGCGGCGTGGCCAGCGAATACTGGGCCAAGTTCTATCTGGTCAAAGACTCAATTCGCATGAACCGCAGCGACGGCGCTCTGGTGCGCATCGTCACTCCCCTGCTTCCCGGGGAAACCCTGGGTGCAGCCCTGCAGCGCCTTCTCCCCTTTGCTTCCCACATAGTCCCGCTCCTCGATGACTACATCCCGCGCTGAACCTCTCTTGACGCAACCCGGAGATCCCAACTGCCCGAAGCGCGTGCTCGGCCTCCGCGATCTCGTTTTGTTCTATGTAGTCACCGGCATCAGCCTGCGCTGGATCGCCACCGCCGCCGCCGCCGGCCCCAGTTCCATCGTCATCTGGATTGGCGCCTGGCTCTGCTTCTACATGCCTCTCGCCCTTTCCGTGCTGGAGCTTTCTTCCCGCTATCCCAGCGAAGGCGGACTCTACGTCTGGAGCAAGCGCGCCTTCGGAGATTTCTCCGGCTTCATGTCCGCCTGGACTTACTGGACGAGCAATCTCCCGTACTTCCCTGCCGTCCTCTACTTCGCCGCCAGCAACATCCTCTTCATGCGCCAGAACGCATGGGCGCATCTCTCGAACAACGCCACCTTCTACATCGTTTTTTCATTGCTAACACTGAGCGCCGCAACTCTGATGAACATCGTCGGACTCGACATCGGCAAATGGCTGCACAATGTCGGCGCACTCGCTATGTGGATTCCCGTGGGCATCATCATCGGGATGGGGTTGATCGCCTGGCATCGCTACGGCTCAGCCACTCAGTTCACGCTGCATTCGATGACGCCCAGCACACATCTCAACGACCTTATCTTCTGGTCGGTGCTGACCTTCGCTTTCGGCGGGTGCGAAACCGCCTCCTTCATGGGAGAAGAAATCAAGAATCCCCGCCGCTCGATTCCATTCGCTCTTCTATTCGGCGGTGTAACCGTGGCCTTCTGCTACATCGCAGGAACCGTCGCCATATTGTTGGCACTGCCCTCAGGAGAAGTCAGCAGCCTGCAAGGATTGGTGCAGGCCATCTCGAAAACCGCGTCCCGCGTGGGTTTTCCCGGAGTGTTGCCAGTCGCTGCATTCCTCATCGCTCTCAGCAACATCGGCGCCGCCGGAGCCTACCTCGCCGCCGTTGCTCGCCTGCCCTTCGTCGCCGGCATCGACCGCTTCCTGCCGCCCGCCTTCGGCGCACTCCACCCGCGCTGGAAAACTCCGTGGGTAGCGTTGCTCACTCAGTTCGTTCTGGGCGTAATTTTCATTTTTCTGGGACAAGCCGGCACCAGCGTCAAAGGTGCTTACGACGTGCTCGTCAGCATGGGCGTAATCACGTACTTCATTCCGTACTTGTACCTCTTCGCGGCCGTGATCAAACTGCAACGCGAACCCGCCGGTCCGGAAGTAATCCGCGTGCCAGGGGGAAGCACGGTTGCGAAACTGGTGGCAACCCTCGGATTCCTCACCACCACACTGACCATCGCACTGTCTTTGATTCCCCAGCCGGACGAGCCCAACAAGCCGTTGGCGCTATTAAAGATTGTGGGAGGAACGGCCGCTCTGGTGCTGATCGGTGCATGCATTTATCTGGCAGGAAAGAGAAAAACAGCGGCGATTGGGTAGTCGAAATTTACGACGAACTGCTTTGCGGGGTATGGGCAGGATCCAAAGCGGAGCGGGATGCCGACTCCGACTCTAATGTAGCGTTGTGCCATTCGCTGATCTGCTCGACCGCCTGCGCCAGTGAAGCCACGACCTTGTCCGGCCGCGTGCTGCCGAAACGTTCCTTGGCTTTATCGAGGTCCCCGGTAAATCCCCAAACCCCGGCAAGGATCTTAATCTGAGGCAGGTATATGCGGACCCGCTGACACAAGGCACGAGATTGCGCAAAAGCGAAAGGGGGAAGTGCGGAGATGCAGACCACGTCCTGGGGTTCGGGCGGGAGGTGGGCCAAAATTTCCTCGAAAGGAGAACCAACGGGCAACGAAAGAACGCCGTGGCCGGCACGCTCCAACAATTGGGAGAGCATGGACGACATGATCTCGTCAGCCTGATCATTGGCTGACAAACAGAAAACACGAATGGCCGAAGGACTAGGTGCCGCATTGCTCGAGGGCAACTCGTGCGGCCCGGGGGACATCCAGCGCGACGTCAGTTTCCTCGATTTTGCCAGGGCACTTTCCGGCCGGTAAACACCCAACTCCGAAACGATTTCGCTTACGCTGAGAAAGAGGAACGACTCCCGCGTCTCGTCCAACCCTCCCTTGTGCCGGTCCTGCTCGGCCAAGGTGAGCGCAGGTACCAGGACCTCGTCATACAGGCTTACCAGAGAGTGAGTTTTCAGAAAAGTGGTCGCGATCGTTCGGGCATCTTCCTGATCCAGGGCAAGCAGACGTTGATAAAACTGGGCTTCAACTGACAGAGCAGTTTCATCGCCCAGCAAAACATGCAGGAACGACATGCGCGGGACATAGCGCCCCAGTACGATCATGCAAACCGTAAGCGGAACCGCCAAAACAAGTCCCGCCCATCCCCAAAGCATCGCCCAGAAAACGGTGGTTACCAACAGCGCCAGGGAAGAGATGCCGGTGTGAGCACCGTACAACCAGGGCTCCACAAAATTTCCGGCAATCAATTCCAGAAGCGCGAACAGGAGTACTACCAGAACTGGTGGGCCCCAACCATTGAATACTGCGAGAGCCAGCGCGAAAGGGAAGGCGGTAGCCGTCAGGGCGCCCGCATAGGGCACGACTCGGAGAAGGCCGGCGATCACCCCCCAAAGCGTCGCATTCGGAATACCGATCAAAAACAAGCCGGCCCCGAAGCAAACGCCATAACAGGCGTTCACCAGAAACTGCATCACCAGGTAGCGGCTGATGCGGCGAGCCGCGTCATCGAAAGCCAGCGTCATCGCGTTCAGTTGTGCCAGGCCGGCCAGTCGCAAAAGGCGGTTACGCAGGTCCTCCTGCTTAATCAGGATGAACACGGTGAAGATCAGAACCATGCCCGTGGTTGCCAGCGGCCTGAGAGTCGGACTAAACACCTCGCTTACGTATTGCAAACCGTTCGCCGGAACCGTGACCACCTGAACTGGCAACGGTCCTGCGGGCCGCACAGCCGTCTTAGCTTGGTTACTGGTCTGGGAACCACGTTCCGACAAATCGGCCGGGGGAGTTGCGGGGCTAATCCCCGAGTCGGAAAACTCTTTGCCGATTTCTTTCACGCTCTCGGTTGCCCTTCCCAGCGCGTTGTCCGGCAGGTAATGAAGGGCTTCGATCTTATTGTGAATATTCTGACGATACTTGGGGAGATCGTTAGCGACCTGCAGGAGTTGATTGGCAACCACCCATCCCATGCCTCCGGCCGCTGCGACTGAAATTAGCATCGCCAGCGCGACCGCAGGTACACGACGTATGGAGAGCTTTTGCAGCCACATCACCATCGGCGTCAACAGGAAGTTGAGCGTCAGGGCAAGCGCCAGAGGAATCAGCACCGCTCGCGCGAAATATAAAATCAGAACGACGCCGGCCAGGATAACCAGAGGGTTCAACGTTGATGGGTCCGGTCGGGAACGACTCATATGCTTTGAAACAATACTCCAACTGCGGCCAGGAGAACGCGAAGTTCAACAGGTGCCAGGACGGAAGTTGGCAGATTCTGACTAGACAGCGTTACCGGACGACGGCACAAACTTCGTTGCAGTCCGATACTCGCCCAATGAACTTATGCTGCTACACCGGCGTCGCCGTCTTCCGCGGAGGACTAAAGAACGGCAGCCCGGTCACCTTCACATTCGTCTTCAGCCGGATCGCCTCAATCGTGATCTCCATCTGCAGCTGCGTCCCCAGCTTCGAATGCTCGGTCTCCACACAGGCCAGCGCGATCATCTTCTTCAAAATCGGTGACCAACTCGTAGTCGTCGCCTTGCCAACGTGTTTCTCACCAGAGTACAACGGCACCGCCACGCGCGAAGCCTGGCTCGGCGCGGCCGGAGTCAGGCCATAACGCTCATACAAAGCCTCAACATCAGTCCAATCCACTTCCACGCCGACAAGTTGCCGCGCCACGCCCTTCATGAAGTCCTGCTCCAGCGCCCGCTTGCCGATAAAATTTTCTTTCTCAAGATGCACCATCTTGCCGAAGCCCAGCTCATACGGCGAATACTTCTGCGACGGAATCAGCGCTTTCTTCGAACTCGAGTAATCCACTTCAATCAGCAACAAACCGGCTTCCACGCGCGCTACATCCAGCGCCAGCATCCCTGCCGCATGCAAATCAAACTGCTTCCCTTTTTCCGCCAGCGCATCCCATACTTTCACCGCATCATTGGCTTCTTTCAATGGAACCCAGATCTCATATCCCAGATCACCCGTATAGCCAGTCCGCGAAATATCCACCGGCACGCCCGCAATCTTGCCGCGAGTCACGCGGAAATATTTCAGATTCGCGATGTCGGCCTCGGCCACGGACTTCAGCAATTTCGCCGAAGTCGGCCCCTGCAACGCCAGCGCCGCAACCTTCTCGGAAATATCTTCGACCTGCACATCCATGTTCAGGCCGTTCTGCCGGAACCAGCGCAGGCTTGGATCGGCAGCAGTCCAGCGATAAACATTTTCCTCCAGCCGCGAAATCGTGCCATCGTCAATGACCTTGCCTTCTTCATCGCACCAGCAGCAATAAATCACCTGCCCCACTTTCACCTTGTTAACGTCGCGCGTGATCACGCGGTTCACCAGCCGCGTCGCGTCTTTGCCCGTGATGAAATACTTGTAGAGCGGCGAAATATCGATCAGTGCCGCCGCATTGCGGATGGCGTTGTACTCGTGCTCGTGATGCACCTCATACACGCTGACCGTGTAGTATCCCGACCACTCGCGATAATTCAGGCTGTGGCAAAGCGGAAATGTTCTCTCATGAAACGCGGTTCCAATGGGCAAAGGAGTAGCCTCGAAAAAGATTTGGCTCGAAGCCGGATTATATGCACCTGTCGGTTCGCGCGGCAACCCTTGCATTCGATGACTACAAGTCACCGCCTACGCAAATATGCAGACAAAAGGTCTCGTTCCCGATAGAATAACCTTCGGTTTCAGCCATGCGCTCACTCATCCCAATCCTATTGAACGTCCTCCGCAGTTGGAGCGTCCTACCCAGCGGCCTCTAATACGCGCTATGCCTCCCGATTCTTTCGCGCGTATCATTGCGTTTCCTTAAACTCCACACGAAAAGCTAGCAGCTAGGAGCTAGTAGCTTATGGCTAATTCATACGACGTAATCGTGATCGGCGGCGGCCATAACGGCCTGGTCAACGCCGCCTACCTCGCGCGCGCCGGAAAGAAAGTTCTGGTGCTCGAACGCCGCCACATTCTCGGTGGCGCTGCCTGCACCGAAGAAGTCTTTCCCGGCTTCAAGTTTTCCGTCTGCTCTTACGTGGTATCGCTGCTGCGCCCGGAAATCATCCGTGACCTCGATCTTCCACGCCACGGCCTGGAAATTCTCCCGCTCGACGGAACATTCACGCCCATGCCCAGTGGCGATTACCTGTGGCGCGTGAACGACCACGGCAAGACCCATCGCGAGATCGCCCGCCACTCCCGCGTGGACGCCGAAGCCTACGACGAATTCGGCAAAGCCATGCAAGCCATGTGCCGTTTCGTGAAGCCGATCCTCAGCATGGTCCCGCCCGACCCCAACACGCTCAACCCGCGCGAGCTGATGAAGCTACTCTTCATCGGACGCCGCTTCCAGGGCATGTCGAGCTACGACAAATACAACCAGGTTCAGCTCATGACCATGAGCGCCGTCGATTTTCTCGATCAGTGGTTCGAGACCGACGTGCTGAAGGCCACGATGTCGGCGTCGGGCATCATTGGAACTTTTCTAGGGATTCGCTCGCCGGGCACTGCTTACGTTTTGCTGCACCACTACATGGGAGAAATCGACGGCGCTTTTCGCTCCTGGGGATTCAGCCGCGGCGGCACGGGCGGAATTTCCAATGCAATCGCGGGTGCGGCGAAAGAAGCGGGAGTGGAAATTCGCACGGAAGCAGCGGTGAATCGCATTTTGATCAAGAACGGCGTGGCACAAGGCGTGGTGCTCGAAGGCGGGGAAGAAATATACGCGGACGTGATTTCTTCCAGCGTGGATCCGAATCTCACTTTCCTGAAATTTATCGAAGAGCGCGAGCTGCCGGGAGATTTCCTCGAAGAGGTGCGGCGGTACAAATATCGCGGCTCCTCGGGAAAAGTGAATCTCGCGCTCGACGCGTTGCCGGATTTCACCTGCCTGCCCGGACCGGGACACCATCTGCGGGGAGCGATGTCCATTTCGCCTTCGATGGAGTACATGGAGCGCGCGTACGACCAAGCGAAGTACGGCGAATTTTCGCGGCGGCCGTACATCGACATGGTGATTCCGACACTAACCGATCCTTCCGTCGCGCCGCCGGGAAAACACATTCTTTCCTGCTTCGTTCAATACGCGCCCTACAAATTGAGCAGCGGAAATTGGGACGAACAGCGCGAAGCCTTCGGCAACACGGTGATCGACACGATCGCGGAGTACGCGCCGAACATAAAAAACATCATCATCGGGAAACAATTCATCACGCCGCTGGACATCGAGCGCCAGACCGGCCTGACCGAAGGAAACATTTTCCAGGGCGAACTTTCGCTGGAACAGCTTTTCTTTTTGCGTCCTGCGGCGGGCTGGGCGCGGTATCGTACTCCCATCAAAAAATTGTACATGTGCGGCTCCGCGACGCATCCTGGCGGCGGAATCATGGGCGCTCCGGGACGGCTCGCGGCGCTGGAAATCCTGAAAGACACAGGCAAGGGGAAGAACTGACCGTGGCGGCACAGCGCGAAATCGTGATTCTGGGCGGCGGGCACAACGCGCTGGTGACGGCGTTTTACCTGGCAAAAAAAGGCCTGAAGCCGCTGGTGCTGGAACGCCGCGATATTGTGGGCGGTGCGGCGGTGACTGAAGAATTTCATCCTGGGTTTCGCTGCTCGACCGTGGCGCATGCGGCGGGACCGCTGCTACCGGGAATAGCGAGCGACATGCACCTCGCGAAGCACGGCTTGCAAATGATCGAGCCGAGCGTGCGAATGCTCGCGCCGTCGGAGGATGGGCGGGCGCTGATTTTGCGTTCAGATGCTGATGCCACGGCGCGAGAGATTGAGAAATTCTCGAAGCGCGATGCGGCGAATTATTTGGAATTGGAAAAAGGTCTGGCGCGCGCCGGCGAAATCATTGCGCAAGTGCTCGCGCTGACTCCGCCGGAGATTGATAAACCTTCCAAGGAAGATATCTGGAAGCTGCTGAAGATTGGGCGCAAAGTGCGCGGACTCGGAAAAAAAGAAATGATGCGGCTGATTCGCTGGGGCCCCATGGCCGTGGCGGATTTCGTGGCTGAATTTTTCGAGACGGATTTGCTGCGGGCCGCGATTGCTGCGCGAGGAATTTTCGGCGCGGCGATGGGGCCGTGGTCCGCGGGGTCGACGACGCTTCTGCTTCTGCGCGCGGGTGCCGATCCGCATCCGGCGGGAAGCTCGGCCTTTCCACGCGGCGGAATGGGCGCGCTGACGGCTGCGATGGCCGCGGCGGCGAAGCATGCGGGCGCTGAAATCCGCACAGGCGCGGAAGTGAAACAAATTCTGGTGAAGAACGGGCGCGTCACGGGAGTTGCTCTGGCGAACGGCGAAGAGATCGCGGCGAAGTCGGTTGTTTCAGGAGCTGATCCGCGGCGTACGTTTCTGGGCTTGCTCGATCCCGTGCATTTGCCGCCGAGTTTTGTAGTCAAGATGCAGAATTACCGCAGCAACGGAACGGCAGCGAAACTGAATGTTGCGCTCGATGCCGTGCCCACCTTTACGGCGCTGAAGAATTTTCCGGATGGGAATTCTGCACTGGCGGGGAGGATTCACATCGGCCCGGGGATTGATTATCTCGAGCACGCGTTCGACGATTCGAAATACGGCGACTTTTCGCGCGCGCCGTATCTGGACATTGCGATCCCTTCGATTTCGGATCCGTCGCTGGCGCCCGCGGGAAAGCACGTGATGTCCATCCACATGCAATTCGCGCCTTACAAATTAAAACAGGGGGATTGGGCGCAGCAGCGCGACGCGTTGCGCGACACGGTATTGAAGACGCTCGCGGCCTACGCACCGGATCTCGCCCACAAAATTCTTGCGGTGCAGTCCATCACCCCGAAAGATTTGGAAGCCACCTACGGGCTAACGGGCGGACATCCGTTCCACGGAGAGTTGTCGCTCGATCAGATTTTCACCATGCGTCCGCTGCTCGGATGGGCGCGCTACGCTACTCCGGTCGCCGGGCTTTACCTCTGCAGCAACGGTACGCATCCGGGCAACGGCCTGACCGGCGCATCCGGCCACAACGCCGCCCGCGAAATCCTGAAATACATCCGCAAGTAAGACGCAGGCTTGGGAGGCGCGTCAGTTCTGAGATACGCTCGAAAGCGCCCTGATTGTTTTCCTTCCACGGGTTTGCCGCATCTATACTATTTCGATGTCTAAGTTCGCCCTGCTCTGCGCCGCGTTGGCCGTCTTTTCTTCTCAATCTATGGCGTGGCAGAGCGCGACGCCAAGCCCGGCGCCGCAGGATTTACAGACGGGCGTCGTCATTCCCAAAGTTTCTTGCGCCACGCAGCCGGGCCAAAGCTATGCGCTTTACATTCCTTACCATTACACTAGCGAAAAGCGCTGGCCGGTTGTCTATGCATTCGATCCCGGCGCCCGCGGAATCATGCCAGTGGAATTGATGAAGGACGCGGCGGAACGCTACGGCTACATCGTGGCCGGCTCAAACAATTCGCAAAATGGCCCCTGGAAAGCGTCGGCCGAAGCGGCCCAAGCGATGGTGCAAGACACGCGCGCGCGACTTTCGATTGACGGCAACCGCATCTATTTTGCGGGACTTTCCGGCGGCGCTCGGTTTGCGTCCTTGCTGGCACAAGCATGCAAGTGTTCCGCAGGTGTGCTCTTGAACAGCGCGGGCTTCTCGCCTTCGTCCCCTCCGGTGACGGGAGCGAATTTCTCCGTGTTCGGCACGGCAGGCACCTTCGATTTCAACTATGGGGAAGTCGTGGAACTCGATGCGAAGCTCGGGACGCTCCACTACTCTCATGCATTTCGCCAATTTGACGGTCTTCACGAATGGGCGCCCGCAAGAGTCATGGATGAAGCGTTAGCCTGGTTTCGTCTGATCGCGATGAAGCAAGGCCGCGACCCGCGCGACACGGCTTTCGTGAAAGAGCAAGCCGCCGAAGCGGAGAAGCGCGCGAAAGCTCTTGAAGCCGCCGGCGATTCGTACAGTAGCTGGAAGGAATATCGACAGGCTGCTGATGCGTTCGACGGCCTGGAAGACGCTGCGGCCTTTCGCGAGCGCGCCGCCAACTTGGAAAAAGAGAAGGGTGTTCGCGATGGCGCGAAACGCGAGCAGCAGGAGTTCGCGGAGCAATCGAGGCTGAGCGCGGATATTTCTTCAGGGCTGGCCGCTCTGCGTCAGGAAGGCCCGCGCTCCGACTTGCGCAGCGAAGTCGAGCGGCAAATCTCCGACCTGCGCAATCGCGCGGAACATGAGAAGAACCCGCAAGAGCTCCGAGTCGTCCGGCGTGCGTTGGGCGGCATTTTCGTCCAAGCTATGGAGACTGGGCAAGAGCGTCTTGATGCCAAGGACATTTCGCACGCGCGCGCTTATTTTGAGCTCGCGTCCGGTGCGGAACCTGACTCTGTGTGGGGGCTGTGCCAAGTAGCGGCCGTGCGCGCCTTGGATAACGACCGCAAAGGCGCCTTCGAAGCTCTTCGCCGAGCAAAAGAAAAAAGCAAAGACCCCGCAGCGCTCTCCGCGCGGCTCAAGGACGAGGCCGCCTTCGCCAGTTTCCGCGACACTCCCGAATTCCGCGCGCTTCTTGCGCCAACTCAAGACCCTCATTGAGAAGGGTCCTCGACCGGCGCAGAAACGTCCGCCGCAGAGAGCGGGGCAAGATCCGAACACAGCACAATCCTTACTAACTAATTCGCGCTCGACCCCGAATTTCGGCGGGACCTTTTTTTCGAGTGACGATGGCGGCTCGTCTTTTTTTCCGCAGGTGCCGGAGGCGCCGGCAGCGCCAGGTCGGAATTAAAAATGTCGGCCACCACCTTCCACTTGCCGTCCGCCTGTTTTTTCCAAACTTCTACGAATTTGCCATGGTCCGTCGCGGGCTTGCCTTGGGGGTCTTTCATCGCCAACTGATAGACGCCCACGATGTAAGCCAGATCGCTGGAACGCGAGACCTCGACTTTGTTTGCCTGCCAGGACAAGGAAACGTCAGGGCCGAGAAGCGAGGCCCAAGCGGCGCGAATGGCCTGCTTGCTGCCGGCAATCGGAGTGTTGGGAGCCAGCAGAGAGGCGTCATCACTGTAGTACGAAACAGTCCCGTCCACGTCTTTGGCAGCAGCGGCCTTCTCCCACTGAGCGTCCAGAGCGCGAATAGCGCTTTCATCCGCAGCCCGGGTGTCCGGCGGCGTCTGCTGGCCGCAGCTCGATACAATTAAGGCTAGAGCAAGACAACACCAGAGAACCAACTTGGTTCTTTGTCTTTCTTGGCGACGACAAGGCATTGATAAATCCTCCCACTGCCGGAATTTTTGTGCAGTTCATCTTAGGTTGCCCCAGCAGGTGAGTCAACGACGTTGCAGCCTACTCGGTATTGTGGGCACAGTCGGCGGCGCGATACAATGAGCGGATAAATCAACACAAGATTATTTGGGGAGGAGCGAGCAATGACATCGACAGCCACGCCGCAAACGACACTGGAGCGCGGGGAGTTTCGGAACGAAGCGTTCATCGATTTCACCAAGCCGGAAAACCGCAAAGCGATGGAAGACGCGCTGCGCCAGGTGAAAGGAATGTTTGGGCGCGAGTATCCGCTGGTGATCGGCGGGAAAAAGATCACCACGACGGACAAGATCAAGTCCATCAACCCGTCGCATCCGGAAGAAGTGATTGGAATCTTTCAGAAGGCCAGCGTGGAGATGGCCAAGCAAGCGGTGGAAGCGGCTGAACACGCGTTTGAGAAATGGCGGAAAGTGCCGGTGGCCGAGCGCGTGGCATGTTTGTATCGCGCGGCGGACATTCTGCACAAGCGCAGATACGAGCTGGACGCCTGGCTGTGCTACGAAGTGGGGAAGAGTTGGCCGGAAGCAGATGCCGATATTGCTGAGCTGATTGATTTCTGCGAATACTACGGGCGCGAAATGATGCGTCTGGGCGAGCCGCAAAAGCTGACCCCGATGCGCGGCGAGAAAAATTTCATGAAGTACATCCCGCTGGGCGTCGGGGTGATTATCCCGCCGTGGAATTTTGCGGCGGCGATCATGGGCGGGATGACGATAGCGGCGATCGTTACGGGAAACACGGCGATCGTGAAGCCGTCGAGCGATTCGCCGACGATTGCGGCGATCTTCATCGATATTCTGTACGAAGCGGGAGTGCCTCGCGAAGTGGTGAGCTTTTTCACCGGGCCGGGCGGAACGGCAGGCGAAGCGCTGGTGACGCATCCGAAGACGCGGTTCATCGCGTTCACGGGATCGAAGGAAGCGGGATTGCGGATCAGCGAACAAGCGTCAAAGGCGCAGCCGGGGCAGAAGTGGATTAAGCGCACGGTGCTCGAAATGGGCGGCAAAGACGCGATTGTGGTGGACGAAGAAGCGGACGTGGATGCGGCGGTGGAAGGCGTAGCCCTCTCTGCGTTTGGATTTCAGGGGCAGAAGTGCTCGGCTTGTTCGC
>PMSQ01000110.1 GCA_003168355.1 Acidobacteriaceae bacterium | reverse complement strand
AGAATGCAGGTTTCCGGATTGATCGACACGCGGCACAGGAATCCCAGCAGTAACCAGCCCATGTACCGCCCCAGCCAGAACTGCACGGTATCTCCCAGCAGCAAAGCCACCACAGCTGCCACCAGAACATAAGGGCCCCACAAAGTGTGCGCTGCCACTGCCGCCCCCGCCACCACCAGCGCGATTGCCGCTGGGAAGGGAAGCCCAATGGCCTCGGCCAGCAACAAACCGAAAATCCAGGCGTAGCCGTGGCGCGCCATCAGCGAAAACAAATTCATAGACATTCTTGGATAAGAAAACGCAGGAAAGGGTTCAAGATAAACCAAGCCGGCCAATTGCCAGACGGACAACTGGCCGGCAAGAATTGCGGGATGTCCCGCCCCGTGTCCGGCAGCAACCTAGTGACTCATCGAGCCGCCGCCCATCGCGTCAGCCTTCAGCATTTTCACGCTCATCACATGGATCGCGTTCTTGTCGGCGTAAACGTGAGCGCTAAGTTGCACGTGATGGCCTTCGTGTCCCTTGAGTGTCTCTGGGTTCATAACGTCCCAGCTCTTGCCGTCCTTGTCGTTGATGAACGAATACTTGTCACCGTCCGCCTTGATCTTACCGTTCAAGGTCATCAGCGGAGCCTTCGGCGCCATCTGATCGGCCTGAGTTGGCGACATTGTTCCTTCTGGTTGAGCGAAGGCAGTCACGCCCATCGCGAAAGTCACAGCCAACAGACAAATCATTACTTTTTTCATTGAATTTCTCCTTATCGTTTGTTGAGAAAGCCCGGCCTTCCTCCTGCTGTCTTTACTACGCAACCGGGTCACGAACGGATTGGTGTACATTCCGATATCCTACGTACCTTGGTAGTTGCGAGCAACCGAGACGTTGCCGCGACCTACCAGAAGACTTGGTGCGGATAGCTTAGCTTACGCCAATGCAAGACGGCAATCGATACCTTATGACAGCAAACGTCTCTTTATGAAAAAGTCGCGCCGCACTATCAACTTGGCCAACCGGCCTGCCAACCTGCCGTTCAGCGATGCCGTGCTCGTTGGGGATACGCTCTATATCTCTGGCCGGATCGGCATCGACCCAGCCACCGGCGTGGTCCCGTCAGATATCGCCCAGGAATTGAAACTTCTGTTCGACGGCTTTTCCGCCGTCCTAGCCGCAGCCGAAATGACTTGGGATGATCTGGTATGGGTGCAAGTGTTTTCTCCGGATCTGACGCTTTGGGATCGCTTCAATGACGAGTACACGAAACATTTTCAAGGGGAGTTCCCCGCGCGCGCCTTTCTCGGCTCGGCGCCACTTTTGCGCAACGGAAGATTCGAAATGATGGGGATCGCGGTGAAGAAGGCTTAGTCGCGGAGATTTCAGAGAACGGCTGCAGCGCTCTCTGCGATTGAAAGTTGTTGACTTATTTCTCCCGCGCCACCACAAACTCTGGCGCCCACAGCAGCGCCCGCTTGATCTCGGAATCCGGAAAGGTGTAGATCGCCTTCCGCGCGGACTCGGCATACCGTACGGCACGATTGATCGCGGCTTGCAGGGACCCGTAGCGCTGCAGGATCTCCATGATCTGCGCATGGGTCACGCCATTGAACGCGCGGTCGTGCAGAATGATTTCAATCTTGGCTCGCTCCTCAAGAGTGCAACGCTCGAGCGCGTGGATTACCGCCATCGTCACTTTACCCTCGCGCAGATCGCTGGCCACGGGCTTGCCCAAAACATCCTCCGATGCGGTCAGGTCGAGCACATCGTCTACAATCTGGAAGGCCATGCCGAGGTCGTGTCCGTATTGGCCCAGAGCCTCTTCTTGCGTGGCCGTTGCTCCGCCCAGAATTGCTCCCAGCCGCATGCAGACGGAAAACAGGCAGGCCGTCTTGCGGTAGATCAGGTCGAAATGCTCGTTCAGTGTAATCAGCTTTCCGAGTTTTTCCATCTGCAAGAGCTCGCCCTCGACCATTTGCTGTGTCAGCTCAATCAGCGTGTCGAGAATGCGGAAGTTGCGCTCCTGCACCGCTACCTTGAAGGCTTGCATGTAGAGCCAATCGCCCGCCAGAACGCACTTCGAGTTGCCCCACTGCGTGTTGGCGGCGGGCCGGCCGCGACGCGTCTTGGCCTCGTCGATGATGTCGTCGTGCACCAGCGTGGCGGTATGAATGATCTCAACGACGGCGCCCAATCGCACCGCTCCGCGTCCCTTGTAATGGAAAAGTTTGGAAGAGAGGAAAAGAAGTGCCGGGCGGATTCGCTTACCGCCTCCGTTGCGCAGATACTCCCCAATCTCGGTGATCGCCTGCACGCCCGAGACGGTATCCTGCCCGAACTCGCCTTCAAGAGCCGCAAGATCATCGTGCAGCAGGTCGAAGATCTCTTTCCCGTTGATGATGGGCGCTGCGCTCAATGAACCTTGACCTCGGGCTTCGGACCTCAGACCCCAACCCTCAAAACCTCAGAGTCTGGCGTCCGAGGTCCGAAGTTGAGGTCTGACGTCTAGTTCGTCCGGTAATTCGTAAACTGCAAATCGATTCCGAAATCGTGCTGCCGCAACATTGCGATTACCTCTTGCAGCGTGTCGCGGTCTTTGCTGCTGATCCGCACCAGCTCCCCCTGGATCGAAGCCTGCGCCTTCTTCTTCGAATCTTTAACCAGCTTCACGATCTCCCTCGCCTTTTCGATGACGATCCCTTGCTGCATCGTGACTTTGCGCTTTGCCGTTCCGGCGGCGGCCGGTTCAACCGCGCCGTAGGTCAATCCCTTCAACGAAACACCGCGCTTCACCAGTTTCTGCTGCAGGATGTCGTTCACCGCCTTCAATTTGTATTCGTCGGCCGAGTGCAGCACGATCGCGTCCTTCTCCAGTTCGATATTTGACTTTGAATCCTTCAGGTCGAAGCGGGTGTGAATCTCCTTCAACGCCTGCTGGATGGCGTTCGAAACCTCCTGCAGGTCGATCTTGCTCACGATGTCAAAAGTGTTCTCGGGCATCGGATTTCAATTCTTTCTGAAATGATGGAATCTGACTCTTGAGGTTACCAGAAGAGGGCCTTCGATAGCGGGCTAACCTGCGGAAACTTTGCTTTCAGCGGTTTCAGTCAATTTGAAAAAATTGTAGAAATTGCGGGTCGTCTGCAGACCGACTTCGTCCGCCGTCAACCCTCGCAGTTCGCCCAGTTTCTGCGCCGTTTCCTTTACGAATGCCGGTTCATTCCGCTTTCCCCGATGCGGTACCGGCGCCAAGTAGGGCGAGTCCGTCTCAATCAGCGTACGCTCCAGGGGAACTTCGAACGCCGCGTCGCGAATCTGCTGCGCTTTGGGGAAGGTCAGGTTGCCCGCGAAAGAAATCATGAACCCCATGTCGAGCGCGAGCTCTGCCTGCGGCCAGGTTCCCGTGAAGCAGTGCAGAATTCCTCCGAGCCCCGTGGCAGCCCAATGCTTGCGCATCAGATCGAAGCAGTCTTCCCATGCATTGTCGCTGCCTTCCGATGGACGGCAGTGGATCACGATGGGCAGCTTCGCGGCAGCCGCCAACTCCATCTGCCGGGTGAAGACCTGCTTCTGCAAGTCGCGGGGCGAATGATCGTAGAAATAATCCAATCCAATCTCACCCCAGGCAATGACCTTGGGATGCTTGGCGATCTTCTCCATGTTCTGATAAGCGGCTTCATTCGCAAGGCTGGCTTCGTGGGGATGAATGCCCAGAGTTGCGTAAATGAAATCATATGTCTCTGCCAGTCGAATACCGCAATCCACCTGGCCCGGGCCGTCACCGTTGCCGATGGCAACGATCGTTTGCACTCCGGCCCCCCGCGCCCGAGCAATCACCTGCTCGCGATCGGAGTCGAACTGCTTGCCGTCGAGATGGGCGTGAGAATCTACGAACATGGAAATGAATAATGAATCATGTGGGGACAGCCGCCTTGGCTGTCCCGGCCAGAGCGAAGCTCGGCCGGCCCCTTCTACTTAAGCTTCGCTCCCACCGGTACATCCTCCAAAAAGCCCGCCAGCACCGGCTTCCCGTCTTCGAGCGAGGCCGCCACGATCATCCCGTTGGACTCGAGTCCGCGCAGTTTGCGCGGCGCAAGATTGGCGACGATCACCACCTTGCGCCCAATCAAAGTCTCCGGTGCATAGGCTTCCGCGATCCCAGCCAGCACCTGGCGCACTTCAGTTCCAATATCAATCTCCAGGCGCAAAAGCTTGTCCGCCTTGGGTACTCGCTCCGCGACTTTCACCAGGCCCACGCGCAGTTCGATCTTGGCGAAGTCGTCGATCGAAATCTTTTCGCTCACCGCCGGAACTGCAACCGGAACGGGCGCTGCGGGAGCCAGAGCCGGGGACGCCTGTGTTTTCATCTGCCCCGATGTTGCCGCGGCTGCCGCTTCCACCGCCGGGGTAGCCCTGTGCTCCTCTTCCATCTTCTGCATCCTTTCAATNNGTGCCCAAAGGCAGTTGTCCCCAAGCCAGTTCGCTCAGGGTGAGTTTCTTGATGTCTCCCAATCCCATCTGCATCCAGATTCTTGCAGTCGCGTCTGGCATCACCGGATGGGCTAGCGCCGTTGCAATTCGCAGCGCTTCCGCCGCGGTGTAAAGCACCGTCGCCAGGCGCGAGCGGCTGTCCTCATCTTGCTTCTCCCCAAGAGCCCATGGTTCATTCTCCACGATGTACTTATCCACCGCCGCCACCAGAGCCCACGCCGCTTCCAGCGCGCGCGAGAACTGGAACTGATCGAACAACGTGCCGAATTCGCGTATCGTCCTCCGCGCCACCTCGGCAATGGCATCGTCGGCTGCGGTTCTCGACGCCCCATGCGAGGGGTAGGGCACCTCGCCCTTGAAGTAGCGGTTGATCATGGTCAGCGTGCGGCTGGCCAGATTTCCCAGCCCATTCGCCAGATCGGAGTTGTACCGCTGCACCAGCGCATCGAACGAAAACGAACCATCTTGCCCGAACACCACTTCCCGCAGCAAGAAATAGCGCAGCGCATCCGCACCTAGCACGTCGAGAATCGTTTCCGTACGCACGATATTGCCGCGCGACTTTGACATCTTGCTTTCTTCAAACAGCAGCCATCCATGCGCCACAATCGCCTTCGGCACCGGCAGACCCGCCGCCATCAGAAATGCAGGCCAGTACACGCAATGGAAGCGGACAATTTCCTTCCCGATCATTTGCACATCCGCCGGCCAAAATTTCCTGAACGCCTCCTGTGCCCCTGCGTGCGACGAGCCATAGCCGATCGCGGTGATGTAGTTCGCGAGCGCGTCCAGCCACACATAGATCACGTGCTTGGGATCGTCCGGCACGGGAATGCCCCAGGTAAACGTCGAGCGGCTGATCGAGAGATCGCGCAGCCCCGAGCGCACGAAGGAAATCACCTCGTTGCGTCTCGCCTCCGGACGAATGAACTCCGGATTCACATAGAGCGCAAGTAGCTTGTCCTGAAACGTCGAGAGCTTGAAAAAGTAGTTTTCCTCCTTCACGGTCTCGGTGATGCGCCCGCAGGTGGGGCAGGGATCCCCGGGCTGCGCGCCGTCCACATAAAGCTCATCCGACACGCAATATTGCCCGGTGTAGGTGCCTTTGTAGATATAGCCGTTGTCGCGAATCTTCCGGAAGAGCTCCTGCACTCGCTTCTTGTGCCGGTCTTCTGTGGTGCGGATAAAGTCATCATTCGAGATTCCCATCCGCTTCCACAACTGGCGGAACTCGGCCGAAATCTCATCCGCATACTGCTGCGGAGTTTTTCCCGCCGCTTGCGCCGCCCGTTCGATCTTCTGCCCGTGCTCGTCGGTGCCGGTTAGAAAAAACGTCTCTGCGCCCAGCAAGCGCTGCCGCCGCGCAATCGTGTCGCAAGCGATGGTCGTATACGCGTGCCCGATGTGCGGGTGTGCATTCACGTAGTAAATTGGAGTCGTAATGTAGAACTTCTTACTCATTGCCTATCTTTCTTTACCTTCACCGGACAAGTTGTCATTCCGAACCGGCGCTAAGCCGGTGAGGGCCTGCCCTGAGCTTGCCGAAGGGAACCTGCTTAGGTGCGGAAGTGCAGGTATGCTTCGACCGCCTCACCCATCACCGTCTTCAATGGCACATGATGCTCCGCCGCGATGCGACGGCAGTCTTCATATTCCGGGGCGTAATTCGTGACCGTCCCGTTCATGCTGGCGATCTTGATCCTCACCTCGCCCCACCGGGTCGCGACATTCTTCCAGCGCCGCGCCAGGGTCTGCCGCATTTCGTCGCGCCGCCGCACGCCCAGTGTGGTCGTCTCGGTGAAGATTATTTGCATCAGCTTGCCGGCATCTTCGGGCTTGCACAATACCGTGAGCAGCGTCCCCGGACGATTCTTCTTCATCTGCACCGGCACGCCAAATGCATCCAGCGCTCCTTCTTCGAATAACCGGTCCATCACATACCCAAACACCTGTGGATTCAAGTCGTCGAGATTCGCTTCCAGCACCGTAATCGTCTCCGACGTGGTCTTCGCGGCCAGAGCATTCGAGGCCGCTTCCCCGACCGTCAACCGCACAACGTTTGGATGTCCGGGAAAATCTCTCGATCCCGCCCCATAGCCTGACTTCTCAATCTTCATCTCGGGAAACGCCGCGAAGCGGGAAGCCAGCGTCTTCACGATTGCTGCCCCCGTCGGCGTGACCAACTCAGCCTGCAAGCCGGAGGAATACACCGGAACGTCTGCCAACAACTCCACCGTCGCCGGAGCCGGCACCGGGAGCGTCCCGTGCGCGCACCTCACTGTCCCGCCCCCGACGTTCAAGGGAGAACAGATGATCTCATCCACACCCAGGGCCTCAGCCCCTACGGCCGCGCAGACGATATCCACCATCGCATCGACCGCGCCAACTTCGTGGAAATGCACGCCCTCAATCGAAGTATTGTGAATCCTCGCCTCCGCCCGTCCCAACGCTTCGAAGATGGCAATAGCAGTCTTCTTCGCGGTTTCCGAAATCGAAGCCGCAGAAATAATCTGTCGAATCTCGGTGAGCCTGCGACCATGAGAATGCTTGCATGGCGCGGGCACCCCCGAATCCTCGCCAGCAAGCGACTGCGAATGCCCATGGTGCTCATGCTTAGGCTCGGAAGGCTCGTGGGAATGAGAATGCTCGCGAGAGTGTTCAACGTCTCTCCGCTCCCAATACTCCTCGCGCGGCAAATCTTTCTCCCCATCCACGCAAACATCCACTTTCGTAGCCGAAATCCCGCTCCGCACTACCCGGGAAATTTCCAGGCGCGCCTCCACTCCGAGCGCCGCAACGGTCTCTTCCAGCACCCGCGCCGGCACTCCGGCATCCACGAGCGCACCCAGAAACATGTCGCCGCTCATGCCGGAAAAACACTCAAGGTAGGCAATGCGCATAGGAACCGTCGTTGGTCGCTAGTCGTTGGTTGTTGGCCCGACACTCGCCGTTTAGCGTTGCAAACGAGCCCGCGAACGGCCAACAGCCATCGACTAACGATTGATTTTTCATCATAGGGAACGCGTGCATCTTGCGTCAAACCAGCGTTCACCGCGCACTCTGCTAAAATCACTATCTTCTTAAACAGCTCAGAGGGAACCTTGTATCGTCGTCTCGAACATCGTCTAGCCCAGCAAATCGCAAAGTTCCTGCGCGGCCGTTACCCGGACGCAACTCTGCCTGCTGTGGTCATTGAGCAGCCTCCGAAAGTTGAACTCGGGGAGTTCGCCATTCCGGTCTTTCCCTTTGCCAAGCCGCTGCGTACCGCTCCGCTTAAGATTGCCGAGGCCATCCGCGCCGAACTCGGCGACATCGAGGGCATTGCCGAACTAAAGGTCGCGCCTCCCGGATACTTGAATGTGAAAGTCGATCGCGTGTGGATGGCCGCTGCCCTGGCCGCCGACCGGAAGTTGCCCGCCGACATTCCAGCAGGAAAGATTCTGGTCGAGCACACCAGCATCAATCCCAACAAGGCCGCCCACATCGGCCACCTGCGCAATGCCATTCTCGGCGACACATTCGTTCGCCTGCTGCGTTACGCGGGCCGGGAAGTCGACATTCAGAACTACATCGACAACACCGGCGTNNGTGCAGAATTACATCGACAACACCGGCGTGCAGGTTGCCGACGTTGTCGTGGGTTTCACGCATATCGAAAAAAAATCCCGCGCTGAAATCGAAACCCTCGCCCGCCAGCCCCGCTTCGATTACTACTGCTGGGACCTCTACGCCCGCGTCTCGCAGTGGTACGCGCAGGACAAGCAAAACCTGCAAGTCCGCGCCCAAACGCTGCACGGCATCGAAGACGCTACCAGCGAAACGGCTGCGATTGCCGAGCTGATCTCGACCGCCGTTCTGCGCCGCCACCTCGAAACGATGGACCGCCTCGACATTGAGTACGACTTCCTTCCTCGCGAAAGCGAGATACTGCACCTGCATTTCTGGGATGCGGCCTTCGCCAAGTTGAAGGACTCAGGTGTCCTTACTTACGAGAACGAAGGGAAGAACAAGGGTTGCTGGATTATGCGCCGCGCCGGAACGGCCTCAACTACAGAGGACACAGAGAACACAGAGGAGCTCGAGAAGATCGCCGAAGACGACCAGAAAGTAATCGTCCGCTCGAACGGCACCGTCGGCTACGTCGGCAAAGACATCGCCTATCACATGTGGAAGTTCGGCCTGCTCGGACGCGATTTTGCTTACCGCAAGTTCTTTCGCTATCCCAACCAACACGATTGCTGGATTTCAACGACGCCTGACGACAAAGACGCTGAAAAAACCCATCCTCACTTCGGAGATGTCGCGGAAATCTATAACGTCATCGACGCCCGCCAGTCGGAAGCCCAAAATACTGTCATCGAGGCGCTGCGCGGACTGGGCTACAACGAGGCCGCCGACCACTACACACATTTTTCTTATGAGATGGTCGCACTCACGCCGCGTTGCGCCGCCGAACTTGGCTACACGCTCAGCGAAGAAGACAAGGCACGTTCCTACATCGAGGTCAGCGGACGCAAAGGTTTCGGCGTTAAAGCCGATGATCTGCTCGACCAGCTCATCGCGTCTGCCAAGAGCGAGGTGGACTCCCGCCATCCTCAGCTACCCGATGCCGAACGCCTCTCCATTGCCACGCAAATCGCCATTGGCGCGCTGCGCTACTTCATGCTGAAGTTCACCAAACAATCGGTGATTGCCTTCGACTTCAAAGAAGCCCTCAGCTTTGAAGGCGAAACCGGCCCTTACGCGCAGTACGTCGTAGTCCGGGCCACAAGCATCTTCAAGAAAGCTGGGCTAGATCCGGATAACTTTCCACTTGCGGTGGTGAACTTTGAGCCGTACGTCGAACTGGAGCAGAGCGTCATCGAGCAGGAACTTGCACCACAATCTTTCACAGGCATCAAGAGTAAATGGGCGAGTGAAGTTGACTACGCCGCCAACCTCTCCGGCGAAGCCGCCAACGAAATCTGGGAACTCTGGCTTGCCGCCTCGAAAACGTCATACATCATTGATCAATGCATCGCTACCACCGAGCCCGCATACCTTGCCAAGCATGCCTTTCAATTAGGGCAGCTGTTCAACACGTTTTATCATCGGCATCCGATCCTGAGCGAGCCGGATGAGAAGCGAAAACGATTTCTCCTCGCCACGGTCGCGGTCGTCCGCCGCGAACTAATTCGCACTTTGGCAGTGATGGGAATCACAGTGCCGCCGGTGATGTAGACAAGATAGACTTTGTGGCGCGGACACTCTTGTCCGCGAGTGCCTGCACAGGATAAAAGGTGAGTGACACTTCAACTCCGCCCGCACCACCCCGCCACTGGCTGCGCATCATCATTCGAAGTTTGCTTCTTCTTGTTATCCTGCTGGCGACCGCAGGCTTCCTCTATGAAAACATCTCAGAGGCCCGAGATCGCCGCTTTAATCCCATGCCCGGTAAACTCGTCGACATCGGCGGCTACAAAATGCACATCAACTGCACGGGACAGGGAACTCCCACGGTAATCCTCGACTCCGGCCTCGGCGATTCCTACATCTCGTGGCACAAAGTGCAGCCACAGATTGCGCAATTCGTCCGCGTCTGCTCCTACGACCGCGCCGGCCTAGGTTACAGCGATTCCAGCCCACGCCCCCGCACCAGCAAAGACAGTACCGAAGAGCTTCATACTCTCCTGCACAACGCCGGAATCTCCGCGCCCTCCGTCCTCGTCGGTCACTCCATGGGAGGATTCGATGTGCGCCTGTATGCGAGTCTCTTTCGCAGCGAAGTCGCCGGGATGGTGCTGGTTGACTCGTCGCATCCCGAACAGCAGAGACGTTTCCCACCGGCGTTGAACGACATGGATGCGACTTGGTTACGGGAGCAGGAGTTTCTGGAGTTCACCATGCCTTTCGGAATCCCGCGTCTGCTGGGATTCTGTGGGAACGATGCCGAAGTCCGCGCTGCCGAGTGCAACTTTCACAGCACCCGCGAAGCCGTCGCAGAATTGAAAGCTATTTCCGAGAGCGCCGCTCAAACCGCCGCCACTGGCCCCCTCGACGATTTACCTCTGGCAGTGTTATCGCACGATCCCGATAAGCCCCAACCCGACCTGCCCGACGACCTGGTCAAGCCCGTCAATGACGCCTGGCAGCAGATGCAGGAGGAGTTATCGCACCTCTCGACTCGCGGCACTCGCCTGGTCGCGAAGAATAGTGGACATTACATCCAGCTCGACCGCCCGGACTTGGTGATCGAAGCGGTCCGCGGAGTTGTGGAGCAGGCGGCAAACACAGCCCGCATCAACTGTTCCACAGGACGGCTGCTTTGAGCCGAGGGCCCTGTTGGATCTGTTCTTGGATCGATTTTGTGTGGCAAACTTTTGTATGGCAAACTAATGCTTTCACGCTGCGGGAAGCTCTGATTTACTTCGAGGTCATGCTGAATGTGCAGGAATATCAAAACGCTCTTCAATTTCGACCCGCCAGTTAATGCCGACGAGGTTCGAGCTGCTTCGTTGCAATTCGTGAGAAAGATCAGCGGCTTTAACAAGCCATCGAAGGCCAACGAAGTTTCGTTCCTGGCTGCCATCGATGAAATAGCCGCTATCTCGGCTCGTCTTCTCCATTCGCTCGAAACCAACGCACCGCCGAAGAATCGAGAGGAAGAAGCCGCGAAGGCAAAAGCTCGCGCCGCAGAGAGATTCGGCGCTTGACGCTTGGCAAATGTATGGTCGTAAGTGGTTGACGCGTCGTGAAAGTTGGAAACCTCAGTGCTGGTCCGTTTGTACCCTATCCTGGCGATGTCCTACAGTTACAATAGATTCAATAACTTAGGAGGAATTGTTCTTGTTGGCAGGCAACGTCCGCTGGGGTCAGACCATCTAACTGATTGAAAAGGTATCGATCCGCTGAATTGATCTGTTGAACTTCGATCTGGTGAACGCGTATGAAAAAGAAAACTACCTCGCACGTCATACTCGCCGTCGTCCTGTTGGCGGCGACCTTTGCCGTTGCAGCACCCAAAACGGCCAGGACGAACGCCCCGCAAAACGTTCCCGCGTTTCCCGGCAGTCTGGTGAATGCCCGTTACGTCTACGTCACCAGCTACGATGGCGACCAATTCGATGCCAACCTGCTTTCCGACGACCGCCAGGCCATCGGCACAGTGCAGGATGCGATGCAGAAGTGGGGGAAGTTCATTGTGGTGTATAAGCCGCATGAAGCCGATATCGTGCTGATGGTCACGAGCCGCCCGACCGAAGATATCCTCGCGGTTTACGATGCGCACGGCTGGCCGCAGAATCAGTACCTGTGGCGCATGATGGGCCGCAGCGGCCTGCAGCCGAGCGAAGCTCCGCTAGTCACGAATCTCGAGAAGGCCTTTGACCAGGCCACAACCAAGTAGAGATCTGGCCATAAGTTGACTCCGGTTTGTTAGCCCTTCCTGCCGGCGATCATCAGTCCGGCGCCAGCGACCACCAGGACAACGCTGAGGGCCGGAGGAACTCTCTGATCATGTTCGGTAGTGACGCCTATATGCGCGTCGCCGGCCCTGATCCCATGATGTTCGGAATGCGGAAACGGAACGAAGAACGAGACAATCCCCAGAATCAACACGACAACACCCGCCATAAGCAGACCTTTCATGCAATGCCTCCACACTCAGAGTTCGGCCGAGCATTAGGAATCCGAGCCGTTTGCAGCCCACATTGGATGCAACCAGCCGAAGAAAGAGCGGTAGAAAATAACTCCAGGCCCTCGAGTTGGTCGTTTGGAAACTCAAGATGCTGCACTTGAAACTATTCAGTTCTGGATGGTAGCGGAGGCAACCGCGTACGGGCTTGCGGCGCGATGGCGCTTTTCGAATTCCTCGCGGGAGCAGAGAGTCTTAAGATCGGTGATGCGGTCGACTGCGAGGATGCCATCGAGGTGGTCGATTTCGTGCTGCAGGAGTTCGGAGAGGCTGCGGTCGTCGCCAGCGCGGAATTCGTGTCGCTTGCCCGCGAGATCCTGCCAACGGATGGTGATCTCGCGGTGCCGTTCGACCTGCATGAAGATCGACAGGAAGCTGAGGCAAGCGTCCCAGACAATAATCTTTTCTTCGCTGCGCTCGGTCATTTCCGCGTTCACCAGGGGCCAGGGTTGCTCTCCGGGCAATTGCAGGAAGATGACCCGCTGGCGCACCCCGAGTTGAGGCGCAGCGATGCCGCGTCCGTAGCCGGTGGTAGAGCGCCAGTGGGCGAGCGTGTCGGCGAGATCTCTGACCAGGGCAGCGATTTCCGGAGTGGAGGGATTTTCAACCGGCAGCGCGACCTCGCGCAATCTCGGGTCGCCAAGTTGGAGGATGGTGCGAAGAGGCATATCTGTATTGAGGAGGCTGGCAGTGCTCAATTCGAATTCAACTGCTTAGTTCAAAAACGCTTCTGAAAAATCCAGTCTATCAAACCAAATTACCACGAAGCGCGCAGTCCCCCTATGCCCACGAGTCTCCCGGCGGTACCGACGTAATTCTTAGGTTTTGAAGCTCTTTACGAACTCAACCAGGCTGCGCAGCGCGACTCCCGACGGGCCTTTGGCGATCCATGGCTTCTGATCTTCCATCCAGGCAGTGCCTGCGATGTCGAGATGAATCCACGGCGTGTCTTCGACGAACTCTTTCAGGAACATGGCCGCGTTGATGGCGCCGCCCCAGCGTCCTCCGGAGTTGACGATGTCGGCGATGGAGGACTTGATGTTGTCTTTATATTCGTCGTCGAGCGGCAGGCGCCACATTTTTTCGCCGGCCTCGTCATTTGCTTTGTGCAGGCGTTCGTAAATCGCATCATCATTGGCAAAAACGCCGACATTGGTATACCCGAGTGCGACCACCACCGCGCCCGTAAGAGTGGCCGCATCCACCAGGTGAGTGCAGCCGAGTTGTCGCGCGTAGAAAAGACCATCGGCGAGAACCAGGCGGCCCTCGGCGTCGGTGTTGATGATCTCAATCGACTTGCCCGACATAGCGATTTGCACATCGCCGGGCTTCTGCGCCTTGCCGGAAGGCATGTTCTCCGTGGCACAGACGATGCCGATCACTTTCACTTTTGGCTTCAGCAGCGCGATGGCGCGCATAGCGCCGATCATCGTTGCGCCCCCAGCCATGTCGTATTTCATCTTTTCCATGCCATCGGCGGGCTTGATCGAGATGCCGCCGGTGTCAAACGTGATGCCTTTGCCCACCAGTCCTAAGACGGGTTTTGCCGGCGCACCCGCAGGCTCGTATGTCATCACAATCAGCGCCGGCGGCTCGTCGGAACCTTGCGCGACGCTCCAGAAGGCGCCCATCTTCAGCTCCTTGATCTTGTCGGCGCCGTAGACTTCACATTTCAAACCCACTTCCTGTGACATTTTTTTGGCGCGGTCGGCGAGGATGGTCGGCGTCATGCGGTTGGAGGGTTCATTCACCAGATCGCGGGTGAAGTTTTGCGACTCGCCGATGACCTGCGCCTCTTGCGCGGCCTTTTCGAGCGCAGCGTGATCGGCATTGCCGCTCGCGACGATGGTAAGCGCATCAATCTTCTGATCCTTACGGTCGCTGCGGTAGTAATCGGGATCGAAGTTGCCGACCAGTGCGCCTTCGACAATCGCTCTTACAGCTTCTTCGACCGGAATGCCAGGCGGAACGATGAAGGCGAAGCTGCGGATGCCACGGGACTTGACGATGCGGACGGCGGCTCCGGCGAGGCGGCGTAAGTCATAACCGGTGAACTTCTTCGCGGAGCCGCCGCCGATCAATAACAGGCGCTTGGCCCTGAGTCCGGCGGGTTTATGCAGCAAGTTGCTTTCGAACGGTTTGCCGGTAAGTTCGCCGCTCGCAAGCAGATCGGCGGCAACCGATTGCACCGCAGCGTCCCCGGTGGCGAGTTTGAGTTGCGGTTTTTCTTTCTTGGTTGAGCCGGCCGGATCTTTTTCAGCATGGTCGAGCGCAATGGCGACGAGAGATTCGGTTTCGAGTTCAGCGGGCGTAGAGAACGAGAGCGTAGTTTTCATAATGTTTTAGACAGTTTGCCAGGGAACACTCCAGTATCGTCGGCAAGGAGGCAGAAGCGCAAGAGGAGGTTCCCGCGGGCTCGGCAAGCGGCCTGGAGCGGAATTTGAATTGCACCGCAAGAAGCGGATAGTGCGTCCACGGGCAAGCCGATATCGTCGGCCCATGCACAAGACGATTGAACCGACTATTCTTTATTTCGGAACGCCAGTAGCGCTCATCAGCACGATAAATCCAAACGGCACGCCAAATTTGGCTCCGATGTCGTCAGCTTGGTGGCTCGGTTGGAGTTGTATGCTCGGACTCGGACAGATGGGCCAGACCTCCGACAACCTCATCCGCACCCGCGAATGCGTGATCAATCTGCCTTCCGAAAATCTGGCCACGCAGGTCGACCGGCTCGCGCTCACCACCGGTAAGGACCCCGTGCCGGATAAGAAACGCAAATGGGGTTATCGTCATGAACCAGATAAATTCGGCATCTCCGGGTTCACACCCGTGAAGTCGGCATCCGTAGCGCCGCCGCGAGTAGGCGAGTGCCCGGTGCAGATGGAGGGCATCGTGCACGATTTCCGTCCCTTCGGCAAGAACGTGAGCGCGAACGTGTTCGAGGTGCACATTGTAAAACTGCACGTTGACGAACGGCTGTTGGTAGGTGACGGGGCGCGGCCCCACATCGATCCGTTGCGCTGGCGGCCATTGATCATGAGCTTCTGCCGCTTCTTCGGACTGAGCGGCGAAGTCCACCCGTCGCGCCTGGCGGAATCGAACTTTATGAATCTAGTCAGTCAGGGAACAACGCCGCGTCCGCTGAGTTCGTCGGCAGTGGAATGACGATTCGCGAACCCGGTGAATGACGGCTACTTTGCCGATCCTATTTCTTGGGATGCGAGACGCTGAGTGGAGAAGAGGCCACCAGGTACTTGCCTTCGTCGCTGTTGATCGAGTCCAAATCGAACGAGTAGTCGTGGGCTCCGGGGAAGATTCGCTCGCGGAAGTAATAGACTTTTCCCTCTTCAGCGGTGAAACTGGCCATGGCTAACGCTCGGGAGCGTATGTCCAGCCGCGATTGCCAGTTGATGCACAGATGATGCTCACCGCGGTCGGCGGCGAAGAAGAAGTAGGATGATCCATGATTGGCTCCAACCCACGCACCATCCATGCCAACTTTGGTGAGAGCATATTCCACATCGGTGTAGAACACGCTGGTGTGGCTTGTACACGCGGAGCATTGTCCCAGATCCAAAACCACGTAGACCAACGCCTTCCCAGGTTCCGGCTGAGGAGTGGGATGCTGGGTAGAGTCTTGCTTAGCTTCGAACTTGACGTCCTTGGCGCCGCAGGTAGCTTCGGCGGCTGTAATGGCAGCTTGGTCCTGGGCGAAAGCGGAAGCGGCGAAAAGGAGCGCGACGAGAGCAGCTTTCATGGCGTTCTACCGGCTAGGAATCGCATTGCTGGAGCGGACCGGATCGTAGACTCTGTGGTGCCCAGTCGGCAGCGCAGAACCAGCCAAGGGTAGAATACCTGCCTCAAAATGCTTTGGATGCAAAGATTTGTCGAGTTTTGCAAAAGTATGTCCGCACCGCACTCGCGCGATCTCCAACGAACAGATGGACATAACGGTACTTCCGCGACGGTTGCATCGTATCCTCGGTTCGCGGGATGACGGCAGTCGACCGCCTGCGGTATGATTCCATCCCACAGAGAAAACAGAGGTTTGTTTGATGAAAATCCGGTGGATGATTTTGTTCTTCCCGGTGGTGTCGGTTGTTATGCTTTCCCTCCTAGTGCAGCAACACGCGGCCAGGGCGGCTGCCCCGCAGGGAGCATTGGCGGCGGCTTCCGTTGCCAGTGCTGCATCGATCACTTCCGGGCCGCAGGCGATTCCTGACACCACGCTGGCGATCAATTCGGCGACTCCGATGTCGCAACGCGTAGTGCATTACGAGATCGACGCGAAATATGACGCGACGAAGCATACCGTCGACGCAACCGAGGTGCTTACCTATCACAACCTGACCGGGCAGGCGCTCGACCATTTTCCTTTTCATCTTTATCAGAATGCGTTTCAGCCGAATGCTACCTGGGTGCGCGAGACCAAGGTCGAAGGTGGCCGCGATGTCAGTTATGAGAAGTGGGAAGACAAGGACTACGGATCAGAAGAGATTAAGAGCCTCGAAGTCGTAGGCCAGGGCGATTTGACTTCGAAGGTGCAATACATCCAGCCCGATGACGGAAATAAAGACGATAAGACTGTTGTCGATGTGCATCTGCCTAAGCCGATTGCTCCGGGCGAGTACGTTCAGTTCAAGATTGCGTTCCAAACTAAGTTTCCGGAAACGCAGGCGCGCTCAGGATGGAAGCACGATTTCGTGCTGGGCGGGCAGTGGTTTCCGAAGGTTGGCGTGTTCTGGCACGGAGCGTGGAATTGCCATCAGTATCACGCCTTCACTGAATTCTTTGCCGACTTTGGCGTTTTCGACGTCAAGCTGACGGTCCCGAAGAACGAAATCGTGGGCGCCAGCGGCGTCCTGATTGACCAAAAGGACTCCGACAACGCCAGGACATTTACCTACCACGGCGATGACATCCACGATTTCGCCTGGACCGCCAGCCCGCGCTATAAGGTGAAAGAAGACGGCGTGTTCCAGGGGCAGATGGGCCCGGTGCAGATGCGCATCCTGATGCAGCCCGCGCACTGGAGCCAGGTCGGGCGGCACGAAAAAATTCTGCGAGAGTCACTGGAACACTTTGAGAGCTGGTACGGACCGTATCCCTATAAAACCATTACGCTCGTCGATCCTGAAAGTGCGGAAGCGGGCGGGATGGAATATCCAACATTTATTACCGGCGACACCAGTTGGTTTATGCCGGAAGGATTGAAGCTACCAGAGCTTGTGATTGAACACGAGTTCGGGCACCAGTACTGGTACGGCATGGTGGCGACGAATGAGTTTGAAGATGCCTGGATGGACGAGGGCATTAATAGCTATTCGGAAGTAAAGGTGCTGGATTCGATTCTGGGCAAAAGGACCTCTATTCTGAATTTGGCGGGCGCCACTGTGGGCGAGCGGGAGATGCAACGGGGCAGCTACGCAAGTGTGGCCGATCTCGACCCAATCGCGCAGAAGGCGTACGACTACTACAATAATAGCTCTTACGCCGGAATCACTTACGGCAAGACCGCGAGCGTGCTGCTGACGCTGGAAGGCATCATCGGCGAAGACGTGATGGCTAAGGCGATGCGCACTTACTTCATGAGGTATCGCTTCACTCATCCCACCAAGGAAGACTTCCTGAAGACGATTGAGGAAGTTTCAGGCCAGAATTTGCGTTGGTACTTCGACCAGGCCATCTACGGCTCGCAGGTGATGGATTACAAAGTGCTGAAGGCCGAATCTTTCCCGGTGAACTGGTACGAAGAGAAAAAGAGCGCATCGCAGAAGGACAAGAATACCGTCTATCGCTCTTATGTCTGGCTGCAGCGTAAGGGAGATTTCGTCATGCCGGTGGAGGTAGAGATCAAGTTCGACAACGGCGAAAAGGTTCGCGAGCATTGGGACGGAGCGAGCCGCTGGACCAAATTCACGTACGAGAAAAAAGCCAAGATCGAGTCGGCGGACATTGATCCGGACCACAAAATCCAGATTGACCGAAACGACTTCAACAACAGTTACAGGGCCGAAGCGTATGGAAGGCCAGCACGGAAGCTGACGAATTATTGGGTGTTCATGACGCAATGGTTGGGCCAGGCGCTGGCCTGGTGGGCCGTTTAGAGGCCGGAGCCTTGGCTGGGTGAGGCCGAAGGATCATCGGGCCTCAGCAAAAGCGGGCGACGAGAATTGAGGCGGATACGAATGGCAGACCATCAAGGTTTATTAAGCGGCGGCTGGGACAGGGTCGGGCGCAACAAGCGCTATATCATTTGGTTCTACTTGTTGAATTTGGCGCTGGCGTGCTTGGGCGCCGCGTCGTTTAACAATCAGGCGCACGACTTCCTGGATCACAGCCTGCGGTCCGAACGCCTGGTGCACAGTCTGGATGTCGGCGTATTGATCGAAATGTTTGCGCAGCCTGAATTTGGTCCGACCCATGCTTCCAGAATCGCGGGGTTGCACTTTGCTTTTCTGTTTTTCATCGCGACCGCGCTGTTCTTGCCAGGAGTGCTGCAAGGTTATGCTTCCACCTACCGACTGCCGCGAGAGGATTTCTTCCGCGCCTGCGGGCGGAATTTGTGGCGGTTTATCCGGCTGATGATTGTTGCGGGAATCGTGATGGGAATTGTGGCCGCGGCGCTGTTCGGCCTCCATGGCGTGCTGGAGAAAAAAGCCGCGGAGAGCACAAACGAACTGCTGCTGCCGGAGGTGCAGTTCGCGGGCCTGGCGGTGATTTTTCTAGTGATGGCAGCGTTACGCATCTGGTTTGATCTGGCGCAAGCGGACGTGGTGCTGAGCGATCAGCGCGCGGTGCGGAAGTCGATTGGCGCGGGTTTCCGGCATACCTGGCGGAACCTGGGACGGCTGCTGGCAAGTTATGTGGTGACCACGATTGTGGCGGCGATCGTGCTGATGGCAGGGCTCTTCGTGTGGATCAAGTTTGTTCCGCCTTCCAGCGTGTTGAGCGCGATCATCGTCAGCCAGTTAACGCTGCTGTTGCTGTTGATTCCGCGTTTCTGGCAGCGCGGCGTGGCGGTGACCTACTACCTGCAGAACATGGTGGCGCCGATTGCGGTAGAGTCCTTCACGCCCGTGCCGGTAGCGTTGCCGGTGGTGAATGAGCCGGCTCCTGCGCCGGTGATTCCCAGTGTGCCGCCGGAACCGCAGGTCTCGTAGGACTACCCTCATCGGACTACTAGGAGAAAATCTTCCCGCTCGCGGGGCGGGCTACAGCAAAACGATCGTGATTCCCCGATTACGCCGACCGAGGTCGGAGTCGTTCTTGAGTTCGGGGCGCGATTGCAGAAGCTTCCAAGTCGCGTCGTCTGACTTCGACCAGTTCTCGCCGAAAATGCAGCCGCGAATCTGACCGTTCTCCGCCATCTCCAGCAAACGCTTTTGCACGGCGATGCGCATGTCGCCGCCCGTGCCGGTCGAGCCATAACCGTGAACCAGCTTGAGCAGCTTTGCTTTTTCCTGGCGCGCGAGTGCCAGTTCGCGGTCGAGATGCTGGAGGGCCTCCTGTACCAGCGGCATGCCGGCTTTCAGGTTTACGGTTTTCATCTGCGGATTCGACCGGAAAATAAAGTTCGGGGCGGCGTCGCAGCGAGCGGTGGATCGCTCGCTCCTACGCTGAAAATCGGGGTTATCCCCCCTCCCCCCTCCAGCACTGGAGTCACCACGTTGGCAGGAAATTCCCTGCAAAATACGATTTTCAAAGAACTTAGATACTAGAATACCGCAAACAAAAGACTTAGGGGCGCGACGAGTTGGCTTCTGCCAACCGTCACGGCCTCGACCATGATCGCGCATGTGGTGGGCTGTGGACAAGGTTGGATGTCACAGCCGGTTTGTGGATTTCCCCCAAACCCACTTCTCGCGAATGCGGCGGGACGCGGGCGCCCGGGCCTAGGCGCGGGAGATCCTTCGCTCCGCCTGAAGAACGGCTGCGCTCAGGATGACGCCGCCAAAATCGCGTCAGTATCCGCAAGATAGTAAATCCGGATGGCCTCGAACCCTGCCACCGGCCATGATCGCAGGTTTTGAAGTTCCGGTTTCGTCGAACGATAGCGCGCCCCTACAAGAGGATGTGCCCGCAACGACTCAATCGTGTGACGGACGGCAGCTCTGAAACGGAGGGCGATCTCCGGAAGATTCTGGTTCACGAGGTAGTAGCGAAACTGGCGAATAAGGTCGTCGCTGGCTGTTTGCCGGTAGAGAAACCTTCACGACCGCGAGCCGGACTTATGCTGGGCCAGCAAGCCGTCAGTGCGTTGGTTGACGGAGCCCCAAAAGTCGGATTCCGTGAATTCCTCGGATGCCAGCCCTTCCGAGAGCAACGTGTCAAGTTCGTCAGGTGTCCCGGCAAACCCCGGCAGAGTGCGCTGTTCGACCGCCGCCAAGGCAGCTTCGACAACCTCCTCAACGGAGGCGTAGGCGCCACGACTCATGATTGCTTGCAGCCGACTCTCTTGTTCTGGCGTGAGGTTGATGGTCACGGTGATCGCTTCTCCAAATTCATCTCTCAGGGTAAGAGAAAGTCGGATCAGATTACAACCGGAAAGTGGTCGTTACGGACGTCTGAAACCGGACAGCCGAGGGCGGCTGTCCCCCCTAAACCTTACTGGCCCTTGCCGCCAAGCCGCCGGGACGGCGGCGCTACGAAACCTACGCCTTCCGGCTGCGCCCAATGGCGTCTCGGGCTTCTTTATCCGCCGTGCGGCGGCGTTCGGTTTCGCGTTTGTCCCAGAGCTGCTTGCCTTTGGCCAGGGCTAATTCGACTTTTACTTTGCCGTTCTTGAAGTACATGCGGACGGGGATTAGGGTGAGTCCTTTTTGCTGCGTTTTGCCGATCAGCTTGCGGATTTCTTCTTTGTGCATGAGCAGCTTGCGGGTGCGNNATGTTGCCGTGCTCGTAGGGGCCGATGTGGGCGTTGAGCAGCCAGAGTTCGCCGTTTTTGACCAGACCGTAGGAATCTTTGAGGTTGGCGAGGCCGCTGCGGACCGATTTGGCCTCGGTTCCGGTAAGGACCACGCCACACTCAAATTTTTCCAGCAAGAAGTAGTTACGAGAAGCGATCCTATTAACGGCGGCATCACGCTGGCCGGAGGCCGTAGGCTCGCGGCGCGGGGCTTTCTCCGGGCTGGGCTTGGTCTGGTGCGTGGACTGGCGGGGCATGGGCTGGGTTCAATCTTAACATCGGGCTTCGGCTATCGGGCTTCGGCTATCGGGCTTCGGCCAAACCTGAGAGTCTGGCCGTAAGATTGCGCGGATTTGAAAGAAAGGTTTAGCCGCAGCCCGACGGCTGAAGCCCGAGGTCCCTCGTTGGGACTAAGACTAAAGAGTGTAACTGCCGTGGGCACAATCACATGGGGAGTAAGGAATCGCGATGCTATAATCGCAGCAAAAGTACTCCGTACATGCGTCATTGGATCCCAGGTTTGCGGGCTGAGGGCGTAAGAATGGTTTGTCCGGCGAAGACTTCCGGGGAAGATTTTTAGACGAGGATTGACGAATGAGACGTCTGATGCCTGTGGCCGTTGGGCTGCTGGTTTTGCTTGCTATCGTACCCGCCATCGCCGATAAGGCCAAGAGTATTTACGAAAAAGGCCAGGACGCCGAGGCCCGGCAGAATTACGAGGCTGCTTACGATCTCTACAAGCAGGCTTACGACCTGAAGCCAAAGGACCTGCGCTACCGAACCTCGTTCGAGCGCATGCGTTCCAAAGCTGCCCAGGACATTGTCCATCGCGGACAAGTGCTTCGCGACGAAGGCAAGCTGCAGGATGCGGTGGCCGAATTCCAAAAGGCGATTCAGATCGATCCATCGCTATTTATGGCGCAGCAGGAGTTGAAACGCACCCTGCAGATGATTAACGATAAGGAAAATCCGCCGCCGCAGGCCGCAGGTCCGCCTAGCAGCCTGGAGCGGAAGATCAAGGAAGCAGGCGGCCCGGTAGAACTGGTTCCCATCTCGAACACCCCCCTCACAATCAAGGCCACCGATGACAGCAAGGTGATCTATGAGACCGTCGGAAAAATCGCGGGGATCAATGTGCTCTTCGATCCTGACTATACCTCGCGGCGCATTCGGGTCGAGCTGAACGGAGTAACGCTGGAAGACGCGCTGGAGATTACGGCGCTGGAGTCGAAAACCTTCTGGCGTCCGGTGACGGGGAATACCATTTTCGTGGCGCAGGATAATCCGGCGAAGCGCAAGGAATTGGAACAAAGCGTCCTGAAGACGTTTTACCTGACGAACCTGTCGCAGCCTACCGAGTTGCAGGATGTGGTGAACGCGATCCGCGCCGTGCTGGACGTGCAGCGCGTGCAGCAGTTGCTCTCGCAGAATGCGCTGGTGGTGCGGGGCACGCCCGACCAGATCGCGCTGGCGGAAAAGCTGGTGGAAGATCTGGATAAGGCGCGCCCGGAAGTGATCGTCGACATCGCGGTCTTGCAGATCAGCAAGGACAAATCGCGCACCCTGGGATTGAGCCCGCCCACCAGCGCCACGGTCACTCTGCAGGCCAATGTAAGTACTGGGACAACCGCCACTACCACAACTACCACGTCAACGGCGGCGAGTTCGTCCGGGTTGGAGTTGAACACGCTGGGCAGCTTGAACGCCACTGATTTTCAGGTGTCGATCGGTTCCGCCAACTTGTCAGCCGTGATGGGCGACAGCGACACAAAGATGATACAGAATCCTCAGGTTCGCGCGCTCGATAACCAGAAAGCTACGCTCAAGATTGGCGAACGCGTGCCGGTAGCCACCGGATCGTTCCAGCCCGGAATCGGTGGCGTGGGTATTAACCCGCTGGTGAACACGCAGTTTCAATACCTGGATGTGGGCGTGAACATCGACGTCACGCCGCACGTACACGGGGACCGGGATGTCACGCTGAAGATCTCGATGGAAATCTCCTCGGTTGTGGGTCAGTCGAGCATCGGCGGCATCAGCCAGCCTATTATTGGCCAGAAGAAGATCGAGCACGAAATCCGCCTACGGGACGGGGAATCGAGCATGATAGGCGGGATCCTGGATGATTCCGAGACCAGGTCGCTGGCCGGAATCCCGGGGCTGACGCAGATTCCAATCTTGAAATACCTCTTTGGGCAGACGACGCAGGACCATGAGCAGGATGAGACGGTATTTGTGATCACTCCGCACGTGGTTCGCGGAACCATGGTCAGCGAGTTGAACCAGCGTCAGCTTGATATTGGGACTGCAAACACAATCGCGCTGCGGCACGTCAGCAGGCCGGCCGCAGCGGTTGCTCCGGCGGTGCAGCCTCCCATGAGTCAGGCTCCGGGAGTGCAAACCCCGGCGAATCAGCCGCCGGCGAATCAAACTCCCAACCAGGCCGCGAATCCCACGGCGCTGAGCGGGACAAACTTCCTGTTTGATCCGGGACAGATCACAGCTGCGAAAGGCAGCACATTTGTTGTGAACCTGCTGATTTCCGGAGCGCAGAATGTCTACTCTGTGCCGGTACAGATGAATTACGATCCGGCCAAGCTGCAGTTGGTCAACGTTTCCAACGGCGGCTTCCTTTCTCAGGATGGGCAGGCCGTGGCCCTGGTGCATCGCGAAGATGAGACCACGGGAACGTTGCAGATCACGGCAACACGGCCGCCGGGGGCGGGTGGAGTTTCCGGCCAGGGCGCCGTGGTCACTCTGACATTTCAGGCGAAGGCCGGCGGACAGACTCCGCTGACGATCACGCGAGGTGGAGCGCGCGATCCCGGTCAACAGTCCATCACGGTGAATGGAGCTCAGGCGTCGGTCACTGTGCAATAGGTCGGTGTAATAAATCGACGACCGGCGCGGTTTTCCAATCCGAGAATAGAAGATGAAGCTACACAGATTCCATCAGGGGCAGGGCAGGAGGTCCGAACCGGGCTTTACGCTCCTTGAGTTGATCATCGCTACAGCCATCCTGGTAGTTCTCTCGACAATGGTGATTCCGCTGGCGCGGGTGACCATCCAGCGGGAAAAGGAACGCGAGTTGCGATTCGATTTATGGGAGATGCGCGACGCCATTGATCGTTATAAAGACGCGGCGGACCGGGGTGGATTCCAAACTAAGGTGGACAGCCAGAACTATCCACCCGATCTCGAAACCCTGGTGAAAGGCGTGGATGTGCAGGGCAAGAAGATTCGCTTCCTGCGCAAAATTCCTGTTGATCCCATGACGGGCACTACGGAGTGGGGCTTGCGTTCCATGCAGGACGATCCGGATTCCGATTCCTGGGGCGGGCAGAGCGTGTTTGACGTCTATACCAAATCGCAGGGCACGGCGCTGGATGACACGAAATATAAGGATTGGTAATGGTAAGAAGGTTCAAAAGCGAACGGATCTCCACTAGTCGGAGCTTGGCCAGGTGGAACCAGGGGTATACGTTGCTCGAAATGATGATCGTGATCGTGATCATCGGGATACTGCTGTCCATTGCGCTTCCTATTTACACGCAGTCAATCCTGCGGTCGCGGGAGTCCGTGCTGCATAATGACCTGTTCGAGATGCGCAAGCTGATCAGCCAGTACACCCTCGACAAGCAAAAGGCGCCGCAATCGCTGGATGACCTGGTGCAGGGGGGCTACATCAAGCAAATTCCCAAGGATCCGATGACCAACGAAGCGAACTGGGAAGCGCCAACGTGTGACGAGCTGTCGTCCCTAGACCAGCAGGACCCGGGCATCTGCGATGTGCATTCGGCGTCGAACGCGCTTTCCAGCGAAGGCACGGCTTATTCATCGTGGTAAGCACCGCCCGCCCAGCCTCCGCTCTCGCTATTGCCACGTTGAACTCTTCCACACTCAGCAAGTAACATCTATTCATGCCCGTTGATTCGGAACTCAGGCAGGCTCCCGCGTCCATTCGCGCCCCGCGTGGCAACTCCATCATCTGCAAAGGCTGGCAGCAGGAAGCCGCCATGCGCATGCTCATGAACAACCTCGATGAAGAGGTCGCCGAGCGTCCGCAGGATCTTATCGTCTACGGCGGAACCGGGCGGGCGGCGCGGAGTTGGGAGGCATACCACGCCATCATTGCGAGCCTTAAGAATCTGGAGAACGACGAGACTTTGCTGGTGCAGTCGGGCAAGCCCGTCGGCGTGTTCAAGACGCACGATCATGCGCCGCGCGTTTTAATCGCGAACTCGAATCTCGTTGGCCATTGGTCGAACTGGGAGAAGTTCAACGAACTGGAGCGCGCCGGTCTGATGATGTATGGCCAGATGACGGCGGGGTCGTGGATTTACATCGGCTCGCAGGGAATTGTGCAGGGGACGTTTGAAACGTTTTCGGCGGCGGGCGAAAAACATTTCGGCGGAGAGCTTGCGGGCAAGCTGATTGTCTCAGGCGGCATGGGCGGCATGGGTGGAGCGCAGCCTCTGGCCGCGACCATGACGGGGGCTGCATTTCTAGGGATTGACGTCGATCCGGAACGCATCAAGAAACGCCTGAAGACCGGCTATTGCGACTTCATGGTGAACACGCTTGACGAAGCGTTGCGCATTTTGAAGAATGCGGTGCGGAAGAAGGAAAACGTCTCAGTGGGGCTGGTGGGGAATTGCGCGGATGTGATTCCGGAGCTGGCCGAACGCGGCGTGGTGCCTGACATTTTGACCGATCAGACTTCCGCGCACGATCCGCTGAATGGATATGTGCCGAACGGCATGACTTTCGTGGAGGCGATCGAACTGCGGAAGCGCGATCCCAAGACGTATCAGGAAAAATCGCTTGACGCCATGGCGGCTCATGTCGACGGTATGTTGCGGCTGCAGAAGATGGGGTCGGTGACGTTTGACTACGGAAACAACATCCGCACCTTTGCCTTTCAGCGCGGGGTGAAGAATGCCTACGACTTTCCCGGGTTCGTGCCGGCCTATATTCGTCCGCTATTTTGCGAGGGGCGCGGGCCGTTTCGCTGGGTGGCGCTTTCGGGCGAGGCATCGGACATTCATGTCACCGACGACTTGGTTCTAGAATTGTTTCCCGAGAACCGCAGCCTGCGCCGCTGGATTGATCTGGCGCGCAAGCGCATCAAGTTTCAGGGATTGCCGGCGCGTATCTGCTGGCTGGGATACGGCGAGCGGGCACAGTTCGGACTTGCTATGAACGACTTGGTGAAGAAAGGGAAGATCAAAGCGCCGATCGTGATTGGCCGCGACCATCTTGACTGCGGCTCGGTCGCGTCTCCGTTCCGCGAAACCGAGAGCATGAAGGACGGCTCGGATGCGGTTGCGGACTGGCCGCTGCTGAATGCTTTGCTGAATACGGCGGCGGGCGCGTCGTGGGTGTCGATTCACAACGGTGGCGGCGTGGGCATCGGATACTCGCTGCACGCTGGGCAAGTCACCGTGGCCGACGGGACGGACGAGATGGCGAAGCGCATCGAGCGTGTGCTGACGACCGATCCGGGGATGGGCGTGATTCGGCACGTGGATGCGGGTTATGACGAAGCGAAGGAGTTTGCGAAGAAGACGGGCGTTAGCATTCCAATATCAAGGTCTTGATACCGGCTTTTGCCTGTTAAACTATTCGCTGCTTGAGTTCAAACCGGAGCACCAAATCCCGATCTAACCGAGCGTTGTTGCTAGCCAATATTGGCCAACTGCTCACGTTACAGTTTTCCTCCGGCAAGCCCGGCCCCCGCCGCGGTCCCGACCTTAAAGAACTTGGCATCATCGAAGACGGAGTCGTCCTGTGTCTCGGAGGGAAGATCGTTTCCGTAGGCACGACCGAAGACGCGTTGCGCGATCCTTGGCTGAAGAGGAACCGTAAGAAAATTACCGAGATCGACTGCGCGGGCAAAGTCGTCCTACCCGGGTTCGTCGATTCCCATACCCATCCTGTTTTTATCAGCCCGCGGCTGGTGGATTTTGAGGAGCGCATCAAGGGCACGTCCTACGAAGAGATCGCCGCGGCCGGGGGCGGCATCCGGTCGAGCATGGAGGGCGTGCGCAGGGCAGGGAAGCGGGTTCTGGTGGAGAGAGTCCTAGCCGTGCTGCGCGACATGGCAGCGCACGGCACTACTACCGTTGAGGCCAAGTCGGGCTACGGGCTGACGGTCGAATCGGAAATGAAATCGCTGGAAGCGATCCGCGAAGCTGCATCCCAGTGGCCGGGGACGGTTATCCCCACCCTTCTAGGAGCGCATGTCGTCCCAAAAGAATTTCAGGGTCGCTCACAAAAGTATGTTGAGATCGTCTGTAAAGAGATGATTCCGCAGGCAGCGAAGCGGAAGCTCGCCCGGTTCGTCGATGTCTTCTGCGACCAGGGGGCGTTTACGGCGGCGGAGACCGAACAGATTTTTGAAGCCGCCGGACAGCACAGTCTCAGCGTGCGGGCTCACGTGGGTCAGCTATCCGAGACGGTATTGCGGCCATTGTTGCGCTTCAATCCGGCGTCATTTGATCACATGGACCACGTAAACGAAGACGACATCGCGGAGTTGGCCAGGCGCAACACCGTCGCCACGCTGGTGCCGGGGGCGAATTATTTTCTGGGACTGAAGGAATATCCTCCGGCGCGCAAGTTGATTGACGCGGGCGTGGCGGTAGCACTCGCGACGGACTACAACCCGGGCACGTCGCCGACCGTAAGCATGCCGATGGCAATGTCGCTGGCCTGCACGCACATGAAGATGTCGCCGGCGGAGGCCATTGCGGCCGCCACCATTAACGGGGCCTGGGCGCTGCGGATTGCGGAGCGAAAAGGCACGATCGAGCCGGGGAAAGACGCTGATTTGTCAGTATTTGCGGTCGATGACTACCGCGAGATTCCCTACTGGTTCGGGGCTAACCGCTGCTCGATGACGGTGGTGAACGGGGTGGTTGTGTGATCGCAGTGAACTTTCGAGGCGGACTTTCCGTATACACTGAGGAGCGATACTTGCGTCTTGTGGAGCGTGGCTGAACTTTTTCCCTGCGATCGATCCCTGAAGCTGGTTCTGTGACGAAATGAATGCAAACGAATCTCCGAGGAATGCTATGAAACGAATTCTTGCTTCAATCATCTTTGTGTTGGCGATATTTTCCATGGCAGGGGCGCAACGGCTGCCCGAGGTGGCCCGGCCAGAGAATTACAAACTCACCTTTACCCCCGATCTTGAGACGGCCACGTTCGCTGGGGATGAGACGATTTCCATCCAGGTTCTGAAGCCGACTTCGGAGATTACTCTGAACGCGGCGGAGATCGATTTCCACGACATCACAATCACCAGCGGCGGCACGACGCAAAAAGCTTCCGGAACCTGTGACAAAGAGAAGGAGATCGCCGTGCTCACGCTCGAGAAGCCCCTGGCTCCGGGCGCCGCTACGATCCACATCACATACGCCGGCATCCTCAACAGCGAGATGCGCGGCTTGTACCTGGGGAAAGATGATCAAGGCCGCAAATATGCCGCCTCGCAATTCGAGGCCACCGACGCCCGGCGCGCATTTCCGTCATTCGATGAGCCGGATTACAAAGCCACCTTCGACATTACGGCGGTTGCCGACAAAGGCCTAGTGGCAATCTCGAACCAGAAGATTGTCTCGGATATGCCCGGCCCCGGCGACAAGCACACGGTCCGCTTTGCCACCACGGCCAAGATGTCTCCGTATCTGGCGGCGCTGGTGGTGGGAAATTTTGAGTACATTGAGGGTGAAGCCGACGGTATTCCAATTCGCGTCTACAGCACTCCCGGCAAGAAAGAGATGGGGAAGTTTGCTTTGGAATCAGCCGAGCACGTTCTCAGCTACTACGATAAATATTTCAGCATCAAGTATCCGTACGGCAAACTGGATCTGGTCGGTCTGCCGGATTTTTCCGCGGGCGCAATGGAGAATACCGGCTGCATTACGTTTCGCGAAGTGATTTTGCTGATCGATGAAAAGCAGGGTTCCGTCGACTTGAAGAAGACCATCGCTTCGGTGATTGCGCATGAGATGGCTCACCAGTGGTTTGGCGATCTGGTCACGATGAAGTGGTGGGACGATATCTGGCTCAACGAGGGTTTCGCCACATGGATGTCGAGCAAGCCCATTGAGGCATGGAAGCCCGAGTGGAATTTCAATTTGGACGATGTTAGCGGGACCGGCGGGACTATGAACACCGACTCGCTGGCGAACACGCGTCCAATTCACCAGGCGGCAGAAACTCCGGCGCAGATTCAGGAATTGTTCGACGGAATCGCCTACGGCAAGGCCGCCGCAGTGTTAAGAATGCTGGAGTCCTACTTGGGTGAAGAGACTTTCCGTGCAGGCGTCAACGCCTACATCCAGCAACATCAATATGCCAACGCGACGGCGGACGACTTCTGGGATGCACAGACGAAGACCTCGAAGAAGCCCGTCAATCAGATCATGCCCACTTTTGTGAAACAGGCGGGCGTGCCGATCATCAACGTGAAATCGCAGTGCTCCGGCGGTTCTACTACCGTGACCCTGGATCAGCGCCGCTACTACTACGACCGCGAGAAGTTCCAGGCGCCGAATGATCAGCTTTGGCAGGTTCCCTTGTGCATGAAGTCGTCAGCCGGCAACGGTGCGCCAAAGTGCGAACTGCTCACCAAAAGGCAAGAGGCCTTCACGCTACCGGGTTGTTCCTCCTGGGTGCTGGCAAACGCGGGTGCGACTGGGTACTACCGCGTCGGCTACCAACCCGATGCAGTGCGAGCCCTCGCGAATGACGCCGAGAGCAAGCTTTCCCCGGCGGAGCGGATTGCTTTGCAAACGGACATCTGGGCATCGGTGCGGGTGGGACGCGAGCCGGTGGGCGACTATCTTGCCTTTGCTCAAGGCCTGGGAAGCGACCGCAATCGCGCGGTCCTGGAGGATGTTCTCGGAAGGCTGAACTTTATTGGACTATATCTAGTGACGGATAGCGACCGCGAGTCCTATCGAGTTTGGCTCCGGCAGTATCTATCGCCGATGCTCAAAGATGTGGGCTGGGAGCCCATGCCGGGCGAGAGCGACGAGCAGAGAACGCTGCGGGCGCGTTTGTTCAACGCTCTGGGCTACGACGCGCGTGATCCGGAGGTGCTGGCACAAGCGCGCAAGATCGCCGACAAGGCTCTGGATAATCCCGCATCAGTCGATCGCGAACTCGCAGGCAGCGCGTTCAGGCTGGCGGCATTGTCCGGCGATCAGGCGTTTTATGACAGGTTGCTGGCCGGGTTGAAAAACGCGAAGTCTCCAGAGGAATACTACATGTCCCTCTTCACGCTGCCGCGTTTCGGCAACCCCAAGCTGCTGCAACGGACGCTGGATTACGCCATCTCGCCGGATGTGCGTTCGCAGGATGCGCTGGGTTTGATCTCCAGCGTGATGAGCAACCCGGCGGGAGAAAAACTGGCCTGGGATTTCGTTCTGGCGCACTGGGATGCGGTACAGAAAGCTGGTGGGGTCTTTGCCAGCGCTGAAGTCGTGGGCGCCACCGATTCGTTCTGCGATGCACATATGCGCGATCAGGTCGTGGACTTTTTTGCCGCGCACAAAATCGAAGCGGCGGAACGGACCTACCGGCAGTCGATCGAGCGCATCAACAACTGCATTGATCTGAAGTCGCAACAGGAACCCCAACTCGCGTCGTGGCTGGGACATCACGGCACCTCGGCTGGAGGACAATAAACCGCAGGCGAATCGCCTTTGGCCTGGTCGGGGTCAGCCTTGACTGGGCCATTATCCACAAACGCCGCCGTGGCAGTTTCTATTTCTACGTACCGCAGAAGAGCGGTCGCTTAGTTCGTTTGCTAAGCTTGAGCGAATGCTGAGCTTTGTTATAATCAAAAGCGTTCAGCATTGGAGCTGTTTCCCGGTTGCAATCCCGCAACAATCGGCGTGAAACGAACAAGCCTCTGTGGACGAGTAGGTTTCGAAACGTGGCCAGGTAGCTCAGGTGGTAGAGCGCAGCCCTGAAAAGGCTGGCGTCGGCGGTTCAACTCCGTCCCTGGCCACCATCATTCCAAAGAACTTAGCGGAATCAGGGGAACACGATTCAGTATCTCTACGACACGCTGTACCGGCTGACGCAGAAGACCTATCCGGACACGACGAACGTGGAGTACGCCTACGACCTGGCGAACAAGGTGCTGCAGGTGAGCGATCCGACTGGAACCTACGGCTTTGCCTACGACAACATGGGACGGCTGGTGGGGACGAGCACGTCGTACGCGTTTCTGTCCGGGCCAACGTTCACGAATAGCTACACTTACGATGCGGCCTCGAACCGCACCTCGCTGACGGCGCCCGACGGCAGCATTACGACCTACGGCTATGACACGCTGAACCGGCTGAATGGACTGGCGAACTCTTGGGCGGGATCGTTCGGCTTCACCTATGATGCGCTGAGCCGGAGAACGCAGTTGACACGACCGAATGGAGTGAACACGAACTACAGCTACGATTCGGTGTCGCATCTTCTGAGCGTGCTGCACCAAGCAGGAGTCAACGCTGTCGACGGTGCGAGCTACACTTATGATCCGGCCGGCAACCGCACCGCGAAGTCGAACTACCTGAACGGGATCACGTCAAATTACACTTACGATGCTCTCTACGAGCTGACGCAAGTAACCCAAGGTGCGGGTACCACGGAGAGCTATTCTTACGATGTGGTTGGCAATAGACTGTCATCATCCGGCGTGCCGACCTATAGCTACAATCCGTCGAACGAACTCACCTCGAATTCGCTCGGCAGCTACAGCTACGACGCAAACGGCAATACCCTCTCCGACGCCTCCGGCAAATCCTACTCCTGGGACTTCGAAAATCGGCTAGTGTCGGCGGTGGTTCCCGGCACCGGAACGGTAGCCTTCAAGTACGATCCCTTCGGACGCAGAATTTACAAAGGCTCATCCACCTGGACGGGAATCTTCGCTTATGACGGGGACAACCTGATCGAGACCATGACTCCCAGCGGCTCCGTGGTCGCTGACTACGCGGACAGCCCGGCGATTGATGAACCTCTGGCCCAGCTACGGAGCGGCACGACCAGCTTCTACGAGCAAGACGGCCTCGCTTCAGTCACGTCGCTCAGCAGTGGCACGGGAACGGTCTCGAACACGTACACTTACAATTCCTTCGGCATGCTGACAGCCTCAACAGGAGCTGTTACGAACCCACTCCAATACACGGGGCGTGAGTTCGATTCCGAAACCGGCATCTACGAGTACCGTGCTCGCTACTACGACGAACGCGTAGGCAGGTTCATCGGGGAAGACCCGATCCGCTTCAAAGCGGGCCCCAACTTTTATGAATACGTAAACAGTAATCCCGTCGCACTTAAAGACGCTTATGGTTTACAGGCGGAATGTACACTGGTCGGACAATATCAAGTGACGCCCTGGATACCCACCGCAACCATTTCCTCCCAGACGCCTTGGATATACAAAGACTCTGCGGAAATCGACGATAAAGGCATAGCCATAGTTCGATGCAAATGGGAGAGAACAGTAACAAAGGCTCTTTGGGGAAGCGCACTGTTTGCTTCCAAATATCGTTGCGTCGATAAGCTTCCATGCGGTCTTACCCTAGCAGGCTGCGGAAAA
>PMSQ01000029.1 GCA_003168355.1 Acidobacteriaceae bacterium | reverse complement strand
TCAAAACCGGCGGGCGGCGGGTTACCCCGTCACCGGTGGGTTCGACTCCCACTCGCTTCCGCCATTTATCGCTGGCCGCAAAGCGGCGATGACACGCCGCCGATGGGCATGCATCGGCATGGTGACCAATTCATACCGCCTCCTTCTGTGCGGTGCGGACTGCGGGCAGATTTAATTCCTGCTTGCGTCCTAATGAGAACCTATCTTCATGACGGCCTCTACAATTGGCGTGACATAACCACCGACGTAGATTCCGTCTGCAGCTTCCTTTCCCTGAACTTCTACATGTAGCAAGCTGCGACGACCCGTTCCCTGTTCGCTCACGAAGCGCGTTCCCGCAGCATTCGGAATAAGGCCGTGCCGCATCATGAGAACTGCCAAGGGGCCCATGCAACTCCCGGACGCTGGATCTTCTGGAATTCCGTATTCAGGCGCAAACATCCGGGAATACGCCCCGTCAGGGGTTGGCGTAAACAAGAAGACGCAGAAGGACTCGCTCTCCGCTCCCTTTAGAGTTTTCAAACCGGCCAAATCAAGCCATGCGCGATCGACGACTGCTTTATCTTTCGCGGCAACCACCAGCGTGGGATTGCCCGCGCTCAGCAGTTGAGGCTTCATTGGAAGCAGGTCCTGAGGTTCCAGGTCCAGCACTCTTGCGCAGAGAGAGGAGTCATAGCATCTGCCTTCGCGAATCGGAGGCATGCGCAACCAAATAAGCGGGCGCTGGCCTCCTTCAATTCGAAGCGGGATGGGGCCGATTTCCTCTTCCAGAATGAAAGCGCTGCTGCCTCGCGAGACAGTTTCTTCTTGCAACAGCACAAACGCAGTGCCAACTGTGGGATGTCCGGCGAATGCCATTTCCTTGGCGGGCGTAAATATGCGCACGCGTGCCGCGCAATCTTTGCGCGTTGCCGGAAGCACGAAGGCGGTTTCCGCCAAGTTGAGTTCCCGGGCGATCTTTTGCATGGTAATCCCGTCAAGTTCAGACGCGTCTGGAAAGACCGCCAGCGGATTTCCCGCGAAGGGCTCCGTCGTGAAGACGTCAACGACCAGGTAGCGGTAAGATTTTGCCTGGGACATTAAGCGTCAACCTCCGCGATCAGGTCAATTTCCACACAAGATCCAAACGGAAGTTGAGCCGCTCCGAAGGCGCTGCGAGCGTGCATTCCGATATCTCCAAATACCTGCGCGAAGAGTTCCGACGCCCCATTGGCCACCAGGTGTTGTTCGGTAAATGCGGGAGTGCTGTTCACGAGCACCATCAGCTTCAAGATGCGCTGGATGTGGTTTAGGTCGCCCACCGCCGCATGAAGCGTGCCCATCAGATCGATGGCCACAGCACGCGCCGCATTTTTTCCTTGCTCGGTAGAGAGATTCGAGCCCAACTGGCCAACCCACGGTTTGCTGTCGATTTTGGCAATATGGCCAGCCAGGAAAATTAAGTTGCCGCTGCGCAGGAAGGGCACAAAAGCTGCCACCGGCAATGTGAGCTTTGGAAGTGCGATGTTGAGAGCGTCGAGCCTTTCGTATATGGACACCATCTTCTCCTCACATCTCAAACTGTGATTTTGTTCGTCTTTTCTCTCATCAACCTAGATAGTCATAAATAACACTTAGCTAAGTGACGAACTATTGTCACATAAAATGATTTCTTTGTAAAGTTTTTGGACGGAAATGTGCTGGGGTGGGCGGATTCCGAACGCGCCGGCTATCGCGGGAGCATTTCTCCTAGAGCTTCGCCAAGGCCATCTTCTTCAAGTGATCGATTTTGGCCTCATCTCGCTTGTAAAAGATCCATTTCTTAATCCGCTTGGGACGAATCAGCCCGGCCTGGCACAAGATCTTGAGATGTTCGCTCGCGGTCGGCTGACTGACGCCCAGCTTGCGGGCGATCAGCACCCCGCACACACCGTCCGTCACCAAATCGCCGTCCACTTGTGGCGGGAAATGCTTAATCGGGTCCTTGAGCCAGCTTAAGACTTGCAGTCTGCGATCGTTCGCGAGTGCCCGCAGCGCGCGACTAGTATTCATATAGACGGTTAGCAAATTTACTTTGGAATTCACTTTCTTATGATAGCCCAACGCAGGCGGTCACAAGGAAGTAGCCATGATCGGTGCCAAACCATGGATTTTTGAACCGACTGCGGAATGGCTATACCGAAAGAAGCAGAACCGATAGACGGCCAGCAAAGCGTCTCATGGAGTACCAATCCCCTGGTAGTGCCGGCGCCAGACCTGGACACTCTCAGGCAAGCGCCAGGCTTCACCCCGGGCCGGCAAGTGCCTCCGCCGCGGTCGCAGAATTGGCGACTTGCCGAACTTGTTCGAGCGCGTCCGTCAGGGTGGTTGTGACCACACTCAAACAACCCGCTCCAAGTCGTTCCCGAGCCCCGGGAACGCCGCCCTCGAGGTTCCACAAACCCACGATGACCTTTACACTGGGAATGCCAGCCTGCAATCTCTTGCAGAGCGCACGGGTCTGCCCGATGGCAAAGGGCGGAAGAGAAGATACACAGACAATGTTGTACCCGTGCTGCGAAATTGCAGCCAACGTGTCTTCCATTGTTCCCGCTTTCAGCTCGTGAGCGCTAAACCCGGCGTGCCGAAGCAGTTGCGCCAGCATGACCACGACCAGTTCATCCGGACCACTCCTGGCCGGCACGCACGCAATATTTGCGTTTAATCCCGCGCTCTCGTCTCGGATGGATTGGCGGCACGGGTCATTCTCTGCGCTCGCAGATGGCCCCTCGTCTGCGAGTTGATCCCCGAGATCGTCAATCAGTTCCTTTGTGCTTTGCAGCATGAACCTTCTGGTGTCGTCATCGAGGCCGTCAACGTGATGATCCTGTTCCGCCAACCTGAGAGCTGGAATGAAAACTGATTCGTAGAGGCTTTCCAGAGGATTGTCCTTGAGATGGCTTTCCGCGATTGTTCTCGCTTCTTCCTGGTCCATGGCCAAAAGACGTTGATAGAACTGCTGCTCTGTTGGCAGGACAGGTTCGTCCCCCAGCACTATTTCGAGAAAACTCAACTGCGGAACATAACGCCCCAGCACCATCAGACAGACAGTGAGGGGCGTAGACAGGATCAGTCCCACGGGTCCCCACAGCGTCGCCCAAAAAACGGCAGCCACAAGGATGGCCAGTGACGAAATGCCGGTGTGGGCGCCATAGAGAAGGGGCTCAATGATGTTAGAGACCGTCAACTCTAAGACCAAGAACACCACAAAGGTCAGCCCAGCCTGGCGCCAACCAGGGAAAACAGCTAGCGCCATCGCGATAGGCAAAGCCGCGGCGATCAGGGTGCCGATGTATGGTACAAAGCGCAAGAGCGCTGCGAAAACGCCCCAAAGCAGGGCGTGAGGCACTCCGACGAAGTAGAGTGCCACTCCAAACAAGAGGCCGTAACCCGCATTGACCATGAATTGCAGCAAGAGATAGCGGCTGAGCCGGCGGCCGGCATCATCCAGGGCCTGAGTCATAAGGTTCAACTGGCCCCGGCCCGCCAGCCGAATAGCTCGATTGCGCAAATCTTCCCGCTTGACCAGCATGAATACTGTGAAAATTACTACGATGGCCGTCGTCTCGATTGGGCCTGCGAGGGGCCCCAGCAGCGCGCGGAAATCCTGGACTAAACTCGATGGAGGCGTGGCAACCTGGACGGAAATCGGGCGGACTGCGCGAGCCGTTCCCGCGTCTTTGTCTTGAACGTGGCCCGAAGAAAACTCCCCGGGGACTGCGGCGAGTTCCTTGTTCAGCTCTTGCACGGTGGCGGTGGCCTTGCTTAGGTTTCCGCCCCTCGTAGCCCGAAGTGATTGGATTTTAGTATCTAGATTGGCCTTGTAGTCCGGAGTGTGAACCATGATCTCTACCAATTGACCAGCGACTCCCCAGCCTACAGTGCCGACCACTGCGAAGGAGAGAGCCAGCACAATGAACACTGCCGGAACACGTCCCACGCGGCATTTCTCCAGCAGAACGACGAGCGGAGTAAGCAGGAAACTCAACACCACGGCCAATGCCAGTGGAATAAAGATCTGGCGGCCGAAAAATAATGCCGCCACCGCCAGCACAAAAGCGATGAGCATCAATGATTTCGAAAAGGCCGCAAACTCTTTGGAGCGGGCCAAAGCATGACTCCAGTGCAACCTGTGCTAATTCTTCGGAGTGAGTGAAATGTCTGACAAGTCGTGCCACGTGGGCCAGAACCGCAAATGCAGCGATGCGGATATTTACACCGGCGACACTTTGCCCGCGCAGGTTGAGTGCTCGCAGCCGCATGCAATTTCAGCTGTTCCCTTTGCGGCTTCGCAATAGGGGCTGCAGTACTTGCTGTCGGCCGCTGCCTGACAGCTGCAATTGTCATGAGAACACTTGTCTTTCTTTGCATCCTTCATAAGTCTCTTCCTCCGGGCGCAACTGTGCTGTGGTGCCAGTCCCCACGGCGTCAGCAGAGACAATCGTTGGTGGTCAAACCCTGCTAGGAGGTTGCATGGGATCTGCAGCGAGGATGTGGCGACGGCTTTCCGCCGCCGCCGCAAACCAGGAATGCGAGGCCTCATCGAGGAAGCATCCCGCAGTCGGACGACCAAGTGGGAGGCGAAGATTGTGTTTGCACGATGCGTGTTAGCAGCACTCTTCCTACTACTTTGGCCCCGTCGATTTACAGCCTTCTGCCGATATGCTTTCGCGAGGACGCAACGTATAAATCACGAAGTAACCCCTACAGACTCGATACTGCGGGGCTAACGTTAAGAGCGTTTAGGAGACGGAAAATGAGATTTGGACCCTTCCTCGTGATTGCGTTGCTGCTGCTCATTCTGTGGGCTGGTGGCTTTCTGATGTTCCATGTAGCCAGCGGGTTAATCCATCTGCTGCTGCTTTTCGCCGTTATATTTTTTGTGGCGCACCTGTTTATGGGGCCCCGGACAGCGTAAAATTTCGACCGTGGCTGGCTCGCCGGGCTAACCGGCCCCGCAGACGTCAGCCTCGGCTCGAAACCCCGACATTTTGCCTGAAGGCAGGGACATTAGCGTTCTTGCCGGTAGATCCTATAGAGAACAGCCCACGATTCCGTAGAGAACAGTGAAGGTTTTAGGACCGCTGTTTCCCACTTGCTTACGCCAAATCCTCGACCTTCCCGCCGCGGCTTGCGTTCGGGCTAATAGGGCGATTATGTTCGTAGTGTTACTCGCCTTATTGCGAGTCTGAACCCCCAACAAGGTAGTCTCGCAAAACCCGGGAAAGGGCAGACCTGACCATGAAAATTGCAAACGATGTTACCGAACTGATCGGCCACACTCCACTGGTGCGTCTCAACCGGGTCACGGAAGGCTGCGTGGCCGACGTGGTGGCCAAACTGGAAAGCCAAAATCCGGTGGGCAGCGTAAAGGACCGCATTGGCGTGAGCATGATCAGCGAGGCGGAGCGCGCGGGCAAGATTCAGCCGGGGAAGACCGTGTTGATCGAGCCCACCAGCGGCAATACCGGCATCGGCCTGGCTTTTGTGGCGGCCGTCAAGGGCTACAAACTGATTCTAACGATGCCGGAAACCATGAGTTTGGAACGTCGGGTGCTGCTGCTGGCTTTCGGTGCGGAAATTGTTCTTACCCCCGGTCCTCGGGGGATGAAGGGAGCGATCCTCAAAGCGGAGGAGTTGTTGGCGAACACTCCCAACAGTTACATGCTGCAGCAGTTCGACAATGCGGCCAATCCCAAGATTCACTTCGAGACCACGGGCCCCGAAATTTGGAATGACACCGACGGGCGAGTCGACTTTCTGGTCTCGGGCGTCGGCACTGGTGGAACTATCACCGGCGTCAGCGAATACATCAAGCCGAAGAAACCCTCGTTCAAAGCCATCGCAGTTGAGCCGGCGGAAAGTCCGGTGCTCTCCGGCGGAAAACCCGGTCCGCACAAGATTCAGGGGATCGGCGCGGGTTTTGTTCCCAGCATCCTGCGCACCGACCTCATTGATGAGATCATCCAGGTCAGCAACGATGACGCGATTCGCACGGCGCGGCGGCTGCCTTTGGAAGAAGGCATTTTTGTGGGAATTTCTTCTGGAGCCGCGGTTTTCGCCGCCCTGCAAGTGGCGCGGCGCCAGGAGAATGCGGGAAAGCTGATCGTGGTGGTTTTGCCGTCTTTCGGAGAACGCTACTTGAGCACCGTTCTGTTCGAGGAGCTTCGCAATCGCGCGCAGCAGATTCCTACATCTACGCTCCCGGCTTGATTCGAGGCTTGGTCCCGCTGCTGCGCTTTTCGAAGCGACGCGCCTTTCATGCTGCACGCTCCGCGGCATGAGTGGAAATGTCTGTGGAAATCTTCTCCCCCACGGGCAAACTTTCGGGATTCTCTCAAAACACCCGGGTGTATGATTATTTTCCAGCCAAGAGTCCAAGTGCATACGGGCGGAAGGTTTTGATGTCGACCGCTTAAGTTCCGGCGGTTTTCACTTGTCCTCAAGCGTCAGGGAGAAAAATGAGAACGAACCAACAGCTTCTACTGCGCTTGGGTGTCTCAATTTTCGGAGTCCTCACTTTGTCTCCAGCCCTGTTTGGCCAGGCTGCTCAGAGCCCGGAGGCGACTATCCCGGTGCCCACCGACTGGAGCCATCGCCATCTGATCTTTTCCAGACCAGCAACGACGGCACAGGCCGAGCGGGTGCAGCAGGATCCTCGCTACTGGCAGCAGTTCTATCGCAACGCATTGCCGGTGATGTTGCCGGCGGCGGAGAGTCGTGATGACCTTGCTTTGGAGTTGGGGCGTGGTGCGAACGTGTCGCGCCGTGGCAAGAATCAAGGACTGAATCGGGATTGGCAGGAAAGCATGGGCAGCGGGGCCAGCGTCGGCGCTTCGAACTATCCCGCGAAGTTCTCGTTTCTAGGTACCACCGCCAACTGCGGCACTGCCGCGCAGCCCGATTTTGTTGTCTACAGCACCGGCCTTGAAGGATCGACCACGCAAGCCAGCATTGTGGCCTACGACAACCTCTATTCCGGCTGCGGCGGCACCGTGCCCTCGGTTTACTGGTCCTACAACACCGGCGGCCAGATCCTGACTTCTCCCGTGTTCTCGGTCAACGGCAAGCAAGTGGCGTTTGTGCAAACCAATGCAGGCGAGGAGGCGTACTTGGTTTTGCTGAAATGGGCGGCTTCTGCGACGGAAAGTGTCACCAGCCCGAAGACCCTTGCTTCGGTATCCGCCACCTCGTACACGACTTGCACGGCACCCTGCATGACCGCCATTCAGCTTACCAATTCCTTGGGCGGGCCCGCCTTCACCGCTTCATCCCCCTTCTACGACTACAACAGTGATGACACAGCCTGGGTGGGGGATGACCTTGGTTTCCTCCATAAGTTCACGCCGGTATTCACAGGGCCCCTCGCTGAGGTGAGGACCGGCGGATGGCCGGTACAGGTAAATCCGACTGACCCCAGCCCTCTCAGCGATCCAGTTCACGATTCTGTGTCGGGGAATGTGTTTGTAGGGGACGCAGGCGGGTTCTTGTATCGCGTCAACTCCAAAACGGCCGCCGTAACCAAGTCCGGGCAGTTGGACTTTGGCGTAGGGATTGTCGAAGGCCCCATCGTGGATTCCACTTTCGGGCTGGTGTACGTGTTCGCGTCGAGCGACGGCACGACTGACTGCACAGGGGGGACTACTGCTTGCGCTGCGGTCTACGAACTCACCGCCAGTTTCGCTGGCGGCGTGGGGTCGAAGGTGGTGGTCGGAGATAGCGTTCCTTTCGGAACAACACCCAATCCGAGTCCAATGTATATTGGCGCCTTTGACAGTACCTACCAAGATTCTGTGAACGCCACCGGAAACCTTTATGTCTGCGGCAACACCGGAGGGCCTCCAATCCTGTATCAAGTCCCCATTAAGGCTGGTGTTTTCGGCACCGTAACCGCTCTGTCACCTCTTTCCAACAGCACTACGCCGTGTTCTCCCGTGACCGATATCCTGAATCCGAATGCCACGGGTGGCGCAACGGAATGGATCTTTGAGAGTGCACAAGCGAACGGAGTGTCGTCTGAGTGCGCCGCGGGCGGATGCGCCTTCAACTTCAAGGACACGCCCTGGAAGGCGTCAGCAGCTTATGTGGTCGGTCAGGAAGTGCTCGACAGCCACCTCCAGATGCAGGTCGTGAGTAAGGCTGGCACGTCGGGCGCCACGGCTCCAACCTGGAAGACGATTGCCGGAGACACGACGGACGACGGCACGGTGCACTGGTTGGATCAGGGACTGCTCTCCGCTTTCACCCCGGCCGCCTGGATAAAAACCCATGCCTACGCTAAGGGGGCCATTATCCTCGACCCCGCTGGGAACATTGAGTTGGTAACAACAGCCGGCACTTCCGGCGCAACGATTCCGGCGTTTAAAGCGAACGCGAGTGGGGTCACGACCGACAACACCGTCAAATGGACGAACGTTGGCGCGATCGGAACCGCTGCCATGCCCGCAGCCGGAGGGACGAGCGGCATTATCATCGACAACACCGTAAGCCCGGTGACGCAGGCCGGAGCTTCTCAGGTATACTTCTCCACTCTGAGCAGCCAGACTTGTACCACTTCGGCGACCACAGGCGGATGCGCGGTGCAGGCATCGCAGTCGGCATTGCATTAAACGAGGAACCATCATTATGAGTACGAATCATTCATCCAGCGAAGAGCCGCTTCCTGCGGCAATCGAGAAGAAAGCTTACGAGAAGCCGCGCTTTCGTTACGAACAGGTCTTCGTGACCTCAGCACTTTCTTGTAGCAAGAACAGTGACCAATCCAATTGCGTGCTCAACCCTCCGACGAAGGTGTCATGAGCTTGGCCCGGAACGCCACGAGGGATACTGCCACCGCCTTGAAATGCGAACTGGCCAGTGAGGTCTTGCGTTCGTTTGGTCAACTTCGATTTCCCGCTAGCGGCTGGAGCATGCTTCCGACAGTCTGGCCCGGGGATACGCTGGTCGTCGAGCGGGTGATGCACGATCGAGTGCGCATCGGAGATGTCGTGGTTGTCGGGCGGCATGGCAAGCTGTGCGCTCATCGTGTGATTGGCACGGCCGGTGATTCTCAGAATCCGCAATGGATTACGCAGGGCGACGCGCTGCCCGTACCGGATCGTCCTGTAGCCGAGAATGAGTTGCTGGGCCGGGTTGCTTACCTGATCAGAGGGGGAAAATTGATCGCAGTGCCCGCGGAGGTGAGAACGGTCCAGCGTCTGACAGCAAAGATTGTCCGTCGCTCCGTTCCTGTGGCGCGCGCCCTCGTCTATCTGCATCGCATGGTTTGTATTTCAGAGAAATCGGCTCCAAGGGAATCGGTTCTTCCGTGCCAGGACTAGCAACACAAGTCGAACGCTACAGCGTGGTGATTGCCATCGGCGGCGTCCCCGTCCGGGTAAACACGACCGACTCGGATTTCCTTGAGATTTTGCAGAACCGCTATGCCGGTTTTGTAAGCGATGAGGGACGTGCGGAATACGATTTCGATGTGGAACTGACCGTGCCTCCATTCTGCGATCCAGACGCGGATTTGAGCGTAACCTACCGCTCCGGCCGCTGGTTGCTGCAGCGCGGCGATTTTCACGCTGAGTGGGAGCCTGTGACGCGCCGCGGCAGCATTCACCAGACCGCAAACCCATATTCCATCGACGCCGTTCTGCGCATCGTGCATACGCTCGTGCTGGCCAGGCAGGGCGGATTCCTCTTGCACTCCGCCAGCGCCATTCGCAACGGGAAAGCGTTCCTGTTTGCCGGGGTCTCGGGAGCAGGGAAGACGACGATCTCGCGCCTCGCCCCAGCCGATGCCACACTTCTTACCGACGAGATCTCGTACGTCCGCAAGCAGCCGGAGCAAGACGCCGGGTACATTGCGTACGGAACGCCTTTCACTGGAGAGTTGGCGAAGCTGGGCGAGAATGCCTCGGCGCCGGTGGCAGCGCTTTATCTGCTGGCGCAGGGACCGGAGAATCGCATCGAGCCCGTGGCTGCCGCCGATGCCGGGCGTGAACTGCTGGCCAACATGCTTTTCTTTGCCGAGGATCAGGAAATGGTGCACTGCGCATTTCAGGCTGCGTGCGACTTCGTCCATCGCGTGCCGGTTCACCGGCTTACCTTTGTGCCGGATGCCCGTGTCTGGGAGCTGATTGGATAAATATGAAACTCTACGTTGCACGCAGTCCGCGAATCGCAGCCCGCATGTTGGGCGAAGAAATGCTGGTCATGTCCGGGCAGGGCTCGACACTGTTTACGCTGAACCCGACCGCGACCATTCTGTGGAAGGCGGCCGATGGCACCACTCCACTCGCTGAAATCGTCGAACGCCGCATCTGCTCCGAGTTCGAAGTAAAGTCCGAAGAAGCTCAGCGGGATGCCGAGTCTCTGGCCCAGGATTTGGCCAAGCATGGCATCCTTCTGATCTCGGAGCAACCGATCTCAGAGCAGCCAATCGCCAAGACCGGCGCGCCTGTGCAGGAGCAACAACAACCATGAGCGCCCTGATGCAGGAGATGGGCGAGCGGGCGCTGCGGCTGGGCGTTCCCTTCAGCGCGCAAATTGATCTCACTTACCGTTGCAATGAGCAGTGTGTTCACTGCTATCTCGATCACGAGGACCACGGTGAGATGACCACGTCTGAAATCAAGAACCTGCTCAAAGAGATGGCCGAAGCCGGCGTCTTTATCCTCACCTTTAGCGGCGGCGAGATTTTTCTTCGCAAGGATTTCTTCGAAATTCTCGAGTGCGCGCGTTCCCTTACCTTCTGCATCAAACTCAAGACCAATGCGGTGTTGATTCGTGAATCGCAAGCGGCGCGTCTCCGCGATCTCGGAGTGGAATCGATTCAGGTCAGCATCTATTCGCATCGGCCGGAAGTGCATGACGCGATCACCAAGGTTCCCGGCTCGCTACGGCGGTCGGTCAACGCTATCCGTTTCCTCAAGTCGCAGGGTCTGAAGGTCGTCATGGCCAACGTCTTGATGACTCAGAATATGCAGGACTATCACGGCGTCCAGGCGCTCGCGGATGAACTTGGCGCCGAGTGCACGCTGGATCCAACGGTCACGCCGATGATGGATGGCGACCGCTCCATCCTCGACTTGAACGCGGGCGAGTCCGCTCTTCGCCAACTGTTCCGGGACGAAGCTTTCGTCGGTAACGCCGATGCGTTTTGCGCGCCGCCGCCCGTGCCCGACGAAAACAGCATGGCATCTTTACCCTGCAGCGCGGGTCATACCGCCTGCTATGTTTCTCCTTACGGAGAGTTTTATCCCTGCGTGCAGTTCCCTCTGTCGTGCGGCAACGTTCGGCAGCAGCGCTTCATCGACATCTGGCGCGATTCCGAGCAATTGAAGGAAGTCCGCTCGATTCGCTTGCGCGATCTCACCAGTTGCTCGCAGTGCGCGCATGGCTCAACCTGCACTCGCTGCCCCGGACTCGCGTTTATGGAAGGAAACATGCGCGGTCCTTCTACCGCGGATTGCGAAAAATCCTTCGCCCGCACCGGAATTCCCTCGGCCAATCTGCTGGCGAAGAAGGAGACAACCTCGGTACCGCGTCTGGTGCAGATTCAGATCGTGCCGGCCATCACAGGCAGCAGATTGGCCGGCATGGCCATCGCCGCAAACGCTATTGCGTCCTAGCGCGCGCGCATTCCCTGCGAAATTCCTGCCGTATACTACTTCGACTTATGGCAACATCATATTCAATGCTCACTGGCTTCAATGGCCGACTATCCACGGACAGGCAGGCGCGCTATTGGCGCATCTCGACAGTCTCATTACCAGGTACACGTCGCCATCCCGGGCGAAGGACTGAGGCGCACTGCTCCTGCACGTTCGTTCAAGGCCCGTTCGTAATGCTGGTTCACCGCCTATTGCGGATAACATTTCTGAAGCAGCCCTGCGTTCTCAAGGCTAGCTGCAAAAGAGGGGTTTTGCTATGAGCACAAGGTGGGGCCTCGTGTACGTCTTGCTTCCGGCGGCGGTGGTTTTTTCGTTTGTCGGAACTCTTTGCGGCCAGGATTCGCCATCCCTCGGTGACCTTGCCCGCCAGCAGCGTCAGCAAAAGGAGCAGTCAAAAACCTCGCCGGGCAAGGATGTTAAGGCCTCCAAGGTCATCACGAATGAAGAGATCCCCGAGCGTGCGCAATCAGTTTCGGCTTCTTCGAAAAGAAATGATGAAAGAGGCAACTCGCCTATTGCCACCTCAAGCGAGGGCAAGCTGCCACCCGAACAGTGGAAGTCGCAGATCGTGGCGCAAAAAAACCAGATCGACTCGCTGCAAAGACAGGTGGACGAGCTCAACGAGTCCATTCGTTTTGCCCCAGCCAACTGCGTCGAAGGTTGTGTGGGGTGGAACGAGCGGCAGAGGGAAAAGCAGCAGCGCGTAGAACGGATGCAACAACAATTGGAAGAACAGAAAAGACGCCTGGACGACATGCAGGAATCCGCCCGCAAACAAGGCTACGGCAGTTCGGTATACGATCCGTAGGCGCAACAAATCTTTTTTTAAGAAATCAATGCCGTCCTGTTGTTACTTGAACAGTAGCGGCATTTTTATCTTGCGCCGACAGACTGCTCGCTGAGGCCACGCCGAACTCCGAATTGGACTTTCATCTTTTCGTCTTCCTTCAAACTCGTAGTCGTGCGAAATTAGTAGGATGGCTTTGGTTATTCGTCCATCACGCATTCATGCGGTGGGTGTCTTCACCACCACGACTATTCGCAAAGGTGCTCGTGTTGTCGAATATTCAGGGCCGCGGATCAGTCCGGAGGAGGCCAACCGGTTGTATGACGGCGCACCACGCACTTATCTCTATGGCCTGGAAGACGGTAAGACCGTCATTGATGGCGAAGGGATGGGCGCATACTTAAACCATTCCTGCGATCCCAACTGCGAGATCGATGAAATCAAGGCGCGCGTCTGGCTCCTCGCGCTCCGCGACATTGCCGCCGGCGAGGAACTGCTCTGGGACTACAACCTCTACGACGACGAGGACCCTGCGCCCTGCCACTGCGGCTCGCTCAAGTGTCGCGGTACCATGTATTCGCGCGAATGGATGGCCAAGATGCGGCGCAAAGCGCGCAAAAAGAAGACAGGACGGCAAGATTCCAAGAATAACGGTGGCGGCTAAGCCTTTTCCTGCGTCTTCCCGTGCCCCCGCCAGCCCTCGATAATCAGATAGAGCGCTGGAACGAAAAAAAGCCTCCACGGGATCGATCAAAACGCCGCCGCTACCGGCTCGCGCAGAGTAATCTTCTCGTCATCCTCGTCCCGGATCGCGGTATGAGTTTTAGCGACGAGCATATAGATGGAGGGCACCACAAACAGCGTGAAGACCGTGCCAATAATCATGCCGCTTACCAGCATGATGCCGATGCTGTTGCGTGCTCCGGCGCCGGGGCCCTTGGCCAGAACGAGGGGAAAGTGGCCGAAGACGGTGGCCGCGGTCGTCATCAGGATCGGACGCAGCCGGGTACTTGCGGCGCCGATGACGGCTTCGAGCTTGCTGCGTCCGCTTTCCTGCAGGTGGTTCGCAAATTCCACGATCAGAATTCCGTTCTTGGCGATCAGGCCAACGAGAGTGATCAGGCCGACCTGACTGTAGATGTTGAGCGTCGTGAAGCCGAGGAACGAGAACATCAGCGCGCCGGAGATGGCCAACGGAACCGAGCCGGCGAGAATGATGAAAGGATCGCGGAAGCTCTCGAACGTGGCAGCGAGCACGAGGTAGATCAGGATCGCCGAAAGCAGGAACGTGCCAAGAAATTTGCTGCCCTCCACTCGAAGCTGACGCGATTCACCGGCGTAGTCCACGGTGAACCCCTGCGGCAGAATCTGCTTGGCCTGATCTTCCAAAAACGTAAGCGCCTGATCGAGGGGCACATTCGGCGGAATTACACCCTGAATGCGCACAGCGTTCAACTGCTGAAATTTATTCAGCGAGCGGGGTTCGGTCGTGGTCTTCAGCGTGGCAAATGTAGAGAGCGGCACGAGTTTGTCAGCCGATCCCTTCACGTAGATTTGCGAAAGCTGATCGGCCGTCAAGCGCTCGACACGCTGAACCTGCGGGATGACTTTGTAGCTGCGCCCCTGAATGCTGAACCGGTTGACGTAGTTTCCGCCCAGCATGGTAGAGAGATCCTGACCGACCTGGCTTAAATCCACGCCCTGTGAGCGCAGCTTGTCGCGATCGAAAACGACTTCGGTCTGCGGCTGGTCAAACTTCACATCGGTGTCGGCGTAGATGAACTTGCCGCTGGCCATGGCCTTCTGCACGATCTTTTCGGCGAGCTGGCTGACTTGCTCGGGCTCAGCGGACGAAGCGATCACGAAATCGACGGGGAAGTTGCCGCCCCCAGGAAGCGGTGGCGGGGTCAAAGGAATCACTCGAATGCCGGCAATTTTCGACAGTTTCGCTGATGATTCGACGAGCAGTTGCTGCGTGGTTTTCTTGCGCTCGCTCCACGGCTTGACCACCATTCCTCCAAAGCCGCCGCCGGGATTCGTGATCTGAAAAAGGCTCTCACTCTCGGGGAAGGAGTGGTACACGTCGTACACCTGATTGGCGAACAGGTTGGTTTGGTCGAGTGTGGCGTTGGCAGAAGCCTGAATCACGCCGAATACAACTCCCTGGTCCTCTTGCGGCGCCAGTTCCCGTTGGGAAAACATGTAGAACGGGATCATGAGAACGGCAACAATCGCCCATACCGTCAGCACGACCGGGCGATAGTTCAGAGTACCGGTCAGCAGGCGGGTATAGAGACTTCGTATCCGTTCGAATTGGCGATTGACAATGCCGGAAAATCCACGCTCGGTGTCGCCGGCGCGAAGCAATTTCGAGGCCATCATGGGCGACAAGGTAAGCGCCACAATACCGGAGACAGTGACTGCGCCAGCCAGCGTGAAAGCAAATTCGCGGAAGAGCGATCCGGTCAGTCCACCCTGGATACCGATTGGCGCGTAGACCGCGGCCAGTGTAATGGTCATGGCGATAATCGGCCCAACCAGTTCGCGGGCGGCGTCTTCCGCGGCGCGGAAAGGCGTCTTGCCCATCTGCAAATGGCGTTCGACGTTTTCCACCATAACGATGGCGTCGTCGACCACCAGGCCGACGGAAAGCACGATGGCGAGCAGCGTTAGAAGATTGATGGTGAAGCCGGCCAAAAGCATCAGAAAGACTGCGCCGATCAGCGAAACTGGAATCGCGACAATCGGAATGAGCACAGACCGGAACGAGCCCAGGAAAAGGAAAATGACAATGACGACAATCAGCAGCGTTTCAGTGAGCGTGTGTAGAACTTCGTTGATTGCATCTTGAATGTACGCCGTGGAGTCATAGGGAATGCCTAACTTCATTCCCGCAGGCAACTGTTCCTGAATGGCGGGAAGCTGCTTGCGCACAGCTTTGATCACATCCAGCGAATTTGCCGTGGGAAGAACCCAGATTCCCATGAATGTGGCGGTTTCGCCATTGAAGCGCACGTCCTGGTCATAGTTTTCCGCGCCAAGTTGAACGTCAGCGATTTCGCCGAGGCGAACCACCACGCCGTTTTCCTGCTTGATGACCATCTGCTTGAAATCATCGGGTGTGCGCAGGTCTGTGTTCGCGACCAGGTTTACAGAAACCATCGAACCCTTCGTGCTGCCAAGCGCCGACAAGTAGTTATTCTTCGACAGCGCATCATGGATGTCGGAGGGCGAGACGCCGCGGGCGGCCATTTGATCGGGCTTGAGCCAGATACGCATGGCGAATGTGCGATTGCCTAGGATGTCGGCGCGCTGCACGCCGCTAACTGCGCTCAACTTAGGCTGGACCACACGGGTGAGATAGTCGGTGATCTGGTTCTCGTCGAGATCCTTCGCCGCAAACCCGATATACATCGCAGCGAACTGCTGGTCAGCCGTTTGCAGATCGATCACCGGGACCTGCGACTCCGGCGGCAAGTCGTTTTTCACCGTCGCCACCTTGGCCTGAATCTGCGTGAGGGCGGCGTTCGTGTCGTAGTTCAATTTCAGGTGAACAATAATCGTGCTCAGGCCCTGGGCACTGGTGGACTCCATGTAGTCGATGCCGTCGGCGCTGGCAATCACGCGCTCCAGCGGCGTGGTAATGAATCCACGCACAAGGTCGGCGTTCGCACCGACGTATACCGTAGTGACCTGAACGAGAGAAATGTCGCTGCGGGGATATTGCCGGACACTCAGCGAACGGATGGCCTGGAGACCGGCGATCAGAATGACGAGATTCACCACCATCGCCAGAACCGGACGCTTGACAAATAAATCAGTGAACTTCATACACGCTTCTCCCTCATCCTTTCGTTGAGCTCAGGTCTGTTTAACTCTCTTCCGGGTTTGGATTGGGACTGTTCGAAGGTTTCACAGTGTTGTTAACCTCGACCGGCGCGGCATTACGGAGCCGGAAGACCCCGGCGCTGACGACCTCGTCACCAGGATTCACCCCGGAGGTGATCGCGACCTGATCACCTTGGCTGCCCTCGATCTTGACGATCTGCTGGCGCACGCCGCGATAGGTCTTACCCGTCTTCTCATCCTTCATGTCGGTCACGACGTACACGGAATCACCATAGGGCGCATAGTTAATAGCCGATGCCGGCAAGGGAATCACGCTGCGCGGCTGGCCCAGTGGTAATTCGACTTGCACGTACATGCCGGAACGCAACTTCCCGCCCTGATTCTGCAGCGTGGCTTGGACCTGGATGTTGCGAGTCTGCTCGTTGACTACCGAATCAAGCGCCGTAATCTTGCCGTTGAACGCTGTGCCGGGAAGGTCGGTGTTGGTGACACGCAGGGCGCGGCCGATTTTCATTTTCGGAGTGTCTTGCTGTGGCACGCCGAAATTCACATAAATAGGGTTCAGCGACTGGAGAGAAACGATTGCTTGTCCAGCCGCCAGATATTGGCCGAGGCTGATCTGGCGGATCCCGAGAATTCCTGAGAACGGAGCATGGATCGTTTTTCGCGCGATGGCAGCCCTGATGTCGCCAACCTGCGCCTCCGTGGCCTTCTGCTGCGCGGCGGCATTGTCGTACTCCGACTTGGAAATGACGCCCGCTTTGACCAGTTGCTCGGAGCGGCCATATTGAATGTGGGCCAGATCGCGCTGGGCTTCCATGTTGGCAAGCTGCGCCGTTTCCTGGCGGATATCGAGTTCGACCAGAATGTCTCCCTTATGCACCGGCTGGCCCGATTCAAAGTGAATCTTATCGACGGTCCCGGGCAAGTCCGCGCTGACCGTAACCCCCTCGATTGCGGCGGCCGTCCCGATTACAGACAAGGTCGAGGGCCACGTCTCGCGCTTGGCGATTACCGTGGTGACGGCGGTGGCCGGTATCTGGAAGCTGGCACCCATCGCGATGGCAGCCTCGACCTGGCGGTATTTTACAAAGCCGAGGCCGCCGACCAGCGCCGCCATCAGCAACAACATGATAATCATTCGTTTCGCCATACATTCTCCGGATAGGGAACAAAATAACAGGTGCTCTTGGGGGTTACGAAGCGTGGAGCCCCATGCAAATTATGCAGATATGGATTTCCCGAATTGACGAAAGGATTCAAAGCCATCGTGCAGTTTGTTCGATTGTTTGAGTGAGAGTCTTGGCGTAATCCGTCCTGCCGCATTTCCTTAACCTTTACCAATTTGGCTTCTATATAGACGCAACACTAGCCGTTTTTGTTCTGATTGTGCTCTTCTGTGGTTAGACGAGCGGGGATCTCTGAAATCGACAGGGGCTCGACATTTGTTTTGTTATGGATGGGTCAAGGCTTCTCTCGACTACGAGGACGGTAGGTCCGAACATGAAATTTGACGAAAAATATGATTTTTATGAGGTCTGCTAGATTATTCAGTATGCCTACAGTGCCAACCCAGCCCACCCGCAACTTTGCCAGCGACAACAATGCCGGCGTGCATCCCGAGATCCTTGAGGCTATCGTCCGGGCCAACCAGGGCCATGTGGTCGCCTACGGCGACGATCCTTATACGCGTTCCGCGGTCAAGAAATTCGAGGAGCATTTTGGGCGGGATATCGCAGTTTTTTTCACTTTCAACGGCACGGGCGCGAATGTGCTGGGTCTGCAGGCTCTGACTCGGCCCTTTCATTCGGTCCTGTGTAGCGCTTATGCCCACATCTACAGCGACGAGTGTGGCGCGCCGGAGAAGCACACCGGCTGCAAGCTGATTCCCCTGCCGCATCAGGACGGCAAGATCACCCTGGACTCCGTCCGCCACGCTTACCACGGTATCGGAGACGAGCACCACTCGCAGCCCCGCGTTATCTCGATTACCCAATCCACCGAGATGGGGACAGTCTATCAACCGGAAGAGATTCAAGCGCTCGCCCGCTTCGCCCACGAGCACGGCATGTTCTTACATGTGGACGGCGCTCGCATCGCCAACGCGGCCGCCTCGCTCGGCCAGACCCTCCGTGAGGCCACCCGCGATTTAGGGGTAGATGCGCTGTCTTTCGGCGGCACCAAGAACGGAATTCTGGGCGGCGAGGCGGTGGTGCTCTTCCAGTCCGTCCTCAGCCAGGACTTCCTCTATCTGCGTAAGCAGAGCATGCAACTGGCGTCGAAGATGCGGTTTATCGCTGCTCAATTTGAGGCGCTCCTCACCAACGGTCTCTGGCTCCGCAGTGCCGGGCACGCCAACCGCATGGCTGGCCTGCTGGAGAAGGAAATCAGCCGCATCCCGGGAGTCAAAATTGTGTGGAAGGTCGAGGCCAACGGCGTTTTCGCCCAGATCCCGCGCCACTCCATCGAAAAGATCAAGCAGCATTACTTCTTCTATATGTGGATGGAGGAGGAATCGATCGTGCGCTGGATGTGCTCGTTCGACACCACCGAAGACGACATCCGGAAGTTTGCAAGGGTGGTGGCTGAGGCGGTGAAGGGGTGATTGATGGTGCTCAGCCCCTCTTAATAGTTGCTTTTTGCCCCGTCTTTGACTAAATTTACGGTTCCCCCGCTGCGTGCGCGTTTGAGTCGACCGCTCGGTCCCAGGAGTCACGATGAACCGGAAGTGGTTCAGCATCGCTGCACTTATCGTTATTGCCTGTTCCTTGCTCTCCACATCCAGTTGCGGGGATCCGCAGGAATTGGTTTCGATACAGATTGAGCCGTCCGCGCAACCGTTCGGCGCATCGAATATTCCCCTCATTCAGGACGAAGGATTGCAAGCGCAGTTGACCGCGCTTGGCAGTTACATTCATCCACCGGTAACCAAAGATATAACGGATCAAGTAACCTGGGCGTCGAGTGTAACTCAGGTAGTAACCATCACCCCCGGAGGCAAGCTAGCCGTAACGGGGACCGCTTGCGGAGGTTCTCTCATCACTGCCACAGTCCAAACCAATGCTGATGCCTCCGGCGTGTCGTCGTCCGGAGCTGTAGTGTCGGGCAGTATAATCGCGTCCGTGATTTGTTTCACAGGAACGGGACCCACCGTCACCATAAATTTCGCGGGCACTGGCACTGGCACAATTTCCAGTTCGCCCGCTGGTCTGGGCTGCGCTGCAAGCCCTGGCGCTTCCTGCACCGGAAGCTTTCCAACGGGAACAAACGTCACATTGACGGCGGTGCCGAATGGTACGTTCGGTAGCTGGGCAGGCTGCGATATTAATTCAGGAGCAACGTGCATTCTCCAGGATTTGACTAGCGACGTTACGGTTACGGCAACATTTAACTAGGCAAGCGGCGCTGGGATCGTGGGCGCTGCTTTTTTCTATGGATCTCTTAAAAGAGTATCAAGCGTTGGTTTGTATTTTTCCGGCTTTTTCTTTTTCTCGATCACGATCTTTTCCGCTGGCGGCGCGCCCAGACGTTCCCGCGCCAACTCCTTTACAGCCTGCACTGCCTGAAACCGCTTCACCTTCTTTTTCCGCGCCATAACATACATGTTGCCATAGCTTTGTCTGTGGCAAAACTGTAATAATCATCCTTCGCAGTTGGATCGACGGCCCGGGTTGCGGTAGGCGGAATGCCTGGCCCACGACCAACGACAGCTCTTAAGTTTGCCCTGAGTGGGCGAAGGGACCAACGACGATCTCATGGAAGAACGCGACTTTTTCGACGAGCGCACCGAAAGGAAACCAGCAACCTTAAGCTGTCCCCACTGTCACCAGCCCGGCGAGTACGAAGTCACCTGGGTGGTACGCACCAAAAAACGCCAGCTTGGTGGACGCGCCGATGAGCGCGACCGCGCCCGCTTCGCCAAGGCCCGTTCCTACATGCTGCGGAAAGACGACCTGATGGCCTGCAAGAACA
>PMSQ01000139.1 GCA_003168355.1 Acidobacteriaceae bacterium | reverse complement strand
TGCTCGCTCACGGAGCGCTGGTAACCACGGACGCGGCGCAAGCCTGTTTTTTGCTGGCATCGATCTATGCGTTCTACCGCTATGTGCGATTGCCATCCGCGGGCCGGCTCGCGGTTACCGCGCTTGCCGTAGGACTGGCGTTGGCGTCCAAGCACAGCGCTGTCCTTGTCTTCCCCATGCTCTTGATTCTCGCGGGAATCGAGATATTCCGGCGAGAGTCAACGGACAGCGGGTCGCAACTTTCTGTCGGTAAGCGCGCTGCTCGCTACGCTACGGCCCTAGTGATCATCGGCCTCATGTCGGTCGCAATTCTGTGGGCGGCCTATGGCTTCCGCTATGCGGCGCGCGGAAACGGGTTGCAGTTGAATCCGCCGATGGAGGCGCAACTTGCCAAAGTTCCGAGCCCTGCGCAAGCCAAAGTGCTTCACGAATTCGCCCGGTTCCACTTGCTCCCCGAGTCTTACATCTACGGCTTTGCGCACGTATTGTTCAGTGCCGACAGCTTCAACAGCTACCTCTTCGGCAAATCCTATCCGCATGCCGTCTGGTTTTATTTCCCGGCGGCCATGCTGGTGAAATCGAGCCTCACATTCCTGATCCTGCTGGCGATCAGCGTTTGGGTGATCGCGAGCGGGCGACTGCAGAAGAGGCGCGAACTGCTGTTTCTACTGGTTCCTCCGCTCCTCTATCTGGCTGTGTCGATGAAGAGCGGAATGAACATCGGCATTCGCCACGTCCTGCCCGTCTACATCTTTCTTGCGATCCTGATCGCGGGCGCGGCCTCCGTNNTTCCAGGCAATCTCGGTGACGCGCGCATTCCCCAACTGCATTGGCTATGCGAACGAAGCCTTTGGTGGCCCAAAGAACGTTTGGAGGTATGTAAGCGATTCGAGTGCGGACTGGGCGCAGCAATTGCATGCCGTGAAGCGATACACTGACGAGCGCCACATGCAAAACTGCTGGTTCGTTTATTTCGGAACCGGTGTGATTGACTATGACTACTACAAGATCCCATGCAAGCTGCTTCCGACCATAGAATCAATCTGGCTGGGCACGCTCTCCGACGCTACTCCTGCGATCGATGGTCCCGTGTTCATCAGCGCAGTCAATCTCACCGGATTCGAATTCGGCCCGCCTCCGCTCAATCCTTATGAGCAGTTCAAGACCTTGAAGGCTGCCGATGCAATCGACTCCAGTGTCTTTGTGTACGAGGGACACTTCGGGATTCCACTTGCGGCCGCGTTGGCTCATGCACAAAAGGCAGGTGTGTTTCTCGCCGGCAAGCGATTGCCGGAGGCACTGCAGGAAGCGCAACAAGCTGTGGCTCTCGCCCCCGACTCGGCCGGAGTGAATGCACGGATGGGCAACGTGCTGGATGCGCTCGGCAGACGAGAAGAGGCTTGCCCTTACTACGCAACCGCGCTGCAACTAGCTCTTACCAAGCAGCCGGAGTTTCAGCGCGCGCTGGTCGCGCCGCTCAAGCAGCGTCTTGCGGCAGAAGATGACAGCGCACAAAAAGGGCGGCCGTGAGCACGATGCCGCCTAGACGCACTTGATAGGAACAGGAAAACTGACCGACGTGATCCGGAAGCGTATGTGCGAATGGTGTTCCCCGAATCGCCGATCACCCCGTCACTCGCATTGCCTTAGAACTTTGAAATCGGTTCAGCACCCCGAACCGCATGGGATGCCAGTTGAAACATCAAAGCGGTTCCTGGCTTCGGTTCTGGGTGTAAAAACGCAACTACACTCAAGACCCCAGCGGCTACAGTTATGAGCTATATAAGTCGGTTTTTGGGAAGTTAGAAAATCCAGCCAGGCTCGCCAACCGGGGCTATTATCGAACGCCCCTCGGGGGCCGCGAATTTTTCGCTTTCTTACCAAGAATCGAGGGGTTTTTCATCGCCTTGATCACTATCGGGCGACGCAGAACCGTTTCCAGCAAATGGCGTTCGGCGGCGATGGTTTGGGCGGATGGTCCCAGGGGCGAGTAGCCTTCGGCGGCGATTATCACAGCTTCATTCCCTTTCGTCCTGATCTTAGTCCTGATCTGAGCATTTTCAATCTGAATGCGGCGGATGTGGCCGTTGTGGGCGGCGTCGAAGGCGTTCGCGAGGCGCAGGATGGCGGCTAGCTCGATCGTCGCTTTCTGTTCATCAGGGAGGAGGTCGCGCAGGGCCTGGTGCTTTCGGGTGGGCAGAGCTCCGCGGTGAAAGCGAGCGACGATGGCGGCGCGCTGCAGGTCGGCGAGCTTCCATCCTAAGGGGTTGCCGTGGGCGCGAATCATGTTAAAGGAAATCTTGTGGTGTCCCTTCTCGCCTTTGGACTTGCCGACGTCGTGTAGAAGAGCCGCGGCTATGAGGCTGGAGCGAGCAGAGATGCCATCAACGGAGGGCCGCCATCCGGAGGCGAGAAGGCCGTCATAGAGTTGAAGAGCAAGGCCGGCAACGCGCTCGGAGTGGGGGAAATCGGGATCGAGGCCGTTTGCCCAGAGCTTCATGCGACGAGTGGCTAGCGTTTGAATTTGCCTGCCCTGAGGCAGGGCGGCACGCCAGACTTGCCAGAGAGAATCCGGGCCTATCATTTTCTTGCGATAGTGGTCGATACGCTTGGTCCTTTCGGCGAGGATGCGCTGGTGCCAGTGCTGGCGCGAATGTTGGTCGGGAAAGACGTGGCACTCGACCGCTGTCACCCAGAGCACGTCGAGATCATGAACTTCGCCAAGTAAATCCTGCATCTGCTTAAGGTCGTTGCTCCAAGCTTTGTGCTCCACTGGGAGGAAATTCTCGACGATGTAGCGGAGGCGTTTAATGCCGATGCGCAGGCTGTGAAAAGCGACCTGGGAGCGATTGCGCAGAGCGCGGTTGTGGAGCTCGCGGGCCGCGGTCCAACGCTCCAGAGCTAGATGCTTGAAGAGCGCACTGCCGGGACGAATGTGAGCGGCCCGGGCGGGAAGAGATTTGCTCCACTGGCGCCACTGTTTGCGGTCAAACTCTGCGAGCGCGGCTTGGGCTTCGAGCTTTTGTTCTTGTTCGCGACGGTGGAGAATTTCGAGAAGGAATTGGGGTACGGGATCGGCTGAGTTTTGGATGGACTTATCATCCGGTTGAGATGGAGACAAAGCGGGCAGGAGTGCCCGCTCCACACGACCTTGTTCCACACTGGCTTCGGCGGGGCCTAGCTTCTCGACCCACTCCATCATGACCTGGGCATCGCGCAGGGCACCGAGGCGCTGAAACAGCCGCTTGCCGGCTTTCTTCATTGCCTTCCAGTTGGGCTCGGGATCGAGGGCCATCAATCCATCGGCCAGGGAGCGGCAGCGGCGCAGGGAGATGCGCAGGTCGTGAACGGGATCAGCGCCGAAATCAGCGGAGACGTGATCGCACTCGTCTAAGACCCGCAACATCCAGTAGCGCAGGCCGGTCGTTTTGCTGGCGCGGGTTGTGCGAGTGGTGGAGACAGGCACAAGAGTTCCAACCGGATAAAGATTAAAGATAATGAGCGTCACCATTTTCGCCGCAGTTCGGTGTAAACGCCAGTGGCAGGAGACGTTCGCCGGCCCGGGGAAGTGGTCTTGCCCGGGCGGGAGGAGCCAGGGTACAGCGGTGTGCATTGATCTATTGCTTGTTTGTCCATTACCTCCGTAATGTGCAGGGCCTTACCCGTTGGATTTAACCTCTCTATACCAAGCCAGAGCTGCGGGTTGAGGGGTGTTTTATCAACGACGCGACGACATTTCACGCAAACCGGGCGGCCTCCGCGCGCGCCTTCGTACACAGCCTGAACATCCTGATCAAATATGCTCGGATGTACGGCCCCGATCATAAGCGTACGGAAGCGCAGTTCGAGATCGCCTGGAATGAATTGCAGGCGGGTCTACCCACGGCAGGAGACGGCGGCTTTTTGCTGGGGGTTACGGACAACAAATTATTGCTGGATGGAATTCCGCTGGAAACCGGCCAGACGGAAAGGAGCTTTGGACAGCTCTTAACCACGGCCGGTCTGGCCAGCCTGCATTTCTCCAAAGACGTTACCGTAGAAGACTTCACACGCCTGGTGCGCGCCTTTACTCTGGCCGGCTCCAAGGCTCAGGACGTGGCCAAGCAGATCAAAGAAGCTCTTAGCGGCGGCGGCAAGCAGAGTACGATCAAAATTAATGAAGTGAAGTTTGTGGCGGCTGATCCGCTCACTGGCGATATCAGTGTGGCGGCACAGATTGCAGCGCAAACCCTGGGACCGGAATTCAAGCAATGGCTGAACGATCCGCAGAAGCTGCTGCAGTTGATCGCAGCGGCGGAGGGTGCTAATGCGGGCGGCGGAGGCCAAGCCGGAGGAACCTCGGTTCCGTTCGGAAGCGTTCCGAACGCTCCCGGCCATTGGGTTGCGGGGCCGGCAACCGATACCGGTGCTGGAACCGGGACTGCTCCAGCGTGGGAAGGAGTAGTACCGCTGCAGGAAGCCGAGGTGGTTCAGGCCATCCGTCTGCTGACTCGATTCGGCCAGGTGCAGGGCGATCCGAATGCTAGTCCAGAGGTTCTGCAGAAAGAGCTGACCGAAACCGATCCGAACACGCGGTTGAACCTGCAGCAATTGCTGGGGAGCCTGGCGGCCAAGGTAACTACTGAGAAAGAAGACACGCCGCTGCTGATGAAAGCGGCCGAGCACATGGCGATCCGCTTCGCCCTGGAGCGCTATTCAAAAGGCGAGGTCAAAGTGAACGCCGTCCATCAGATGATGGAGCACATGAGCCGGCAGATGGACTCGCTGCGCGGGATTCTGAAGTTACAAGAAGAGAAGATGAACAAGGCCGGCATCCTGGTGGAGTCGCACGCCGACATCTTGGACCGGATGTTCTGGGCGGAGGTGCCGGAATCGGGGAAAAAGACGGTACTGCTCTCCAATGAAGCTCCATGCGTGCCGCCACGAAACCTGCGCCAGTTCGTGGAAGTACTTCTTGATCGCGACGACAAGCAAACCGCAGCCGAGATTCTGAACAACTACTCTGGTTGCCTGGACACGAAAGAGGCAGAAGCACGGCGCAAGACAGCCATTGGATTGAGCCAACTGGCGGATCTTTATTCCCGGCTGGGTGGCGAAGCGATGGGCAAGGCTATCCACAGCGTATCTCAGCAGTTGTGTGTGGAGAAAGATCCGGAACTGCAGAGCTTGCTGAGCGCAGGTTTCGTGCGCCTGAGCCAGGAGGCCAGCGAGGCCAAGAATTACCAGGCAGTGAACGAAGTATGCAGCGGGATGGAAATGCTGCTGCAGCAACGTCCGGTGATGGTGAACGATTTGCGACCGCGCGTGGGCGTGGAAAACCGGATTCCAGAGTTCATTGAGGAAGCATTGCGCAACGATCCGGTGCCTGCGGACCTGCTGGTGGTGTTGCGACGGACGAGCCAATCGGGGGCCGAACATCTGGCCGACCGGTTCTTCCGGTGCATGCGGCGGGATGAGTGCGACCGCATGGTCGATCTGGTCAGAGAGATGGGAAGTCCGGCGCTGGCGCAACTGCGGGAGATTCTGCGTACCGGGCAGCCGCGCCAGGCCTCGGCGGTGGTGGGGCTGTTGAGCCGTCTGGACGTAGGAACGCTGCTGGAGTTACTGCCGACGCGCTTGCCCGAGTGGAACCGTTTCTATCACGACATTGTGGTTCGCCAAGTCGCATATGGAGCTGCACTGGACCGGGGGCGCACTTTGCTGGAATTGGCGGAAGTGCTGGATTCAGTGGTGCTGCCGGAATCGATTGATGAAATCGGAATGAGCGGGGATCTCACGGCGGCTCCGCCGCTGGTGGCCATGGCCAAGCCGGGCGAGTCGGCTTCGCGTTCGCCGTTTGTGCAACTGAAAGCCATCGAATCTCTGGGACGGCTGAAGGATATGGAATCGTTATCGCTGTTGCGGGAGATTGTCGAGGCGAAAAAGAGGTTTGGCTGGGTTCACCACCGCGAACTGCGGATTGCAGCGGCTCAGTCGATGTCCAAGACAGATCCGCGCTACAGCGGGCAGATTCTCTCCGATAGCGGTATCGAGCCGGCGGAACTGGCGATCGCGCCTTTGGACACAGCTCCGGCATGTCCGTGGGTGCGGCAGCGGCGCTACGAGCGAATGGTGCTCTCGCGCACGGTCAGCGCGGTGATTGGAAGTTCGTGGGGAAAGTCAAAGATTCTGATCCGCGAGTTGAGCCTGGGCGGAGGCATGGGCACGAAGGAAGACAATCTGCGCATCGGCAGCGAGGCCGACCTGGAGATTTCTGTGGGCATGCGGTCAAAGATCCGAGCGCACGTACTGCTACGCCGGGCACGGGTGAATGAAGTGGGATTCGAGATCGTCGATACCGACTTGGAAAGCCGTTATCGCCTGCGCCGGCTGCTGGTTGAAGCGCTGAACCAACCCGCGAAGAACAAAGAGCAACAGTGGGGCGGAGAACGGAAAATCTAGGCCCTGCAAGAACGGAGTTGCGCTCCGCATGAAAAGCCCTTTGTCTCGGTAAGTTGTTCCGCAGCCAAATTAGTAAAGGCCTCGTACGCACTGCGAACGAGGCCTTTTCCATTTTCGTTTCTATTCCTCGTCGTCCTACTTTACAACCTTGACAAAGATGATGAGGAAGGTGAACAGGACCAGCGACTCGATGAAGGCCAGTCCCACGAACAGGGCGATCTGAATTCCGGGGCGAGCCGCCGGGTTCCGGGCCAAGCCTTCACACGCCGCGGAAGCGACGCGGCCTTGGCCGAGAGCAGCCAGGGCAGCCGCAAACGCCATCGCGAAGCCGGAAGTGATCGCCACCCAGTTTGTGCCGCCGGAGGCCGCCGCGTCTCCACCCTGAGCGAAGGCCGGCATGGCGAAGAGTGATAACGCCACCATAGTTAAAATCAGGAACACAACTTTACGCATATTCGGTTCTCCTTAAGAAATATCGCCAGGAGGTGGTTGACGTCATCCTCGAGCAGACGCCCTCACGCTGACGAAGCGTTACAAAAAGCCGGAATAAATTAGTGTTCATGAGCCGTGGCTTCGCCCAGATATACGCAGGCCAGAATCACGAATATATAAGTCTGGATCAGTGAAACTCCGATATGAAGCCCTTCAAAAATGATTGGCACGCCGATGGGCACCAGGGAAAAAAATACGAGTGTGACCATCTCCCCGGCGAACATGTTGGCGAACAAACGAACAGTGAGTGACAATAGCCGGGCAGTGTGGCTGAAGATTTCGATGGGCAACATCAGAGGCGCCAGCCACCATACCGGCCCCATGAAATGCTTGAAGTAACCGAAGCCGTTCGAGCGCAATCCCTGAAAGTGGTAGTAAAACCAGGTCAGTAAGGCGCACCCGAGAGGAACAACCGGGACCGCGGTTGGAGACTCAAAGCTGGGGATAATACCAATCAGATTGCTGGTAAGAATGAAGAGTCCCAAGGCCACGAGATACGGCTGATAAGGACGGTAGTGATGGCCGATGATCTCCTCGCCCATGTTGCCGATGAAACCCTCGATGCCTTCCATCGTGTGCTGCAAGCCGCCGGGTTGATCGACTGAAAGACGCAGCCGTACGGCTATAAAGAATGTGATCAACAACAGCATCACCACCACTTCCATGGCGAAGCTGTTGGAGATTGGCGCAACGGGGTGGTGGGGGTGGATTCCCAAAGCGAGCAGCAAAGAAGTGACGGGACCACCGAAGAGGCGGTTGAGCAGCGCGGTGAACCAGAGTTGCTCCATACTTTATGATTCCAGAACTTAGGATCCCAAACTCCCAGCAGGATCCTGATTAAAAGTCTCTCAGGGTCAGTATCCGCGGCGCAAGGCAGCGTAGGCTTCCAAGCCCGCTTCCATCAGCATGGCCGCCACCGGCGTACATAACCCAAACAGAAAGCCCCGAAAGGCTTGAGAGGAACTTGTGAATATAACATAGGCGACGATTCCGGCCAAAAGATAGCGGAGGAAGAAGCCGTTGACCAGTGAGAATCCATGGGCTGGTTGTTTGGCATCAACGATGCGGCTGGCCAGGGACTGTACAGCTTTGTTCAGGGATCGGAAGCTTAGGTAGGCAATTAGAGCGCCTGCGCTGAAACCGAGACCGGTGATCGGGCCGAAGCGCCACGCTGTGTACAGTGTGAACGCTGCACCGAGGATGATTATAAAGCGCAGCATTCTGGGGATGGCAGAAGAGAAGAAACGGTCTGCGAGGGTTGGTGTTTCGCTGGGAACTGGCGGCGGTGGGCTGGAAGTCATCAGGATTGGAGGCTGGCCGGTCGAACTACCTCAGGGTCTAAAGCCCTCGCTCATAGTTAAGACATTTATCGCAGCGCTGAAGCGCTGCGCCACCCAAAATCAGAGCGGCCATGATCTCGCATCAAGAATACTAGACGTCCGGCTTGTCGCGGAAGAGGGCGGAAGCCATGCGAATCATCTGCGCGAATCCAACGACCGCACCGAAGATTACTCCGGCGACATAGAGCCAGTGAGTGTGCAGCCAGTAATCGAGTAGTCTGCCGAGGGCGTAGCCCAGGAAGACCGCTGCTGGAATGATGAAGCCGATCTCGGAGTAGCGAGCCGCAGAGACCAGAGCATTCGGCTTGCCTGGGCGATTTGGATCTTCGGGATTCCTGTCTTCCGGCACGACGGCAATGATTTTACCCTATGCGCGTACGGGAATAGCGCGGCCGAGCTGCGCCCCTTCGGCTTCGCTCAGGGCAGGCTCGGGCCGGGACAGCCGAGGCGCTATCCCACATGAGCATCTCCAGTATCAATGTTAACGGATCAGTTTCGCGACCGCGGGACTCTGCGCTATGCCCAGCGACCAGTTCACCACTTGGATGAAGCGGTCGGGCAGGATTCCGATGAAGAGCGTGGCGAATGCGGTTACGCCGAGAGCGGCGCGCATGGTCCAGCTCACGGGCAGCAGTCCTCGTTCTTCGGGCTGGCCCATGAACATGGCGTTGGCCATCTTCAGGTAGTAGTACAAACCGAACACGGAATAGAGCACGCCCAGAGATGCCAGCGCGTAGTGTCCGGTTTCGATCAGGCTGAGGAAGATGAAGTATTTGCCCCAGAAGCCGGCCAGGGGCGGGATCCCGGCGAGCGAGAGCAGGAAGATCAGCATGAGCACCGCCTCTACCGGAGCGCGTGAGTAGAGACCGTTGAGATCGTCGAGTTCGTCGCCGATCACGTTGCGGTGGCGCAGAGACGTAATCACACCGAAAGCGCCGAGGTTCATGAAGGTGTAGACCAGCAGGTAAATCAGAATGCCTTTAACGCCATCGGGATTGAGCAGCGTCAGAGTTCCGGCGATCAAGCCGAGCAGCATGTAGCCGACGTGCGCGATGGAAGANNGCGAGCAGGCGCTTGGTGTTGGTCTGGGTGAGGGCCGCGAAGTTCGCCCCGGTCATGGTGGCAATGGAAACGAAAACCAGGAGCGGAACCCAGATCGCGCGCATGGGCAGAAGTCCCCAGATCAGGATGCGCAACAGCATCGCCCATCCCGCAGCCTTGACGGCAACCGACATAAATCCGGTGATGCAGGTCGGCGCGCCTTCGTAGGCATCGGGAGCCCATTGGTGGAAGGGGACGGCGGCAATCTTAAACAGCAGGCCCGTGGCAACCGTGAGTAGCGCAACGATTGCGACCGGATTGTGCGGATCCCGCGCGAGAAGCCGGGCAAGTTGGCGGCTGATCTCGCCCAGGTGCGTGCTCCCGGTGAGCCCGTAAAGCAGCGAGAGGCCATACGCAAAAATACCGGACGAAAACGCGCCTAGTAGCAGATATTTCAGCGCGGCTTCGTTGGAGCGGCGGTTGCGGCGCAGAAATCCTACTAGTACGTAGGTGGAAATCGCCATCAACTCCAGGCCGATGAAGATAAGAACGATGTCGTAACCCGCAGCCATGCACATCATGCCAACGACCGAAAGCAGCATCAGGCTGTAATACTCGCCGTGGTTTTCATGCTCCGTCGTCATGTAACGCACGGACATGAGGATGGAGATGCCTGCGCCCGCGAGGAAGAGGTAGAAAAAATAAAGGGCAAAGCGGTCCACGAACATGGTGCCCATCATGGCGGGCCAGCCTCTGTCCGAGGGCAGATGGATCGACTCCATCCAGAGTTGAATCTTTATCACGCCTGCGGTAGCAAACAGGACGCCGATGAAGGCGGTAACGGCATTGGCCCATTTGGTCTCGGGCGGGATCATGAGATCGATGAGCAGGATACCGAGAGCAAACAACGTGAGCAGAGTGATGGGGAGAGCGAGCAGGTAGTCGTTCCCGTTGAATGCGAGCGCGCCCACTATTTCTTCCCCTTCATCGATTGTGCCGCGGCCGGCGGATTGGTTACGGAGGCCGTGGTGACCACCGGCGCTGTTTTCAGATGCTCAGCCGCTGGCTGAAGCGCAGCGTCCACCGTGCCTCCGGCCTGCGAATTGCGCACGTTTTGTACGATCTGATTCACAGGCTGCTCAAGGATCTGGAAAAACGGCTTGGGATAGAGGCCGATCCAGAAAGCCATGATGAGGAGCGGCACGAATGTCAGCACTTCACGTGGCGTAAGGTCGTGCAGCTTTTCGTTTTTCGGATTGGTAACCGTGCCGAAGAAGACACGCTGGTAAAGCCACAGCAGATAGGCGGCGGCGAGCACGACGCCGGGCACGGCCCAGGCGGCCCATCTCCAACTCACCATGAAGGTGCCCAGCATGATGTAGTACTCGCCGACGAAACCGTTGAGCAGCGGCAGTCCCATCGAGGAGAGGAACATGATCAGGGTGATGGTGGCGTACACAGGCATCACGTTCGAGATTCCGCCGTATTCGGCGATCTCGCGGGTATGGCGGCGTTCGTAGAGAATGCCGACGATCAAGAACAGTGCGCCGGTCGAGATCCCGTGATTGATCTGCTGCAAGACCGATCCACTCAGTGCAAGCGGCGTAAGGGCGAAGATTCCCAGAGTACAAAAGCCGAGATGGCTGACCGAGGAGTAGGCCACCAGCTTCTTCATGTCCTTCTGCATCAGCGAGACAAGAGCGCCGTAGAGGATGGCGATGATGGACAGAGCGATCATCCAGCCACGGACTCTACCGTGAGTTAGCACGTCGGGGAAAAACGGCAGCGAGAAGCGGATGAAGCCGTAGGTTCCCATCTTCAGCAGAACGCCAGCCAAAATAACCGAACCCGCCGTCGGAGCTTCCACGTGAGCGTCGGGCAGCCAGGTGTGGAAGGGGAACATCGGAACCTTTATCGCGAAAGCGAAGAAGAAGGCGAAGAACAGCAGCGTGGCGACGGTGGGACCGTAGGCCGGATCGGAATAAATTTTCGGCGCGGTTTCGTAGAGCGCCGTGAGGCTGAAAGTGTAGATTCCCGTCAAGGCATGGTGGTGGAAATAAAGGAACAGGATGCCCAGCAGCATCAGTACCGAGCCAGCCAGAGTGTAGAGGAAGAACTTGATCGCGGCATAGAGCTTGCGCGGGCCGCCCCAGATGCCGATCAGCAGGTACATTGGGACCAGCATGGCTTCCCAGAAGACGAAGAAAAGGAAGAAATCGAGCGCCATGAAGACGCCGAGCATGCCGGTTTGCAGAATCAAGAACCAAACGTAGTATTCCTTGACGCGGTTCTCAATGGCAGTCCACGACGACAGGATCGAAATCCACCCCAGCAGCGTGGTGAGCATGATGAGCAGGAAGGAAATCCCGTCGATGCCGATCACGTAGCCCGCGCCGATCGAGGGTATCCAATTGTTGGGCGTGCCCTCGATGAACTTGAAGCGGTCCGGACTCTGCATCTGCGCCCAGAACCAGGGGACGAGCGGCAGCGAGACCAGAAAACCGCCGAGCGAAAACAGATTCGCGACCCAGCGGATGGCGTCCTTGTTCTCCTTGGGAACGAACAGGAGAACAAGCGCGCCTACGAGCGGCGTGAAGAGGATGAGCGAGAGTATGTGGTTTTGCATGAAAAGCTCTTAGCCTTTAGCTCTTAGCCTTTAGCTCAAAACTCTTCGCCTTTGGTTTCAAGCTAAGAGCCAAGAGCTAACAGCTAAGAGCTGCATCAGTGGTACACGTAATAGAAAACGAACCCTACCAATCCCGCGGTCATTACCAGCGCGTACCACTGGACCAGCCCCCATTCGAACAGGCGCGCGGGATAGGAAAGCATGCGCGCCAAGGTTGGAGGACCGTTGACGCCAAAAGTATCGATGATCCAATCAATCCATCCTGAAACTCTGGCGCTAAAACGCGTGATCCAGCCTACATCGTTGACGGCCGCATCAATCACGTGCGAGTCGGCCCATGACGATGCTTCGCCGAGTCCCAGCACGCCGAGACGGACGTCTCCCAGCTTGCGGCGTCCGGTGAAGACGTAGTCGTAACCTTCATCCACGTAATACTTACGCAGCAGAATGTTATAGACGGGCGGGGCAGCTACGGCGATGGGCTCGGTGTAACCCTTGTCGGCGTGGCTATAGTTTTTCCAGGCCATTCCCCATCCGGCGCCGGCGGCAGCCAGCGACAGACCCATCAGCAACCACTCCGTGCCCGTGTTGTGCTCTTCTTCTTTCGCTCCAGCAGCCAGTTGGCCCGCCCGGCCTTCTTCCTGAAGGACTTGAGCCTCAGGAGCGAAGACGGGCTCAAGGAATTTGGTGAAGCGGTCGGAACCGCCGAGACTGTGCGGCCATCCCAGCCATCCCGCCACGATGGCGCAAAGTGCGAGCGCGACGAGCGGAGCTGTCATCGATACGGGCGATTCATGGATGTGGTGCTCGACCTCATGGCTCATGCGCGGGCGGCCATGGAAAGTGAGATACATCAGACGAAACATGTAAAAGGCGGTCATCAAGGCGGTGGCGTAGCCGACGTACCACAGAAAGCGGTAAGCGCCGCCTTCGCGCGACCAAGTCTCCCAGAGAATTGCGTCCTTCGAAAAGAAGCCGGCGAACGGGAAGATGCCTGCAATGGCCAGCGTGGCGATAAACATGGTGCGATGCGTGGTGGGAATGCGATGGCCCAAGTCGCCCATGTTGCGCATGTCCTGCTCGCCGCTCATGGAATGGATCACGGAGCCTGCGCCGAGGAAAAGCAGCGCCTTGAAGAAAGCATGCGTGAAGACGTGGAAGACGCCGGCGGCGAACGCTCCCACGCCAAGCGCGAGGAACATGTAGCCGAGCTGCGAGACGGTGGAATAGGCGAGCACGCGCTTGATGTCGTTTTGGACGAGGCCGATCGAAGCAGCGAAGATTGCGGTTAGAGCGCCGACGATGGCCACGACCAACATCGACTTCGGCGCCAACACGAACAGTGCATTCGAGCGCGCCACCATGTAGACGCCAGCAGTGACCATGGTGGCGGCATGGATGAGCGCGGAAACCGGCGTGGGGCCTTCCATGGCGTCGGGCAGCCAGATATAGAGCGGAAGCTGCGCCGACTTGCCGCAGGCTCCGACGAAGAGCAGGAGCGTGGCAGCGGTCACGTAAGGATTTCCCATCAAGGCAGCGGCGTTATAACGCGCTACCGCGGTGACATCCGTGAAGCGGAGCGAGCCAAAAATCCAGGCGATGAAAAACATGCCCAGCAGAAACCCTGCGTCACCGATGCGGTTAACGATGAAAGCCTTGTTTCCCGCGTCAGTGGCGGACTTGCGGTGAAAATAGAAGCCGATCAGAAGATACGAACACAGGCCCACGCCCTCCCAGCCAACGAACATGAGCACATAGTTATTGGCCAGAATGAGCGTCAACATGGAGAACATGAAGAGGTTGAGGTATCCGAAGAAGCGGTANNGTGACGAACAGCAGCCAGATGCTGGAAAGCGGGTCGAGCAGGAAGCCGGCGTCGGCCTGGAATGGAGTTTGAGACCCGCTTTGCATCTCGTAGCCCGTGCGACCAGTGTCGGTGCCGAGCCAAGTGTAGAGAATGGTCTGATACGGCTTATGAAAGTTCTCCGGCATCGACGACCAGGCTGAGTATTGCCGCACCGCGCCACAGGCCATGACGAAAGCCAAAACGATGCTCCCGACGCAGACGGCGCTAACCGTGGCCTTCTGCAGCTTGCGCCCGAAAAAGAACATGATGGTCGCGCCGAATGCCGGCAGCAGCGGGATCAGCCAGATGTGGGTAAGGAAGAACATTCAGTTTTCAGTTCTCGAAGCTCTTAGCTTTAAGCTTTTGGCTCTTAGCTCAAACCCTTGGGCGTTTCGCTAAGGGCTATGAGCTAATAGCTAAGAGCCGCCCTTCTACCACTTCAGCAAGTTCACTTCGTCTATGTTCACCGTCTCCTTGTTGCGGAAGAAGGCGATCAGAATGCCTAGGCCGACCGCGGCTTCAGCGGCGGCGTCGGTGATTACAAAGATGGCAAAGACCTGGCCGTGCAATCCTCCCCACATACGCGAGAAGGCGACCAGGTTCAGGTTGACGGCGTTCAGAATCAGTTCGATCGACATCAAAACAATGACCACATTGCGGCGGGTCAGCACGCCGATAACACCCAGCAGAAACAAGGCTGCGCCGAGAACCAAATAATGCAGCGTCGTGATGTGCAGCATGGATTCCATAAATCAGCTTCTAGCACTTAACGTGTAGCTCTTCGCACTTGGTACCGGCTACTCGCAACTAGATCTTCTTCTTCGCCATAACCACCGCTCCGATGATCGCCACCAGGAGCAGCAGTGAAGCGATCTCGAAGGCGAACATATATTGTCCGTACAACATGATTGCGATCTTCTGCGTGTTGTCGTTTTCCACCACCGGCAGCGCGTGCTCCGGGAAGATATTCTTTCCCTTTGTGTAGACGGCAATAAACAATCCGCCGAGCGCCGTAGCCGCAATGATTCCCACAACCCACTGACTGTTGAATTGCCGCTCTCTTACCGAGCGGTCAATGCTCACCAGCATGATGACAAATAGAAACAGCACCATAATGCCGCCCGCGTAGAGGATGATCTGCACGCCAGCCACGAACGGAGCGTAGAGCATCAGGTAGATCGACGCTTGCGCCAGCAGCGTGACGATTAACGCCAACGCAGAATGCACCGGATTCTTGCACGTGATCACCAGGATGCCCCCAATGAGCATGATCCCGGCGAGCAGGTAAAAGAAAAATGGTGTGGCTACGGGTGCCATATTTTGTCTTGAAGCAGCGCAACGCTGGCCGTCAGAATCAGAACGCCCAAACCCAGGGGCAGCAGGACTTTCCATCCCATCTGCATGAGCTGATCGAAGCGATACCGCGGGAACGTGCCACGATACCAGATATAGAGGTACATGAACCCGGCAACTTTCGCCGTGAACCAGAAAATGTCCTGCACTCGGGTGCTTACTGCCGGAACGAATAGAACCAGGCCGATCAAGCCGAGGACGACGCCGAATCCGGCGAGGCCGATGGTCTGAATGCGAAAAAGAGGATGTTTGGGCATGCGCACGGTGTTGTAGAAACAGATTGCAGCGAGGAAAAGAAACGTGACGCCTGGAAAAAGTGAGAAGACCAGATCCCAGGTCGTGCCGCTCAGAAAATTGGGGAACGGCCGCAACCATCCGCCGAGCCAAAGCGTGACCGCAATGGATGAGACCGCGATCATGGCGGAGTACTCGGCCAGGAAGAACAACGACCAGCGGAAGCCNNGCGCGGTTGGTCTCGGCAACCATGGCGACCGCGAAGATAAAAAAGGCGATCAACCCAAGCGGAAAGAACTTAAATATGAACCACTCGCCCTGCGCCAGTTGCGCCTGAACAATGCCAATCATGCTGAGCGTTCCGGTTCCTTCGGCATTAAGACTGGTCATCAAGATGGCTGATACCACCGCCAATCCCATCGCAACTTCATACGACACCATCTGTGCGCTGGAGCGCAGCGCGCCGATCAGGGGATAGTGGGAGTTCGATGCCCAGCCCGCCATCACGATTCCCAGCACGCTCAGCGACGACACGCCAAGCATAAAGAGGATTCCTATGTTCATGTCGGTGATGGCGTGCGTGGGGCCAAAAGGGACCACGACAAAAACTGTAAACGCAGCGAGCACCACGACAAACGGTGCTATCCAAAAAAGGAGGCCATCGGCCTCAGCCGGCATGATGTCTTCTTTGAGCAATAGTTTGATAGCGTCGGCAATGGGCTGCAACAAGCCGTGCGGTCCAACGCGCATCGGCCCCAGCCGCACCTGCATGTGAGCGAGGATTTTGCGTTCGAGCCAGTTCATCGCGATCACGGCGACCGAGAGCCCGGCGAAGACCAACATGATGTACACCAGTACCCAGAACATGTTTCCGGCCGCGCCGGGGGTCAGGCCCCGGGTATCGAGGTAGGACTGGATGTACTGGATGACTTGGGCTATCACTGGTCCACCCATCAGCGGTCCACCTCGCCGAGAACGATGTCGAGAGTGCCGATCACGGCGATCACATCGGCCACGAGTTGCCCGCGGCACATCAGATCCAGAGCCTGCAAATTCACGAACGAGGGTGGACGCACCCGCACGCGGTAGGGCTGCGTGGAGCCATCGCTGACGATAAAGTATCCCAACTCGCCCTTGGGCGCTTCGATGGAGTGATAAACCTCACCGACCGGGGGCTTTATGACCTTCGGCACTTTCGCCATGATGGGGCCCTCGGGCAGCGCCTCCACGGCCTGCTCAATGATGCGCACGGACTGCCGCATCTCAGCCATCCGGACTAAGTACCGATCATAGGTGTCGCCGTTTTGTCCGGTGGGGATTTCGAAGTCGAAATTCTTGTAGTTCGCGTAAGGCTGGGCCTTGCGCAGATCCCACTTCACGCCGCTGGCGCGCAGTACGGGGCCGGTCACGCCGAGCGCGATGCAATCCTGCGCGGAAATAGTTCCGACGTTCCTGGTGCGCTCGACCCAGATGCGGTTGGTGGTGAGCAGCTCCTCATATTCGTCGATCTTGGGACGGAAAAATGTGAGGAAGTTTTGCACTTCTTTCTCGAAACCAGTGTAGGTTTCGTACTGCAGGCCGCCGATGCGGAAGGCATGGGTGGTGAGGCGCGCGCCGCAATACTTCTCGTAGATCTTGAGAATCTCTTCGCGGTCGCGGAAAGTGTAGAACAGGGGCGTGATGGCGCCGATATCGAGCGCGTGCGTTCCCAGCCAGAGCTGGTGGCTGGCGATGCGATTCAACTCGGTGAGGATGACGCGAACATGCTGCGCGCGCGGCGGCGCTTCCACGTTGAGAAGTTTCTCCACCGTCTCGCAGTAGCCGAGCCCGTTCGAGACCGCTGCCACGTAATCCATGCGGTCCACGTAGGGATTGAACATCGTATACGTGCGATGTTCGCCGATCTTCTCGACGCCGCGGTGCAGATAGCCGATCACGCATTCCAGGCCGAGAACTTTTTCGCCATCGAGTCGCAGAATCACGCGCAGCACGCCGTGCGTGGCGGGATGCTGCGGACCCATGTTGATGACGAGCTCGTTGGCATCAAGAAACGGCTTCTCGGGAGTTTCGAGATCGAGATGCGAAAGCGTGTTCGAGTCGGTCATTCGATTCTAACTGGCGATTCTAACTGCCTATTTTCATTGCCCGCTTTCAATGCCCAGGTTGATCTGAACCCACTCGTTGTCCTGTTGCAGGATGCCGTAATCCTTGCGCAGGGGATGTCCCTTCCAGCCCTCGGGCAGCAGAATGCGCTTCATGTCGGGATGTCCATCAAACTTGATGCCGAACATATCGTAGACTTCACGCTCCAGCCAGTTGGCGGCCGGCCAGATGGGCACTGAACTCGGCAAGCTCTCGCCATCCACGATTTGCGTTTTCACACGAATTCGTTCGTTGCGCGCAAAAGAATAAAGGACCCAGATAACCTCGAATTGCTTCTCCCGCGCGGGGTAATGCAATGCGGTGATGTCGACGCAGTAATCGAATTGTTCTTCGTTGCGTAGGACCTGAAGAATCTCCGGAATCAGCGAGCGATCGACCACCATATAGTTCTGCCCGGCATAAGTCAGCGGCTCGATTCCGGAACCGTATGCTCCCTTCAACTTCGCGATCATCGGCGAATCCCAAGGAGAGGGAGCAGGCGCCGGTGGCTTCGCAGGCGCAGCCGCGGGTTTGGTAGCAGCGGGCGCTGCGGGCGCTGCGGCGGGTTTAGGCGAAGCCGGAGGCGAATCAGATGAAGCTGGCTTTTCTGCCGGAGTCTTGGAATCCGATTGAACCGAGCCGGAAGCAGTAGCTTTCACGCCACCCGGAACCGCCGGTTTATCCGCCGTCGGCTTCGCATCACCTTCCGGTGGGGGTGAAGAGGGCGAATTGATTTCGTCCGGCATTAGCGGCGGAGACGCAAACCTCTGGCGCGCAGGCTTTCGGAGAGAACGTTAATTTTTATCAGCTTGAGCACACCGTGTCAACGAGCCACGCAAGGGAAAAATGAGTCTGCGCAGCTTCTGGGAATGCGGCATTCACGCCTTACACGCGCGCTTGCGCTTGATAGCGCTCGATCAGATCGCGGATGCGCTGCGCATCGGCTTTGCGATGGCCGTGGCTGGTGATGGGGTCGGTGCCGCCGGTGGATTCGATGCGAATCTCGGCCCAAAGCACTCCGGTTGAAATGTGCACGGAGGCAATCTTCGAGATGGCGATGCTCTCGTCGTTGCTGCCAAACCACCGCGACTTTACACGGCTCACGCGCAAAGAACTTACCACCAGGCGAGTCGGAAAAAGAAAATTGCCCTGGGTCCAGCGGCTGGCGGCAAAAGTTTGGCTCGATGAGTCGAGCGCAGGGGTGGGCGGAGTTACACCCATTCTAGCGCGCCTTTCTGCCAGACCCAAATGTAACCGACGATAAGGATCACGAGGAAGATGAGCATCTCCACCAGCCCGAAAACGCCGAGAGCCTTAAATTTTACAGCCCAGGGAAACAGAAAGATGGTTTCCACGTCGAAGACTACGAACAGGATCGCGACGATGTAGTAGCGAACAGTGTAGCGGCCGCGGGCGTTGTCGATGGGATCGATGCCGCACTCGTAGGGCATCAGCTTGGCCTTGCTCGGATTGTCCGGGCGGACGAGTTTGGCGGCCAGTAGCGTGACCGGAAGCAGCACTCCGATGACTGCCATAAAGATGAAGATGGGAACGTAGTTTTGCGGCATAGTGTGCTCGCGTGCACTATCGAGAAACTGGAAGTCCATCCATAGTATCGCCGTTGGCACGGGTGTTCAAGGCTCTTGTGGTTGAACGGCGTCAAGCACATTCTCAACTCTGCGTTTACTGTTTTTCCCAGTGGGTCGAGTTGAACTGGCTGGGGTCGAATACCCCAGGATCGAGCTTCACGTTCGCCTGGATGTCCGAGTACTCTTCGCTGAAAACCATCTTGTCATCGACATGGACCTCGACCCGCGCAGCGACCCAGCCGCCAGCCAGTTTGCGATAGTCGGCAAACCGAATGTCATCCACCTTCTTCGGATCACTGCGGGCCGGCTCCATCTCGCGCACAAATAACAACGTGTCTTTTTCCACCCAGAATTGTCTGGACTGCAAGTCTCCTTTGTCTGCGCCAACCACGTAGACAGGATGACCTTCCCAAGTGTCGTCGCGCAACTTAGTCAAGTCGTAACCTTGGCCTTTCACGACGTTGGCGGTGGTCTCCGGCTCTTGACGGTAGACGTCAAATCCAAGCACCAGCAGCATGTTCACCAGCGGCCGTGATCCCGACACCTTGCCGTCTTTGAGGATGGTCACGGTCCCATCGGCCAGGACGTAGCCGTTGCCGCTGCTGGGCGGCCCGATGTCGATGCGCAACTTGCCGGGCAACAGCGCCGCCTCATACCAGGTCTCAACTTTGGTGGTGCCATCGGGGTTGTAGGTCGTGCTCTTCTGGATGAAGGTGAGAGTGTCGTACCAGGATGCCTTGTAGCGATCGTGCATCGCGCGCAAAACCGCTTCGCCGTTGCCGATCTCCTGAGCGTGGGCCAGGGTCAGCGTGAAAAGAAATGAGACCAAGAACCGTTTCATGGGTTTCCTTTGTGTGCTCCGACCAGGCATTTTTCGCTCGTTAGGTCGTGCGAGGAATCCTACGCTATCGAGAACGATTGAGTCGACTGCGAAAGACGGTTCGGGCCGGCCAACGCTCACCCGCACTTATCGGGAAACAAGAACACCGCGCGGGCGAGATCAGATTTCAAGGTTGCTTCCTTATAGTAGCGACCCAGGATGCCATCTTTCCAGACCAACAGATCGGGGTTCTGGCGCGCGAAATCTTCCCAATCCGCGCCTTCGCAGCGGGCCATGCGCTCGCGGATCAGGAAGAGATATGCGCAGGTGATGGTTTCGTTGTAGAGCTGTGTCTTTCCGCGCGCGGCGGCGAATCGCTTCAGAGCGCTGGCAAACTTCTCCAGCGCCTGGAGGACCGGATTTTTGCACAAGTAGGCAAAGGCCAACTGGACGTGATCGGCATGGTGGAACGAATCGCTCGGATCCAACCCACGCTCGAATCGTTCAATGAGCTCGTCGCCAGTCACAGATGTTCAACTTCCCGTCCCGCAAGATCATTCTCGGCGAGATCATTCTCGGCAAGATCATTGGCCCAGAAGCGGCAGGCCTCTTCCAGCGCGTTATCGGGCGCTCCATCATTTTGCACCAGCAGCTTCGGCATGACGGAACGCGAGAATAGTCCCGCAAGAGTTTCTTGTTCGTGGGCGAAATAGTGGTGGATCTCCTCGGGAGTTCGACCAAATTTCTTAGCGTACTCTTGAATGAACTGCTGGTCTGCTCTGGGCTTGATTCCGCGCTCCCAAATCGTAGCGGGCGTTCCCCGCAGGAAGAGCAGCTTGCATCCGAGGGCGGCCAGCCGCCGGTCGAAGGGCTCCACGTCGCTCCATTTCACCACCCCTGGGCGAACACAGTGTGTCAGGTGCAAGGTATCGATCAGCACAAAGCACCATGGGCGCGCGTGCTCCTGCACGCCGGCATGCAACCACTCGACTGTCCCAACGATGCGCTCCACGTGGCGCAGGTTCGCATCCACCGTAAGAGTGCCGTGGTCCTCCGGCCGGGCCAAAGGTCCGTAAGTATGCGACTGCGCCAGATGAACTAGCGTTCGTATTTTTCTGGCTTCTGACGCGCCGACGTGGCGACGGATCAGAGCATCGATCAGCGTCGATTTTCCGACGCCCGACGTGCCTTCTACTAGCAATGCTTTGAACGGGATCATGCCGGCTATCCGATTGTCTGGGTGGTGGTTTTTCCACTCGCGATTGCCCATGCCGCCGCTGTGTAAATGGCCAGATATCCAACGGTGAACATTCCGTGCAGCAGGTGGACGATGATGGCCAACACAAAAATAGCTACCAGAACCCAGGCGCCGCGGACTGCGGTTCGGGGGATGAGCAGCAGCACAGAACCAACAATCTCACCCCATCCCAGCACTTGCCGCACGACATCCGGCATGTGGGTCCGGGCGAAGTCGTGGCGAGCACTAGGCATCACAAACAAGACCGCTTCAATCAGAATCACAAGTCCCAGAGTCCACTGCAATCCCGTGAGCGCGGTTTTCATCCGGTGTTCTGTCATGTCATGGCTTCCTTTTATTTGTCTGCAGTTCGCTTGCGGGCCGGCCGGGCCTTGATTTCTTTCAGGCGGTGGCTGGCGCTGGAATCGAGATCAAACTCGTAGAACCGTTTCAATTCCTGAATGCGTTCGAGGGACACCGGGCTGAACGGCGTCTTGCCGTCGAAGGCATGCAGGACAATGCCCTCCAAAAGGTCCCCGAGGGTCATGTCGTGGTACTCGGCGAACGCCTTGAGGACTTTGAGCAGGCGCTTCTCCATGCGCACCCCGGTTTGCACGCGCTCCACCAGCAGCTTCGCGTCATCCATGATCTGTACCAATGTACCATGATGTATGGGTACGTGACAACTGATTTTGGTCCAGCTGCGAGGGCGCACCTCTGGGCGTGGGTTGTTTATAATCGCGTTTCAACGTTTCATCCGTCTTTCCGCGCCGGTAAGGCGCAATTCCCTGTTAAAGGACTCTCTTGGCATTCGACGAGACCATCTACGAACTTCGACGCCAGAAGCTGAAACAGATCGAGGCGCTCGGGCAAACCGCATACCGCAGCAGGTACGAATTCACCCACACAATTCCGCAGATTCTGGCGGACGACTCCGACAAGACTGCGGAGCAACTGGAGAGTCCGCGGATCAACGTCCGCGTGGCTGGACGCGTCATGGCAATTCGTCTTATGGGCAAGGCCGGATTCTGCCATCTGCAACAAGATGGAAAGCGGCTGCAGATTTACGTAAAGAAAGACGCTGTCGGCGACAAGGGGTTTGAATTGTACAAACTACTCGACCTCGGCGACCACATCGGCGTCAGCGGCTACTTGTTTCGCACGCGCACGGGCGAGCTGACGATCCATGTCGAAGAGATCACCTTCCTCAGCAAGGATCTTCTTCCCTTGCCCGAAAAATTCCACGGGCTCACCGACGTGGAGTTGCGCTACCGGCAGCGCTATGTCGATTTGGTGGTGAATCCCGAAGTGCGGGAAGTTTTTCTGAAGCGCAGCAAGCTGATCCAGTCGATGCGGCGGACGATGGAAGCGCATGGATTTGTCGAGGTCGAAACCCCGATGATGCAGCCGATTGCAGGCGGAGCCGTGGCGCGGCCGTTTGTGACTCATCACAATACGCTCGACATGGATTTATATCTGCGCATCGCACCGGAACTTTATCTGAAGCGTCTGGTGGTGGGCGGCTTCGATCGCGTGTATGAAATCAACCGCAACTTTCGTAACGAGGGCTTGGGCTGGCGATGGAATCCTGAGTTCACCATGCTGGAGTTCTATCAGGCTTATACAAACTACCAGGGAGTCATGGATCTCACGCAGGAGTTGATCACGCAGGCCGCGAAGGATGTGACCGGTGGAACGAAAGCGAAGTGGGGCGATCAGGAGATTGACTGGGAGAACTGGCAGCGCCTCACGATGCGCGAGGCGATTATCAAGTTCTGGCCTGAAAGAGCCAAGGGCAAACCACAGCTCAATGAGTTCGGATCGCGCGTCATTGTTAGCTCTATGGTCGGGGATCTCCGTAATTCAGGCGTCAAACTTGCCTATGACTCAGCCAAGCCGGTGGGTGCGACGATTGCGGCGATTTTTGAGGCTGTCGCTGAAGAACACCTGACGCAGCCGACGATCATCTATGAGTTCCCTACCGCGGTGTCCCCGCTGTCGAAGCAAAAGCCGGACGAGCCGGACTGGACGGAGCGGTTCGAGATTTATGCCGGGCAGATGGAGATCGCCAATGGGTTCAGCGAGCTGAACGATCCAGAAGATCAGCGGCGGCGCTTTGAGGCGCAGTTGAAAGAACGTGAGCGCGGCGACGACGAGGCGCACCAGATGGATGAAGATTACATTCGCGCGCTGTCGTATGGGATGCCGCCAGCCGGAGGTGTGGGCGTGGGCGTTGACCGGTTGTGCATGCTGCTGACCGATTCGCACACCATCCGCGACGTGATTCTGTTTCCACTTTTGCGTCCGGAGAAGAGCCTAAACACAGAGGGCTCAGGAAACACAGAGGAAGAGCGATAGAGCTTCCTGAGGTTGGGCCGACTTGATGAACTTTCGACCGGAGAAACGGCGGTGACAAAGGAAGAGGCTTGGAATCTGGCCAACCATTGGGTTGCGGCTTGGAACGCTCATGATCTTGACCTGATCATGACGCACTATGAGGACGCAGTCGAGTTGACATCGCCGGTTGCCGCTCACCTGTTGGGGACGTCTGATGGCAAGGTAGTCGGAAAAACAAACGTGAGAGCTTACTTTCAGCGGGGGCTGGAAGCCTACCCGGAACTCCACTTTCGCCTTGAGGACGTGCTCTGGGGCGTAGACGGCGTGGTGCTCTACTACACAAATCAAAAGGGGACACACACGGCGGAGTTCATGGAACTGTCGGCGATTGGAAAAGTAGCACGGGTTGTTGCGCACTACAACGCCTAGCAGCAGGACAGGGGCTTGCCTTTCTCTACTAGACTTCCCAGTACCCTACAATGCACTAGAAGTAGTGCAGCGATATTTCTATACTTTTCTCAGTAAGTTTGGCTCAGTAGTAGCAGCGTTGCCGTAATGTCCGTCAAGGCTTTGGACATTGGGTCGGCAGCGCTTTGCTTTTCCTCGTAGAACTCCTGGTAAAATTCCAGCGGCCAAAGCCAGCGCCCAAAGGCATACTCGTGGCTCGGCGCTTGCTCCGCTTGAACGCATACCTTGATACAAATCGTAGTTGTACCACGGCTGCTAAGAACCGCTACTTCGACTTTCCGGAGCCGCTCTTGTCCGGCGAAGTGCGTTGCGCATCGTAGGCGGGCTTGTCGGGGCTGAAGTTGGAGCTCAGGTAATCGATGATGGCATCGCGGTCGGCGGGATCGACCACCGCGCCCCACTTCGTCATCTTGTCTACCTCTTTGGTCCACGCCGTCTTGCTGAGACGCTGCTGGAGGATAATGCGCGCCTCATGGCATTCCAGACACGCCGTGGTGGCCTTGGCCTGCAGTGGACCAGCGGGGAGATCCGCGGTCAGGTTTGCAGGAACGGGTTTCTGAGCCATCGCCATGAAGGGCAGAGCGGCCGCCAGCGCTAAGATGCCGGCCGCTGGCAATGTTCTTGCAGCCGATTTCTGCACGTTAGGAGACATGGATCTTCACCTGATCGACGGCGTTGTAGAGATAGCCGCTGGGGTTCCACACTGCGGTCGCCGGCTGGGTGCGTCCCAGACTGTCCGTGGCACGCGACAGGAGGGTGTAGTCGCCAACCTTTGCCGGCTTCCATTCATAGCTCCACAATCGCCAAGCGTACTGAGCTTGATCGTGGCCCAGCTTGGCAGGACTCCAGGTAGCGCCGCCGTCAGTGGAGACCTCCACCTTCGCGATATCGGCTTCCCCCGCCCAGGCTGCGCCGTGTACTGCGACTTTGCCTGTCTTTAGACTGGCACCATCACTCGGGCCTGCGATCACCGACTTCACGTTCAGTGCTGTTACCGGATGCGTATCTTCGGGTTTCACCGCATCGCCCGGTTTCACCGGCTGGTTGGGCAGGCGGTAACCGGTGCTCATGAAATTGCCGACGAATTCCGCATCGAGTACTTTGATTTCCGTGAGCCACTTACAGGACGCCGCGCCAATCCAGCCCGGGACGAGGGCGCGCGCCGGAAAGCCGTGATGTTTGGTGAGCGGAAATCCATTCATGTGCGTGGCGAGGAGCGTATCGGCGTCGAGAGCCTTCTCCATCGGGATGCTGCGAATAAAAGGAGGAACCTTGCCGGGGACTTCGTCGAGCCCGCGGAACATGACGTGATTGCCCGTGGATTTCACTCCGGCGCGCTGCAGAACATCACGCAAGCGTGGACCGGAGAACCGCGCAGTGCCCACCGCGCCCTTGCCCCACTGAATACCGGGAACCTGGGGCCGATGCAAACTGCGGCCGTTGCCGGCGCACTCGAGCGTGTTCACGACCGAATGGCTCTCGATTTTGGAAAGCTCGGCCAGGCTGAGGGTGAGCGGCTTCTCCACTTCTCCGCCAACGGTGACTCTCCAGTCGCCCGCTCCGAGTTCGCTCGGTTCGTGCATGTGATTGCGCACGAAGAAGTGGGGGACCGGCGTGAGCCAGGTATTGAAATACTCGACCGGGGCCTCGAGGTCGACAAAGCGGAAGGAACGAAGAATCATCCCGTCCTCGCCGGGCACAGGCACGGATTGCCCCTGCGGCAAAGCCCAGGTCAATATGGATGGCGCCGCACTCGCCACGAGCGCCGCCCCTGAAATGTGTTTAAGGAAATCACGTCTGGAGTTCATAGCATTGCAAACATAGTCTTGCCCACACGCGAACGGCCGGCATCGAAACCAGTCTCACAATCTCGGCCTTGGTTAAGTTAACACCACCCTGGCCCGGCAAACTACCACGCCATCCACAACTATCCGATAGCGATGATCAGAATTATGAAACGTCTGTTCACTTCTGTCCCCCGGCCACCAGCATCGGCACTACGGCGGCCTTTTCCTTCTTCTTAGCCACCCGCTTGCCCTTGCTGGCGCGCGGACCTGGTTCGGCGATCAGGTCCGCCAGGGTCGTGTTTTCCAGAATGTTGGCGGCCGCGTCGCGCACGTCGAGAAATAACTGGTAAAGGGCACGGTGCGGCAGATCGCGGTCAATCAAGATGCGCAACTGCTCGGCGTCGCCAAAGGGAGCCAGTGGACCATCGATCAAACGCATGATCTCGCTCAACCGAATGTCGGCAGGATCGCGGCGCAACTGATAGCCGCCTTTGGCTCCGCGCACGCTTTCGACCATGCGCGCGTTCTTCAGTTCGAGAAGGATCAGCTCCAGAAATTTTTCTGGAAGATTCTCCTCATAGGCGACTTCGCGGATTTTTATGGCGCCCTGGTGGTGATGGCGGGCGAGCATCATCATCGCCTGCAGAGCGTAGAGTCCCTTTTGAGAGATTTTCATAGTGACCATCATGCCATAAAGCCCATGGTGCTAATAGACTTTATTGACGTTCCCGACATTGCAATCGCCGCTCCATTCTTCATGATGGAAGTAAACGATGAACACTTTCGTTTCAATAGCTTACGATAATGCCCGCACGGTCGTGAGAAGGCAGTGTGCACTTCGTTGCACTAAGCGTTCGTGAGTTTTCAAATAAAGGAAGGCTTCGCTAAAGGAACGCTTGGGTTGAGACGAGGATTACACCTCAGGCCCAACGCGCAGCACTTGCAGGGTGATATTGTCGGGGCCGCCCCGTTGGCGGGCCAACTTCACCAGGGCGGCACAGCATTCCGCTGGGGCATTGCCGTTCACCGCGGTCTCAAGCTCTTGATCGCTTACAACGCTCCACAGGCCGTCGGTGCAAAGCAAGAAGTCGTCCCCGTCTTGCAATGCGAATCCCTGGTCGGCGCCGTCCACGGCCACGTCCCTTCCTGCTCCTAAAGCAGCGGTCAGGATATGGCGCTGGGGGTGCTTCTCGGCATCCTCGGCGCGGACGATGCCGCTTTCCACCAGCCGGCCGACGTAGGAGTGATCGCGAGTCAGACGCAGGATGCGGGCATCGCGCACCAGGTAAAGGCGGCTGTCTCCGACGTGCGCAAAGTAGAGCTGCCGTCTGCGGAGAACCATAGCGGTGCAGGTGGTCCCCATGCCATGGAATGCGGGATGCTGCTCGGCATAGGCTTGAATCCTTGAATGGGCGGCGGCAAACGACTCCACCAGAGCCGCTTGTGGGTCGTCGCGGAAGGCCTGATCATAGACTTCGCGGACCGTCTCAACCGCCAGGCGGCTGGCTTCCAGCCCACCCTCGTGTCCGCCCATACCGTCGGCAATCACCGCCAAACGTCCCTTGCGCTGAAATTCTTCGTCGCCGGCTGGCTCCCAATAGAGGAAGGAGTCCTCGTTATTGTCGCGTTGGCAGCCCACGTCGGTCAGGCCCGCCACTTCCACTCCGGGTTTCACGTTCGTACAGTCAACAGACATTATCTTTACTAACTCAACCGGGCAGTTCCAAGGCAATATGCGAAAGCACGAGGCCTAATTCCTATCAGAACGGACCAAAGCCGCGCTCTGCCCCGGCCATTATAGACAAGAGTCGGGGCAAAGACGCAAAGTCTAAGCCGGATTCCGGAAAACAAAAAAACCGCAAGGAGTTGCGGCTTAGTCCTGAACTTGGGAACTACGATGCTCGACCTACTTTCCATCATGCTTGTCTTTATAGATTTGCTTGCTCGTACGGTTCTGCTCCCGATTGAGCTGCTTCTGTTCGCCCTTGGTCAGGTGACCATTGTTAGCAGCCATATCGGCCTTTTGCTGGTTCTCGATATGCTGTTCGCGGTTTTCCACGCGCGCTGCCTGTCCCGGCGTCATGGTGCCGTTTTTTTCGCCGTTCGCGATGCGGTCTTGCTGGTTCGTCTCGCGACCATTGACTTCATTCACGCGAGGATGTCCAGGATCGACCTGCCCCGGTCCCGCGCCGGATGTGTTGCTGTCTTGGGTTTGAGCAGAAGCAGCACCGGCGAACATCAGACCACCCACTGCCAGGACTAGGAGCGACTTCGTGATTTTGTTGATCATGTTTCAATTAAACCCCCGCATCGAAGTTTAGTTGTGGACCGCTGCCTGTCATTAATTTACGGAAGGCGCGCCAACTGGAGGCGACAATAACTCCGGGTAACATTGTGCCGGTTACCAAAGTCACGAATAGCTTCCCTGCTCTTCTGCTGACCGATGCTCTACTCGAATTGGAGAAGTACGATCTCGGGATTCGATCCCAGCCGCAACGGCGGTCCCCACGTTCCCGCTCCGCTCGAAGTGAAAACCTGCATCTTCCCGATCCGGCTTAAGCCATACACAAACTGGCGGTAGATTCGCCGCGCCATCCAGCTCCAAGGGATGAACTGTCCAAGGTGCGTATGCCCGGAGAGCTGCAGAGAAACGCCCGCCGCCTCCGCGATTTCAGGATGGTCAGGCGCATGTGTCAAGAGAATGCTCGCGCGGTCGCGATCCACGCGGATGCCGTGCAGCACCGAGGCAAAGTGCCCCTCCTGCGCCGCATTCCGGTACGGCACACCAATGATCTGCAAACCGTCCACTTCCACCTTCTCATTGCTGAGCACGCGCACCCCGGCCGCCGCAATGGCACGCAGATATTTGCTGTCATCCCCAAACTGCTCGTGATTTCCCGCGACAAAATACACGCCGTGCGGCGCCGTCAGCTTATTCAACGGCTCCGCCGCGCGCCCCGCATCGATGGCCGTGCCATCATACAAATCACCGGCAATAAAAATCGCGTCCGGCTCTTCCCGCAAAATCTTCGCGACCATGCGTCGCAGAAAACCGCCGTTCCGCACGTGTCCCAGGTGCACATCGCTGATCAGCGCCGCAGTTCGCCCCCGCCACGCCTCCGGCAGATTGGCAAGCCGCACCGTGGTTCGCGTGATTCGCGTCCAGTTCGCGTTGAAAACCCCGTAGAACCCGGCCACCACTGCAGCACCAAACAGCAATTCCACGATCCGATGGAAGTTCACATCCAAGCCGTTCATGTGCACACCAGCCAGCCGCGCAACTCCAACGATCACCCAAGAGCAAACCGCCGCGACGAAGAGGAAAGACAGCAGACCCAACCAAATCGCAGCGGCCCTGTAAAACGCCCGCAGCACAGGGTTTGTATAGCGAAAGGCGAGGAGCGAAGCGGCAACAAAGCTCACCGACAATAAGCCGAGACTCAGCTTGATCCACAGCGCCCCGGGCGTATCGCCTCCCGTGGGAGAAAATGCCCACGTCTTATAAAGAAGAAAGTGGGTCAGGAAAAGAACGGATTGAATAATCACAATGAAACGGATTACACGCTTTTGTACCCGCATGGTGCATTAGATTCACCAACCTGCCATTCGGATGGTTTTGGCATATTTCCTTACCGCATCCGGGGGAGCAACGGGAGCAGTATCTTGACCGGTACCCGTTGGTTGGTCGGGTTGAGGCTCCAGCCCGCAAGAGTGGATTGGCTACAAAATGGCATGTGTGCCGATGGCATGGCTCTCTCCCACCCTACGTTCCAGGAAATTTTGGACTCTAGTTCCGGAAATTGGATAAGAATCGAATCAATTGCAGTCCCGAGGGTACTTTCTTTTGTAGGGTCCAGTGAGGCTAAATATTCCTCAACTGAATTGAATTTTGGTCGTCCGCGAGCGGGGTTGGTGCATTGTTTTGCGATCCCCTCGAGTCACGACCTTTGAGCCGCCTGAGGCGGCCAGTTGGGCGTTTCAATCCCGAACTGCTCTGCGTATGAGCAGGTGCCGAACGTCTTCTCCTTCTATGGGCCCTATGGGAGGAGATATGGCCGGGACCTGCGACGAAGCTAGTCGGCCCGCTTGCCGCCCGCTCGCCGGAGCTTCGGCTTGGGCTTCGGCTTGCTCTTGCCCTTGAGATTGAGCGCCACTGCAGCGCGGATCAGATCCTTCAAGGCCGCCTCATCGACCTTGTCGCCTTCGTGGATGTCGATGGCGCGCCTTACATTCCCGTCGAGGCTGGAGTTGAATAGTCCGGAAGGGTCCTTCAACGCAGCTCCCTTGGCAAAGGTCATCTTGACGACGTTCTTGTACGTCTCTCCCGTGCAGACGATGCCGCCGTGGGAAAAGACTGGAGTCCCCGGCGATGTCGACCTCACCCACTTCCGTTCTTCGACGATCTTAGGGTCTGCCTCGTGTACGATTTCGCGCACTTTCGCGAGCGTCTTCCCGCGCCAGTCCCCAAGTTCCTTGATCTTCTGGTCGATGAATGCAGAGGCAGATTCCACCGGGACGGTCCTTTTCATATACAGCTCCAATTCTCGCACCTACTTTAGCTGCGCTCAGCCTAACCTGCAACCTGCACAAGTGGAAGCCCCTCCTGGTTCGATAGCAGTTCGGAAAGATGGACGGGTGGCTAGCGTTTGAAAAAACGCAAACGATGGCCCCCTAGTCCCAATCAAGCACTCTACTGGCACCGGTTCTACGGTGGGCAATTAGATGAGTACCGAGAGAAGTTGTCTGACATTATCGCCCGGCGACTTGATTTCCACGTGTAATCTGCCGAGCTAGCCCGGCCTGTATAGTGACTCAACTACTGGAGGGACGATGCGTCACCGAATTCTGCACCCGATGTGCCTCGCAGCGTGCGTCGTAGTCCTTATGACCGCCGCCTATGCGCAGCAAAGCCATTGGGCCACCCCCGACGACAAAAACGCGAAGTTCATGATTGACATGGAGCGCAAGTGGGCCGAAGGCGTTTGCACGAATAATGGAGTTATCTCTGAGTTGTTGGCCGGCGATTTCCAGGGCACCAGCACTCGCGGCGAGCGCTACAGCAAGGCGGATGAGCTACGCGATGAAAACGGTCCACACTCGGCGCACGGCTGCACACTCGACGATGCCAAGGTGCGCTTCTTCGGCGAAGACGTGGCAATCATTTACGGCAGCGAGCATGCCATCGGCAAAGACAAGACGCATCCAGACGCGAAGCAGTGCCAGGTCTGGACCGACACCTGGTTGAAGCGCGACGGTAAGTGGCAGATCGCTGCCGCGCAGGACAACAAGGTCGATTGCAAGTAGCTAGAGAGTGTTCCACCCGGAAGTAGGCGGGGGAAAACCGGGGACAGACGGGACGTTCCCCAATCTTTCCGACGCGACAGCAACCTCAAAGAAATCCTCAGCCCCCTCGTGACGTCTGACCTTGCGTACAGCCCCCGATTCGTTCCATCATTGTCCCGGCAGAGGAAGTAGACGCAGCAATATCGGCCAAGAAGCTCGCGGTCAAGAATCGGCCCGTAACTCCCATGCTTTCAAGATTCTGACTCATAAGATCTTTGTTATTAAGATTTTGCGAGGAATTCCGCCGATCGTAGTCGGTAAGTTGCTGATTCTAGATATTTTGATAAGTCGAGGGGGGGAAGGGGGGTAGGGTAACTAAAAGATAAACTTGCAGCCCAAAACGAGACGCCCAGGCATTCGCCGGCGCGGCGGCTAGGAATTATCTACAGCGTCTTGTTAGGCCGATCTCCTCGAAATAAGTCGTCGAAGCACATGGCCTTTCCACATCCACAATCCCGAAACGAGCATTACAGGAACGACGACAAACCGAACACGGGAGGCGTACTTTGGAATTTCTTCAAACGGACTATAGATATAACCGAGTATCGGAATGCTAAAGACGATGTGAATCCAACGAAAAATCGAACGTTTGGTGGCATCTTTCATGATTAAATTTGTCCTCCATTTGCCGGAGAGATCCCCATGCGCGCTTCACTCACCTCGATTCACGACTTTTCAGCCGCCTGAGGCGGCCAGTTGGGCGTCTCGACGCCGAACTGCTTGGCGTACTCGGCGTTCAGCCGCTGCCAGCCGCCAAACTTCATCGCCTCGGGGCCAACCATGCGTCCGATGGGAGTTCCGCTGAGAAGGTGATCCAGAACATCGAAACAAATGTGCCACCCGGCTGCACCCATTGAGATGAAGCGGTGACTGATGTTGGTCCACAGCGTCAGGCGCGTGCCGCCACCAAAGGCTTCGAGTTCCCACCGCATATCGAAGTCACCCCATTTGTACTCAAGAATCTTGGGAGCGTCGGCTCGCGTCACTCTTGTTTCGGAAACGTGCGGCGTGGGCGCTCCCACTGTGGTGAGCTTCACCGTGGTTCCAACCGTACCCAGGCTCCCATCGGCGTCAAAGGGAGCCCACTCGCGCAGATGCGCTGGATCGGTAAGCGCCTGCCAGACTTTTTCCGGCGAGTGGCGCAGCTCGCGGACGAGAATGAGCGTCCACTTGTCTTCACCGTTTTGTCCCCGGTCCTTTCGTACCTGCGCCCCGCCGGCCGGACCAGGTGTGTACTGCTCGCGATCGGTCATCTATCTTCTCCTTGTCTTCTTTTTCGTCGGTGTTGATTGATCCATGCGGTCGAGGTGGCGTTCGAGGGCATCCACGTGAGCGGACCAGAACCGGCGGAACGGAGCCAGCCAAGCAGCGACCTCCCGAAGTGGTTCAGGTTTCAGTCGGTAGAGACGGCGCTGTGCATCCACCGTGGATTCCACGAAACCGGCCTCGCGCAGCACTCGCAGGTGCTTTGACACGGTCGGCTGCGGCAAACGAAGCTGACGCTCGATCTCTCCCACCGACTGTTGTGACAAGACCAGGAGGCTCAATATCGCGCGGCGGTTCGGCTCTGCAATGATTTCGAACACAGATTCCATTCCCTTGATATACTCTACAGAGCATATACGCGTCAAGGTATATACAGGCAAAGGACATCCGCGATCGCGATGCGCGCTTATCAGGACTTGGGGCGACCCCCGTATGGGCTACAGGCCGCGAGCACATACAGCGGGATGGATCAAAGGGTATAGTGGCACAACGCGTGAAAACAAATGACCGTATCAACGCCTAGTTCGAACCTCGGCCGTCATGTGTTTGGAGTGGCGGCTTTGGCCTTTGGCCTCATCACGCTGGCCTGGCACGACTACAACGACTGGCATCAACTGCGTTACATCGTCTACGCCGCCGCCGCTGCCCAGATCTTCGGCGGCGCTGTGATTCAGGTCCGTCGAATCGCGAAAACGGGCGCCTCCGTCCTTGGTGCGGCTTATCTTGTCTTCGCCTTACTGTGCGTGCCACAAATCGTCGCTGCACCGCAGATCTACAATAGCTGGGGCAACTTCTTCGAGCAGTTCTCTCTCGTGACCGGAGCGGCGATTGTTTATGCGCGCTTGTCATCGGCATGGTCACCGGAAACGCTCCATCGGATCGGCCGCATTCTTTTGGGCATCTGTGCCGCTTCCTTTACCCTCGAACAGGCGATTTATCTTGGCGCTACCGCCAATCTTGTTCCGAAGTGGGTTCCGCCAAGTCAGATGTTTTGGGCGGTTACGACGACTGTCTTGTTCGCACTCGCGGCTGTGGCTCTTCTTGCGAATCGAATGGCGCTTCTTGCGGCTCGCCTACTGACAGTGATGGTCGTGAGCTTTGGGCTACTCGTGTGGG
>PMSQ01000005.1 GCA_003168355.1 Acidobacteriaceae bacterium | reverse complement strand
ATAAACCTTGCCATCTTTCAAGGGCAAACCGCGACCGCTGGATACTAGTACCAAGATTTTTCCTTTAGTTGCCATTTTGTGCTCCTCTTTTGAAATCGAATGTGCGCTGCTCATTGCCGGCCCCAATTCCGATAAGCAGTGCTCATCCGCTGATTCTGGTTCTTTCGTATTCATGCCTGCCGCCGATTAAACCTGACGCGGAAAGGCAAAACAATTAGATCAAGGTATTGCGCGATACTTTAATATCGTTTGCGACCGGTTGTCCAATGTATCGTAGGCTCGGCAGGGCATCTGAGGCTCGGGCGTCTTATGAGAAGGCGCTGGCCCTGACCCAACAGGAACCAGAGCGTCAATTCCTGCAAGAGCGGATTCGGCAGTTGAAATAAGAAAATGAGTAGTTGTCGAGCTTCGGTCTCCCACCCGCCATCACTTCACAGCACAGAAGATGCGGTGAATCCGTTCACGGATTTTGAATGCAATCCCAACGCTTCCTGGAGCGGCAAGTAGCAGCGTAAGCTTACCCCTGTGTCGAGCATCCCACTTGCACCTTCCTTCTGAAAATATTCGACGCACTACGTGGTCTAATTCTTGTCTCTCCTTCTCGCTTTTGGTCGCCTTCGTTCTCTCCGCGAGACCGCGTCCCAGAAAGTTGAGCCCTTCGCGAACCTGAAGATATTCCAAATTTGTCCGGTGACCATCAGGCCCAAGACCGTCCGCGTGGGCTACGCGAAGAAGACTATCAATGGCATCGGTCGGGATTCTTTCAACTCCGTCGTCATTCATCCACAGCACTTCAAGGTATTCTGGGGTGTGACCTAGCACGAAGCAGTTTTTCTTAAACCCTAACGTGCACACGTCGCCTCGTTTCCAAGGACTTTTGCGAGGATCGAGTGACGGGGAAGGCGTCATTGAAAATCACCTTCAAGGCTTAATATTGTAACCTTCTGCCCGCAAAACCACCGGACGAAAAAATCGGCCTGACCTCCCGGTGGGCCGCGTGTTTATAATCCTGCTGGAGGGTTATTATGAGACTTTGCCTGCACATAACGCAGAGCAGACACAATGAGGTTCATTCGATACTACTGTCAATGAACGATGAACCACCGTTCTTAAGTAAGGCCACTCCCCGCGATTTGGGCGGTCTAGTGAACGCCGGTTTCAGCGGCATAAAGATCGGTAACGCCCAGAAAGAGCTAATTGAGAAAGGGACGACGGTCTTGGAGGGCGTAAATATCGATGAAAACTACGTCCGGCAGTTTTTCGCTGACGCCGCCTGAAAATCAGGCAAGCTGGGCCACCTAAGAAATGGAAGAAATTGATACAGTCACAAAGAAGCTCGTCCAGGGTCTCCGTGACCATATCTCAAGGTTCTCAATTCAAGTTGAATGTTCAAGACTGCTCCAGCAGATAGAGGCGGACTTGCGCGAGTTGAGAGCCAATGCTCTGGAGGCACGGCTCGCCAAGCCGGGCGACATAGGATACCTGCCTGCCCAGACAATTGAGGAAGACGAGGTATTTGAAATCCCGACAGATGAAAACGAGGCTCGTTTCTCTGCCATCCGGAAGTTTACCGATATTGAAGGAGAGCTTGACAGACTGACAAGATTCCTTCCCGGATACGAAGGCAATATCAACGATCTTGCCATTGAACTCGAACTATTCAGAACGAACGTTAGAGAGGAGGCGCGCAAGTCTGCTCGGCGTTCTCTCTATGGCATTGTTCTCTCCGGCTATTTGCTGAACAAATCCAAAAATAAGATGATTAGGTGGCTCGTAGCGGGTGACGATGGGCGCGAATAATCGAGAGGCGATCTCAGGGCGAAGAATAGCTCAGTTGTCGCCCCGGTCTCTAGGCCATATTCGTGGTGCGCCCCGTGCGAATTTTACCAACTAAGGACAGCGTAGCAAAATGCCGCGCGGAACATGTAAACTCTGCCATAAAGATGCCGAACTGCAATTGAGCCACCTGATCGGGCGGGCAGTATATAAGCTGTGTCGGAAAGATCAAGGCGACGATTCGATTGTGATGACGACGAAAGTCGTAATGAAAACGTCTCGACAAATCAGAGACTATGTATTGTGCGCAAAATGCGAAGACCGATTCAACAAAGGCGGGGAGCGATACGCAACGAGCCTAGTGTCGCGACTGCGTAAAGGGTTTCCGCTGCTTGATAAACTCCGGCTTGCGCTTCCGATGCAGGGCGGACCGGACTACCATGTCTTTTCCGGTGAGCGGGTTGGTGTAGATACGGACAAGCTCGCCTACTATGCCTTGAGCGTGGTCTGGAGGTCCGGAATTCACCATTGGAAGTCGGTCGAAAATCAGACGACCTCGGTTGTCTTGGCTACAACAGAGGAAGAGGCGATTCGAAAATATCTCCTCGGAGAAACAGCGCTTCCGGGAAACATCGGAGTTATGGTGAACGTATGCACTGACCTGGCGTCGCAAGCCCTCGTTCTGACGCCGACGAGTCGCGCGTTTCCGCCAAGCGGTTTGATATATAAGCTGCTGGTTCGAGGAATTGATTTCTGGGTGCTGTTATCGAGTTCGCCGAACATTCAATTTGTAGAGATGTGTTGTGTACGTTCCCCAGCCAAGAAAATATTCCTCAGGGATTGCTCTCAACTCACGCTAAATGCAGTGAAGCACTTTTACGAGGGGTCAAAGTGGGCGCGGAATGCCCGCCTCGGGGGAGCCGGCAGGAAGCCGGGGAACAGTCGTAAAGTAGGAGAACGATGAAACACTCATTTTGGAAGTGGTTTGGTTTCGCGCTCGTCGGTTTGGCGGGTGGCGGTTGATGTAGCTTATGCCCCCGGGAATCCGAACATCAACCACGACTGATTGG
>PMSQ01000045.1 GCA_003168355.1 Acidobacteriaceae bacterium | reverse complement strand
TGGATACGCCCGGACTTGGATCATTGGCCACTCGGGGAGCGGCTGAGACGCTTGCCTACCTGCCGCGCTGTGACCTGGGAGTGGTTCTGATTGATGCCGGATCCACACTGACACCTGACGATCTTCAGACCATTCAGATTCTCTATGATGCGGCGATTCCGGCGACGGTCTTGCTGAGTAAAGCGGATCTGCTCACCGCGCAAGAGCGGTTACGCGTGATCGAATATGTGAAGGAGCACATCAAGAAGGAACTGAACGTTGATCTAGCGATACATGCCGTCAGCGTCGTTCGTGAAAGCAAGGAGTTGCTCACCTGTTGGTTCGAGGATGACATTGCGCCTTTGTACAGCCAACGGCAAGCTCTGAAGATCCGCTCAATCCGCCGCAAACTCGGAGGGTTGCGGCAGTCGGTAGAGCTCGCGTTGCGTGGGCGGCTTCGCCGCAAAAACCAGATTCCGGTCAAGAAATTTGAACAACTGCGAGTGGTCGAAGCCGAACTGCGTCAAGCTAGCGGGCGACTTGAGGAAATGAAGAATACCGCGAGGCGCGTAACGGACGAGTTGGAGTATTCGAGTTCCCGAAAGATGCTTCAGATAGCCGGAGCTCATCTGGTTGAGTCGTGGTCCCTGCCAGGCACTGACGAAAAACCCGCATCCGAGGTTGTGAGCTACGCGGTAACGCGAACGGTTCAGGAACAAACAGAAGCTCTGCGCCGGCGCATGGATGTACTCGCTCATAAACTTTATGAAACTCTTCAGTCGGCTGCCAAAATCCTGGAGATATCGGATGTGCCGGCCGAGGATGAATTCGCCAGCGTGCTGCGAGAAATGCCAGCGTTCGATCTTGGCCAGCTTACGTTTCGCCTGCGACGGCGAACGCTGCTTACATTGCTCGGGAGAAAAATGTCTGAATCGTTTGTGACCAAAAGGCTGGCCGGGCTGATGGGCGTGCAGCTGGCAAGATCTTTGTCCGTATACCGCACATTGCTTTATGACTGGTCGGAGAGGACGCTGGGAAAGGTCCAGCGCCGATTCGATGCCTATGCGAACAGCTATCGTGCTCAGGTGGAAAGTTTGCTGGGAAATCAGGAAATGCAGACCGGGAAGGACGAAGACAGCATTCGCCGCGACTTGGAATCGTTAGAAAGTAGACTAGGGGAAAAAACCTTGGCTTCGTGACGTGCTGGTATTGTTGTGAAAGGAACAGAGCGACTTGCTGAAATACGTGATGGTTGGCATCGGAGGCTGCCTGGGGTCGATTCTGCGCTTCTGGCTGGGCAGTTATATCGGCAGCAAAATGGGCACTCGTTTTCCATACGGAACGCTCGTGATTAACATCACGGGTTCGTTTCTGATTGGCTTGGTCTTTGCTTTGTTAACTGTGAGAACTCATTGGAGTCCCAGCTGGAGATACTTGATCCCGATTGGCTTCATCGGAGGCTACACGACATTTTCCAGCTTCGAGTACGAGACGCTGCGGACGATCCAGGATGGGCAGATCGGACTGGGGGCGCTCTACGTGGCGACGAGCGTGATTGTCGGGTTCGTTGCGGTGTGGGGAGGCGTGATAGCAGGGAGGGCAATCTCGTGAAAGCTGTAGCTGCTACACAGACGAGCGTAAGTCAGGCGCTGACCAAAGGCGCGTGTCCTATCTGTGGGATCTTGAAGGATTTCCAGTGGACGCTGGCTGCCGTCGTGCGACCGCAAGCCGATTTGCGATTGTGCAATTTTCATACCTGGGCGCTTGCTCGTTCCAGGGGCGGCTCGCTTGAACGCTCCACGCCCGGGGAGAGTGTTTCGAGTGTGTTTCTGGAGATGCTAAAAGGTTCTCCCGCGGGGAAAGTGAGCAGCCATGATTGTGCGCTGTGCCACCGCGTCCGAGAAGAAGAAGTGACCCGGGTGCATGAACTGGCGCAGCAATTCCAGCGCGCTATGTTCGTCCAATGGATGAAGACGCAGGGAAGTCTTTGCCTGGACCACGCTGGGAAACTGAGGGAATTTGTCCCTCTGCGGCTTCAAACGCTCATTGACGAAGTCGTGGAACGGAATCGCGCGGAGCTTTGCGAGGAACTGGAGGCCTTTCATGAGCAACTCAAGCAAGGAGTGCATGCCGGCGGCGGATTGCTGGGCCGCGTAGCGGAATTTCTGGTAGGTCAGAGGGGACTCTAATTTCAGGAGGACAACATGCTCACAGCGGGACCTGGTAAGAAGGTCGGCATTTACGTGGCTGAGGACCAGCAGTACCACGGGAGCGCCGCCTATGCCGCTATTCTGGATTTTCTCTTCTTCCATGGCGTGTCCGGCGCGACAGTGACGCGTGGTATCGCCGGATTTGGGGCGGATCATCACCTTCACACGACGAGTCTCGTGGACCTGGCAGTCCGCCTACCTGTCAAGATCGAGTTTGTCGAAACTGCGGAAAAGGTGGTCGAGCTGTTACCCAAACTGCAGGCGATGGCAGGTACCGGACTGATTGAGATGCACGACACCACCATCGTCAAGCCTGCCGAAAGGAAACAGAAGCACACTGAGCCCGAGAGGCCTGCCTTACGACGTGAGGGCAAAGCCAAGATGATGCGGATCTACATCGGCGAGAACGACAAGTGGAATGGCAAGCCGCTGCATGAGGCCATCGTCAACGGCTTGCGATCAAACGATATTGCCGGGGTCACCGTTTATCGGGGAATCCTGGGTTATGGCGCCAATCGGCGAATTCACAAAGATGCTGCGCTGAGTCTTTCTCACGATCGCCCCATCCTGCTGTCAGTGGTTGACACCGAGGACAAACTGAAGGCGTTCATGCCCATTCTCGAACAAATGGTGCAGCAGGGCTTGGTCGTTCTGTCCGATGTAGACATCATCAAGTACGCGCATAACTATGAAAAAGCCGAGAGGCGGCAGGAGGCGCGGATATGAAGCTCGAAGGAAAAGCCAAGCTGTTGCGTATTCACTTTGGCGAGGATGACAAGTGGCACAACAAGCCTTTGTACGAGGCGATTGTGACCAAGTGCCGGGAACTCGATATCGCGGGCGCCACCGTGTTCCGCGGCATTGAGGGCTACGGCGCAAGCACGCTCATTCACAAGGCGCATCTGCTACGGTCCTCAGACAGACCCATTATGGTCTCCGTGATAGACACCGAGGAGAACCTCAAAAAGTTGCTGCCCGCGCTCGATGAGATGGTAGATGAGGGATTGATTGCCATGTCCGAAGTGGAGGTGATTCGCTATGTGCACCAGGAAGGAGTGCGCTCTCCAGCTTTGTAGCCAAGATGCGACACTAATTTAAGAGATGAAGTATGTGGGCAGACTCGAAAGAAAACTCGTTGTTGGAGAAGCCTGTTACCACGGTGTTCATATCCACAGCTTCCGAAGGTCGGAACGTGACTCCTGACAATTCTCACGGAGAATCGGCACTTTTGCGCCTGGCCAAATTAGCCGACGATTTTGGGGCCGAACAAGTTGCCGCCGATGCGCGATCCGTGGCAGAACGGGTATCCGAAGGCCGCTTCTACGTTGCTTGTATCGGTCAGTTCAAGCGCGGCAAATCCTCTGTCCTGAATGCGCTAGTGGGCGAAAGCGTACTGCCCACTGGAGTCGTCCCAGTCACCGCCGTCCCAACGATCGTCCGTTACGGCAGCCGTGCAGCCGCTCGCGTGCGCTTCGAAGCCGGCGAGTGGACAGACATTCCGGTTAAGACTGTCAATGAGTACGTCTCTGAAGAGAAGAATCCTGAAAACACAAAGCATGTTGCCGCATTGGAGATCTTTGTTCCCAGCCCGCTACTTGCGACGGGCATGTGCTTTGTGGATACCCCCGGATTGGGATCGGTGTTTACCGGAAATACCGCAGCCACTCAGGCATTTATTCCGCATATTGACGTAGCACTGGTCGTGATCGGAGCAGATCCTCCGCTAGCTGGCGAAGAACTCGTACTGGTTGAAGAAGTGGCGCGGCATGTACAGGATCTCATTATCACTGTGAACAAGGCGGATCGCACCACGGATTCAGAGCGTGCGGCGGCGGTGGGTTTCGCGAAACAGCAACTCGAAAAGCGACTCCAGCAACGCTCTGTCGGTCCTTTGTTAGAAGTGAGCGCTTTGGAGCAGCTCGAACATCGCGGAACGGGGCGGGACTGGGCCAAGCTGGTCGCTTCGCTGAACCAGTTGGTCGGACGATCAGGCCGTCGTCTGATAAAGGCAGCGTGCGAACGTGGACTTAAGCGTATCAGCGAGCAGCTTATCGTCATCATCACCGAAGAACGAGAGGCACTTCAGCGACCTATCGAAGAGTCAGAGAGCCGCATCACTGCCATGAAGCAGACTATTGCCGACGCGGATCGGTCGATGAGGGAGCTCAGCTACCTCTTCATGGCTGAACAGCAACATCTTTCGGACATGTTCGTCGATCGTCACAAGGCATTTCTCTCGCTCGCAATGCCGCAGGCGGGCAAAGACTTCGAGGTTAGGCTGCAGTCCATATCTGGCAGGCTAGGTCCATCGTATCGCCGGCGCGCATTCCATGAGGCGCAGGGAGTCGCGCGACACTATGTCGTGCCTTGGTTGAATCCCGAGCAGAAGGAAGCAGAGAAAGAATACCGTCGTGTTGCGTTGCGGTTCGTGGAGATGGCAAACGAGTTTTTCAAAGAACTCACCGCCTCAGGCATTCCCGAGCTGGCGCGCAAGCCCCATGCCCTCGATCCTGAAAGTGGATTTCGCGTTCGTTCAGAATTCACTTTCATGGAGTTCATTGAGGTCGCACAGCCTGCCTCACCACTGCGCTGGCTGGCTGACTTGATACTTGGTCTAGTTGGACTCCGGAAGATCATTACGAACGATGCCCGAGAATTCCTCCGAAGACTGCTAGAAACCAACAGCACTCGTGTGCAGAGCGACATCCTTAACCGGGTTCAGGAAAGCCGAGGACAGTTGGAAGCCGAGATTCGCAAACTACTGCACGAGGTCACTCGCATCGCCGAGCAGGCACTAGCGCGTGCAAGAAAAGTGCGAGAAGAGGGCGCCCCAGCAGTTCAGTCTGCGTTACAGCGGCTCGACTGCATGGAGAAGGATGTGCGCGTACTCGTGCGTATGGAATCTTAGAAAAGTCGTAAAGATACGGTCTTTATTCTCAATGCGCAAAGATTCTCTCCTGCGATTGGAGGAAGGATGCTCGCAAACGATTGTAGGTTCGATTCCTACCGCGGTCACCACTTTTTTCAATGCTTTAGCCCAACCAAGCCGGCATGGAAGCACTCTTGACGCGGTATTGAAAGGATGCACTTTAGCGCGCACAGTTCCGGAGCGGACGTTGCTCCATTGCGTCAGCGAGCGTAACGGCGGATTCAGGTGTGCGCCGGGAATTGGTCCGAACATCAGAATGAGAGCAGCCAATGCCGCGCCGGTCGCAATCGTGTTCGTAAGCAGAGCAATGGCGACGTTCCCGCTCGCCAGCCGTTCGCCCATGATGACGGAGCCGATGACGGCAGCAACGAGGAACGCGTTGCCTAGAAACTCAGCCGTCAGTCTGGCACGCAGGTTGAATCTCATTGATGACCAATCTTGTCGATCTCTTGCTTTATTGCCAGCCTATCGATGGTAGCGAGGGGGAGGCAAAGAAATAGACCGATACGTCGTTCTAGAGTCACAAAGGCATCACGGTATGCACGCCTGATTTCTTCTGCCGTGCCACGAACCGCGGCGGGGTCGGGAACTCCCCAGTGGGCCGTCTGCGGCTGACCCGGCCAGAAAGGGCACACTTCCTTTGCAGCGTTGTCACAGACGGTAAAGACGAAATCGAGTTTGGGGGCGTCGGGCTTCGCGAACTCGTCCCAACTCTTGCTTCGGAGACCATCCGTCGGCAAATGAGCACTCTCTAGCTCCGCGATGGCCTCCGGTCGAACCGCACCCGAGGGATGGTTCCCAGCACTGTAGGCGGCAAAGGTCGGTCGGCCTTTGTAATTCATGATTGCCTCGGCCATGATAGAGCGAGCCGAATTCCCGGTGCATAGGAACAAGACGTTGTAGTGTCCCGGCATGTTTGTTCGCTCACTGGCAGCAGGTTGGGCCGCAGCAAGGCTCCTTCCGCTGCGGCTTCACGGCGCGCACGAAGGCACTCATGAACTTGCCGTCTACCTGCGGTGCAATCGCATCTACGTCGATATTTTGACCAGAGAGGAACTCGCGAGCGTCCTCCATGCGATAAATTCTCGTTGGCTCAATCTCGATTTTCTCGAATCCGGCAGATGCGAGTTTGCTGCGGTATTCGTTCTCTTCGAGGGCACCCGCAACGCAGCCGACCCAGAGAAGGACACTTTGGCGAATCTCAGCGGGCATCTCACCGCGAATGACAACATCGGACACAGCAAAGCGTCCGCCCGGCTTCAGGACGCGGAGGGCTTCGCTCAATACCCGATCTTTGTCCGCCGAAAGGTTGATCACACAATTAGAAATGATGACATCCACAGAATCGTCCGGTAATGGGATGTGTTCAATTTCGCCCTTCAAGAACTCGACGTTTTCGACTCCGGCTCTGCGTTTGTTCTCATTCGCGAGCACGAGCATCTCGTCCGTCATATCGAGACCATAGGCCTTGCCGGCGGGCCCCACCCGCTTCGCCGAAAGCAGGACATCCACACCACCGCCCGAGCCGAGATCGANNAGGCGAGCATGGCCTCCTCAGGAACTTGCCCCGTCTGCGAGGAGTCGTACAGATTGGAGGTGATTGGGTCGCAACTCAACCCGCTCGCCGCGGCCGCCCCACAGCAGCTACTTCCGCCAGTCTTCACCCGCAAGGCCGCCTGGCCATACTTTTCTTTGACCACATCTTTGATGTCGGTACTGCTCATGGTGCACCTCCCTCCTATTTACAAAGCTGGACGATATTCTGTGGTTTGACTGCCTTATTTCGAGTGCAGCACTCGGCATAGAGGAATTGCAGTAGCTCCTGAAGTGCATCCGTGTTGGCCGTGTAGCGCAAAAAGGTGCCTTCGCGGCGCACGTGCACCAACTCTTCATTCTTCAGTTTGTCCAGGTGGTGCGAAAGCGTGGAGTTTGGAATCTCCAGTTCTGACTGGATATCGCTCACCACCAAACCGTCCGGATGCGCGGATAGCAGCGATTGCATAATTCGAAGTCGAGGTTCGGTGCCCATGGCAGAAAGCATGTCGGCGTACTTTGCGACATGCTCGATGTTCTTCCTGCTTGAGGCTGCCGGCATGCTTCGATAATTGCAGAACTATGGATACATGTCAAGCCACCGATTTCAAGATCCATGCCTCAAACGGGTTCCCACATTCGCCTACTTCACTTGGTCCCTAAACTGCTGCGCGGCTCCGACAAAAAACTCCTCATATTGTCGACTGCCCGAAGATCCAGATTCTTCCCCGTTGATCTTGCCCCAAATAAGCCCCTCCGGTCGTCCAGGTCCCGGGAGTGCGCGCACACCCTGCGCGGAATAGTAATAATAGCGATCCTTGGCCCATCCGTATTGCTCGGCCGAAGAGGTTCGGAGTACTCCATCCGAAGGAATCTTGAGAACATACTGGCCGCCTTCGATCGGCAACCGCGGCGCGCCCTGCACTTCAAACTCGATTCGTATCCAACCCGTGTATCCCTCGGGAATCAGAAACCGTGATGAACGGTGAGTAGAATTCCCGGTGCCCCACAACGCAAAAGCAGTAAACAATGCGAGGGTCATGGCGCCAACGAAGATTCGCACGGCCCGGCTTGCAGATTCTGGGAAAATCCAACTCCGCTCGCCACCCCCGTGCCGCCTGAAGCTGACGATGGCAGAATACGCAGTCGCGAACATCAACAGAGCGATGGCTAGGTATGGCAATTTCATCTGGGTCAGGACAGGCGGTCTTAGTCCGCGGCAAACCTGCGCAACGGGATACACCCTCCTTCGCGCTCAACTAAGAACGTCGTTGTGGTCAGCAACCTCGGGAGTTCGGGCGAGGTAGACACGGCCGAAACGCGGGACACAGAACTCTGTTTGTCGACTTTTGTCCGGATGGATCTCGCGATCGCTGGACCGTAGAAACACCAAATCGCCAGGGACGCGAGCAACGCAAGTCTTGCGGCGGCATACGGTTTGAAAAGACTGACATAAGCGGCAAGTAAAAGGCACAACGATCCCAATAAGGCCACGAGTTCCAATGGATTGAACGGAGCCCCATACACCACCACGACCAGCAACGTGTACACATGGAACCCAGTGATCGCTCCGGCAGCGAAATAGAGGCAAAAGGGAAGCATGTCGAAAATCATACGGCCCAGAAGGCCAGAGTCTCCATCGTGTGCTGCGCCATTCCCAGTATATAAATGTAAGTGGAACAACTACGTATGCATTAGGGTTTGATCCCCGATGTTCTCGGGCCGCCCTGCTGCACTTAATTACTCGGGTGGGTGCCAGTAGAGGGCCACCAACAGAAACACAAGACCAACAAACGCTCCGATCGCCAGAGAAAGAACAATTCCGTGAAGGGTTGTGAACGACGATTCGTTCTTCTTCCTCCTCTTCGTCCTTACCTTCATGACTCCGGCCATTTACGCGTTGCAAGCAATCTGCTTCGAGGCTCATCGGGGTCTCAACCCAGGCCGCCCACAATCGATTCAATCGCTTTCAAACACGAACTACTTCTGTCAGATTCCGCTCGTTTGGTACTGCAAGACTGCGAGGGAGAGTCGATAGTCGTACCCAGCCTCCGCATTGCTGATCTCGGCTTGGGTCTGCTGAAGTTGCGCCTGACTCAACTCCACGATCGAACCTAAGCCTAGGTTGTACCGTGACTGCGCGAGGTTCAAGGCGAGGTTGGCTTGCTCCACGAGCTGTTGCGTTACCGCGAGCCGGTCGTAGGCCGTGTTGGCGTTCAGCCAGCTGGTGCGCACGTCGCGGGAAATCCGGTCGCGGAGGTCGCGCAATCTCTCGTCGGCAGCCTGTGCTCTCAGCAGGGCTTCGCGAGCCCTTGCGGTGTAGAGAAAACCGTTGAAAACCGGAATTTCCACGTCAACGCCTACGGCGCCATACCAGTTGGAGGAAATAAGAGGATTTCGTATAGGAGTGTCGCCTACCGCCGCAAGAGCACGAATATCGGGAAGGAGTAAGTCTCGTTCCGCAATGTGGAACTTCTTCGCCGACTCAGACTGAAATTCCAGCGCCAGGATTTCCGGGCGCATGGCAAAAGCGGTGGAGATCAAATCATCCACGTTGGCGGGAGGCGGAGCGCTAGCGGTAGCATCTTCTACCAGTTGAAAACTCTGCAGGTTGGAGAAGCCGAGTACTGCAGAAAGCATAGCCAGCGAGGCGTTTTCGTTGTTCTGCGCGTCCAGCAAGAGCAGCTTGGCTTGTGCCAGATTCACGTTGGCAAAGCTGAGGTCGAGCCCGGACTTCAGCTTGCTCTTGAACAAGGCATCGATCTGGTCTGCCACAGTTTGGCGCTCCTTGACCGTTTGCTGAGCAACTGTCAAGACAGCAAGGGTTTGCAGAGCATGGTAGAAACCCTGATCGACAGCCAGGAGGATTTGCTCCTTGCTGGCCGCTGCGTTTTGGTTCTCCGCCTTAGCCGCCAGATTGGCGCTCGCGATCAAGTTCGTCGTACGTCCGAAATCGGTGAGCAACTGACTCACCACAGCTCCGCCGGCGGCGCGCTCATAAATGATCGGATTGTTCAGCGCTCCGGCTGTGATGCGCGCGCCGGTATTGGCATCCACCGCGGTGAGATCCGCGGTCGCGGTCGGCCATAGGTTCGACCGCACCTCCTGTGTTACTTGCTGCGACGCAAGGGCGGTCAGTCGAGCGACCGAGATTTGGGGGTTGTTCTTTAAGGCGAGCGCCTGGGCGTCTTTCAGGGACAGTACAGTTGGCGTCCCAAGATTGTTTTGCGGAGCGTTGCCTTGCGGCCCAGCCATTGGTGCACTCGGAGGGACTGGCATTGCCGTCTGTTGCGGCATTGGAGCCGCCGGCAAGCTTGATAATGCTCCGGTAGTGGGACCTCCCTGCGCGAGGGTGAACGCAGGCATCGCCAGTGCCAGACAAAGTGGTAATACGCTTTTCATTCTGCTGTCTCCGGTGTTGGGTTCGCCCCGTCCTTCGGTCCGCGCTTGCCATAGACCAGCAAATAAGCGGCAGGCACGATAAAGATGGTCAAGAGAACGGATGAAGTAAGGCCGCCAATGATGGCGCGCGCCATGGGCGTGTATTGTTCGGCCCCAGTCCCCAACTTCAGAGCCATGGGAATCATGCCAATGATCGTTGCCAGCGACGTCATCAAGATTGGCCGCAGGCGCACTCGACACGCGGTGATGACGGCGTCAGCCGGCGACAATCCCTGACGCTCCAGATTATGAGCAAAATCAACGATCAGAATACTGTTGGAGTCCGCGATGCCCACCAGCATCAGCACTCCCATCAGCGACATTACGTTCAATGTGCTGTGAGTTAGCGGCAGGATTATCAGCACGCCAATAAAACCCATTGGGATCGCGAGCATGATCAGAAAAGGATCGATGAATGATTTGAACTGAGCGGTCAGAATCAGAAAAAGCAAGACAAACGAAATCAGAAATCCCAGAGCAAAGCTCTTGAAAGAAGCTTCCATGCCTTGCACCATTCCGCGCAGATTCACACGGACATTGCCAGGAATGTTGGCGTCCGCAAGAATTTTCCGGACTGCGTCAGTCACTCGCCCCAGATCTTCGCTGGAGGGAGTAACGTAGATATCGATTGCACGCTGAATCTGATAGTGGTCCACTTCCGTCGGCGTCAGGATTTGTTTCACGTTCACGACATTCTTGAGCACCGTAGTCGGCCTGCCCTCCCCGAGGCACGCCCACGAAGAGTGGCCGGTACCAGGCTGCGGCGGACCTGAGGGGCCACAAGCCATTCCCTCGCCGTTGCCGGGATCTCGCAGGGGAATCTGTCCGAGGTCCATCATGTTGTGAATGGCGGAATCGCCATGTTCGAAGTACTGCACCGTAAGGTAATAGTCGTTACCGCTTTTGCGATCGACCCAGTAATTGGGAGCGATCATGTAGTTGGAATTGAGTGCAGTGATGACGTTATCGACTACATCCTTCTGCGTCAGTCCCAATTCGCCCGCGTGTACACGGTCCACATCAAGCCGCAGTGCAGGGTAGTTCATGTCTTGCGGAATATAAACTTGGCCCACAGCATGCACTTGCTGAAACCGATTCGCTAAGTTCTGCGCAATGCCATAAATCTGGTTTAGATCGGGACTGCTCACCTGTACGTCAATTGGCGCCGGCATGCCCATATTCAGAATGGCATCCACCATCGAGCCACTCGAAAAAAATGTCCGGATATCAGGAAACTGGATAGCCATCGCCTTCTGCACCCGGTCCATATACTCGAAACTGCTGAGTCGATGCGGCTCATTCAAGGCCACTTGGACAGTCGCTGTATAAGGACCGGAGTTGGTGGTGTAAAGCGAGGAAAAGTCCGGTACCACGCCAATGTTGGAGACAACCAGTTTCAAATCTTTTGGTTCTACTTCGTGCCGAATCAGGTCTTCAACCTTCGCGACATATTGATCCGTCAGCTCGATGCGAGTGCCGGTGGGCACCTTGAGGTTGATCGTGAACTGACCAGCATCGGTCTTCGGGAAAAACGCCAACCCTAACAGCGGATAAATTGCCAGGCTTAAGACGAACAAGCCGCTCAGCAACGCCACCGTGAGTCCGGGACGCTGCAGCGCTCGTCTAACCCAGTGCTCGTAATAATCGAGGACCTTATTAAACATGCGGTTGAAGCGGGCATTGAATCTGTCCATCCACGAGTTGCTTTCCGCTGCTGTCGGTTCGACGTCGTACTCGTCTTCCTTCTTCCCATGCTCTGGAATGTGGCGCACGGCCTTCAGGAAACGCGAGCAGAATAACGGGATGACCGTCATAGCCACCACATACGAGGCCAGCAGAGACAAACAAAACGCCAGCGCCAGCGCCGAGAATAGAAACTTAGCAACCCCATAAAGAAAAACGACGGGGAAGAAATCGACCACGTCAACCAAGGTTGCGGCTAGCACGGCAAGGCTGACTTCCGATCCGCCAACTTCTGCGGCGACCATCGGCGCTGCGCCCATTTCCAGATGGCGGTAAATGTTCTCGAGCGAAATGACCGAGTTGTCAATCACGCGTGAGAAGGCCAGCGCCATTCCGCCCAGGATCATGGTGTTGATCGTGCCGCCCATCATTGCTAGCACTACAAACGCAGCTAACGCGGATATTGGAATGGAGAGCAGCACCGCCGAAGTAGCGCGAAAACTTCCCAGAAAAACAAGAATCATCAAGCTGGTAAGAATCAATCCCAGCGCGCCTTCGTGCAGTACCGTTCGAATTGCCTCCTTTACGAACACAGACTGGTCGAAGACGATGCTGGTCTTCATCTGCTTCGGAATATCGTAGAGGTGCTTAATGAGTTTCCGAACACCCTCGACGACCGCGATGGTGTTGGTATCGCCGCCCTGCTTCATAATAGGAATGTAGGCTGACTTCTGGCCATCAATTCGGACTACGTTGTATTGAATCTGATGAGCATCCTCGGCTTTCCCTACGTCGTTAACCGTCACCCAGGAGTTCCCTTTGACTTTGAGAGGGAGTTCCCCGAGCTGCTTCATATTGTCAACCAGGCTGTTGGAGTAAACGAAGTAGTCGTACGGTCCCATCTTCACATCGCCGGCGGGCAAAATCAGGTTTGCATTGTTGACCGCGCCTACCACATCCATCACACTCAATTGACGGGAGGCGAGTTTGTAGGGGTCGACGTACACCATGATCTGGCGGTAGATTCCGCCGAATACACCGGGGATTTCGGCGCCGGGCACGACCGCGATCTGATTGCGAATCTGAAACTGAGCGTAATCGTGCAGTTGGGTTTCGTTGAGACCCTCCCCTTTTACTGTAACTAGCGCCACAGGCAAGCTGGACGCATCGAACTTAAGAACCACCGGAGGCAGCGTTCCCGGCGGCAGGCGCTTCAAGTCGGCGAGAGCTAAGTTGGATAATTGGCTGACGTCGGCGTCGGCGCTGGTTCCTGGCTGGAAGTACACGCGGATAATGCTGACGCCTAGCAGTGACCGGGATTCCATGTGATCCACACCGGAAGCCAGCGTAAAGAATCGCTCCAGCGGATCGGTAATATCGGTTTCAATATCCTCGGGAGGCATGCCGGAGTAAAACGTGGCTACCACGACTTCCGGCAGATTAATCGGCGGGAACAAATCCACCGGCATTCGCGACAGGCTGGTTACTCCGATGACCAGGAGCGTGAGGCAGATCACTATGATGAAGTACGGATTGCGAATTGAGAAGCCTGGCATAGAATTTGTCCCGTAGCATTCGTACCTGTTTCCAGGCACCCATGATCTGCACCGCTTACTGCGCGTTTTCCTCGTGATACTGCATTACGGCTACTGCCTGCGGATGAACCTTTTGGCCGGCCTTGAGACCGCTGCGATCGCTCACCACCACCTGCTCTCCTTCGTTCAATCCGGAAACAATTTCGACATCGCTCGCTGTCTGTAATCCAAGTTGCACGGCTCGATCCTCCAGTTCGTCATTCTGGGTCACGACAAACACGGTTATTTTGTCGCCTGCGTGAGTCAAGGCCTGGACCGGCACAGTAGGAACGTCGTCTTTTCGGTCAAGCAGAAGCTCCGCGTCGGCATAGAGACCCGGCAGCAGAACTCGCTGCGGATTTGCAATGTCCACCTCCGTGTGCATGGTGCGGGTGTCTTCTCTGACGTCCACGGAAAACCGCGCAACCCGTCCCGGAAAAGTGCGGTCAAGCGACGGGACACGAACATCCACATGATCACCAATACGGATGTAACGAACGTAAGATTCCGGAACCGGAATCACGAGCCGGAAAAGATCGTCCTGGGATAGCCGGACGATCGGCATGGCTTGAGTGCTTGAACCTGTTCCCGCCTGCACCAACGTTCCGAGGTTTGCGTAGCGTTCTGTCACCACCCCGGAAAACGGAGCCGTGATCTTCGCATAGTCAAACAGGCTTTGATCGTGAAGCAGTTTCGCCTTGGACACCAACAGCTGACTCTGGGTCGCCTCGAAAGCCGCTTGGCCAGCATCCACCTGAGAGGAGGCCGCCATATCCTTCCCCTGGGCGTCGTCCACTTCCTGTTGCGCGACAATACCGGGCTGGCTCTCAAAAACTCCATTGAGGCGGGTGTATTGCAGGTGCAGCGCCTTATACTGCGCTTGATATCGATATAATTCGTGCTGCGCCCGGCTCACCTGATTCGTCGCATTCTTGATTTCCGCCTGGTCTTCTTGAAGCTGTGCTTCCAACTCTGGAATCTCCAGAAGAGCCATGACTTGGCCGGCCTTTACGCGGGTTCCATAGTCGACAGACAACTTTTTGACGTAGCCGGATTCCTTGGCATACACATCAATCTCCTGGAAGGGCACCAGTTCAGAGGACAAAGTGATTTGCCGACCGAGCGACTTTTTCACCACCTTCGTTACACCGACCGTGATCGTCGGTTGGACCGGTCCGTTTCCATTCCCCGAGCAGGACGAAAGAGCCATAGCCATCGCGACCAAAATGGCGACGAGAGCAGCGGGGCGCAAGTTCTTCGATCTTCGGGTACGCATCTTATTCGACTGGGTGCAACCTTGAGTCATTCGAGTTTCCCTTGACCAGCATTGCCTGGCCTTTTCCTACCTCACTGTCTTCATAACCTCGCGCAGTCGGGCCACAGAGAAATCCCGAGATCGGCAAAACTCAATTATCTTTTGCTCCGCGCGTCGCAATCCATCCGCGACGCCGGGAACTTTAGCCGCAATCTCTCCCGGAACTGTTAGGACACCATGACGGTCTCCGTGCAACAAGTCTCCAGGCCGCACTTCCATTCCACCCACGCTGATCACGGCTCCAATCTCAAAGATGTGGGCGTAGGCGCGGGAGACAGCTACGCTTCCAGCGAACAACTCAACGCCCATCCTTCGGACGGAGGGCAATTCGCGCACGGCGCCGTTCGTCAAATAGCCGACGCAGCCCAGAGCCTTCAAAATTGCGGCGTGCATGTCGCCAACGAAAGCCCCGCGCCCCGGTGGGTCATCCATGTCCTCCAATACGAGGATGCGGGGCGGGGGAACTTGCAGAATGCTGTTCCAGAAATCCGCGCGGTCGTGGAACGTGCCGCCGACCATAGGCGGTTCGCCGCTGCGGAGGCGGGCCGTAACCGCATAACCCACCATGGAGGGTGCATCCGGGAACATACACCGAATGCTGGCATCAGCGAATCCAGCGTTACGGAGCCTGACGTCAAACGATTCGATCGCGTTTGCGATCATGCACGTATCAAACTGCCGAAGAGCGTCAAGCTCTTCTTCGGTCAACAAAGGCATACATTATTCCCTTCCTTGAACTGAGCGTTTTTCTCCAAGGGTTTCCAAAATGCGCCCTGATTTACTTGGACTATCCAGCGAGTTCCCGACTTCGCTTTCGCCCTTAGTCCGCCTTGCGCCAGCTCGCGTCCCGGTCATATCGCGTTAGGGCTTTCGTGATCTCGGCCGTCCTGGGGCCAAGATCCTTCTCGTAGACAATTCCATCTTGATTTACGACGAAGGTCATCACCCCCGATGATCGGTACTCCGCCGGATACGCCGCGAACGCGAACCCGCGTGTCATCTTTCCGGATTCAATATAGCTATGCGAACCGCGTGCCTTCCTTCCCTCGCCTTTCAGCATCTGAAAGTAATAGCCTTGGAACGGCTGAAGCTTCTGATCTGCTTCCCCACTGCCCTCTCTCGCAGCCGAAGCCACAAGAGGGCCGATGGGACTGGCGGCTTCCCCGGCAGATGCTTCCCAATAAAGGCCGTTATGCTTGCCGGGATCGCTGACGAATTTCTGCGCGTACTGAGGATCGAGGTCGCCGTCGTGGGTTCGCCCGTAATATTCCTTTTCTGCGTCAACCAGTTCACGGCAAACTTGGATCGCCGTCAGCTCATTTTCTCCAACCCTGCGGTACAGAATCTCTTGTTTCCCGTCCGCGGTATCGAAATACCATGAACCACCCTTATGTATGAGGGGAATAGGCGTCGGCCAGTTTTCTGCGCCGATGTACAGGGTCGTGGTTCCATCCGGTTCGGTCACCAGGCGATGCATCTGCTGATATTTCTGCACGAACTGAATCCTGTCGTTCCTATCTTCGGCATCGTCACCCGAGGAAACAATGTCCTTCGCATTCGGTCCTAGGACCTTTAACAACGACGGCTGGTCGTCGTTCTGGATCGCCTTGAGTAACGCCTGAGTCGCATCTGCTGCGGACGAAAACGTCTCCTGCCCAGTTTGCGGTGTGTTGAATTTCCGCTCTGTAGATGCCGGGGCGCTGGACGCGGTTTTTTGCGCGCCGGATTGTGCTGATACGCTTGAAATAAATCCCAAGGCCGCGAGCGTGGCGACGGCAACCGCGCGACTAATGTCAGTCGCGTAGCTTCTAGAATTGTCTCTTTCCAATGTCATAACTTTCATGTCCTTTCTCGGCTCATAACAAGTCTGAAGTGAGCCCTTGCTAATTCGCTGCACCGCTAGCGTCTGCCTCCGCCGCCATGCCCGCCACCGCCGCCGCGTATACCACCCCCGCCAAAGCTGGATCTTCCTCGTGAGGAAAAACCCCGCGCGGATCCGCCGTGGCCGAATCCGCTGAAGGCCCCCGACCGCGTGCCCACAGGACCTCTGCCTCCGGCTGCGCCAAAGCCGCGTCCACCACCGCCGAAACCACGTGCGCCGCGGTCGCCACGACCATAAGGTGCGTACCCTCGCATGTTCCCGTGGAAGTAGGCATTGCGGTCATAGAATGCGTGGCTGTGGAACCCATAGCGGCCGCCGCCATAACGCAGGAAGCCGCCACCCCAATCAACGCCCCATCCGCCCCAACCCCAGCCGAATCCGAAGAACGGGCTGATGCCAAAACCGACACCGAAAGATAGGTATGGGCCTCCGACGCCCCACCAAGGGTAGAATCCCGGCCACAATCCAACCGGATACCCGTAGGCGAACTCGGGATCGTAATCCGGAACGTAGACGACATCCGGATCCGCCGGTTGAATATCCAAGTCCGGCCCCTGGTTCGTAACAGTCTGCTGTGGCGTGGTTTTCAAATTTCCAGCTTCTTGGGCCTTCTTGCGCATGAGCTGAATCGCTGCCATCACATCGGCCTGCTGGTTGTAATTCGCGTCGCCCAGCTCGGAAGTCCACGAAAGATTCTTATCCAAATTCGCAAGCACCGAAGGAAACTGAGTCAGAGCCTTTACGCTGGGATCCCAGTCCTGCTGGTTCACTGCCTCGCCCAACTCCGTGCCCTTCAGGTTTGGGTCCTCCTGCAGGAACCGTTCTGCCTCTACAATCTGCGTCGGGTACGCAGAAGCCGCAAGAATCTGGGCCACCAGCGCATCGGGGTACAGCGCGATAGGTGCCACCAACTGCTGCAATTGGTCGGGACTCAAGGGCGCGGACTGTGGCTGAACTTGGCCTGGCGGTGGCCCCTGTGTCGGCGGCTGATCTCGCGCAGAAAGGGGAGCAGCCTGCAAAACGCCCGCCCCTAGTGCTAATGCGATCGCGCACTCAGCCGCACCAGTAAGAATCTTCCGAAACCGTTTCACTCGCATAGATATTCCTCCTAGCTTGTGCCCAAAATTCCAGGATGATGTTGGTTAAACCTCAAGAGCGGTCTGTCTCCCTCAACCGTCAGTAACGTTATCAGTATCGCACCAAGGTATGCGCCATACTTCAACTCGAACGGATTGAAGCAGATCTCCAAAATGGGTGTCCGGCTCGTAGCGTTGCGCTCTAAATCGACTGTGTAGTTGAAGCGTTGAGCCTGCTTCCGTAAGTGTCGAAATGCAGAGACTGCAACAAGATAATTATTCCGGAGCAGTTAGCTGCGCATATCGCTAGACGAGGGGTTCAGAGGATGGAGGAGGCCGATTGTAGAGGTTTTCTTCAAAAAGAAGGCTTCGTACCGGAGGTCCTGCAGGCGCGATTCGGGGATAAGAACTGGGAGATCGCAAGATGTCGAAACAGACCAGCGGAGGCACCCAGTTGGCTGCATTCTTGGCGAGACGCTGCCGTTTCGCCTCCGGCGGTGTGTGCGCTTGCACGGTTCTCACCGCGGGCGATGAAACATCCCAAGAGGAGGTATAGCGCGTCGCCACGCTCACAGTCAGCGAGCATACGGCAACTAAAACGACCACAGCGCACCAACTCTTGCGCCGTTCATCTTCGAAATGTCTTGGCGGTGACATCTCAGGAGCAATTTCCAACACGAGTTACTTGTAGCATATAAAATTCAGTCGACGCAAGCAAGAAGACCAACATGACTACAGTAACGAGAGCATTACATTCAGTTAGATAGCAGGGCGTGAACGTTGGTTGCCCATACGATTACGAGTAAGCGGCTGCAATAGCTGATGCCCCCCTTCGTGAAGAGACGCGTGGCATGGAATAGTCGCAGCCCCGCCCAGGAGCTTTTTCAGTGCTATTGTCCGGCGGAGCCATTCTGGTGGACCCGGCCGCCTCGAAAGAATCGGTGACGCACCACGCTTTGGCCCAGAATAAAAAAGATGATTGCCAAAACGATTACAAACAGGAACTTTCCAGTTCCGAACGAGGGCGGCTCTCGTCCTGCAGGTCCTATTCATCGGAATGAACCTCCATCACAAGTCAGGAGTCAAAAACACGAAGCAGGAACGGTGCAGTTTCAGTTGCTTCACAATGCGAGTCGGATACAATGCTTCGGCAACGAGAACATCTGCCGATGAAAAACAAAGCGGAAGACGCTTCACCCGAATTCTCCGACCGGATTCAATGGGATCGCGTTGCCGGCAGCGAGGATTTTAAGGATCTGCTTCAGAGCAAGAAGATCTTCATCATTCCGGTATTCGTTTTCTTCTTCGTGTATTACTTCGGCTTGGCTGTCCTGGTGGGGTATGCGCCCAAACTGGCCTCGACGCGCGTGTTCGGAACCGTAACGTTGGCCTACCTGTACGCACTTTCACAATTTGCCGTGGCGTGGGTCGTTGCCGGTTTCTACCTGCTCGCTTCCACCAGGTTCGATGCGCGCACGAGAGACATTATCGCCCGCGTTGCAATGGACGTCGTAACGGACAAGGATGAGCGGCAAGGAGTCGACTGAGTGCCGATCTCGCTCCTAGTGTTCTTGCTCTTTGTGGCAAGCACTCTTGGAATCACATATTGGGCAACAAAGCGCTCGCGCGGCGCGAGCGCGTATTTCGCCGCCGGACGGCGAATCACTGCGTGGCAAAACGGTTTTGCGGTCGCAGGAGATTTTATGAGCGCGGCATCGTTCCTCGGGCTCATTGGCTTGATCGCGCTGCAAGGCTTGGATGGATTCCTGTATTCCGTTGGCGGTTTTGTCGGTTTCGTCACGATCCTACTGGTAATTGCCGAACCGTTGCGCAATGTGGGCAAGTACACGATGGGCGATGTGCTTGCATACCGCTTCCGGCCCCGGCCGGTGCGAGCGTTGGCTGCTCTGAGCACACTGACAGTGGCTACGTTCTACATGGTTGCGCAGATGGTAGGCGCCGGTGCGCTGGTGACGCTGTTGCTGGCAGATTCCGGCATCAGCTACAACGTGGCCGTCATCGGTGTGGGCATTCTGATGATGATCTACGTGATTTTCGGCGGTATGCTGGCGACGACATGGGTTCAAATCATCAAAGCTATGCTGCTGTCAGCATGCACTCTCATCCTGACGCTGTTGGTGCTGCGACACTTTCATTTTCATCTCATCGAGTTCTTTGCCGCCGCCAGTCAGATCGCGCATCATCAGCACGGACAACCCATCGTCGATGATTTCCTGCAGCCCGGATTGCACTACAAGCTCCCCTATGGGCCTCTCGATTTGCTCTCCTTAAGTTTGGTCTTCGCTTTTGGAACCGCGGGCCTGCCCCATATTTTGGTGAAGTTCTATACCGTTCCCGACGCGAGAACGGCGCGCCACAGTGTTGTGTGGGCCATGATCGTGATAGGCAGTTTCTATGTGATGACCTCCATCCTCGGCCTCGGCGCGGCCGTGCTGGTCGGCCCTGATACCATCGTCACTCACGGCGGAACGAATATGGCGGGGCCGAGGTTGGCACAGGCCATGGGGGGAAATATTTTTCTGGCGGTGGTGTCGGCGGTCGCGTTCGCCACCATCCTCGCCGTCGTGGCCGGGCTCATGATCAGCGCATCGACTTCGTTTGCCCATGATTTCTGGACGAACGTAATTCATCGCGGAGTAGAACGAAAGATTGGTGAAAGCGTGGCGGTCGCGCGGATTGCAGCCCTCGCAGTTGGGTCCGTTTCAATCGGGGTCGCGATTGCACTGGGGCCGGGGTCAAACGTCCTGATTCTCGCTACCTTCGGGATGGCCGTCGCGGCCTCGGCAAACTTTCCCGCGCTCGCTCTTTCACTCTTCTGGCGACGATTCAATACCGCTGGCGCGGTGTCGGGCCTCACGGTTGGCTTGCTGGCCACCGTCGGACTGATCCTGGTGGGGCCGAATGCCATGGGTATCGATCCGCCCGGCGCAACCGGCGCGGCAAGGCACTTGATCCAAGCGAGACCATGGTTTCCGCTTGAGAACGTAGGCATTGTTAGTGTGCCCCTCGGATTTCTGGCTGCATTCGTAGGCACGCTGCTTGGCAAGGAGCCGAGTGCGGAGGCCAAGTTCAACGAGTTGCTGGTACGCGCTCACACAGGATTGGGAGCAGAAAAGGGTGCTGCGCAATGAAGAAGAGCCGCCTCAGACAACCCCTGCTTTCATCTGTTGGGAGATGTACTCGGCCTGCCGCAGTACCAAGGCCACGATGGTTAAAGTAGGATTCGCGGAACCGGACGTAGGCAAGACGCTGCCGTCGGAAATAAAGAGATTCTTGATATCGTGAGCCTGGCCCCAGGCGTTGGTTACACCGTCACGCGGGTCAGCGCTCATCCGGGCCGTGCACAGGTTGTGGGTGGCTGGGGGCGTGGGACCGAGCACGACTCGTTTTGCGCCGATCGCCTCGTACATCCAGGACATCTGCCCCTGCGCATGTTTGCGTATGGCCTGATCGTTTGGATGTTCGTCCACATGAATGTTCGCCACCGGCAGGCCGAAAGCATCCTTCACATCGGAGTTCAGGGTGATACGGTTGCCGGGGCGCGGCAGATCTTCGCCGTTAATGAACATGCCGGCGAGATTGCGATAGTTTTCCATGACCCACGCGAAATCGCGGCCCCAACCGTACGGCAGACCGACAAGAGGCAGAGTCGGCAGATCGAGCGTGACCAGTTCGATCCGGTACCCGCCTGCAAATCCACGGCGCGGGTTGTTGATCGCTTCGTCCTCAACAACACCGGCCAGCGTCGCCCCGCGCCAGGAATAGATGGGCTTGTCGAAAATTCCCCACACAAAGCCGGTGATCTGGTGACAGTAGTTCCGGCCGACCTGATCAGAAGAATTGGCCAGACCGTGGGGAAATTTGGAAGACGCGGAGAGCAATAGTAAGCGTGCAGTCTCAATGGCGTTGCCTGCCACGCAAACCACACGCGCCATTTGCCGTTGTTCTTGACCTTGACTATCGCCGTAGATCAAGGCAGTGACGCGTCCGTCAGACCCATGTTCAATGCGAGTGGCCGTGGATTCAATTCGCAGATCCAGATTGCCAGTCGCTTCCGCATCGGGGATTTCAGTGTAAAGGGTGCTCCACTTGGCGCCCATCTTGCAGCCTTGTATACAAAAGCCTTGCTGGATGCAGAAAGCACGGCCGTCGTAGGAGCGCGAATTGATGGCCATGTGGCCGGTGTGGACCTGCTTGTAGCCGAGCTTCTTCGCGCCCGCGTACATGACTTTGAAGTTGTTGGAAGCGGGCAAACCCGGCATGTCATTGCGGCGCGTCACTCCCATGCGGTGCTCGGCGACGATGTAATACTTCTCGAGTTCTTCGTAGGAAAGCGGCCAGTCGATCAGCGATGTGTCTGCAATGTTGCCGTAGGTCGTTCTGGCGCGCAGTTCCCAGGGCTGAAGTCGCGGCGCGGATGCAGTCCAATGAACCGTTGTGCCGCCCACCGTTTTGCAGTGCCAGACTGGGAGCGCCGGAAAGTCGCGCGCGACGCCCCAATTGCCGCTCTGGGTGCGGGTATCGAGCCAGGTCAACTGGCCAAAGGCCTCCCCGGGAATCTGGGAAAACGTATCGACCGATTGGCGCTTTCCCGCCTCGATCAGCACGACCTTAGCACCGCGGCGAGTGAGTTCGTGCGCCAGCGTGCCGCCGCCGGCGCCGGAGCCCACGACTACAACTGCGCTATCGTCTTTGAGATCGATTTTCGCCATATCGGAATTTGATTCCACTACGCGTCACATCGGCATCGGGCCGCTGTCTTCGAGCGGCACTTCGGGAAGCCATCGCAGGTTGTTGAATCCTCGCAAAACGTATCCGCCCTTGGAGAAGGCCTCACCTTCATACCCAAAATAGACATAAGCCATCGGCGTAGCGTAGAGAACCTGCAGAGTTTTCAGACGCACGGCCCGAAAGAATTCGGACGGCTCGGCTTTTTTCAGAGCGACGACACGGTCCGCTTCCGTAGCTGTCACAAACTCTGTTCCGAGCCGACCGAGGCCTTCTCTCAAGGTCTTCCGAATGTTTCCGTCTTTGGTGGCATCAGTGTCCAATGCCTGAACTACAAGAGCGTAAGCCGCATCGTCCAGTTTGTCGTGAGGTGCAATGGTGCGTGCTACAGCCATGAGCGTGGCCGCTTCAGAGCTCGTGAAAGTCGTTAGATCCACAGCCCACGCGCGGGCTGGCGCAATGAGTGCCAGCGGACTTCCCGCGACGACCAAGCCCGTCAACATACCGGTCGTCCGCTTGAGGAACTCACGGCGGGGTATGCTCGCTTGGTCCATGGCTACTCCTCTGCCGCGATCACGCGGCAATTTCCGCGGCTATCCTTAACGATAGTTGGGAGGATGGAATGACTGATCCATCCCCATGCACTTCTGTCCGCCCTTTGCGACGTTGACGCTGATCAGCCGGGGTTGGTTCGACGCAAAAGCCGCTCTTAGCGCGGGCTCGAGTTCTTCTGGCCGATCCACCTCCTGCGCGGCCATGCCGTACCCTTGGGCAATCTTCACCACGTCGATGCCTGGGATATCCATGCCGGGAACATTCCGGCCCACCTGAGTGAAGTCGCAGAATCCTTTCAAGGCCGAGTAGTCCGAATTACGCAATACGATCACGATGACACGTGCCTTCTGTTGCACCGCGCTCCACAATGCCTGGATCGAGTACTGGATCGAACCATCCCCGATCGGGCAAACGACTCGCCGCCCAGGATGCGCCATCTGGAGGCCGACCGCCGCCGGCAGACCGAAGCCCAGCACGCCGTTGGGTACAGAGTAGAACGAACCTGGCTCGTCCAACAAAAGATAACGGTCGAGGTCGCCCTTCGAGGATGGACATTCCTCGGCGATGACAGCATTACGCGGCATGACTTTATTCAACACACTGAACAAATATGCCGGCGTGATGGGATGCTCAGGCTTAGGCTCCGGCGGCGGCGCTGACGTTTCTGTCGTGCGCTGCCTCGCGCGGGTTCGGGTGCGAAGGTACTTGACCGCCGCGGCGACGTTGCCCACGATGCTGGTTCCTGCCAGGGCCGCCGCGGCGTCGAGTGGCGAGTTGGTGATTTGGAAAAGCTTCGTTCCCGGCTTGATGGGATGATCGGGCAGATAGGCATAATAAAGAAAAATCCGCGCTCCCAACACGACGACGACGTCATATTCGGCCAACTGATCCGCGAGCGGTTGCTGGGCTGGGAGCAACCCTCCTCGAAATAGCCGGTGACTTCGGGGAAACGTCCAGCGTGGGGGAATTGGCTCCTGATAAACACCCGCGTTGAGGTGCTCGGCCAACCCCAGAACTTCGCTCCATGCTCCGTCTTCTTCGATCTGAGAACCGGCGACCAGCGCTGGATTCCGACTTGCATCGAGCGCACCGACGACCTGATTGAGCATCTCGGAATCTGGCAGGACGGTATGGCTGATTTGCCGAACAGCCGGAGGCTGGCATTCGTGAATCCAGTCGTCCATGGGAATGGAAATGAACACCGGACCCTTGGGTGGTTGCATTGCAAGATAGTAGCCACGCGCGATCGCTGCGGGCACATCTTCGGCGCGCAGCGGTTCGCAGGCCCACTTCACATACGGCCTCACCGTCTCCACAGCGCGGCTCGTGAGAAACGGCTCCGCCAGAAGATGCCGGCGATCCTGCTGGCCCGCGGTGATCACCAACGGAACGTGCAGGAACCACGCATCCTGAATCGCAGAAAGACCGTTGCCCGTGCTGGCAATGGAATGCAAGTTTACGAATACCGCTTCACCCTTCGCCAGCGAGTAACCCAGCGCCATGCCCGCGGCAGCACGTTCATGCAGGCCGAGGACATACCTGAAATCGGAAGGCATGTCGCGGAGGAAAGGCAATTCGGTCGACCCCGGATTACCGAAAACCACGGTCATCCCGAGGTCGCGCAGAACTTCGTAGGTTGCTTCTCGCACCGTGCTCACGGTCGGCTCCGCTTTCGATCAAGTTGTGGAAAGTTATATCACTTCATCGCAATGAGCGGTCAAAGTCCTCGCACAATGGTTTAGTTGAATCGCCGTTTCAAGAGATGGTATTGTCTCTCACCGGTGAAGCGGCGAAAGGACGCCGGTGTGTGAATCCTTATGTCTGCGAAGATATGCATTGTGGGCTGTGGCGCGCTGGGCAGCGTGATTGGCGCACATGTGGCGCGCCTCGACGATGTCGAGGTTTATGCCTATGACGTCTCCCGGGAACACGTGCTCGCAATCCGGGAAAGTGGATTGCGGATCAGCGGCGCGATTGAATTTAAAGTTAAGCTGCATGCGACCACGGAGGCCAAAGAGATTCCTGTGTGCGATTTTGGAATCTTTGCCACAAAGAGCCTGCACACGAGGACCGCGGTCGAACAGACGGCGCACATCTTTGGCAGTTCGGGCGCCGTGTGTTCGGTGCAAAACGGTCTGGGCAACGAAGAAATCATTGCCGGACGTGTACGGCAGGTAATTCGCGGCGCAACCACGATGGCCGCACACCTGATTGGGCCCGGTCACGCAGGATTCGAATTCTACAGCGATCTATGGATTGGTCCCTTCGAGCCTTCTGGAACGCCGTTTGAGAGGGTGCAAGAACTCGCGGACCTGCTGAATCGAGCGGGGTTGCGGGTCGTCCCGCTCCAGGACGCCCGTGGTGCGCAGTGGACCAAGCTCATTTTTAATTCCGCCGTGAATCCCGTGGGTGCGCTTACGCGTCTTCATCACGGTGCGGCTCATCGCTATCCTCCAGCCTCCGCACTGTACGAAGCACTGTTGCAGGAGGGAGAGTCGGTGGCGAAAGCACTAGGAATCACCTTGCACGGGGATCCGCGGGAAATGATCGCGGAAGGAGCAAGCGCGCAGGGGAAAAGAAAAGTGAGCATGCTGCAAGACATCCTGGCTCATCGGCAAACCGAGGTGGATTTCATCAACGGCGCGATTGCGGATTGTGGAGAAAAACTCGGCATCCCGGTGCCGCTGAATCGCGCTCTCTGGCGCCTGCTGAAGGGACTGGAGCATTCGTGGACCGATCCTGCGTGATCGTGGTTGTCGTGATGGTTGCTACGGATTCCTATTGAATTCTTGTACCGTCAACCTTCACCCGGAACAAGACGTAGGGCTTTTGACGCAGATCGTGGCCGTCGTGGAACCCGGCTCCACGCTCGATCTGATTTGCAGTGAAGTAGAGATACCCGTCTGCCGCCAGGGATAGCGTATCCGGCCATAGGACGCGCGGGTCGTGGACGAGCGTTTCGATCGTTCCCCGCGTGGTCCATCGACGAATGGCGTCGTGTTCGTAATCGCTGAGATAGACGCGCCCCTGGGCATCGGACTCGAGCCCATCGCCGGCTCCGCCTTTTTCGCCAAGGTCTTTTACAGTTGCCTCAACCTCGGCCTCCGGCTTGTTTCGATCGGCAAGTGCGTCAATGCTCACGCTGTACAGATGCCTGCTGGTTAGCGGACAGTAGTAAAGTGTTTTGGCATCCGGACTAATGGCGATTCCATCGGCACCGACAGCAAACCGCGCCGGCGGCTGTCCGGGCAGCCGCAGTTGCAGGATTTCTCCTTCGACGACCGGAACAAAAACCGGGTCAGCCTTGGTCGAAGGATGGTCATTCAGGCGCCTCCAGCTTTTCCCGGAAGCAAGATCGACAACAATGATGGCGTTCGCCCCGGTTGAAGCGGAGTCTGTTATGAACGCCATACCTTCAGCACCGCGATGCAGATCAAACCGAACGTCATTCAAGTAGGTCGTCGACAATGCCACGTCCGCGGGGAACATAATCTTCTTGACGACCTGGTTCGTGTTGAGATCAACAGCGATCAACTTGGGGCCGCCTGGTTTGACCGGGCCGAACGCGATGCTGCTGGTGTCGAGGATCCACAAACGATTTCCGGTGGGGTCAACCACGACACTTTGTACGGAAACCAGTTTGTTGGATGGATCGTCGCCCTCCGCATAGCGATTTATTTCTGCGTTTGGATACGACACGGTCTTGCCGTCCTTCACTTCCGCCACGGTGTATTCGACGTTGTCGCCCCATTTCGGAAAGTTCACGAAGATCCGTCCATTATTGGCCACGGTGACACCGGTCGGCATGGGACCGCTGAAGGTCGCGACAACGTCCAGTTGGCCGATCACGCGATCCTTCGCGAGATCCTGAGACCAACACATTCCTGACAGGAAGCAAACGAGAATCAGAGTCGTGAGGGGTTTCAAGGTTTGCCGCTTCATGAAGAGAAGATTAGCAAGAACAGAACTCAATGTGGAGTGGAATCGTTTGTAGCGTTTGCTATCATGCCACCGCATGGACTCTTCTCGGCGTTACGAAAATACGCTAGTCGCAATTTTGTTCTTTACCTGGGGCACGGTCTTCCTCGACCGCATGTCGCAGCTCTATCTCGCCCCTTACTTCGCTCCTGAGTTTCACCTCAGCCGCGAGCAGATCGGAACGTTGGCTTCGGTTCTGGCAATCACTTGGGCCGCTTCGACTTTCTTTTTCGGCGCTCTCTCGGACCGCGTGGGACGCCGGCCAGTCTTGATTCCCGCAGTGTTCGCCTTCTCGGCATTGTCGTGGTTGTCAGGCCTCGTGCACAGCTACCATCAACTACTGATAATCCGTGCCCTGATGGGCATCGCCGAGGGGCCGACCTGGTCCATTATGACGGCGCTGATCGAGGAGTCTTCGTCAGTCAAGCGGCGCGGCCGCAACATCGGACTGGTAGTCAGCGCCGCCGCGCTCGTCGGCCTGGCAGCCGCTCCGATATTAACAACACAGGTGGCCAGCCGTTGGGGTTGGCGGTCGGCCTTTTTTGTGGCCGGCATTCCGGGATTGCTGGCGGGTTTTTTGATTTGGAAGTTCGTGAAGGAGCCTTCCGGAAATGCTGCGATAACACACCGCAAGCCATCTGTGCGCGACTACTTTTCCCTTCTGCGTTATCGCAACATCTGGTTATGTTGTTTGGGTGCGACGGGTTTCATGTCGTGGTTGTTTGCGCTGAATGTATTTGCGCCGCTTTACATCACCGAAGTCGCGCATCAACGGCCGACGACGGCTGGGTTTTTGTTAGGCGCGAGCGGGCTGGGAAGTTTTTTTCTCGGCTTTCTTCTTCCTGCCCTCTCCGACCGGGCGGGACGCAAACCGGTCTTACTGATAATGGCCGCGCTGTCCGCAGTTGTGCCCCTGGCTTTTCTTGTGCCGGTGTTGTACGTGTATCCGATCCTCCTGGCGGCTATCGTGTTCGCGGCCAATACCGGTCAGGGAATTGCGAGTCTCATCATGGTACTGGTGCCGACAGAGAGCGTACCGGCGCAGTTCCGGGCGACCTCCATCGGCCTCACAACCCTGGTGGGTGAAATCATGGGTGCAACGGGGGCGCCGCTGTTGGCCGGCGCGCTGGCGGAGAAACACGGCCTAGGATTGACGATGTGGCTGGCTGCGGGTGGAAGCGCGGTGCTGTTTCTCGCAGCACTCTTCCTGCAGGAGCCTCGCCGCGACCCAAGTTCTGCTCCCGCTATTTTGTCTGAGGGAGCCAATCGGCAGTGAGAACGGCGCGCGCCTCAACTAGGCAATGTCCCTGATTGCCGGGCGCCGGAGGAGGCGGCGCGCGGTATCCAGGAAAGAGAATACCGCACTCGACTGTTCTTCTTTTCGCCACGCCATGTAGAGCTCGATTTTCGCTTCAGGTTCATTCAGTCGCACGGAAACCAGATCTATGCCAGAGACCGAACGATTGACGATCGCGCCCACTCCAAGGAATATCCCTTTGCCCGATGCGATCATAATGGCGCCAGCTTCTTCATGGGGCTCAACATGCCTAGCCGTCAGGTGCGACGTCAAGCCCAGCTTGCTGTACAAACCCATGATCTTGTCGTAAAGTCCGGTGGAGAAGCTGCGGTCGAAAATGATCAGGGGTTCATCTGCAATCTCTTCCAATCTTACAAACTTGCGTTTTGCCAGGTGATGCGTTCTGGGCAAGACCACGAGAAATTCCTCTTCGAAAAGCATCTCGCAGTCCAGGTTGACTTGATCGAGCGGGGGCCGCAAAAAGCCAATGTCAATCTCGCCTTTGCGCAGCGCCTCATTCTGGAAGCTGGAGAAGACATCCTTGCACTCGATGTCGACAGCGGGAAGCTGTTTGCGGTGCTCGAATACTACTTTGCTAATCAGGCCACCCAAACCGGAAGCGATGCCGATCCGGACAATCCCGGATTCTCCTTGTTGGGCGTGGCGTGCGGCCTCCATCGCATGTCCGGCCTGCACGATGAGCTTTCTCGCCTCATCGAGAAACACCTGTCCTGCCTTGGTCAGCGCGACGCGCCGCTTATTTCGCGTAAAGAGGGTAACGCCCAGAGCCTCTTCTAACTGACGGATTTGACGACTCAGAGGCGGTTGCGCAATGTGCAGTTGTTGCGCAGCCTTGCTGAAGTTGAGATATTCAGCGACCGCGATGAAGTACCGAACGTGACGTAGCTCCACGGGGCAGTATTCTATACCCATTGAGTATTACTATCGAGGTTTCTTTCCTTGCATGCCGCCGTTGTCATGGGGGAATGACAAACGAGTTCTAGCCCTGTATCTGAAAGCGGTCTAGGCAACGCTCCTGGTTGCCGGGTCCCGGAAGATTCCGCGCGTGGTATCGAGGAAAGAGAACACCGCAGTCGACTGTTCGTTTTTCCGCCAAGCCAGGTAGAGCTCGATTTTTGCCTCAGGTTCGTTCAGCCGCACGGAAACCAGATCGCGCGAACGATTGGGGATTGCGCCCGCGCCCAAGAGAATCGCCTTGCCCGACGCAACCATTGAGGCGCCTTCTTCATTGGACTCAACATGGGTAACCGTCAAATGCGATTTCAAGCCCTGCTTGCTGTACAAACCCAGGATCTTTTCGTAAAGCCAACTGGAAAAGCTATGCTCGAAGATGATCAAGGGTTCGTCCGCAATGTCTTTTAATTTTAAAAACTTGCGTTTCGCCAAGTGGTGCGTCCTGGGCAGGAGTACTACGAATTCCTCCTCGAAGAGCACCTCACAATTCAGGTGGACTTGGTCGATGGGAGGACGGAACAGGCCAATATCAATCTTGTTCTCCCGCAGAGCCTCGTTTTGAAGGCTGGAGCAAATGTCTTTGCACTCAATGTCAATAGCCGGGAACTTTCTGTAGTGCTCGAATATCGCCTTGCTGAGAACGCCACCCAAGCGAGAAGGTATGCCAATCCTGATAATTGCGGATTCCGCTTTCTGGGCTTGGCGAGCCGCTTCCATGGCATGTCCGGCTTGCGCGATAAGCTTTCTTGCTTCCTCGAGAAAGACCTGCCCCTCCCTGGTCAGCGCGACGCGACGCTTATTGCGCAGAAAGAGGGTAATGCCAAGGTCCTCCTCGAGCTGACGGATCTGGCGGCTTAGAGGCGGTTGTGCAATGTGCAGTAGTTGAGCCGCCTTGCTGAAGTTGAGGCATTCCGCGACCGCGATAAAATATCGAACGTGACGTAGTTCCACGGCGTCGTATTTTATACCCGTTGGGTATACTTTCGAAATTCTTTCCTCGATGACGAGAACCTAGAGCGCCCGCACAGGGGGTATCTGCTCCAAGTCTGTGGGTTTAGCCATGGTAGGGCGGCTGACCTCAATTTTCCTGTTCTATACCCAGAAGGTATGACCATCCGACCAAACATGTATTGGACAGTTTCTCCGTTTCAAACGATGCTCTCGAAAACTAGATGCAGCTCGCGAACGTCCTGGATCGATTTCGGGAATATTCGGGCATTTGCGCTGCGTAAGAGTGATCGCGGGAGCTCGCCGGAGGAGTTGGCAGACTCTTTGCTTCAACGGTGATTTTTGCGAGGTAGCGTGCGCGGCTGAATACCACTCCGAATGTGCGTAGAACTTGGCGTTCGAGGGAGAAGAAAACTAATGAGACTACGTTCCTTGTTGAACGTTTGTTTAGTGGCCATGATGGCTGTTTGTTTTGCCCCTCAGATGTTTGGACAGGCGACAGTCAGCTTTGCACAACTGAATGGAACCGTCCTGGACGCCAATGGCCGGGTTGTGGTTGGCGCTGCTGTGACCTTGCGCGAGCTGGGCACGAACCAGACTTATAACGCCGTCAGCAATACGTCGGGCTATTACGTCGTTCCGAATCTTCCGCCTGGGCAGTATGAGCTTGCGGTGCAGTACTCGGGGTTCGCGAAATTCCTGGCAACCGGGATAGCGCTGACCGTGGGGCAGACGGCTACCGTGAACGTTACCTTGAAAATAGCAACCGCCGGCGAGGTGGTCACGGTGAGCACGGAAGCGCCAGCCGTCGAACCCAGCCGCACCGAGATCAGCCAGGTGATTGACACGCATGAGATCCAGGCGCTGCCTACTTCGACGCGCCAGTTTGTGGACTTTGCCTTGTTGACGCCCGGCGTCGCTACTGGACGGACCAGCCTGCAATCCACCTTCACTGAGCCGGACGTTACGCGGATCTCGTTCGGCGGGATGCGCGACCTGAGTAATGCGGTGACCGTCGACGGCGCTGACTACATTGATGAGGGCACCGGCTCCCAGCGCGCTACGCCTTCGCAGGAAGCAGTCAACGAATTCCGCGTGGTGAACAACAGCTTCGGAACCGAATACGGCCGGGCGCTCGGCGGGATCGTCAACGTGGTAACCAAAACCGGCACCAACGATTTGCATGGGTCGGTATACGCATACGCCAACAACCAAGCGGCTGACTCGAAAGGACTCCTAACGCAAACGGCCTACGACCAGTACCGCCGGAACCAGTTCGGAGCCACTCTGGGCGGCCCGATCCGCAAGGACAAGACTTTCTTCTTCATGAACTACGAAGGTCAGAGGCTTGGGCAATCGCCCACATATCCCGCAACTCTTATAGGCAATCTAAGCACAATCCAGGCCGTAAAGACTTCTCTTGGACTTGCGCCGGAGAACCTTAACACCCTGAAGACGATCAATAACGATAACGGCTTCGTCCGGTTGGACCATCAATTCAACGCCAACAATCGTCTTGCCATTCACTACGGAATCGTGGATGCGCGCGACCTGAATGTACTGGTTGGCGACACCCTCGATGGCGGCGGAATCGGGGCGCCCAGCGACGGGCACAACGCGTTCCTGCGCGACCAGTCCCTGGTAGGCTCAATCAACTCGGTCTTGAAACCTGATTTGGTGAATACGTTCCTGGTACAGTACGCTAGGCGCCAGTACAATTTCCCGGCAGTCACGGGACAACCCAATCTGGACGTACCGAACACACTTTCCTTCGGACACAATTTCGGCACGTTTGATGCCCTCAACGAAAGCCGGCAGCAAGTTTCCGATAGCTTGGCGTGGATCAAGGGCAACCATTATTGGAAGTTTGGTGTGGACGCTAATTTCATCCAAAATTTCGTAATTTGGCCCGGCTTCACGCCCATGCGCATCGTTCTGCCGAATATCAATTGCATGGTGGACTTTGCCAACTTTGAGAATCCCAACCCCACCCTCGCGAACCAAATTGCGTCGGTTCCGGCGGACGGGCCGTGCCCGACCGCGGCGATTGCGCCCCCCGACTTCGGGTTCCCGCCGGCTGGTACAGTCGGTGCTAATCCGAACGATCCCCTCAACGGCGTGCCTATCGTGTTTTGGGGCGCGCCAGTGGGAACTGGGCCGATCGTGCAAGGCAGCCTTCCACCGGCTGTCTCCACCAGCTTCCAGAACGCCTACGTAGATCCCCAAGACTACGATGTCACCCTGCATCACAACTACTTTGGACTTTTCTTCCAGGATCAGTGGCGCATCAATCCCAAGTTCACCTTCAATTACGGCTTGCGCTGGGATGTGGAGACCGGTTTGTCGCAGATTGTTAACCCCGATCACCGCAGCTTTCAGCCCCGGATCGGTTTTGCGTATTCGCCTACTAAACACACCGTTATTCGAACGGGCTATGGCATTTTCGACGACCACTACAACATGACGTTCTTCTTCGTGACTTACCCGCAGCGCGAGGTTGTAATTCCCAATGCGCCGCAACCGTGGGTGAGACAAGGAAATTCAACCGCCACATGGGTACTCAACCAGTTGAGTTTCGACGCCCCGAATCCCGGCAATGGCGGACTGCCGCTTCCCTACCCGGACGGATCGACAGTGCCGACGCCGGCGCAGGCAGCCGCAGCCATGGTTTTGACGGGGCAGGCTCCGCCCAACTTCAGTACCGGCCCCGGCCCCGGGCAAAACGCGGCTCTTCCTGCAGGATCGTTTGTCACCAACAGCGGTGGTGGCTTCGACCGCAATACGCGAACCGCGTACTCGGAGCAGGCGAGCCTACAGCTTGATCAGGAGATCGGAAAGGGGCTGGTTGTCAGTGTTGGGTATCTTTTCTTGCGGGCGCACAAGCAGGTACGTCCGGAAAACTTGAACGTCTGCCCCTCTGCTGGCCTGGCAAATTCCGCCACTTTCTGTCCGGCCGCCGAGGACATTCCGGGTCCGCCGATTACGCCCGATGGACCTTTCCCTAACAACAAAATGCTCGACGGGAGGGACGCATTTAGCGGCGTCCTTTATAACAACGCCGGGCTGATGTATTACCTGGACGGCTCCGGAAACGCCGCCTATAACGGTGGGACCATTTCAGTCGTGGACAAGCTGGGCCAGTATTTACGTTTCAGCGCGAACTATACCTTGTCTCACACTTCGGACGATGGCACCTTCACCACGTTCGTTAGCACGCCGCAGGATCTGTACAATCGAGCGCTGGAGAGGGCCGATTCCGTCCAGGATGTTCGCCACCGTTTTGTGGCCAACTTCACCGCCGACACGCCCACGCACACCTCTCCTGCCCTGCGGAATCTGGAGTTCAGCAGCATCATTACCCTGGAATCGCCGCGGCCTTTCACCATGTTCGTCGGAAATGACACCAACGGCGACACCAACCCGGTGACTGACCGCGTCGGGTGGTCGCCACGCAACGCCTACCGGGGCGACGATCTTTACTCCTTCGACCTTCGCCTGTCGCGTTCGTTTTACTTTCACGAACACATGGGGCTGAATCTGGCCTTTGATGCGTTCAATGTGTTCAACCGGCAAAACATAAACGAGGTAACTTCGGTCTACGGCGGGGGCACGCCGGATTTCTGCGGCGGTACCACTCCCTATAACGGACCGGTGCCCAAACACTACAACGATGCTGCCTCGCTCGCTATCCAGCGGGGCCAGGTAACCTGTTTGCCGCAAACCGCAATTATTAATGGCAACCCTGTCTCGATGGCGATTGCGCCAGCGCCGAACTCTCTTTTTGGCACACCGAGAACCATGTTCAACCCGCGGCAGCTACAGATTTCAGCGAAGTTTACGTTCTAGAACTCACTCTTTCGAGGGGTTGTTTCGTCCAATGCAACAACACGGCCAGGCCGAGTCGCAGGCATTTGACGTTGGGCAAACACTCGGAGGAAGATATAACCAATCTGAAGCGCCACATCGAATCGCGGCAAGTAAAATAGCCGGGATCAGTGATCCATCCCACTAACGGTTCAGGTGTCCAATCCAGTGCCTATTTCGCAAAGGACACAGGTCGGAATTGTCGGCGCGGGACCAGCCGGTCTCGTGCTCTCTCACCTTTTATATTTGCAGGGAATTGACTCCGTTGTAGTCGAGAATCGCAGCCGCCAATATTCAGAACAGCGTGTCCGCGCCGGGGTGCTGGAGCAAGGGACAGTTGACCTGCTCACCCAAATGGGCGTTGGCGAGCGGATGAACGCGGAAGGCCTGGTGCACTACGGGATCGAGTTGCGCTTCGGGAGCCAAGGCCATCGTATTGATTTTCAGAATCTCACCGATGGAAAAGGCATTACGATTTATGCTCAGCACGAAGTTTTGAAAGACCTCAACAATGCTCGGGTCGCGACCGGCGGCCAAGTTTTTTTTGAAGTTGAGAACGTCAGTGTGCATGACTTCGACGGCTCCTGTCCGAAGATCCGGTACGAGAAGGATGGAAATGTCTGCGAATTAACCTGCGATTTTATCGCCGGTTGCGACGGCTTTCACGGCATTTGCCGACCGAGTATTCCTCCCGGAGTGCTTACCGAGTATGTGCGGGAGTATCCTTTCGGATGGCTTGGAATCCTAGCCGAGACGCCTCCCTCTTCCGAAGAACTGATCTATACCTACCATGATCGCGGCTTTGCTCTGCTCAGTATGCGAACGCCGCAAATCAGCCGCCTTTACCTGCAGTGCGATCCGAACGAAGACATTGATGCTTGGAGCGACGAGCGCATCTGGCAGGAGTTGCAGATTCGGTTAAGTTCTCCCGCCTGGACGCTCACCGAAGGCCCCATCCTGCAGAAGGGCGTAACCGGCATGCGCAGCTTCGTGGTGGAACCGATGCAATATGGAAGATTGTTTCTAGCCGGAGACTCGGCACACATCGTACCGCCAACCGGCGCCAAAGGACTGAACCTGGCTGTGGCCGACGTGCAAGTACTAGCGCGCGCTCTGGCGCGATTCTATGCCACGGGCAGCCAGTGTCTGCTCAACAAGTACTCCCACACCTGCTTGCGGCGCGTCTGGAAGGTGCAACGGTTCTCGTGGTGGATGACCTCAATGCTCCATCGTTTCCCGGATGAGAACCTCTTCGATCAACGCCGCCAACTCGCTGAATTGGACTACGTGACCAGTTCTCGCGCAGCCGCCAAGACCCTTGCGGAAAACTACGTCGGCCTTCCAATGGAATGAGCATGAATTGTCCTCGCGGCTAAGCGGCATGTTTTTCCAACCCCCATCGTTTTCCCAGGGTCGGCACTACGTTGCTAGCGTGGACGCAACCCCGTGCAAGATTCCGGAGGTATGATGACGTTGAACTGCGTTTAGTCTTGTGATACGTTCTGGGCTCTTGCAACACCATTAGAGTTGCAATGGTGACGACAGGTCGGGCGTAGTTAGCGGCTCGGATGATCATTGCTCAGCGCAATCGACTTACCCTCCGTTTCGCGTTGTAACCACCCAGGAGGACCCATGAAGCTCTGTCATGTATGCCTGCTCCTCTGCGCATTTCTTTTTGTGGCCACTGAAAATTGCCTGTCCCAATCCACCATGGTGCCGTGGCTGACCCGCTCTGCGGATAACTCAAGAAGCGGTTGGAATCCGCACGAGACTCAACTGACGCAGGCGTCCGTTGAGTCTAAGGGAATTCTTCGGGCGACGATTATTCCGGTTATCGGGGATGCGCGGGGTGTCGAAGCGCAGCCACTCATCTTGCCGAATGTGAAGACCGCGCTCGGAACCCGCGACGTGATGGTGCTCCCATCGATGGCGGACGTAGTGCGTGGAGTTGACGCGCATGATGGCTCCGGCATCTGGCAGGTTACACTCGGCGTGCCGGTAACTGGATCTCAAAATATCGACAGCCATCAAATCAACCAATTCTGGGGCTGCATCTCCACGGGTGTGATTGACGCAGACACGCAGCAGCTCTACCAGGTTTGCTGGGTTTCGCCTGACAAAACCGGCAACCCGCAGACGGCACGTTACTTTATGTTCGTGCTGAACGTGGCGGATGGAACTCAGGTAGTTGCTCCGGTGCTGATCCAGGGAAAGAGTGGAACACAAGACTTTAACGCGGCGATGCGCAAACAGCGATCCTCTCTGGTGGAAACGAACATCAATGGTGTAAAAACGGTATTCGGGTGTTCGGGGACGACCTACGAGACTGGCGGAGGTGCTTCCGGCTATTGCTTTGTCTTCGATGTGGCAAGCAAGACAGTGAGCGCGATGCTTGCAACGACGGCGGGCGAAGGTGCTGGCGTATGGATGGCGGGACAAGGCGCAGTTGCAGATGCACAAGGCTATCTCTACGTCACCACTGGAAATGGGGATTTTGACGGAGTAAGTCAGTGGGGAGAGTCGTTCCTCAAGCTGAAGTACACGCCTTCTTCAGGAGGAACTCCTGCCACGCTGCAAGTGGTCGACCACTGGACGCCATGGACGGACCTCGCGAGGACCGGGCAGACGGCCGCGATGGCGACGGCGAAGCTGGCAGGGGTGAGCGCTCCTTCCGAAGCTATTAAGCCGGTTGGTGGCGGGATGAACATTCCGCTGAAGAATGCGAAACTGGTGCCGATGGTCAACGACCAGGGCAACCCAATTCTCCTCGTCTACCCGCAGATGGCCTCCGGCAATTGGTCCGATGAGGATTGGGGATCGGCGGGTCCGGCTTGCATTTTCTCGATTGGCGTTTGCATTGCCACCGGAAAGGATGGAATTGCCTTTCCTATCAGAACGGCGAGCCTCGGCGGCACGACTCTTGCAGATTTGGCAAATCCTAAAGCAAACTGCGGAAAACTCGCGGCACCTCCTGCCTGGCTGACCATGAGTCCGGGGCCGGTTGATCCCTGCCCGACCGATCCCCGCACGTTAAACTTCTTTCCTTGGGGTGACACGGCACATCTTCACATGACGCCTGTGCAGTTCTTCGATCCGGCGCTGCAGTCGTGGACGATTTTCGCCTGGGGTGAGAATTCGCAATTACACAAGTGGGCCGTTAGCTCGACGGGAAATCTAACCTATATTGCGCAAAGCAACGAATATGCGAGCGCGGACGTGCGGGGAAATCCTCCGGGAGGAATGCCGGGTGGATTCTGTTCCGGGTCGAGCAATGGAGCGGATGGTAACTCAGCGATCCTTGTCTGCACCGTTCCATACGGTGATGCAAATGCTCGCGTGGTGAACGGCCGCTTGCTCGTCTACGACGCCGTACACCTCGCTGCGGATGGATCGCTCAAAGTTCTGTGGGACTCGCAACGCTGGGGCGTTCAGTTTCTGTTCAACAAGTTTGATCCTCCGGTGATTGACGGAGGCCAAATCTATGTGCCGAATTATAACGGCGGTGTGGATCTTTACCGTCTGGCACAATAGGAGCGCTCAACGCGAATCGTCATACCGCAAGCTGTTAACATTGTTTCCCCGACATCTTCGAGTACGGCTCAAACATGAAGTCTTTGCCGATCTTACAGAAGCTCGCGCTGCTGGTGGTTCTCGGCGGCCTGGTAAAGAGTTTCCTGCCGGCACAGACCGCTGTGACTTCTTCCCCGCAGCCAGCTTCTTCCGTCTCTGCATCCCGGCTGGCGCGCTTAAGGCGTGGCGTTAACGCCAGCGGATGGTTTGCGCAGGTTTACGATAAGAACGGGTATACGAAGGAACACTTCCAGAACTGGACCACAGCGGAAGACATCGCGCTGATTAAGTCGATGGGATTCGATCATGTGTGGCTCAGCGTGAACCCGCAACCGATGATGATGAACCATCGGCCGGATGAAATTCCGGCGGAGTATCTCGGCTATCTTGACTCTGCGGTGAAGATGATTCTGGAGCAAGGGCTGGCCGTGGTAATCGATCTGCATCCGGAAAGCGAGTTCAAAGCGAGACTCGCGAAAGACGACGGCTTTGTGCAGGAGTTTTCCGATTTCTGGCGCGCCCTGGCATGGCATTATTCCACCTGGGATGCAGAGCGGGTTTTCTTTGAAATCCTGAATGAGCCGGAGCTTTCCGACCGTTACCGCTGGTACGGTGTGCAGGCGAAGCTAGCGGCAGCGATTCGCGAGGGAGCTCCGCAGCACACGATCATCGCGACCGGAGCGCGCTGGTCGAGCGACGATGAGCTGGTTTTTCTGGAACCTCTGCGCGATTCCAACGTGATTTACAACTTTCATTTCTATGAGCCGACCATCTTTACCCACCAGGGTGCGACGTGGGGTTCGTATTTCTGGCATTGGGTGAAGGGAGTGCATTATCCATCATCGCCGGAATCGGCTGCGAAAGCTGCCGCGGGGATGCCGGATGCGGTTGACCGTCTGGCCGTGATTCGGTACGGACAGGATCACTGGGACGCTTTGAGGATTGATACTGAGATTACGCAAGTCGCGGAATGGGCCAGGCAGCGCGGGGTTCCGGTGGTGTGCAACGAGTTCGGAGTCTACCGCGACTATACCGAACCGCAGGACCGTGAAGCGTGGATTCACGACGTGCGCACCGCATTGGAGCGCCACGGGATGGGGTGGACAATGTGGGATTATTCGGGCAACTTCGGAGTGGTGAAAAAAAAGGATGAACGGAGCGTTCCGGACGAAGTCATTTTGCGCGCGCTGGGATTGAATCGGTCTTTGGGGAAATAAGTGGCGCTTAGCACCGATCAAGGCCCGGCCTCAATTCTCCGGAGCACAAAACTTCTTGGAAGTTTCTCACGACGATGGGATTCTTGCTCGCAGATATTCGCCCAGGGTTGAAAGGAAAAATGTCCATACACACAAGACGCGACTTTCTGAGAATATCAGCCGTAGGACTGACTGCGGGCGTGGCTGCCAAAGCGCTGCCGGCTTGCGGTTCCCCCCGTTCAGTCGATCCCGGTGCAGGAGAAATCACCGTTCGGGTAACGGATGAGAAGCGCCGTTTTGAGCCTGCGCCGACTCTCGTATGGAATCAGAACTCCAGCCAGAAGCCCCGGGGAGAGATCATCGAGCTCAATCCCGAAAAGAAATTCCAGGAGATTCTGGGTTTTGGCGCCGCCTTTACTGACGCGTCCTGCTACCTGTTTAACCAACTGTCCGCGGATTCTCGCGACCAATTGTTTCACGAACTTTTTCATCCTACGGAACTGGGACTCAATGTTTGCCGCACGTGCATCGGTGCGAGTGACTACTCGACCGAAGTTTACGGTTTCGACGAAGGAGAACCCGATCCTGACTTGAAGCGCTTTTCGATTGATCATGACCGGCGCTACCTGCTGCCATTATTACGACAAGCGCGTGCTGTGAATCCTGAGCTGTTTCTATTTTCCACTCCCTGGAGTCCGCCCGGTTGGATGAAGGCGGGCGGGTCCATGCTGGGCGGCTCGATGCGGAAGAAGTATTTCGCGAGTTACGCGCAATACTTCCTGAAGTTTCTGCAGGCGTATGCAGCCGAGGGCGTCACTATCCAGGCCGTCACCTCACAGAACGAGGTAGACACCGATCAGGACGGCCGCATGCCCGCATGCCTCTGGGGACAGGAGTATGAAATCGAGTTTGTGAAACAACATTTGGGACCGGCGCTAAGAGCCAATGGGGTTCCCACGAAAATCTGGCTTCTTGATCACAACTATAACCTCTGGGGCCGGGCGATTTGCGAACTCGACGATTCCGGCGTTCGAGAATACGCCAACGCGGTCGCATGGCACGGCTATGCCGGCGCTCCCAGCATGATGTCCAAAGTTCACGACGTGCATCCTGATACGGAAATGCATTGGACGGAAGGTGGTCCCGATTACACCAACCCTCGCTACCTCACTGATTGGGCTCAATGGGGGCGCACATTTGCCGAAGTCCTCCGCAACTGGTGCGGGTCGATTACAGGATGGAATCTCGCGCTCGATGAGCAAGGCCGTCCTAACATCGGACCCTTTCCGTGTGGTGGACTCGTCACGATTCACTCGCAAACCAAGGAAATCACGCGCAGTGGCCAATATTGGGCTTTTGCGCATTTTTCCCGGCTGATTCGCCGTGGCGCACACCGCTTCGATTCCCAGGGAATTCTACCCAACCTCGATCATGTAGCCTGCGAGAATCCCGACGGTCAGAAAGTCCTGGTGATGTCAAACACAGCCGCAGCGCGGCCGGTGGTGCTGCAGGTTGGGACGATGACAGCGGATCTAACGCTTCCGAGTGATTCGATTACGACACTCTCATGGAAATGACAGCATCCATTTTCCGGGTAGATTGAGGAGGCGCAGGCATCAGGCGAGTTCCAGATTCTTTAACTCATCGAGCAATGCCTTCTCCACCTTCTTCTGGTGATCCGAGGTCAGTTTCTTCCCTCTCGACGTCAGATAGAATGCGTCGATCGCCATTTGCCCCTCGGTATCGATCAAGGCGATTTCAATGTTGCACTCCTGCCTGGAAAGGCACGAACTGATCCGGTGTAACAACCGCGGCCGGTCCTGCGCAATCACTTGCAGCAACGTGCTGGTTGAGGAACATGCATCGTCGAAGTCGATTCGCGTTTCCACCGTTACCTTGACCTTGGCGCTCTTCTCCCCGCGTTGACGATCGCGCAGCATCCGATCAAGATCCGCTTCGCCCGCCAAAACTGCAGTGATGCTCTGCTTGAACCGCTGCCACTCTGACAGATTCAATTCCAGGGTACGAAAGCGGTCTGTAAAGTAGAGCGTGTCGACCACGGTTCCGGCCTGGTTCGAGAAGGCATTGGCCTTCACAATGTTCATTCCCCAGGCGGCCAGGACTCCCGTCAAAGTCGCGAATAACGATGCCCTGTCCTTGGTGACCAACGTCAGCTCGTACCAATGCCGTCCCCGCTTCAGGTCCACCTGCACCGGATCGTGGCCGAACTGCTCCGACATTTCCATGTGCCGCATTACTTCCTCCGCCGAATGAACGCGCAAATATCTCTGGGGAAATCCTTCCACAAACTCCTTGAATTTTGCGCCCATTACCGGAGCCAAGCTGCGCAGTCGCGCCAGTTTTTCTCCGCTGGCATCGTGCACCCGCTGATCCGCGCTGCGGTTCAAGTAGTTGGCGGCGCCGATGTAGAGCTGCCACACGTTCTCGGCCTTCCATGGCGTCAACGCCTCCGGGTTTACCGCCTTGATGTCCGCATAGGTCAGCAGACATAACATCTTCAATCGCTCGGGCGTGCCCACTCTCTCCGCGAAAGCCGCCACTGTCTCTGGATTGAAAATATCCCGCCGCAGTTGCGCCGACATTTCCAGATGATTCGCAATCAGAAACAGCACCACCGCACGTTCTCCCGCATCCACATCCAGCCGGTCCAGGCACCGACCCGCAATCTCCAGGCTGGCCTCGACGTGATTGCTGCCCGGCACTCCTTTGCCGGTGTCGTGCAACAACAGGGCGAGGTAGAGCAACTCCGGATCTTCCAGCTCTCCCAGCAACTCCGCATAGCGCTTGTCCCATTCCGATTGTGATTGTGCCAACCGGTGCAGACTTTCAATAGCCAGGATCGAGTGCTCGTCCACTGTGAAACGATGATAGAAATCCCGCACCACCAGAGAGTCGATAGCTTTGAGTTCCGGGAGCAGCAAGGTGAGCAGGCGCAGCGAATGCATGGCACGCAGCGCCTCACCAGCATGCGGCTGCAGCAGTGTTTCCTGCAGGTAGAGCCAGAGTTCCGCGCCACGCGGCGGAGTCACCGCCAGCGCCGGAAGCTCCTGCTCAATGCGGTGCTCGGTGGTCGCACTCAATTTCAGGCCGTGAACCGCCATAAAGTGAAACAGCCGCAATAGCATCTCGGGATCACGCAGCGAGGAAGACTGCTGGAGAAAAATTAATCCATCCACTACGGAGAAGTCAGGACTCGAGGGCCGCGACCGCCAGCCCTGAAATTGCCGGCGCAAGGAAGACCACGCCTCCGGGATCTCCTCCAGCAACTGCATCACCGTGCGTTGCACCGCGCGGGCGTGTCCGAAGTAGATCCGCATCCAATCCGCGGGAGTCAGATCCGCTGCATCAAGAGCGCCGATCTTCCGCGCCGCTGCTTCGTCCTGCGCCTCCCAGCTCAGAGCATTGTCGTCACGTCCATGACGGAAATGCAGAAAGCACCGCGCCGCCATCAAGAACTCCAAAGCCGCATTCAGTTGCTTCCGTACCGGCGCCCGTAGCGAACTGGAATCGGGCCAGTCGCCGAGCTTGCCCATGGCGGAGATTAGAGCCAGCCAGCAAGCAACGTTATAGTCGCGCAGTCCGCCGGGCGTCTCTTTCAGGTTCGGTTCCAGATGAAATACTGTCTGCCCGAACTTTCCGTGGCGCTCCCGCGTCACCTCGGCCAGACCTTCCAGCAGTGGCTTCGATTCCCGCATCACCAGCTTGGGGATTATTTTGTCGTGAAGCTGCGCGAACAACTCCCGGTCGCCAGCAAGGTAACGGCAATCGAGAAGAGAGATGGTGAACTCGGTATTGTTGGGATCGAAGCGGCCGCACTCCGAAAGGATGCGCGAGGCGGGACTTATCTTGAGCTTGAGATCCCACAGCTCCTGGGAGAACTGCCGGACCGCTTCCTTGTGGGCTTCTTCGCCCCGATGATCGGCATGCAGAAAGAGCAGATCAATATCGGAATAAGGAAATAGCCAGCCACGCCCGAAGCCTCCAGTCGCTACTAGCGCGAAGCCGGGCGGGCCATGCTGGTCGGCTGACACCAAATCACGCCAAAGCCGGTGGAGAATGCCTTCGATGAGCCGCGTCCGTTGGCCAACCGCGCCGCGACCGTCTCCCGTGGCAGCAAAATCCTCTGCAATCCGCGCCGACTCTTCGGCGATCGCACCCCGCAGTTCAATGATCAGTGAAGACGATTCCATCATGACGATGGGTCGCCCCATGGATGATCGACCCACAAATAGCTCATCAATGGACGACCGACGAATCGACGACCGATGAATCGGAGAATGCCGCTCTCATGGCGCATGTCATTGGGAGACGGCTGATGACAGCTTGCCGCCAGAACGCCGGCAGATCGCGCTCCGGTAGAATATTTCCCTGTTTCCTGGTTGCGATCCCCGCCCAAATTGCTGTCTTACAGCGCTCCCTCGCCCCGCTCGTCGTTGCGGATGCGAATGGCTTCATCCACGCGCGTAAGAAAAATTTTCCCGTCGCCGATTTTGCCGGTACGTGCCGCCCCCAGTATGGCTTGTACCGCCTTCTCCACCATGGCGTCCGGCAGGACGAGCTCCAGCTTCGTCTTGGGGATGAGATCCACGCTGTATTCGCGGCCGCGGTACACTTCGGTGTGTCCCTTCTGCCGGCCATGGCCTCGTACCTCGATCACGGTCATGCCTTCGACGCCAATTTCCTGTAGCGCGCTCTTTACTGCCTCCAGCTTGGAGTTCTGGATGACTGCTTCAACCTTGGTCATGATATTGTTCTCGAACTCTGCTCCCCCGCCACTCCGACTTTAGCGTACAAAAATCATACACCGATGCCTCCCACTTATCCCCGAATTTGCAGGAGCTGCGGCAAGAATGTTGCTGGCGATCCGCTTTACACGAAGAGAAGCGCAGGAAGAGGTGCCCAGCCTGGCAATCAGCCTTTCCCTCATGAAAGGTAAGTTTACTCCCGGAAGTGCAGTCAAGCGGAATTAGATTTGCCCGTGCCTACTTTACCTTCTCTGGTTATTTCGCGGAAATCGAAAGTATTGATCTCTCCTATCACGATTTGTTGTGCAGACGGCGGCCCAGTACTCTTTTCCTGCTAATCTCAACTCAGGTACTTTAGGAGAGCCTAAACCGTTTGCCGCCAATCATCAATGCACAAGGAATTTCGAAGTCTTTCGGAGCTAATCCTCTCTTTCAAGACGTCTCTTTTACGGTTTCGGAAGGCGACCGCATTGGGCTGATCGGTCCGAACGGCTCGGGCAAGTCCACGCTTCTTCGGATCCTCGCCGGCGACGTAAGTCCCGACGGCGGAGAAATAGCGGTGCGCAAACGGATCCGGCTCAGCTATGTGGAGCAGGACTCGACGTTCAAACCTGGAGACACGGTACGCTCCGTGGCCCGGAGCGCGATGGAGCGCGCCGCTGTGCCGGAGTCGGACCGCGGCACTCGCTTCGCGGAGACCCTCGGCCGTGCGGGCTTTGAAGACCTTGAGATCGAAGCATCCGCATTGTCCGGCGGCTGGCAGAAACGTCTGGCGATCGTTGAGGCCGTGGTTCAATCGCCGGATATTCTTTTGCTCGATGAGCCTACAAATCATCTGGATCTGGCAGGAATCGAGTGGCTGGAAACCTTACTGCAGGCAGCGGCCTTCGCCTGCGTGGTAGTCAGTCATGATCGCTACTTTCTTGAAAACGTCGCCACCATCATGGCGGAGCTGAACCGGACCTATCCCGACGGATTGCTTCGAGTAGCCGGAAGCTATACACGGTTTCTGGAGAAGAAAGAGGAATTTCTGCACGCGCAGTCGAAGCGGCAGGAAGCGCTTGAGAATCTGGTTCATAGGGAGATCGAGTGGCTTCGCCGCGGGGCCAAAGCGCGGACAAGGAAGTCCAAAGCCCGCATCGACAAGGCCGGCGAGTTGATGGGCGAACTTGCAGATCTGAATGCAAGAAGCCGCAGCGGAACTGCGCAAATCGATTTTTCGGCCACCGATCGAAAGACCAAGCGGCTGATTGAACTGGAAGATGTCTCCTGCAGGATTGGGAGCCGGACATTGTTCACCGGCCTCAACTGCGTGATCACGGCCGGGATGAGAGTGGGACTGGTGGGGCCGAACGGCAGCGGGAAGACCAGTCTGCTGCGGCTGTTACGCGGAGAATCTACCCCCGCAAGCGGAGAGATTCACCGCGCCGACTGGTTGCGGATTGTGTATTTCGATCAGAGCCGCGAACTTGATCCCGACATAACCCTGCGCCGTGCCCTGGCTTCGGAAGGTGATTCCGTGATTTATCAGGACCGCTTGATTCACGTGGCATCGTGGGCGGCAAAGTTCCTGTTTGCGGGTGAGCAACTCAACCAGCCCGTGGGGCGGCTTTCGGGCGGGGAACGCGCGCGGGTTCTGATCGCTCAGCTCATGCTGCAGCCGGCCGACGTCCTCCTGCTGGATGAGCCCACCAACGATCTGGACATTCCGACATTAGACATACTCGAAGAAAGCTTGTTGGAGTTTCGTGGTTCTCTCGTTCTGGTTACGCACGACCGCTACATGCTGGATCGTGTGTCGAGCGTAGTCCTCGGCCTTGACGGGCAAGGCGGAGCAGGGCTTTTTGCTGACTACTCGCAATGGGAGTCATGGCAGGAGGAACGCCAGCAGACAACGAGAAACAATGCCCGCCCAGTGGGTCGCGCGACAACCGATGCGGGTAATGCCCGGCAATCGCCGGGGAAGAAGAAGCTCTCCTACCTGGAAGCGCGGGAATATGACGCGATTGAGCAGCGTGTCGCCGACGCCGAGCAGGTGCTGCAGGAGAAGCGCTCCCAACTCGAAGATCGCGAGATCGTCAGCGACAGCCGGCGTCTGGTCACGGCTCACGCAGAGATGGAAGAAGCCCAGGAAAAAGTAGACACGCTCTACGCACGGTGGGCTGAGCTGGAACAAAAGAAAAACTGAAACCTCTGCCGAACTCCTCACTTGGTTGAGATGTATTCGGCTCAGGCTGCCAGACAAAAAGCGATGATGGTGTTTCCGTGAATTCCCGTGGCGTTTTCGAGCTTTTTCAGCAAGGCTGATTCAAGGTCATCCGGGTCCGGTTTCATCTCGCAGGCGGCGATTTCCTCGTCCGTTGCGCCTTTGAAACAAAGCTCACACACACCCAGTCCATCTTCGGAGCGAACCGGCGGGCCGAAAACCCGGCAGGTCATGGGGCGCGATTCGTAGAGTTCGCAGTTCCCGGTTGCAGGATCGAGTGCGGGGCAGGGCTCATCATTCGCAAAATCAGAAAAACGTTGTGCCGCGTCGTCTCCTTCGTTCAACACGCCAGTCGCGGCATCACCGGGAAAATCTGGTGACAAGCGAGTGACCGCATCTTGAGCCCGCGCGCGTACAAGCTCAGCGCGGGCCGGAGCGCGCACTTCAAGATCTGCCAATCCCCGCCACAATCGCATAGCGTCGAGCTGGTTGATGGGAAAAACTCCGATGCAGCACTGCGTGCAGCCAGGCCGACAGGCCAGCCATTCGCCGCTGCGACGTGCGGCCTCTGCTAACGCAGAGTCCACAATCTGGATTAGTTGTTGATCTTCGGAAACTGGAGAATGCCGCCGCATAGCGATTTCTGAATCATACAACCGAATCGGCGAGCAGGTAAGAATGGGGTTTCGGCAGGAACTACACGCTGCGACCCCAAATTAGCTCACTTGCTAAATTTCGGAGAGCGCTAGCGCACGCGCTGGAATAGAATAGCGCTTCGGAAAGTCAGGCCTATGCGAGCTCCTACTGAACTCTGGGAAAAGTTGGAAGGCCGGGTGATCGAGGGAAAGTTCCCGCTGCGGCGCTGGCTCGGAGGCTCGGATCACAGCGCCGTATTTCTCACCGAGCGAAGTGGGGAGGAATCCCAAAAAGCCGCCATCAAGCTGGTCTCTGCGGACACCTTTGACGCGGAAACTCTTGACGAGGACGCTCAGCTTTCTCGCTGGGCTGATACCGCGATGCTTTCGCATCCCCATCTGATTCGGCTGTTTGAATGCGGACGCACCGAGATCGAAGGCACGCGATTCCTGTATGTCGTCATGGAATATGCGGAAGAGGATTTGGCACAAATTCTTCCGCAACGGCCACTCTCGCCCGAGGAAGTTACCGAGATGCTGCCACCAACGGCCGAGGCGCTGGCTTTCCTTCACCGGGCTGGATTTGCGCACGGCCGCATCAAGCCCTCGAACATCATGGCGGTCGAGAACCAGTTAAAGATTTCCACCGACGGCCTCCGCAAAACCGGGGACATCGGCGACGCTACAGAGACCAGTGCGTATGCTGCACCCGAGGTATCGACCGATGGAGTATCGCCGGCGGCGGACGTATGGTCAGTAGGAGTCATGTTGGTCGCCGTGCTGACTCAGCACGAACCCAAGTTAAGCGACGGCGATCGGGGACAGGTTACCGTCCCCGAGACGATTTCCGAACCTTTCCGCGAAATCGCGCGGCAATGCCTGCATGCAGATCCGTGGAAACGCTCCTCCGTCAGCGATATTCTTAGCAAGGTCCAAGCGCAGGAACCAACGGAAGCGCATGCAGTCGAGGATCGCATGCCCAAGGAGCGCACCAAGCTGTGGGTCGTTGCACCGATCGCAGCTGTGTTGCTCTTAGCGGCCGCATTGATTGGCAGCAGATTTATCGGCCGGCAACCTCGGATTCCGCCCGCGGAGACTCCTCCGTCAGAGTCCCAAACTGTGCCCGCCGACGCTCCCGCCGCGCAATCGCAGGCGCCGTTTGCTGAAAAAGTGAAGCCCGCGCGAACCGCAGAGGCGCGCGGCAGTGTGCTTCAGCAGGTTCTGCCGGACGTATCCCGAAGCGCACAGAACACCATCACCGGCCGGGTGAAAGTGAATGTGCGAGTTGCCGTGGATGCATCCGGGAACGTCTCCCAGGCAACGGTAACCCCGGTCGTGCAGAGCAAGTACTTTGCGAAGCAGGCACTGGCTGCGGCGCGGCGCTGGAAGTTCAATCCCCCCCAAGTGAATGGGCAGGCGACCTCCAGTGAGTGGCTGCTGCGCTTTCAGTTTGGACGCATGTCCACTCAGGTATTTCCTTCCGAAATAAATCCTTGAACGGAAAACTCAATCCTTCGATTCGTCATTTTGGTTCAACTTCCAAACCATCTGCCGTAGCATTCCGAGCAGGAATTCCGCGTCGCCCTGTTGCAGGCGGAGCCGCCGCACTAATCGCCGGACCGCGCTCTGAAAGGACTTGGAGGTATTCAGCTTCGGGTAACCGCTGGCGCGAAGAGCGACGAGCAAGGTTTCAGTAATCCGTTCAGCCTGCGCTACCGAGGCAGGACTTCTCTTTCCCGCTTTCGACAATGCGGTAGGATCGCGGCTTAATTCATACAAGCAGACCGCCACGGCTTGTCCGAGATTCATCGAAGTGTGCTCGTCACGTGTGGGTATGTGCATCAGCCAATGACAATGGCTCATGTCCTGGTTGGAGAGGCCGAATTTTTCCGATCCGAACAGAAGAGCACAAGCACTGGCTGCTATATGCGCGCGAATCACGGGGGCGCCCGCTTCCAACCGCTGGATGGAATGTTGCAGATCCCGATGGCCGATGGCGGTGGTTCCGACGACCATGGTACAGTCAGCAACCGCTTCGGCCACCGTTTTGTACTCCTCCGCATTCGCCAGTAAAGCGGCGGCACCGACGGCCGAACGGGCAGCGCGAAATGCCACGTCGTATGGATTCACCACCCGCAGGCAGTGAAATCCAAAGTTGCTCATGGCTCGAGCGGCCGCGCCGATGTTGAGAGGGTTGCGCGCATCCACCAGCACGACGCGCAAATGACCGAATTCAGACGGTACGGGCAAGCTCCTTGTATTCTACGGCAGCCTCGCGGAAGCGGTTTATGAACCCATTTCGAAACGCAGTGAAGCGAGTCCGCCCAGGGCTGCCCACTGCAAGCCTCTTGCCGTGAGCCTTTTTGCTTGGGCGTGCAAATGTAAAAAATTTGTCAAACCGCAGCTACCGAGCCGAAAACGGTTAGAAAAGGTTGTAAGCTTCAAGGGTTGTCACCCAGGTTGGTGCAATCGCAGATGCCCAGCGCTGGATCTGAAGACGGGCCAAATCTTAGTGAGGACGGCTTTATGGGTCAAATCGCAACACCGATGAGCGCGGTCAAATTGGCAGATCCGATGAACTCCACGCGGCCGATGGGCAGAATTCTCGTAGTCGAGGATGATCCCGCCGTTCAGAAAGCCTTGAGGCGGCTGTTTGAAACTGAGGGGTATACGGTAGAGGTGCAGGCGAACGGGAAGTCTGCCCTGGAAAGCTTCCAGGCGGCTCCGCCAGCCGTCATCATTCTCGATCTTCGCCTGCCCAAGCTTTCGGGCAGCGATCTGTGCAAGGAGGTCAAGGCCCAGGCCCCTACCTTGCCGATCGTGGTGCTCAGCGCAACCAGCGACGTTTCTGACAAGGTTCTGCTGCTGGAGCTTGGCGCGGATGACTACGTAACCAAGCCCTTTAGTCCAAGGGAGCTTCTGGCTCGCGTGCGCGCAGCCCTGCGGCATACTTCGAGGACAGCGACTATCAACCTGGTCAGCTTCGACGGCATTTCGGTGGACTTCAAGAAAATGGAAGTGCAGCGCGACGGTAAAGTTGTGGTATTGACCGCGCAGGAATTCAAGACCCTCCAGTTTCTCGTGCAAAACGCGGACCGCGTAATCGGGCGGGACGAACTGTTGAATGAGGTTTGGGGATACCAGAATTATCCGTCCACCCGCACCGTGGACAACCACATCCTGAAGCTTCGTCAAAAATTGGAACGCGACCCAGCCAGTCCAGTGCACTTTCGCACCGTACATGGAATGGGATACAAGTTCGTCCGCTGAAATCCCTTGGACCGATCATCCGAACTCGTGTCACAAGCTCTTCCGAACCATTCCGGAGCTGTCTTGGTGGGGCGAACCCGCCTGCGCACGCGCTTTCTGCTCTCGATGGTGCTGATCACGGCTGGTCTCACGGCGCTGAGCCTGCTGGTTGTGCAGCACAGTATGCAGAGGCACGTCCGGGAAGGAATCGCGCAGGATCTGGGAAACTCGGTTACGACATTTCAGAATTTTCAGCACGATCGCGAAATCATGTTGACCCGCTCCGCCGAGCTGGTGGCAGACCTGCCGATTACGCGCTCCATCATGACCGCGCCCGATCCAGCCACCATTCAGGATGCATCCCAGGGGGTGTGGCAGTTGACCGGCAGCGATCTTTTGGTGTTGATCAATCGCAATAGTCAAGTGGTTGCTTTGCATACAAAATCAGTAGGCTTCACGCGCGAAGCGGCGCAGCAGTATTTCCAGCGATCCTTGAACGAGGAAGATTCCAGCCACTGGTGGTTCGGCGATCACCATCTCTACCAGACTTTTGTACAGCCGGTTTACTTCGGTTCCAGAACAGAAGGCTCACTACTCGGCTTCCTGGTTATCGGCTATGAAATCGATGACCGGCTGGCCCGCGAGGTCAGCAAGGTTTCTTCCAGTCAGGTTGCTTTCTCTTACGGCAGCGAAATTGTGGCCACAACCTTGACGTCCCTTCAAGTTGGAAGTCCCGCGGTGCGCGACTTGGTAGCGGGGTCCTCGCACAGCGGACCTCGAGATGTTGAAGTGGGCCATGAGAATTTTCTGGCCACTTCGCTCGACCTGTCAGGGCAACAGACAATCCCTGTGCGCTTGACTGTACTGGGCTCCTACGACCAAGCCGCAAAGTTCCAGGACAGACTGAACCACCTTCTGCTGCTGCTGGGGTTCACTGCTGTCCTGCTGGGCAGTGGGCTGGTGTTCCTGATCTCGCACACTTTCACTCGTCCGCTGGCTAGCCTGGTGGAAGGCGTGCGCGCTTTGGAGTACGGAGATTTTCACCATCCCCTCGATCCGCGGGGGAGTGACGAAGTCGCGGAATTGACCTCCGCCTTTGATCGTATGCGCTCCAGCCTGCTCAAGACTCAACAGGCTCTGATCGAGTCCGAACAGCTGGCCACCATCGGACGCATGGCCAGTTCGATCTCCCACGATCTTCGTCACTCGCTGGCAGCCATTGTCGCCAATTCCGAGTTCCTCTGCGACGGCCGCCTGACGGCCGTGCAACGCGAGGAGTTGTATCAGGAGGTCCGAACCGGGGTGAACCAGATGACCGACCTCATCGATTCCCTGCTTGAGTTCGCCCGAACCAGAGAGTCCCTGAACCCAACCTACGCAAACCTGGTTGAAACGGTGCAGCGGGCCATGCAGGCGGTGCGCTTGCATCCCAGACATCAAGGAACCGTGATCGAGGTCCGCAGCAATGGACAGAGTTCGGCGTGGTTCGATCCCCGCAAACTGGAGCGCGCTCTCTACAATCTTCTGCTGAATGCCTGC
>PMSQ01000158.1:20215-20993 GCA_003168355.1 Acidobacteriaceae bacterium | reverse complement strand
TACTTCAGTCTTGGCGAAGAGTATGCCGCCTTGGGACAATATGAAACCGCTGCTGAAATGACTGCCAAGGCGCAGGAGTTTGGCCCCGGCGAAGTCCCTGCTTACTCCAATCTGACTGGTTATCAATTGGCGCTCCAGCGCTTCGGCCAGGCCCGCGCAACGATTGACCGCGCGAAGGCGCACGACATGGATGGCTACATGTTTCGCCTTCCGCTTTATGCGATGGCATTTCTTAGCGGCGATTCCTCAGGTATGGCGGAACAGCAGCAATGGCTCACCTCTCACCCTGATTCGAAGCACTATGCTCTTTCGCTCGCGTCCGACACTGAGGCTTATGGAGGCAAATTGACGGCAGCACGAGAGCTGACGAAGCGTTCGGCAGAAGCCGCCATCACTGCTGACAGCAAGGAAAATGCGGCGATCTGGTGGGAGAATGCCGCCTTACGCGAAGCCGCTTCTGGGGATGCATCGCAAGGCGTGCAAGATGCCGCCGATGGACTCAAATTGGCTCCCGAGAGTCAGGGAGTGGGTGTTGAAGCTGCGCTCGCGTTCGCCATGGCCTCGGAGAATGGCCGAGCCCNNTTCGCGCACAACTGGCGCTGAATGGAAAGAATCCAGCGGAGGCCCTTCGCGTTCTGCAGACGGTTGAGTCACCTATGGAGTACGGGACGATCTTGTTCACGAATAACCCTTCGTGTCTATATCCGACCTACATTAAGGCTCAGGCTTATCTGGCTTCAGGACAAGCCACAGACGCCGCCACCGAATTTCAGAAGAT
>PMSQ01000158.1:0-20172 GCA_003168355.1 Acidobacteriaceae bacterium | reverse complement strand
GAAAGATGCTGACCCCGGCGTTTCCATCTTCAAGACAGCAGAAGCCGAATACGCAAAGCTACTCTAGCCAGAGCTTATGTCCGAGGGAATACTCGACTCCTGCTTTGCTTTTTCTGGCGGATGACGGGCAATCTTCAAGTAACCGCAAGGGAAGGGTTGCCGACTATCGGGGAATGAATGGCGATGACTGACATGCCACTTTCTTGCACCGAGCTCGTATGGAAAGCACCTTTGATCGGAAGCCGGCGACACGTCGAGGATACGGGAAACGCGGGGAAAGCGAGGATTCATTTCTGCGAGATGAAATAGAGGTCGTCATAACCGCCGGGGCGGGCGAAGACGACTGAGGAAAGATCGGGTGCCAGCGAATACGCGTTACCGCCGTAGTCTTCGCGCAAGGCAAAAGGAAGTTTGAAGGCGGGGATTGGTGCTCCGATGGCCTCGCCATTTTGCCAGGGCTGGCGCCAGATCGTGGTTTCACCGTGCGAAGCGAGCGAATAGAGAAATGACTTGCCATCTTTCGCAAACATCGTGAGATAGGTTGTGATCCCGGATTTGTATTTCCTGCATTTTTTGTCGGCCAGCGAGTACTGGTAGATTCCCGGGTTGTCCCCCCAGAGAACGGTGCCGATTAAAAATTTGCGGTCGGGAGACATATCGACTGCGACGCCACAGTTCTCGGACAAAACAACCGGCGGAGCCCCGTTCAGAAATATTCTCCAATTCTTTGCCGTGTGACCGTCCTTATCTTGCCCGCCAATGATCATAGATTGATCGCCGGGTTCCCAAATCACGAAACCGACCCATTCGCCGGACCACTTCAACTGCTGCTGGTGCGTACCATCCGTGTCGATTAGAAACAACTGTACCTCACGGTTAGGAGCATCGTGGCGCGAGCCGTCCGCGTATGCATATCTCTGGTTGTCGTTCGAAAATCCCAGTGTCTCCAAATGACTGGATCCCGAAGCCAGCCTGACTCGTTTGTTGGTGGCAAGATCAATGACCCACATTTCGGTTTGGCCGGGCTCGGGGGACGTGAGATATGCAACAAGACGGCTGTCATTGGAAAACTCGGGCTGGTATACATTTTCGGTTACGACGTCAGAGAATTGTTTTGACGCGAAGCGATACAGCGTGAGGGTTCCTGCTTTTCTGCCGCTGACGAAGTAAACGCCCTTTCCGTTTGGGTCGGCGGTCGCATTCAGGTCAGGCCCAGTTCCGTTCGTGATCTGCCTGAAGGCATGATCTGTCAGTGAGAATTCCCAGATATTGATGATCCCGTTGACGCGGCGGCTCAAGTAGACGGAGAGGCCCGCGTTGGCCCAGTTCGGGTAAGAAACCGCGTCGGGGATGTCGGCGATCTTCTCGAGTTTCTTGCCGGGAATGTCAAGCCGTTCGATTGTTAGTCCGTTCGAAGGCGGCGTGCACACTAGTAAATGCTGACCGTCTGGGTACATCCGCAGACTTCCAGCCAAGGGCAGCGTATAGACGGGTTCTTCCATTCCCCCTGCTCTTGGAGTGCGAACGATCCGCCCGTCCTCCTTCTCCACGAACAGGGTCTGGCCGTCAGGGGAGGAAACCACAAATGATCCGGATGCCAGATGCTTCGCGTTTCCGCCGAGCGTCGGGATACTCCAGATTTCGTATTCACCAAGCGTCCGTGCGAAGTAGATCTCGCTGCCGTCGGACGAAAATCCGCGCACTACCTTATTACTCTCATCCTTGGTGAGTTGTAGAGGCTCGCCGCCAGACGTGAGCATGACGAACACTTGATCGTAACCATCCACCGGAGAGGTGAAGGCCATCGTGCGTCCGTCGGGTGAGAGCGCAGAATTGTCCATGGTCTTATTCCACGAGCTAATCTTCGTAATGTTGATCGGGACTGCAGGAACACGGCGGCTAGAAACGAAGCGGTAGAGCCCATAGCCGGCAGCAATGAACAGTGCCAGCGCCACGGCCGTGAAGGAAAACAGTTTGGCCCTGTTACGGGACGCGAAATCGATAAACATGGCGCTTGAGGTGTGTGGGGAAACCGCGGACCGTGCTGCGCTTGCTGCAGACAATGATCGCGCTGAGGAACTCTGCTCCACCGCAGCGGATGATAGGCTATGCTCGCTACCAAACGCCGCCCTCGAACCGCTCGCAATCTGCCCTGATTCAAGATCGCGCCGCAGGCGCTTCAGGTCGGTGCGCAACTCGCTGGCATTCTGATAGCGCAGGTCGCGATCTTTTTCCAGAGCCTTGCCGATGATGCGCTCGAGTTCGGCAGGAACATCTGGATTAAACCGCGCTGGCTGCTGAGGCGGACGGTTCATGATCGCTTCGAGAACCACTCCCGACGTTTCTCCACGAAACGGCAGCGCGCCGGTCGCCATCTCGTAGAGAACTGCCCCAAACGAAAACAGGTCGGAGCGCGCATCCAACTCCCGGCCTCGCACCTGCTCGGGAGACATGTAGGCCATCGTTCCCACGGTCGAGCCAGGACTGGTCAGATGTTCGGAATCTACGTCTAAAGTTGCCAGTGTATCCGGCGCGGAGGCTTGGCGGATTGTCACCTTCGCGAGGCCGAAATCGAGAATCTTCGCGTGCCCGCGCTTGGTCACAAAGATATTGGCGGGCTTGATGTCGCGGTGGACGATGCCTTCGGCGTGCGCCACATCCATTGCGTCAGCAATTTCGATAGCCAGATCGAGCAGCCGCCCCGTCTCCATCGGGCGGCCCGCAATCAAATGCTTCAACGTCTGTCCTTCGAGACACTCCATCGCGATGAAGGTCTGACCGTGCTCTTCGCCGATGTCATGGATGGTGCAGATGTTGGGGTGATTCAGAGCGGAAGCGGCTTTGGCTTCGCGCCGAAAACGACTCAGCGCCTGTGGGTCTTTGGCGAGGTCTTCGGGTAGAAATTTCAACGCGACGAAGCGATCAAGACGAGTGTCTTGGGCTTTATAGACAACTCCCATGCCTCCGCCACCCAGTTTCTCGATAATTCTGTAGTGTGAGATGGTCTGGCCAACCATAGGGCTGAGATGTTAGGCCTTCAAACCGCGACACGTCAATGAACGGGAAACGCATCCGCTTCAGAGTATCAAATGAGATGCCATTCGCCCCGGAGCGAATAACGGGTAACTCTTCCCTAGACCGTGAGGGAAGGTTTGCCGACAATCCACTAACGACCGGTCAAGGGGTGTGAAATGCCTGCCATTCAAGCGTCTGTGGCGTTGCGTTTTGGCCTGCCAGACGGATGGTGAATCAGTGAGTCGGGACACGGTACAAATTTCTTTGTACCGTGTGGCGGGCGAAGGTATAGAACGAGGCACTCGTGGCATCCTCTACCATCTCGTTCACCACTTGCAGGTGTTCCCGATCGGGAATTTCGGAGGGATTTCTTACTCCGGCGGAAGGAAACGCCGGCAACATTTCTGCTTTCTTGAGCGGAATGACGAACGTCTTCGAACCGCTGGGACTCTCCATTGAGGGGAAGTTCAAAAACGCGACGCTACCGTCGGCAGACCAGTTGAGCCCGCAATCGTCGTAACAGATTCGGATAGCCGGGCCACCTTGCAACGGGATCGCTTCGTGCGCGACGGAGTACGTCTCATCCTTGATGGGCCGGAGAACTTCGGCATACTTTTCATCGGGCGAAATGGCCGATAGGTAAACGATGGGCTCAGAGAAAAGTTTTTCGGGGTCGGTTCCGTCACCATTCATGCGATACAAGTAATTCGAATTGTTCTCTACTTTGACGAAGTAGATCTTGCCCGAGTGACCGTATTCTGGTTCTCGGGCGTCGTCCACCAACTTGTGCGGACTCGATCGGTGATCGAGCGTCGCCATCCATATCGAGGACTGGCCGGTTTTCTCGCGCATCGTGAAGGCGATTGATTTCCCGTCTGGAGCGAGAGAAAAGCCTAGTACGGCAAAGCCCGGCAGCACGTTCTCCGAGGCGCCGCTTTGCAGGTCGGTAGCCCACAACTGTGCCTTCCCGCCAACCAGGTCCGACGCGGTTTGCGGGCCCATCCGGTAGTAGAGTTTCGATCGGTCCGGAGAAATGGTCGGGTTTGCGGCATATCCGCTCGACGAGATCTGGCGATCGCCATTCTGATCGTGCAGCCAGACGGTGCTCTGAGAATTTCCGACCGAAGTAATAAACGATCGGCCGTCTGGAGCGACGGCAATTCCTTCCTGCTCGGTGGGGCCCGACGTGATCTGTTCCGGCTGGCCAGTAGGAAAGGCCTGTCGCCAGATGTGAAATCCGTTCCCGCCGGCATCCGAACTGAAGTACATCCATTTGCCATCCGGGCTCCAAGCCGCCGAAGTGCAATCGCCGTCCTGCGGCCCCACCGATTTTGGCGTTGGTGGTCCCGCAAACGCCACCAACCGGCAGGGATACCAACCGCCGAGTTTCATCTCGGCGATGAGAACCCATTGATGATCGGGCGATATCCAGGAGTAGTGCGCCATGTCGGTTTCTTTGGGCGGAATGTAAATGTCACGCTCGTCGGCCCGGCTTTCCGTAGACGTGACGACGGCGAAATGCCAACCTTGCTTCACTTCGCTGAACATCACATGCTGAGGATCAATCCAGGTGAGTCCAGTCGCGTTGGAGAGAAAAGGTTGCGCCGGACCGCCGAGCACCGGTACGACCACGGTCTGCCATTTCCCGTAGGTACTGTAGGCGATTTTTGATCCGTCTGGAGAGAACGAGGGAGCGAGTTTCAAAGTGCCGTCATTCGTGAGGCGTACCGGATCTCCATCCGGAAGGATTTTCACGTAGACCTCGCCAGGGGCGGCGAATGAGAACCGTAGTCCGCGCACGAACGTGAGCATGTGTCCGTCGGGAGAGAGCGCAGGGTATCCGGCAGAGTCGGTGAAGTTGGTGATCTGCTGCCACTCGACTGCATTCGAAGCGGCGAGTTTCGGTTTGTTGCGGAGATAGTCAACGGCTGCGACTGCCACGATCAGCACCACCGCTGCGATTGCGGCGACGGGGAGCCAGCGTTTTTTCTGAGGCGTTGTCGGCGTAACGCTTGCGGCGGGAACACGGCCTGAACTTTCGACCGCAATTTTGCCGGATTGAGTATCGCGCTTCAATCGTTTGAGATCGCCGCGCAACTCGGCAGCGGTCTGGTAGCGCAGGTCACGATCCTTTTCGAGAGATTTAGTAATGATTTCTTCTAGCTTGGGAGGAATTTCCCCATTCAGCGATATTGGGCGCAGTGGATCCTTTTCGAGAATCGCAGCAAACATTACTGCAGTAGTTTTTCCGTCGAAGGGGCGAGCACCGGTGGCCATCTCGTATAAAACCGTGCCAAATGCGAACAGATCACTGCGCACATCGAGTTCTTCCCCGCGAGCTTGTTCGGGCGACATGTAGGCAACGGTTCCAACGGCGGTGCCGGGACTCGTGAGCCGGGCGTCGAGGGCCGCGCTATCTCCGACCGTTTGGGCGGAGGAAGCGTGCAGGCTCGTGGTGGCCAGTCCGAAATCGAGAACCTTGATGCGCCCGCGGTTGGTCACGAAAATATTGGCGGGCTTGATGTCGCGATGCACGATACCTCTCTGGAGAGCCGCATCGAGAGCATCTGCGATCTGGATCCCGAAGTCCAGCACCGTGTCGATCTTCAGGGGACCCGCGTGGAGCTTCTTCTCCAGAGTAGTACCTTCGAGAAGCTCCAGCGCAATGAAATGCCGCCCGTTGTGCTCGCCGATCTCGTAAATCGTGCAGATGTTTTCGTGGTTCAGGGAGGAGGCGGCCCTCGCCTCGCGTTGCAACCGTTCGAGCGCAGCGCGGTCATCTTCCAATTCAACGGGAAGAAACTTGAGGGCGACCCTGCGGCCGAGGGTGAGGTCCTGGGCCTCATAGACCACGCCCATGCCACCTCTTCCGAGAGGCTGCACAATGCGGTAATGCGAGATCGTTTCTCCAATCATCGGCTTGCGAAAGAAAAGGTTCCACGATGTTAGGGACGTTTTTGTGGCAAGTCAACGCGGTATAGGCGCGGTCTCAATTTGCAGGATGACGGGCAACTCTGACGTAACCCATTAGGTAAGGCTTGCCGACAACTCATCAACTGCCCGGTTAAAGGAGTAAAGATATAATTTCCTCGACAGTCTCATGGCCCTTGCTGCCGGAACGATTCTCGGGCAGTGCGAAATCCGCTCACCCCTGGGTGCAGGCGGAATGGGCGAAGTCTACCGCGCGCACGACACCCGGCTGAATCGTGAGGTCGCGATCAAAGTGTTGCCCGAGTCCGTCAGCTCTGATCCCGAACGGTTGCGCCGGTTCGAGCAGGAAGCGCGAGCGGCTGCGGCGCTGAATCACCCCAACATTCTTGCGGTTTACCAGATGGCGACGCACGAGGGTGTGTCGTATATGGTTACCGAGCTGCTTGAGGGCGAGACGCTGCGCGAGCGGCTCAGGCGCGGAGCGATCCCGTTGCGCAACGCGATAGATTACGGAGTGCAGATCGCGCGCGGTCTGGCGGCGGCGCACGAGAAAGGCATCGTCCATCGCGACCTGAAACCGGAGAATCTCTTCCTGACCAGAGATGGACGGGTCAAGATTCTCGACTTTGGTCTGGCCAAACTTGCACTGCCACAAACCGCATCCACCGATGAAAAGACGGTTACGCTGCAGGGAACCGAACCGGGCGTGGTGATGGGGACAGTGGGCTACATGTCTCCGGAGCAGGTGCGGGGCCAAGCGGCCGATCATCGCTCTGACATTTTTTCCTTCGGCACAATTTTGTACGAGATGCTGGCGGGCAAGCAGACGTTTCGCAAGCCGACGGCGGCGGAAACCATGACCGCAATATTGAACGAGGATCCGCCATCCATCGCGCAGCTTGCGGCGAATACGTCTCCTGGTCTTCAGAGGGTGGTGCAGCGCTGTCTGGAGAAGAATCCGGAGCAGCGCTTCCATTCAGCACATGACTTGGCGTTCGCGCTGGAAGCGATGTCGGACTCGGCCATCTCCTCTCATGCCGCCAATCTGCCGGAACGGAAGCGGTCGGCTCGCCGGCGAGTTGCAATCGCGGCGGCGTTGGTGGCAGCGGTTCTGGGGGTTGCAGTGTTTGCGTATTTTGGAATGCGCGGTCAAGCCGTGCCTAAGATTTCCGAATACATCCAGCTTACCCATGACGGCCAGCGGAAACATGTGATCGCAACTGACGGTTCGAGGCTTTACCTCACGCTAGGCACAGATTTATCACACGCTGTCGGTGCGATGTCGGTGTCTGGGGGTGAGCCGGCACACATTCTGACGCCTTCGGCCACGATGGCCGCTACGGGCTTGTCGGCGGATGGCTCGGAGCTTCTGTTGGTGGATGAGAAGGGCGATCCGCCGTCAGGGCCGCTCTGGAGTATGCCCGTTCTGGGCGGCTCACCCCGCAGATTGGGAGAAACGGAAGGAAACTCGGCGTCATGGTCGTCCGACGGCAAAAGGCTGGTCTATGGCAACATGGGCGACTTGTTTCTGGCGAACGCCGACGGGAGCGAACCCCGCAAGCTGATCACCATGAAGGCGCCCTCGACTGTCGCGAATCCCGACTGGTCGCCGGATGGCTCCCATTTGCGATTCGAAACTTGGGACACGGTTCGCGGTGCGAGCGAGCTTTGGGAAATCTCGGTGGATGGAACGGGCTTGCATCCCTTGCTTCCCGGCTGGAAACCGACCGAGCGGCAGTGCTGTGGCAAGTGGACAGCAGGTGGAAAGTACTATGTCTTCGTGTCACACGGCCAAGTCTGGGCGTTGCCGCGAAAGGGAAGTCTCTTCGGCTCCGAACCAAAACCGATCCAATTGACTTTCAGTCCGATGTCGATGGAAACTCCGTTGCCCAGCAAGGATGGAAAGAAGTTGTTCGTGGTGGGGCGAACATTTCGTGGCGAGTTGGTGCGATATGACGCGAAGTCCGGCCAGTTCTCACCCTTTCTCGGAGGCATGTCAGCGGAATACGTTGACTTCTCGAAAGATGGCCAGTGGATCGCGTATGTTTCGTATCCCGAAGGTGTTCTGTGGCGCAGCCGAGTTGATGGGAGCGAACGATTGCAACTCACCGTTCCGCCCGGGTATGCCGTAAACCCGCGCTGGTCGCCGGATGGCAAGGAGATCGTATTTTTCGAAATGTTCGAAGGCAAGCCTGCCAAGATCTTTGAGGTTTCTCCCGAAGGGGGGAGCGCGAGGGCACTGATGCCCGACGATGCAAACTCGGAATGGGACCCGGTGTGGTCGCCAGATGGGAGTCAGATCGCCTTNNGCTCTGCCGGGATCACAAGGCTTGTATGCGCCTCGCTGGTCACCGAACGGTCGCTACATGCTGGGGTTGTCAGAAGATGAGACCATACTATTCCGCTTTGATTTCCAGACGCAGAAATGGACTGAGATAGAGAAGGGCGCGGTCGCCTGGCCAAACTTTTCCAAGGACGGGCAGTACGTTTATGTCCTGTATGGCCGCGGTGCCAGTGGCGTGCTCAAGATTCGCCTTAGCGACGGCAAGGCGGAACCAGTGGGTGACTTGAAGAATTTTGTGGGTACTGGCCACTTTAGCGATTCCTCGCTGTCTCTCACTCCCGACGAGTCACTCTTGCTGTTTCGCGATGCTGGAACTTCCGATGTGTATGCCCTCGACTTGGAAGAGCCGTAAGCAGCACCGGCGTATCGAGCCACGCCGCTTACAAAGGTTTTCTCACCTCTGCAAAAGACAACCGCCGGGACGGATCCGGCGTGAAGGAAGCTAGGGGGGAATGCGCGAAGCTGCAGCAGCTTGGGTCTTATACCTTCAGACGTTTGCTAGTTTCGGGCGAATGACGGGAGTCCCAAGGTAAGGCTTCCGATTATTCACGAAAGGCTCTCAGTGTGGCGTCTGTCGTGCCCTGCACTATAATGACGCGAACACGTTAATGGCCCTTACCTCTGGCACGAAGCTCGGACCCTATGAAATCCAGTCACCGCTGGGCGCCGGCGGCATGGGTGAGGTGTACCGAGCCGTGGACACGCGTCTTGACCGTACGGTCGCCATCAAAGTTCTGCCGGCGCATCTTTCCTCTGATCCGGAACTAAAACAACGCCTGGAGCGGGAAGCCAAGACGATCTCCTCGCTGCAACATGTCAATATCTGCGCGCTCTACGACATCGGCACTCAGGGCGACACGGATTTTCTGGTCATGGAGTATCTGGAGGGCCAGACTCTGGCCGACCGCCTGCAAAAAGGTCCGCTGCCAATCGATCAACTTCTGAAGATTGCGACAGAAATTGCGCAGGCTCTGGAGAAGGCGCATCAACGAGGCATTATCCATCGCGATCTGAAGCCAGCGAACATCATGCTGACACAAGCTGGCGCCAAGCTAATGGACTTTGGGCTGGCAAAACCGAAGTTGCCGAATGCCTCGCAAGCTTTGGGTACGTTCACTCCCTCCACGCCGACGATGAACCTCGCGTCGTTGACCTCGGCTGCGTCTCCGCTGACCCAGAAAGGTTCGATCGTCGGGACGTTCCAATACATGGCTCCGGAGGTGTTGCAGGGAGCAGATTCCGACGCGCGCAGCGACGTCTTCAGTCTGGGCTGCGTTCTCTATGAAATGGTCACGGGACGCCGCGCCTTCGAGGGCAAAACCCAGCTAAGCGTGATGAGCGCAATCCTGGAAAAAGATCCCGAGCCGCTGGCGAACGTGCAGCCCACTTCACCGGCGGCCCTTGATTACACAGTGCGGAGCTGTCTCGAGAAAAATCCTGACGAGCGCATCCAGACTGCGCACGACGTCAAACTGCAACTGGCATGGATTGCGACCTCCAGTTCGCAGCAGGGTGCGCTGGCCCTGCCTCCTCCTTCCGAGCCGCGCTCCAAGTTGTGGCTTGCAGCCATTGCGGTTCTCACGCTGGCGACGATTGCGTTGACTTTGGCGCTGCTGTGGCCTGCATCGCGGCGGCGTGTGCTGCGAGTGAATCTTCTTCCGCCCGACGGAACGCGGTTCGAAACGCTCTACCGAAACGGAGCTCCAGCGCTTTCTCCTGACGGCACGCAACTCGCGTTCATCGCTCAGAAGGACGGCAAGAATGGGCTGTGGCTTCGCTCGCTCGATCGGCTCGAAGCCACGCCCGTGCCCGGCACGGATGATGCCTATTTTCCCTTCTGGTCGCCAGATGGCATGGCCGTGGCGTTTTTCATGCGGGGCAAGCTGTGGCGAACGGATCTGAACAGCGGCTCACCCACTTCGATCTGTGACGCGCCGGAAGCCCGCGGCGGATCCTGGGGGCGCGGCGATATCATCATTTTCGCGCCGATGTTCGGAGGGCCGATTTTCCAGGTTCCCGCGGCCGGTGGAAAGCCTAAGCCGGTCACCGGCGTTCCCGTGGCCTCCACCAATGTCTCGGACCGATGGCCTTCCTTCCTCCCCGATGGAAAACATTTTCTGTTTCTTAACAGCCCTTACGGCAACGCGGGTGATCAGAATGAAGTTCGTCTGGCTTCGCTCGACGGCGGCACCCAGCTGCTGCTGCGCGGAAAATTCTACGGCGCGCAGTATGCCGCCGGGCGTTTGCTGGCGGTGCGCGACGGCTCGCTTCTCGCCTGGAAGTTCGACCCTTCCAGCGGCAAGATTTCTGGCGATCCAGTCACCGTCGTCGATAAGGTCGCATCCGACGAAATCACCGCGTTGTCCGTGGTTTCCTTTTCGGCACAGGGCATGTTGCTCTACCAGTTGGGCACGGGCCCGAACGGCGATCGCCACCTTTGGATGGATGCCGCGGGCAAGGAGCTTTCCCAGCTCTCCGAACCGACAGTCTATGGCCCGATTAGGATTTCTCCCGATGGCTCTCGTATCGCGACCCCGGTGATGAGCCAATTCGGCAACTCTCCGCTTTGGATCTGGGACTTGACCGGAGGAACCCGCAGCGTCGTCTCTGCGACGACTGAATATGTGGATGCTTCGGTCTGGTCGGCGGATGGCCGCACTCTTTACTTCGATCTCTTCAAAACCGTCTTCCATAACGAACTGCACGCGGTGACGGTGGACGGATCTCAGCCCGAGCGCGTTCTGATCAAGTCCGACCGCGACGTCATGCCCCAAGATGTGACCAGCGACGGAAAGTGGCTTCTCTATGAAGAGGCCAAAGCGGGTGACCTCGCGAATGCCGAGTTGAAAGCCTTTCCGCTCACACCCGGCCTCGAACCCTTCAGTGTGCTGGAACCGGTGGATGACCTGGGCAACGCCCGACTCCAGCCCGGCTCCAATGACTGGCTGGCCTATCAGTCGAGTGAATCTGGGCAATCACAGGTCTACCTCACGCGCTTTCCCCATCCGGGAGCGAAGTACCAGGTCTCGAAAGACGGCGGTACGCAGCCAGTTTGGAGCAAGGACGGCAAAACCCTCTATTACCTTGATTCTTATAGAAAGCTGACGGCCGTAGATATTCAGACGAGTGGCGAGGCGGTACAGATTGGCGCGGCCAAACCCTTGTTTAGGACTCGCATTCGCCACTCCATTGCAACCGAGGCGTACGACGTCACGCGCGACGGCAGATTCCTGGTGGTGGACTCGATCACTGAGAGCACGGCGCCGCTGGTGCTGGTCACAAACTGGGACGCGGAACTGAAGAAATGAGCCCCCACTGCGAATCGGAAATTTAGAGAACTTTCGTTTGGCCTGTGGCGGAACTCATCCTGGATGACGGGCAACCCTTCCGTAATCCGGTAAGGTAAGGTTTGCCGACTATCCTCCAACGGTCCTCAGAGTGGAGCGAAACGCGTGCCCTCCCTTGCACTATAATGACGCGCACACATTTATGGCGTTGACCTCTGGTGCCAAACTCGGTCCGTACGAAATCCTCTCACTGCTGGGCGCGGGCGGCATGGGCGAAGTCTACCGCGCTCTCGACATCCGCTTGAGCCGCACCGTTGCCATCAAGGTTCTTGCTTCGCATCTTTCCAATTCGCCCGAACTCAAGCAGCGCATGGAGCGTGAGGCTCGCGCCATTTCCTCGCTGAATCATCCTCATATCTGCCAGCTCTACGATATTGGCTCGCACGACGGAGCCGACTTTCTGGTCATGGAGTTTCTGGAGGGCGAAACACTGGCCGACCGCCTCCGCAAAGCCCCGCTATCGATGGCCGATATCTACAAGATCGGCATTGCAGTTGCGGAAGCACTCGCTCTTGCGCATCGTCAGGGGATTGTTCACCGCGACCTCAAGCCCAGTAACATCATGCTGACTCCCGCTGGCGCAAAGCTCATGGATTTCGGCCTGGCAAAGCCGCTGGGCATTGCTCCCGGTTCCACCTCCGGATCTTCCGCCGCTCCGCCGTCGTTCACTGCGGCCGCTACCATGAGCGGAGCCAGCCCGCTCAGCCCGCTCACTACCGCAGGCACCATCGTCGGCACCATCCAATACATGTCGCCCGAGCAGATTGAAGGCAAGGAAGCCGATGCTCGCTCCGATATTTTCGCTTTCGGCGCTGTGCTTTATGAAGTGACCACCGGCAAGCGCCCGTTCGAAGGCAAGAGCCAGATTTCTCTGGCGTCTTCGATTCTGGAAAAAGACCCTGACCCGATCTCAGCACTCAAGCCGCAGACCGCGCCTGCCTTCGAGCACATCGTCGCCACCTGCCTGCAAAAAAATCCCGAAGACCGTTTCCTCGCCGCCCACGACATCAAGCTCGAACTGCGATGGATTGCCTCAGCAAAGCCAGCGGCAGAGAAGACCGAACCCACTACGACTCCCGCTCCAGTGGCGAAGCGAAGTCCGCTGCCCTGGATCGCCGCGGCGCTAGCCGCTCTAATCTTCGGCGCTGCGGCCGGATATTTTCTCCATCACCAGACCCCACTTCAGTCCATCCGCGCCGTCATCACCGCGCCGGAGAAGACGCACTTCAGCCCGACCGGTGACACCGCCGGTCCTGCCGTAATTTCGCCCGACGGCTCAATGATCGCATTTACTGCTACTGGCGCCGACGGCAAGAGCACCCTCTGGGTTCGCCCGATCAACTCGCTCGAAGCCCGCCAAATCGCCGGAACCGAAAACGCCATCTTCCCCTTCTGGTCATTCGACAGCCATTCCATCGCCTTCTTCGCTGACGCAAAACTGAAATCCGTGGACCTTTCCGGGGGCTCACCCCAAATCATCGCCGAAGCTGCCTTCGGCCGCGGTGGTGCCTGGGGCGCCGACGGAGTTATGGTCATTTCTCCCGCGACCACAGGTCCGCTTTACCGAGTCAACGCTGACGGTGGCGCTCCCGTCCAACTCACTCAGATGGATAACGCTCTTCACACTTCTCATCGCTGGCCATTCTTTCTGCCCGACGGGAAACACTTCCTCTATCTCGCCATCAATCACGACCCTTCCAAATCGGCCAACGATACGATTTACTACGCCTCCGTCGATGGCAGCGTGAACAAGCCGCTGTTGAAGAGCCGGTCAAATGCCGTCTATGCTGATGGATATCTCCTGTTTGCCCGCAACGACCAGTTGATGGCGCAACCCTTCAATCCCTCCAGCGGCTCATTGGGCGGGCAACCGCAACCGCTGATGCGGGGTGTGACCAACGACCCAACCACGTGGCATATGGACGTTTCCGCCTCCAATGACGGCCTGCTCCTCTACGGCAGTGGCGCGTCAGGCGCCGCGGAGATTCTCTGGATGGACCGTGCCAGCAAACAACTTTCCCCCATCGCCGGCAACATCTCCAATCTGTATACGATGAAGCTCTCNNCAATAACGCTCCTCAGTGGTCTCCCGACGGCAAATGGATCGTTTACAGCTCCGGGCGCGACGGCAAGTTTCAGCTTTTTCGTAAGCCTTCCGACGGCGGGGGCGCGGAGGAAGAATTGCTCAGTGACGATCAAATGGTCGTTGCCTTGGATTGGTCGCGCGATGGCAGATACATCTTTTACGACCGCGGCAAGCCCGGAACCCAAGACATTTGGGCGTTACCCCTTGAAGGTGATCGAAAAACCTTTCAAGTGGTGCCTGCTACTCCGAATACTTTCCGGAGCTGGCCCAGTCTGTCTCCGGACGGCCACTGGCTGGCCTATGGGTCAAATGAGTCGGGTTCGTACCAGATCTATGTAGCTGCCTTTAACGGCGGTCACGGCAAATGGCAGGTCTCCGTCAGCAATGGTCAACGACCAACCTGGAGCCACGACGGCAAGGAACTTTATTTCGTGGATACGGCGAACACGGTGTACGCCGTGCCTGTGAAGGAAGTCGCCGGGGCTTTACAATTTGGAGCCCCGCAAACCCTGGTGAGCACTTGGTCCATGCCCGAGCCTTTCTACCAGGTCAGCCCCGACGACAAGAAAATCCTTCTCTACCGCATCGCTCAACAGGTCAGCGATTCGGTCACCGTGGTTACCAACTTTACGGCGGGATTGAAGAAATAAGTGACACGGCCAGCCACGCAGATCAAGGCCCTGCAGATCAGGCCCCGCAGCCGCGGAACTTTGTCTTCTTCCGAATGACGGGCAACTCTGACCCTACCGGCGCTACATCACCCGATCATTGATCGGTGGCATGGAGGCCATCGGTCATGAACCGGAAACCCTACTCACGAAGAAAACACACCACCACAAAATCTGTCCTGCGCCTGCCAGACCTCGAGCACGCCAAAGCCGCAGTCTTGAATAGCCTCACCAGCCTAGACGCCCAACGAGGTTATCGTCACGCCATCGATGAATTCGTTGACTGGTATTGTTCGGAACCTCGCTTGGCTCTCAACAGAATTGTAGTGCTGCGCTATCGGTCTCATCTCGAATCCCGTCTACTTGCACCTGGCACCGTCAATCTACGTCTCGGTGCCGTGCGTCGGCTTGCATACGAGGCCGCCGACTGCGGTCTCCTCAGCGCCGATTTGGCGGCTGGTATTCGCCGGGTTAAGGGCGTGAAGAAGTTGGGAGTGCGCCTCGGCAATTGGCTGACCGCGGAGCAGGGCCAAGCTCTTTGGCAAGCACCCGATCATCAACGACTGAAAGGAAAACGCGACCGAGCATTACTAGCATTGCTGCTCGCGTTCGGCTTGAGGCGGCATGAAGCGGTGGCGTTGAGATTGGATCACCTCCAGCAGCGCGAAGAGCATTGGGCCATTGTTGATCTGGTCGGCAAGGGAGGCCACGTCCGAACGGTTCCGGTTCCTGATTGGGTGAGAACCGAACTCGACGATTGGCTCGCCGCAGCCGCAATTGATCGAGGAAAACTGTTCCGCCGGGTCAACAAAGTTGGAAGGACATGGGGCGATGGCATGACGGTGAAGGCGGTTTGGCACATTGTGAAGGAATCCGCCAAGCGCATCGGCGTGGCGAAGTTGGCGCCGCACGATCTGCGACGTACCTGTGCTCGGCTCTGTCATGCTTCGGGAGGCGAGTTGGAGCAGATCCAATTCCTTTTGGGGCACGTTTCGGTTCAAACGACGGAGCGCTACCTTGGTTGCAAACAGCGGATTCGATCAGCCGTCAATGATCGCATTGGCATCGAGCCGAATCCTTGAGCAGGGTGCGTGGTTGTGGAAGGATTGCCGACAATCCGGGATTTGCTCCAGTTCGGTCAACATACGGCGTTTGTCGGTACTAGTTCTGCTCCCGAATTTCCTGCCTCGCTGATTGCTCGGCTTCGATGAAAAGTGAGCAATCTTGAACAGACGTGCAGAGTGTCCTGAATGCTAACGTCAGTGCGGGACAGGGGTTCCCTGCCTCCACTGGGCAGTCCCTTGCTTAGAACGCCGAGTCGTGGCCTCCTCGGGCCGTGGTAGCAATCGCAGGTGCTCAAAGGATGGGAACAATGCGGCTCCCGCTCTTGATTGTGCATATCCTCGCAGGAAGCATCGGCTTGCTCACGGGCACGGTCGCCATGGCTGTGCGCAAAGGCAGCAACCTTCACCGCGCATCTGGCAACGTTTTCACCGTTGCCATGCTGACCCTGGCCACCAGCGCCTTCTGCCTGGCCGTCCTGAAATCCCAGCAGGGCAACATCGTCGGCAGCGTTGGCACCTTCTACCTAATCGGCACGGCCTGGCTTGCCGGACGCCGCGGAGAACGCACACGTCTTATTGACTGGAGTGCGCTTTTCATCGGTCTCGCCGGCGCAGTTGCGGCTATCGCCTTGGGCGTTTACACCCTCCACAACCCCGGCGGCGTCGACAAAACTACTGCCCCAGCTGGCATGAGCTTCTTCTTCGGCGCGGTCCTACTGCTCGCCACTGCAGGGGACATCCGAATGCTCGCAAGGGGCGGAATTTCGGGCCGGCAGCGCATCACTCGGCACCTGTGGCGCATGTGCTACGGACTCTTCATTGCGACAGGCTCTTTCTTCCTGGGTCAGCAGCAAGTTTTCCCGGCCTTCCTGCGCGGCTCGATCTTCCTGACCGTTCTCGCCCTCCTGCCATTTCTTTTGATGATCTATTGGCTGTTCCGCGTCCGCTTCAGCAAAGCTTACAGAGCAGGGCCACCACCCATGCCAACGCCCGTGGGCTCCTTGAAGGCTTGCGACACTCTCCACATTCCCTCGGAGACGTTCGTGCCCTGACGGTTGAAGCCGTAACATGGAATCGCGATGTCTTTGTACGGCTACAGGAAGCTAATCGCGATTGCTCCCGATTGACGGGCTACCCTGAAGTAACCCCAAGGGAAGGGTTGCCGACGATACTTCCATGACTCTGGCCAAGCCCCGCTCAGGTCGTCGTGGCTTGCCAGTTCGTTCACCTGCGGCTACGCGAGCGCCAGCTCATTTCTGGGCCAATAGCGAGCGTGCATCTTGAAGTTCGGGCCGGTCTCCGTCGGCATGCTGGCAGATGGCCAGGCGCTTGGCATAGTATGTTTTCGCCTTCTCTTGATCGCCCGAAAGCTTGGCCGCGAGCGCGGCGCCGGATAGGGCGTTGAAACGATTTGGTGCCGTGCGCAGCGTGGCTTCGAACTCAATCATCGCTTGCGCAGGCTGCTTCAGTTCCAGCAACATCTCCCCAAGCAGTTCGCGAGCTGGCAGGATGACTCCTGGGGTTACGTTGTTCTTGTCGGTCCGAGCCCGTGACTCGCCCGAGGACGAGAGTTTGAGTGGGAATGGAGTTCGAAAGACGTCGAACTAGTGGGAACCGGAGGCGCCCGGTGAAGGGAACTTCTCGGGATACAGCCGGTCAAACTCCGGATCATCGTGCAAAGGGATGAGATCCGGATCGCGGCGAGCCCACGCGGAGTCCTTGAACCCCGCTTCCCAGGACTTATGCAGGGCATCCATGGCATCCGACTTTCTGTTCAGTTTGCAATAGAGACAAGCCGCATTGTAAAGAATCGAGGCTTCATTCGCGCGCAAGGTAACCGCAAGGTTGAGTTCGCGCAAGGCGTCGTCCGACCGTTCCAAATAAGCGTAGTCGGAGCCCAGCAGGATGCGCGCCCGCGCGTCTTCTGGCACTTGTTTTAAATGGTTTTCAAGCGCCGCCATCCTCCGCTGGCGCATGTTGCGAAGCCCTTCTTCCTTGCCCATCGCGCCCAGACAGTTCAGGATAGGCACATACACGTTGTAGTCCTCACCGCTCGCTTCGACGGCGGTTTCGGCAATGTCCACAACTTCCTGGTAGCGTCCGGCTGCGAATAGGGCACGGCAAAGCAGGTAATGGGCACCCTCGCAGTCGCGCTTGCGTTCGATGGCCTTCTTGGCCATGCGCACGGCTTCGTCATGCAGTTCAGCTGCGTAAAGAACCCAGGCCTGGCTGACCTGCACCTCCGGAAGATCCCAGCGCAGAGCTACGGCCTTGCCGGAGGTGTCCCGCGCGCGTTCTACCCATACTTGGTCACGGCTGTAGTTGCAGAAGAACATGGCGCAGGCATTCGCGCTGGCGGCGTAGGCCAGGGCGAAGCTGGGGTCAATGGCTACCGCGTTTTCGAACATCTGCAGGGCGAACTCGAGGTCCTGCCGGGTCTGGCGCCGGGCGTAGCGCTTGCCGCGCAGATAAAGGTCGTAGGCTTGCAGGTTCTCCGTGGGCTTCACCGCCAACGCCTCAAGTTCCTCCGGTGAAAGCGTCACACGCAGGGCCTCGGCGATCCTGCGAGCGATTTCGTCCTGCACTTCGAAAACGTCCTTCATCTCGCGGTCGAAACGATCCGACCAGAGCTGGAAATCAGTATGCGTATCAACGAGCTGGACGTTAATGCGAAGGCGGGCACCGGCGCGGCGCAAGCTGCCGGTGAGGGCATAGGCCGCACCAAGCTGCTGGCCAACCTGCGCCGGCGTCACCGGCTTATCCCGGAACGCAAGAACGGTAGGGCGGGAAAAGATGTTCAGCCCCCGAATCTTGGAGAGTTCGGTGATGACATCCTCGGTGATGCCGTCGCGCAGGTATTCGTCTTCCTTGGCGCCACTTAGGTTTTCAAAGTAGAGAACGGCTACGGAACTTTTCGCCGTTTGCTTCTCCACGCCCGGATCCGAATCCGTCTTCTCCCTTGTGCGCCGGGTGCTGGATTCGAAGTCACGCTTGAGGCGGCTGAGGTCGATCTTTAGCTCTGCGGCCGTCTGGCAGCGCAGATTTCTGTCCTTCTCCAGGGCCTTCTCCAGGGTGCGCACAAAATCGGCGGGCAGCTTGGGATTCAACTCGGCAGCAGGCCTGGGATCGCGGTTCAAGATGGCGTCAAAGACCACTGCCGAAGTGTCTCCCTGAAAGGGAAGTGTTCCGGTGGCCATTTGGTAGAGCACGGTACCGGTGGAAAACAGGTCCGTCCGGGCGTCTACAAGTTGCCCGCGGGCCTGTTCCGGCGACATGTAGGAGACCGTTCCCACGGCCGAACCTGGCGAAGTGAGTTCGTTGTTGAAGGCCTGCGTCTCTTCTGGCTCGACTGAAACCCCCTGCGCAATCTCCCCGCGGCTCATCTTCGCTAGACCGAAGTCCAGAATCTTCACGTGTCCACGCTCGGTCAGGAACAGATTCGCCGGCTTGATGTCTCGGTGCACGATCCCCTTGGCGTGGGCCGACTCGAGGGCGTCGGCAATCTGTATGCCGAGCAGCAGCAACATGTCCATTTCCATGGGCTGCCGGCTCATCTTCTGCGCCAGCGTCACACCCTCGAGCAGCTCCATGACGATGAAGTGCCGGCGTTCGTGCTGCTCAATTGCGTGGATGGTGCAGATGTTTGGGTGATTCAGGGAAGAAGCGGCGCGCGCCTCGCGCTGGAATCGCTCCAGTAACTGGCTGTCCTGGGCCATATCCAGAGGAAGAAACTTTAGGGCCACGCGGCGGGCGAGATGGGAATCCTGAGCTTCGTATACCACACCCATGCCACCCGAACCAAGTTTGCGAAGGATCTTGTAATGCAAGAGGGACTGTCCGATAAGAAGATCACCCTGGTTCATATTGGCCGATTGATGGTATCCCCCGGAAGGGGCGCCGTCAAGGAAATCGCCGCGGAGTTCCGACCCCTACTCTCAGCATCGGCTGCATTTCTAAGAAGTCCGGTTGGCGCATTGAGCCAATCCTCCCGAGGGCGAAACGCTGTGCGGGCAATCCTCCCCCCAGCGCGAATTCACGTGCACCCGCTGCCATGATCGTGCCATCCTTGAATGTGAAAGACACGACATCGCGGGTGATTGGTCGGCAAACCTTACCTTGGGATTACTTCCCGCTTGCCCGTAACTCAGGCTCAAACCGTTTCCCGATCGGATAAACTGAACTGCATCACTCATATGCTGGCCCGACTCCCAGAGTATAGGACCGCGTGGTGGAGGTTCTGCGAGTCCGGTATTACGGCGAGTTATTCGGACAGAAGCACTTTGACGACACAGTCGCAGTACGGTGTGAAGGGACGGTGCCTGGCCATGAATCCCTGGATCGCGAAGGCGCTGGTGCTCACAGGTGCAGTGGTGATGATCGCGATTCGTGCGCCGCACGGGCACCGGAGTCGAATTGTCAAGGTCGCCACAAGTTACAGAACTCCGCTAGAGACCGGCCTCTTGGTTCTCGCCTGGGTCGGATTCTTCGTCCCTCTGATCTGGGTCGCGTCGCCAGCGTTTTCGTTCGCTGAGTACGCACTGGGCACTGGCCCGCTCGTCGCCGGTGTGATCTGCTTGGTGATCGGCCTCTGGCTCTTCTACCGGTCGCACGCTGACCTGGGTACAAATTGGTCGATCACCCTGGAGGTACGTGAGCAGCATCGACTCATCACGCAGGGCGTTTATCGCCGTATCCGCCATCCGATGTACTTGGCGCT
>PMSQ01000075.1 GCA_003168355.1 Acidobacteriaceae bacterium | reverse complement strand
GATAGTGGCTGTCGTTGGTCGCAACCATCGGCAGTCCGAGATCCTTTTCCAACTGGAACAGGCCGGGATGGATTTTGTGCTCCATGGCCAAGCCCTGGTCTTGAATCTCAAGATAAAAATTGTCTTTGCCGAAAATGTCGCGCAGGTTCCCCGCTGCTGCCCGAGCGGCGTCGTAATTCCCTTCCATCAGGCGCTCGGCGACTTCGCCCTTCAGGCATCCAGAAAGCCCGATCAGACCGCGCGAATGCTCCGCCAGAAATCTTTTGCTCACTCGCGGCTTGTAATAGAAACCGTGCAGAGAAGCTTCCGAGGTAATCTTCACCAGGTTGCGGTAGCCCTCTTCATTTTCCGCCAGCACCAGCAGATGGTTGTAGCCGTCGCCTTCGGGCGGCGTGCGCTCGATGTTGTGGTCGTCTTTCTTGCAGATGTAAAGTTCGCAACCGATGATGGGCTTTACATCGTACTTGTGCGCCGCATTGACGAAATGCACGGCTCCGAAGATATTGCCATGGTCGGTCATCGCTACGGCGGGCATGCCCAGCTCTTTCACACGCTGGCAAAGCTTTTCGACGTCGCAGGCGCCATCGAGCAGGGAGTAGTCGGTATGCAGGTGCAGGTGGACGAATTGGGACATAGACACAGGACCGATTGATGATCGTTGATTTCTGATTGAGAAGCCCGGCTCCAGGCGGCTCACTAAATCATCAATCAGCACTCATCAATTTTACGTTCGCGTCATTCTAGCGGGAAATGAGGTTGTGGAAGCGGCGAGTTATCCACAGAGATGAAGTTCCGCGCAAGTAAATCGCAAGAAGTTACTGACCTTCAAGCGCGCCGGGCAGGCGGAAATCCACGCCGTGCTCGTCGTTAACCTTGGTTGTGGCCGGCAGGTCAAGATCAGAGAGTGGAATTTTCTCCGTACGCTGCGTACCGAAGCTCCAGAGGGTCTGCCCCACGATGGCATAATTCCGCACTTCCTGCTTGTGTTGATCGCGGAACACCAGCACCGTGGCCGGCGGGACTTCCGTGCGTTCTGCCTGGCGAGGCGGCGGAGGCGCCGACCTGGCATACGCATCCTGGTCGCCTTGCTCACGCATCCTCTGTTCATCGAGGCTCTGCTGGTTCATCTCGTTTGCCAAGCCAATCTGGTTTTGCTGGTCTTGATCGTAGGATGAGCCGGAATTCCACCAGTAGGGATCGAACCCCCATCCATAACCGTAAGCACCGCGACAGCCGTAGCAATTGTTCCTCAAACCAAAGGTTCGGATTCGCACGCGACCGGAGCGGTTGAAGCCCCGTGCTGAGAGTGACTGTCGAGAGGAACCGCGCGCGAAAGGACGCGACGCCAAGCCTGAGCCAGAGTGTGTCCCACTGAAGGCGCGAGCGCCGCTCGAATGGCCGGCGAAGCTGTGTGAAGCAAATCCTCCGCCATGTCCACCGGCAGAGGCATGGCCGCCGCCGTGCTGCGCCGAAAGCGGCACCGCCGCCATCAAGAGCACGAACGCCGTAATGAGAAGCGGTCGATGCATACCCCTATTATATGCCGAATTTAGGCCTGGCGATCCAGAAATTCGGACCTCGCCTGGCAGGCTGCGGAAAAACTCGTGCCGGACAAAAAGTGCGACCACCGGGGCTGAAGCCCGCATCGGTTCCGGACGCCTACGCGGCGCTAAAGCGCCGCTCTTCCACGTCGCCAGCCCGCGTTCCTGGGTCTTCCGCAGCCTGCTAGGACGAATCAGGACAGTGCCTGGAATTGTGAGGAGTGGGAATTGCGACTGGCGGCCTAGCGCTTCTTTGCTTTAGTTCTTGCTTTTGCCTTCTTCCGAACCGTCTTCTTCGCAGGACGTTTCGCGGCCGGTTTGGCCGGGCGCTGGGCGGGCTTGGGCGGCGCCTTCACGGGCTTCGCCTTGGCTTCTGGTTTGGCCTTAGCTTCCGGCTTGGCCACCGGAGCTGCAACCGTCGCAGGTGGCGTAGCAACCGGTGCGCTCTTCCCTTTGCCTTTACCCTTTGCCACTTCACCCTTCTTGCCCGGTACCGCTGCAGCAGGCGCGACCACCGCTGCTGCCGCTCCTTTAGGCCCGCGCCCGCGCCGGGGTGGGGGCGGTGGGGGCGGCGGGGGTGGCGCAAAGGGCTTTAAGAACTTTAAAGTCTCCGTCCGCGAGCGCAATTTTCCGTCGAGCAGCAGCATGAAAACGTCGCGCGCAATCTTCGGATACTCCGGCAACTGCGGCGTGATCAATAACTCCGTCATCTCGGGCAGCGGAATGCGTTGCTGCACCTGCCGCCACTTGGTCAGAAAGTTCTTGATCTTCCCCGCCACGGTTTGATGCCGCGCCGTCACGGCCAGGAACAGAACCATCTCAGGCCGCGCCGCGGACAACAAATTCCACGTCCGCGAAGGGGTTGCGGCTTCCTTCCCGGTCAGCCGCTTCGCCAGCTCCTTGGCGTGATCCTCGATGTCGCGCCAAGCCTCGATCAGATCCTTGCGCGGGATCTGCCGCCGCAGGTCGGAGAGATCCTTATCGGCAAGCTTCGCGGTCAAGAAGTGCATCACGGCGGGCGATGGGTCGACGGTGTAACCCAAGTCCACCATCTGCTGGCGCGTCTTCATCAGCTGGCTGAGTCCGCTGCTATCCACCTTGGCTGTGGTCCAGTGCGGATGCAGCACCTTCAGAAAGTCTTCCTTTTCCAGAGTACGGACCACATTCAAAGGATCATCTTCATGCGCCAACTGGGCGATCTCATGGCCCACTGCGCTGCGCGAAACGTGTTCAATGTAGTTATTTTCTCTTGCCGAGTCATAGCGCTGCTGCGTGCGCTCCTCCATTGGCCAATGAAAGCGCGCCGCAAAACGCGTGGCCCGAATCAGGCGCGATGGATCTTCTACGAAAGAATAGTTGTGCAGGATTCGCAGCAGCTTGGCTTCGATATCAGCCACGCCGTTGAAGGGATCGAGCAGCAGCCCCCGCGATCCTTCGTTCAGCGACAGGGCCATGGCATTCACGGTAAAATCCCGCCGGCGCAGGTCTTCCTGGATGCTCGCGGGCGTGATTACCGGCGGCCGGCCCACTTTCTCGTAGTGTTCGGTGTGCGCCATGCCGATCTCGGCACGCACGTTGCCCGGCAGCACCAGAAACAGGGTGCGGGCGTCCTCGTCGTGGCCGGCCAGTTGCGCGCCCGCCCGATCGAATTCCTTCTGCAGCTTGAGAGGATTGCCCTGAACCGTGAAATCCAGATCGCGGATGGTGAAGCCGCTGATTATGTCGCGAATCGCGCCGCCGGTCAGGTAGAGGGTGATTCCCGCGGCACGGGCTATATCTTGAACCAGATTGACGCCTTTCATCTGATCCGGCGTCAACCGGATCTCCATGGTGTAAATGTAATCAGCCATTCGTCTTCAAGCTATCTACGGCAAGCGGCACAGGGCCGTCATTTGCTGCGCCTTGCGTGGGCCCGGTCGGTGCAGCATTCGCGATTTCCACACGATTTCCACAGGACGACGCGGCCCGACCCCGGCCATTCTACTCTACACCTGACACAAGCCGTTCAATACAAGCCACTTATACGGACTTGAGTCGTGCCAAGGCAACTTAAAGGAATAACACAACGTTTACAATTTGGCTACTGCCAACGTGGATTCCCGCGATTTCTCCCGAAATAGTGCGAGAATCATGTCGGGCTTCGGGCTTCAGCCATCGGACTTCGGCTGAACCAGAGGCCTTTCCTTAAGGAAGCAAAGCAGATGTCGAGCTTGGCAGGATTTTCCTGCCGAAGCCCGAAGCCCGATAGCCGAAGCCCACTCATGCCCTCGACCCATAAGAAAGTGATCGTCCGCAAGATGGACCGGGATTCCGTCTCCGGCTACGTTTCGCCCGCGCAATTCGTCAACGAGGGCAAACTGGAGTTGCTGAACACTGCCGGCAACGTGGTCGCCATGGACCTGCGAGAGATCAAGGGGGTTTACTTCGTGCGTGAGTTCGGCGACTCCGAGTCGCTTACGCGCAAGACCTTCACTTCCCGCCCCCGCTCCGAAGGTTTGTGGGTGCGCCTGCGCTTTAAGGACAATGAAATCCTCGAAGGCCTCATGCCCGCCGACCTTACTCAGAATATGCCGGAAGGCTTTCTCATCAATCCTCCCGACCAGCGCTCCAACACCCAGCGCATCTTCGTCCCGCGAACGGCTCTCGAATCCCTGACGGTGCTGGCCGTGATCGGCGCCGCGCGGCGTCCTCGCCGTGGCCCAACCGACGACCAGCGTCAGGTGCCGATGTTCGAGGAGTAAGTGTAGAGCGGGCGCCCTCGCCCGCTGCCTTTGACTTTGATCCTGACCTCAGCGTCAGCGGGTCAAGAGGTGTGTTCCCACGGGGATGCTCCGGCGGAATGTTCCAAGGAAATGTTCCCCGCCAGCCCAATCGAAACCCCGGCCTCAATCCGTCGAAGGATCTGAGCACCGTCTATTCTTGCAACCATCTGCCGATTCCCGGGTTCTAATCCGGCAGGAGGGCGTTATGCAAAGGCTTCGGCTCGCGCTCTTTTCCGTCGCTCTGGTTCTGGCGGCGTCATTTGCGTTGTCCTGTGGGGCAAGATCACCGAATCAAGATCCTCTTCAGTCCATCACGCTAAGTCCCGCAGCTGCCGACGCACTGGATTATCCCAACGGGCAAGTGCAGCTCGTCGCCACCGGCTACTACACTGATCCCTCCCACACGGTCACTCCGCTATCGGCCATGTGGGGTACCTGCTACCAGGAGGCGTCCACGAGCGAGGTATCCGTCACCGCTGCAGGCCTCGCTCAATGTGCGCCAGGAGCGGTCGGCACCTACACGATCTGGGCAGACGACCCCCCGTTGTCCAACGTATCCTGTCTCGCAATAACCGCCTGCGGCGGAGGATGCTTTGTCGCCGGCACCGCCCAACTCACCTGCCCCTAGGCAGCCCCACCAACGACCAGCACCAGGTCCCCACGTTTGAGGAGTAAGTTTCGAGTTGTCATCCTGAGGAAGCGCAGTCCCGCGCGCCAAGCGCAAGCCTCCCAACGAAGGACCTATGCACTCGGGGCCTGGCCAGCTTTTGATTTTTCTACTGGGGGGCTGGCCCATCTTCGCCGGACGCCATCCGCAACTGAGGCTGCCCCAGCTTTGCTGGTTTTGCAAAGCTGGGCACCACGGACCCCGCTCCCATGTTCATTCGTCACATACCCGACTTTGCGCGCTGTGCTAAACCTCGCTGGTGACCAACAAGCTCCGTCGCTACTACGGCGCGGGATATCTCCACTTCATCACCACGAGTTGTTATCGCCGGCTGCCGCTGCTCGAACAGCCGCAGCATCGTGATCTGCTGCTGGAAGTGCTCGAACGCGTGCGCCTGCGGTACCAGTTTGTTGTCGTGGGCTACGTGATCATGCCCGAGCACATGCACCTGCTGCTGAGCGAGCCCGAACGCGGCAATCCATCGAAGGTGATGCAGGCAATTAAGCAGGGGCTCGCGCGCTGCCTCCTGCGCCAGCGGGCGCGCCGCCACCGACCCGCCGACCAATGACCCGGCAACCAACGATCCGCGGCAGGGCGGCCTGTGGGACGCGCCCTTCAACCGCGGGCATATCTGGCAAGCGCGTTTTTATGACTTTGTGGTGTTCACGGAGAAGAAGCGGGTGGAGAAGCTGCGCTATATGCATCGCAATCCCGTGAAACGACGACTGGTGGCGGAACCTCAGCAGTGGGACTGGAGCAGCTACCGGCAGTACGCTGATGGCGAGCGCGGCATCGTGCTGGTGAATGAGGAGCGGAAGGCCGAGCTGAAGGTCTGGCAGATCGCGTGATACGATCGCCGAAGTCGGGGTCCGTGGTGCCCAGCTTTGCAAAACCGGCAAAGCTGGGGCAGCCTCTTTCGCGAAGGCGCGGGCAAGAAACATTAAAGATGGGCCAGCCCCCATCTTCGTCCCCCGCACCGCGCTCGGGGGCTGGCCCATGCGCCGTCACATTGAGGCTGCCCCATCCCGCCGCGATTTTCGGCGGGTGGGACACGATGCTGCATGGGCGGCGTAAGACGGCGCGTGCTCATCATTTCGCCTCTTTGGGGGCAGGCCCACCTAAGATTGTTACCGCTAGGCGCTATCACAACTGAGGCTGCCCCACCTTCCGCGCTTTTTCGGAAGGTGGGCACCACAGGCTTCTACGCCACTGCGTGTCCAATCCGCAGGTGGTCAATGCTTGCGCGTTCTTTGCGCAAGAGCCTGCCCTGAGCTTGCCGAAGGGGCGGGATTCCACGAATGCCGATCCTTTTAGATTTGACCTCCACAGATTTTCCACAGCGTACCCTGTAACATCTGACCTTGCGCCTCACAAGAAACTCCTTCATGATTGTCCCAGCGCAGGCAGTACAGATCGCCGGCGCGCACCCAGCCCGCAACTGCTTTGTTATCCAGATTTTGACCCGCAAGTCCTTTGTTCTTTGGATTTTGCGGGCCAAAACATGCTTAACTCGATGATTCCAAAGATTTGAGGGGAGAGGGGGGAGGGGGGGTACCCTGTTATAAAAAGGTAAACATCGGCGGCCGACGGGCACTGGGGCGTGTACCATCCCTCTAAGATTTAGGAAAGTTGGGGACAGACGGAACGAAGGCGAACTAACCCACAACGATTCACTATTCAATCCACCGGAGTCAGCAGAAACGCGTGGTTGTGCCCGCCTTTCGTTCCGTAGCCGGTGATCTGCCCGGAGGCATTCACCGCGTTGGCGTTGATCAGCACCCAGCCGGAGTTGGCCGGAATCAGATTGTTCAGATCTTGCATCCCCTCGTTGGGAGTCCATACCATGGCGTGCGCCGCGTTGTCCCCGATATTTCCGTAGCCCACGATCTCACCGCTGTTGTTGATACCAAACCCAATGCTGTAAGTTCCGCCCACGAGCGTGCCCAGGTCTTCGATGCCATTGCTCGCGTTCCATTTCACGGCGTGCCAGGCCGTCAGGAACGATCCCGCGTTCGACTGTCCAGCGATGACTCCGGAAGAATTGATGGCATTCGCGATACTTGTGTCTCCGCGGGGGAGCGTTCCGATATCTTTCAGGCCTGTCGCTGCCGTCCACTTAAAAGCATGGGAGGTAAAGGTTGGGCTGTAGGCGAAAACCGACTCGCCGACGATCTCGTCGTTATCGTTGATGTCGAGGGCAGCTGTGAAAATGCTGTTCGGAAGGGTTCCGAGGCTCTTGATCTTATCGTTGGTCCAACTCGCGGCATAGACGAGGGTCTCGGTCGCAAACGAATCGCCCGCAATCACTCCGGAAGAATTGATTTCGAAGGCACAGCTCGAATCGCCGCCCGCGAGCTTCCCCAGGTTGATCATTCCGCCGCCGGATGTCCACGCAAAGGCGATGAAGTTGTATTCCGTGAGAAGGCTGGTACTGGTGTTGGAATATCCCACCACTTGTCCAGCATTGTTGATCCCGATGGCCCCGCTGATGTTACCCCCCGGTAGCGTGCCCAAGTCTTTCATGCCGCCGCTCTTGGTCCAATAGAAGGCATGCTGCCCGGCGTTTGTCCCCGTGCAGGGGTAGCCTTCGCTGTTGGACGTATCCGAACAGCCGACCACCGCGCCGCTGGAGTTGAGCCAGAGCCCGCTGCTCTCATTGTCGCCTTTCAGCACCCCGATATCCGTAATCGTATAAGTTTGTGCCAAGGCGCCTGCGCTCAACGCCAATAACATTGCAACATTAAACAGAACTCGCTTGAGCATATTCGCCTCCGTCATGCGAACCGGTCAGTATGCCATTGTGTCGCAGCAGTTAAGCACTCACTAGTACCTGGGTAGTGGTGCAGTTTGGAAATGAAGCGAACCAAACGCGCGGTTGTTGCGTCGCAAAAACGCGACGCTTCGNNCCAGATCCTTCACTGCGCAAAGAACGCTTGTTCAGGATGACAATCAAACTGCACCACTACTAGTACCTTCCTGGGTAAACCTTCGACTGGTCTGCTGGTGTACGATTTACTCGCGTCTTACTCCATCCACCATGAAACTTTCACAGATCGCATCCGCCCTTCACGCGCGCCTGGAAAACGGCTCGCCCGATACGGAGATCACGGGCCTCAACGGCATCGAGCACGCTGGACCGGGAGAAGTCACCTTTGTCGCCAATCCCAAGTATTCCGCAGCGGCGCGGCTTACCAAGGCCTCAGCTGTGATCGTGGCCGAGAACTTCCCTGTCATCCCGGCGGCCACGCTGCGCGTGGAGGATCCCTATCTGAGTTTCGCCCGTGCCCTCGAACTTTTTCACGAGCCGCTGCGTTATGCCCCGGGAGTGCATCCGACGGCGGTCGTCCATGCGACGGCAAAGATTGGACGCGGCGCTCATTTCGGTCCTTACGTAGTCATCGACGAGAATGTCGAGATCGGCGAGAATGCCGTGCTGCTGGCGCATGTGGTGATCTATCGCGGGGCGAGGATCGGCGATAATTTTTTTGCCCACGCCCACAGCGTGGTGCGCGAAAACTGCCGCCTGGGCAATAACGTTCTACTACAGAACGGGGTCGTGATCGGCGCCGATGGCTTCGGCTTCGCCAAGACGCAGGGTGGACATTGGCGCAAGATTCCTCAGGCCGCTCCGGTCGTTATCGAAGACGACGTGGAAGTCCAGGCGAACTCCTGCGTCGACCGCGCCAGCGTCGGCGAAACTCGCATCCGGCGCGGCGTCAAGATCGACAATCTGGTGCAGGTCGGTCACGGATCGCAGGTGGGTGAAGACGCATTGCTGTGCTCGCAGGTCGGTCTGGGCGGTTCCTCGGAAATCGGGAATCGAGTGATCTTGACTGGCCAAGTCGGGGTGGTCGGCCACTGCAAGGTCGGCGACGATGCCACCGTCACACCGCAGAGCGGAGTGGCTCACGATATTCCGGCCGGAGCTCTGGTTAGCGGCGCACCCGCCGTCGATCACAAATTGTGGCTGAAGTATTCCGCGATTCTGCCGAAGCTCCCGGAAATCGCCCGCGCAGTACGATCCCGATTCCGGAAAGAGTAGGCCAATAAACGCAGCAAGGCTCCGGTCCGATCCCTAGATCCCTAGGTGTGCAGAATTCTTCATGCACACTAATGGACCCTGGCACTAAGTATTCTTGACAACTCTTCCCTGGTGTAGAAAGCTTGCGATACTGCTGCTAGGTTTTCTGGTACGCGCCAGCCTAGGTGACCCCGCAATTTGGAATCGAAAGGACGTCCAGGTACTCACCCATGAAATATGAATCGATATTGGCCGCCGGCAAGCTCATGCTTGCATTCGCTTTTGTGCTCGGGCTGGTCGCGGCCGCGACACCGCGGGCGCAAGCTCAGACCTTCAAGGTAATTCACAGCTTCACCGGCGGAAGCGATGGGGGAAGTCCGCTGGATGGTCTTACGATTGATGGCGCGGGAAATCTTTACTCCACCGCCAACGCCGGTGGCGCATCGGGATACGGAGCGGTGTTCGAGGTGAACAAGAACGGGGAGACCGTGCTATACAGCTTCGCAGGTGGGTCGGACGGAGCATATCCCGAAGGAGGTTTGATCAAAGACGGAGTAGGAAACCTCTACGGCACCACCACTGCTGGCGGAGGTGTTGCAGACGCAGGAACGGTTTTCATGGTTACTACGGGTGGCGTGGAGCAGGTGCTTTATGCCTTTCCTGGCGGTGAGAACGGGGCAACTCCCGAAGCAGGCTTGGCCAGAGACACGCAGGGAAATCTCTACGGCACTACTACCGCAGGTGGGGCTTACGGCAAGGGCACGGTTTTCAGGCTGACTGCCCCGAAGAGCGGCTCGCAGTGGACGGAAACGGTGCTCTACAGCTTCGGCTCTGGGAGCGACGGGGCGATTCCGGTCGCGGGCATCACGCTCGCCAAGGGCAAAATTCTCTACGGTACGACTTCCGCAGGCGGTGCTTACGGATACGGCACCATCTTCCAACTGGCAGCATCGGGGTCAGTTTGGACGGAGACGATTCTTCATAACTTCCAGGATGGGGATGATGGAGCGGTTCCCTACGGGGGTCTGATCTGGGATACGTTGGGCAATTTATATGGCGCCGCCACAGAGGGCGGCTCCGGCGGAGGCGGCACAATTTTCGAGCTAACCCCGGCAAACGGTGGCTGGACCTTCACTGCGCTTTACAGTAATCCCGGATGGGGAATTTCTGGAAGTTTCCGCAACCTGGCTCTGGATGCGTCGGGGAATCTTTACGGCACGACTCACTGCGACGGGGCCAATAGTGCGGGGACGGTTTACAAACTCACACCCGCAACCGGTTCCTGGACCTACACCTCACTCTACGTTTTTGAGGGCGGGTCTGATGGCCTCTACTCGTTCAGTAACCCGGTACTCGAATCCAACCATCTTTACGGTACGACGAAGCAGGGCGGAGCCGATGGCAACGGCGTGATTTGGGAGATCGCACTTAACTGAACCCGCCGGGCAGGGCACGCCGCCATCCCTGATTCCCGGCGCCGACGTTACTTTCTTGGAAGTCTCAAGCAGGAGCGCTTCCCCGTGCGACCGATGTACTCTGCCTGAACTCCTCCGGAAGACCGCTATCAATTACGGCCCGAACCTGCTCCATCAAACACTCGCGGCTGCCAAAGTTGCTTGGTTCGATTGGGGGATGAAAAATTACCGTGGCGGTTCCAGGTTTGATCGCGAATCTGGCCTTCGGCATTATGTAGTACGTTCCTACGATGGTCACGGGCACCACCGGCACCCCACACTCCATCGCCAGATAGAACGGGCCTTTCTTGAAGGGCAGCAGCTTGCCATCAAAGGAGCGCTTGCCCTCGACATAGATTGTCATGTTGAGCCCCTGCTGCACGACCTGCTTGGCGATCCGTACGGACTCAATCCCAGCGTCTCGATTTCCGCGGTCCACGGGGACCATCGACCCCATCCGCATCGCCCGGCCCAGAATCGGATAGCTGAGCAATTCCTTCTTGACCATTACCGAGGTGCGCTTTGGAATCAGCGGGGTGATAATCGGCGGGTCCAGGTTCGATACGTGGTTCGACATGAATATATAGGTGCGCGCAGGGTCCAGTTTGTCGAGACCCACGGTTTTCACGCGCACCCCAGTCAACCGCACGCCGGCCCAACAGCCAATCATGAACATGCGATAGAGCAGGCTGACGTTGCCCGTGATGAACGTCCAGGGGAATCCGATCAGGGCCGCCACGGGCGCGGCCAGTGCCCAGAAAGCCAGCATCGCGATGGTGCGGATCATTTTTGTGTTCCCCTGTTGCGTGCCCCGGTTGAGTATGCCGCGTTGCGGGGTGGCTTTAGTGCGCGCTTGTCTCTTGCGGAATTTCCGCTTCGCCTTTTAGCCACGCTGCCCGGCGCGCCCGCTGTTCGGCGGTAACATTCTCCACGTCTTTGAGCTCGTATGAACTTTCGTCGCGGCTCCCCACTTTCCATTTCAGGTCGCGCTCCGCACCCCGACGGGGTCGAACCTTCACGGTGATCGTGTCGCCGGGAGCGAGCAGCGACGTCTGCTGGGACGATTCCTCTCCCGCTGCGTTGCCGTTAATTTCCACAACTGTATTGCCCACTTGCAGACCGGCCCGCTCCGCCTCGCTGCCAGCCGTCACGGTCGTTACCGTCATGGGACCGTCAAAGTTTCGCGAGCCCGCAAAACCGGCATCCGTCACCGTGGTCTTTCCTTCCGTTAGGCGCAATCCGATGCCGCGAAAGAAATCATTCCATGGGATATCTTCCGTGCCCGCGACGTACTTCGTGAAGAACGATCCTAAATCCGCATGGCTTACGGCCTCGGCGGCCTCGCGCACGCCGGCGGAATCCGGAAAGAACCTTCCCTTCTTTGCGTAATTCTGGTTCATCCATTGCAAAACTTCGCGCAGCGAAGCCTGTCCATGGCTGGCCTCTCGCACCGCCAAGTCCAGCGTGATGCCCAGCAGCTCGCCTTTGTTGTAATAGGAGATACTGCGCTCCGGACGCCGGTAGTATGCGTCGCTCTCCAGCCACGCATCCAGGCTCGATTCTTCCGCCGACTGCGTCCGGTGCGCCGGCCGCCGTTCGAGTTCGCCGATGCCGGATGCCAGATCCCGTTCGAAGTGGCTCTCGTCGAGTAGACCGCCGCGCAACTCGATGAAGTCCGCCGCTGTGCTGGTGCATCCCTCACTGAACCAAAGCGCCCGCGTGTAATTTTCTTTTGTGTAGTCGACGGGCTCAAGGGTCTGCGGACGGATGCGCTTCACATTCCACAAGTGAAAGAATTCGTGTGCTGTCAACGAAGCCAGCACCTCCGGAGCCCGCGCCAGCACGTCGGCATTCACCTCAATCGCGGTCGAATAGGAGTGCTCCATGCCGCCGCCCGACGGACCTTTCGGAAAGTGAAAAAGAAACATATAGCTGTTGAAGGGACGATCGTCCATCCAACTGGTCGCACCAGCCACGATCTTGTGCAGCATGGCAGCAATCTTATCCATGTCGTAGTCGCCACGATCGGCGTCCACCACCACTCGATAATGTCCACCGCTTTCGTCAAAATCAGATTCCTGAAAGTCGCCCATCTCCACAGGAGAATCGACAGCGCGATCGTAGTTCTCGGCGATGAAAGTATCTACGCCCGCCCGGAGCGGTGTGGCGATGCGCCATCCCTTCGGCACATAAGTGAATCGCAGAGTCATCGGCGAATCTCGCGCATCCACCGGATACATCAGGATCTGAGCCAGATTGAAAAATGCGTGATGCGAATTGAACTCAGCGCCAAACGGGCCGGGCGAATCGGCGAATATCTGATAATCGACCACGGCGCCGCCCTCCGCGCCCGCGATCTGCCACCGGCTCTTATCCAACTCACGGACAGCGAGCGCGCGGCCGGCGCGGTCTTTCGCGCGCACCCAGTTTACATATTGCGCGAAGTCCCGTACCTGATACAGCGCGTTCCACACCGGAAGCTGCAACTCGCGTTGCGCCGATCCCTCTGGCAGAATAAGCCGCACTTCCACAAGATGCTGATCGGGGCTTGCCAGAGAAATTGTGTAGTCGGTTGTTGCATTGGACGACGCCGCGGCTACCGATATCAGCAGCGCCATGAAAACAAGCTGACGCGCCGGGCCAACTTTGATGCTGGAAAACCTCATCACTTCCCCGCCGCATTCGCGGAGATGACACTCGCGCCTTCGCCCGCCAGCGCCCGCAACCGTGCCGGCAATTTTTCATAAATTCCGCCAAAGCCGCCGTTGGAAAGGATCGCGACCACATCTCCGCTGCGCATCTCCGGAGCGATCGACTGCACGATTTCGTCAGCGTTTCCAATCAACCGCGCACGGCTGCCGTGCTTCTGAATATCCGCGGCCAGCTCCGGCAAGTCCAGCCGTTCATTCACCGGCAGCGCATCCGACCGAAACACTTCCGTGACGATCACCTCGTCGGCGAGCGCCAGACTCCGAGCCAGATCAGCCTGCAGTACGCGCCGCCGCAGCGTGTTGGAGCGCGGCTCCAGAATTGCCCACAACCGCGCGCCCGCATAACGCGCCCGCAAAGCCTTGAGTGTGCCTGCAATCGCCGTGGGATGATGCGCGAAGTCGTCAATGATGGTGATGCCATTCACCTGCGCTTTCACTTCCAGGCGCCGCTTCACGCTCTTGAACGTCTTCAGCGCCGCTGTGATCTCTTCTTTCGAAATGCCGTAGGCCGCCGCCATGGCTGCGGCCGCGGTCGCGTTCCACACGTTGTATTCGCCCGCCAACGGAAACTCAAGATCGGCCCATGCGCGGCCGCCACGAAACACCGACCACAAAGTTCTTCCCGGCTCGAAGTTAAAATTCGTGATGCGCCAGTCGGCGCGCGAACCCGCTCCGTACCGCTCCACCGGGCAGAACGCCTTGCCCAGGCAGCGTTCCAGGCTGGCACTTTCAGCGGCCTCGCCAGCCCTTCCGTCGAAAGCGATAATCCGTCCCCGCCGGGGAACGAGATTCACCAGGCGCTTGAATGCAATCTCCACCGCATCCAGGTCTTTGTAGATATCGGCGTGATCGAACTCCACCGAAGTGAGAATTACGGAGTCGGGAAAGTAATGCAGAAACTTCGGACCCTTGTCGAAAAACGCAGTGTCGTACTCGTCGCCCTCCAGAATGAAATGCTTGCCTTGTCCCAGATGAAAGCTCGATCCAAAGTTCTCGGCGATGCCCCCGATCAAAAATGATGGTTGCATGCCCGCTGTGTGAAACATCCACGCCAGCATCGAAGTAGTTGTAGTTTTCCCGTGCGTCCCCGCCACTACCAGCACTTCCTTGCCGCGAAGGAATTCCTCATGCAGTAATTGAGGCAACGAGCAAAATGGAATGCGCTGGTCGAGCACCTGCTCCAGCTCAAGATTTCCCCGGGAGATCGCGTTGCCCACGACCACCATGTCGGGGCGAGGCTCCAGATTCATCGCGTCAAAGGGCTGCGCCACTGGAATTCCGAGCTCCGCGAGGAAATCCGACATCGGGGGATATGCTGCTGCGTCCGACCCACTCACGCGGAAGCCGCGCTGCTTCAGCATTCCCGCGAGAGACGCCATCGCGGTCCCGCAAATGCCAATCAGATGAATGTGCTTATTTTCCGTCATGGTTTTTTTCGCAATCAGCTTTTCCCTGGCACCGCGGTCACTGCTCCTTCCAGAATCTTGAGACTCACGCCCGCGCCCCGCACCGTCAACCCGGCCCGCACGCCGATCGGCAGTGTGATGTTCCCTGCCGTCACATGCCCCGACCGGACTCCGTAGGCTACGGGTACTCCGAAGTCGCCCACAATTCGCAGTACGACTTCTTCCAGCTTGTATCCCTGATTCGCATTCTGCACGCACTCGCGCATCTCACCAAACACAATTCCTTTTACCCCGTCCAACTTGCCGGCTAGCTTTAACTGCATCAGCATGCGGTCGATTTGGTAGGGCTTGGCCGCCAGGTCTTCAAGAAACAGAATCGTTCCCTCCGTTCGAATCTCGTAGGGCGTTCCCAGTGAAGCCGCCAGAATCGAAAGGCATCCACCATAAAGAATTCCTTCGGCTGTGCCCTCGACCAAACCGCTTGCGCCAGAACCCGCACCCAGGTTGGCTTCCCAAACCGCCGTGCCGGCGAGCGCTGCCTCCCACGAAGCCATGTCCACGCCACCATCATGCGCCCAATCTTTCGCTACCATTGGCCCGTGGAAAGTGACTAAACCCAGAGCGTCGGAGAAGTAAGTGAGCAGCGTGGTGAGGTCGCTATAACCGACAAGAATCTTGGGATGGGACTCGATCTTTTCCAGATCCAGCGCTTCGAGCAAGTAGTTCGCGCCGTATCCACCGCGCGCACAAACAATCGCCCGCACGTCCTCGCGTGAGAACATGTCTTCCAGTTCTCGCGCACGACGCTGCACCGAGCCCGCAAAGTAAAGATCCTGATCAAGAATGGAATCGTAATAGAACGGCTGGTAGCCGGCGCGCCGCAGGGCTTCGCATCCAGCCTGCAGGTGGTCGCGCTTTACGTTGCTGGCCGGCGCCACAATGCCAATTGTATCGCCCGGCCGAAGGGCAGGCGGCTTGACGCGCGGAACTGTCGATGAGGACATGCAGTCAGAAGCCCGTTTTCGAAATGAAAACCCGCCAGTGCAGATAAGATCAAGAACACGAAGCCAGGTTCCCTCAGAACTCAGCAGGCTGGCTCAAGAAAAATTCCCCCCGGCAAACCAGCCGCGCCGGCCCACGAAGAAACACCACATTCCCTACCCGGCGTACCATCTGTGTTCCCCCCAGTGTATGCACCCGCACGGGCGATTCGGCCTTGCCCGTCGCTATCGCTGCCACTGCGGATGCGCAGGAACCTGTCCCCGACGATTGCGTCTCTCCCACTCCGCGCTCGAAGAATCGGGCGCGCACATCGTGCTTTCCATCAATCGCGACCAGTTCAACGTTCACGCCGTGCTCAAACTCGGAACTGGTCTGAATCTGTGCCGCCTCTTCCTGCCAGTTCTCTGCAAACTCCTTTACGAAGACGACATAGTGCGGGTTTCCCATCGAGACCGGAATTCCACGCACCTCGCTCGCCCCCAGCCTCACCGCCAGTTCCGCTCCAAGCGCAGCCTCGCCCATCTCGACCTCAAACTCGTAATCGGATTCACTGCGAGCCGTCAGCGTACAGGTTTTCAATCCGGCCCCGGTTTGGATCTTGATCTTTTCTATTCCTCGCTCCGCGCAAACATACGCCGCCACACAGCGCGTGCCGTTGCCCGAGATCTCGGCTTCGGAACCGTCGGCGTTAATCAGCCTAATCTCCACATCCGCCGCCGAGTGCGGATACATCCACTCCACTCCGTCCGCCCCCACGCCCTCATGCCGGTCGCACAGGCGACGCGTAAGTGCTGCCAGGTTCGAAAGTGCCTGAGCGCCTTCGGCGATCGAAGAATTGATGACCAAAGAATCGATCAGCAGAAAATCATTTCCGCAGGCGCTGGCCTTCACAAACGGAATTACCACCGACGCTGGGCTCACTCCAATTCCACCGGCCCCAACGAAGCCACGCTGCCCAGCACAGACGAGGTCTGCAGGTCACGCAACAACTCCTTCTGCTCACAGTTACAGCCGGACACGTCAAACTGCATCGGGACGTGCTGGCTGGTGCTGCCACTCACAACGTTTTGCATCATGCGATGGCGATGCTCGAGGATGCGATTGACCTCTTGCGTGACCTCATCTACGCTGGCGCCCGTCACTTCGTAGCTGGTCAGTAGCGTCTTCAGGTTGAACGTCAACTCTCCGTGCAGCAAATCGAGAATATGTTGCCAGTTCATGAGTTCGATCCAATGCCCGCGAAAGCTTCGGATGGCCGAATTTTATCACTGGAACATGCGTCTTCTGCGGCTTTCCGCATTAACCCGCCTGATTACCGCGGCTGCTCTTGACTGCGACGCTCTTATTTGGGCGATGGCGCCCGCCCCTGCGTTCGCGGTTGGAAGATCGCCGCCCGAGGCTGACCACTGGTATGGATCTCGACTAACGCGGTCAAGCGCCGCTCTTTCGCCGCTGTCCACACCGGGTCGCCCTCGAAGCCTATGACATAGTCTGTATACGCGGCCGGGTCCGCCAGAGCGTGCTCCCACAAACCCTCAGGATCGACGGGTTGCTTCCACGCTCGATGATTACCTTCATTGATGACGCGTCGCAACGGAATCCCCGCCTGCTCCAGCGCGCCCACGTGCTCGCCCAGATACATCAGCAGCGTGGAATCCGCCGGCAACGATTTGACCCAGCCCGCCACCTGCCCATCCAACACCACACGCCCTCGCATATTCGCCGCGGCCTCGCGATAACAAATCGGACCCAGGCGCCAGATCGAAGCATAGCTCGCCGCCGCCAGTACCAGCACGCTCAGCAGTGTTGCCGCCCCAGCCCAGCGGTTCCAGGAAACCTCAGCCCGCCGGATCTTAATCGCGCATTGGACAATGAAAGAGATGCCCGGCGGCACAAACACCGCGAACACCGGAAGCAGTTGCAGTCCGTAGCGCACGTTGTACCGTGAAAACGGCCACCACGTCGGCACGAAAATCGGTACGCTCCCATAAGCAACGGATAACGCGTAAAACGGCAGGGGTACCCACAGAAGCAATGCAATCCGTCCGCGCCCGCTGAAACTTACCACGAGACTTCCCAGGAGCGCCAAGGCTAGCCACAGGCGCCCTTGCCAGTTAGCCTCGCCCACATTGAGTTCCGCCGCTTTCAGAAAATACGAGCCGGCAGCCAGCAGATTGTGCTTCGCCGGATTCACCGTTGCGGTCTTTTGCTCGATCGCTTTTGCGGAGTAAGGTCCGTTCGCGAACTCCAGTGGATTGCGGTAGACGGCGGCGTTGTACGCGAACCAAAGCACAGGAGCAGCGGCCGCCAGCAGCACGAACTTTACGATGGCAGTTCGCGGCTGTGGAACCACGAATCTGGGTGCCCCGCCGTTGCGTTGTTTAACATGCTGGATGCTCACCACCGCGGCCGCAACCACCAAAACCGCAGCCAGAAACCATCCGTCATACCGCGTCAAACACGCCGCTGCCAGACATAGCCCGCACTTGGTCAGCGATCGACTGGCCTTCACCGTGTCGGCCTGCTGCGCGAAGGCGGCGAAATATACCACGGCCCAGATGAATAGGGCCAGATACAGCGACTCTCCCATTGCTGTCGCCTGCATGTAAATCAGGTTCGGATTCCCTGCATAGATGATCGCCGCAGCCCACGCGCCCAGCTTCGCCGCACCTCCCACTTCCCCGTCGCGTTTCAATGACGTCCGCACCAGCCGGAAGATTCCTAGCACGCCGAGCACGAACCCCGCCATTGATGGGATCGAGCCGCCCGCACCGCTTTGCCACATCCGCTGCGATGCGATGAATGGCATAATCAGCAAGTGCGGCAGCGGAAGCCACACTGTCCCCAACTGCAGCAGCCCGGGCGTTTTCGAATCGAAGACGCGGCGCGCGATGTTGATGTGCGCTACGGCATCACCGTACAGCAACACATCTCCCTGCCGGTAATAGAAAAGAAAAGAAAACACCGAGACGAAGATCGCCAGCCATACCAGCCGCACGATCTCAATTTCGGAGTGCGTTTTCGGAGGAGGTTGCGGCTTCATTCGAGGTGGGTGAGTTCGCGAAAAATCTGGAAACGTGTCTCAATTTCTTCTTGCGTTAGCGCTTGCAGCCGTTCGGTGCCGAAACTTTCTACGGCGAACGATCCCATGACGCCGCCATAGAATAGAGCCCGCTTAAGCACTTCGCGATTCAACGTGTTCTGCGACGCCACATAGCCCATGAATCCGCCGGCAAACGAATCGCCGGCTCCGGTTGGATCCTTCACTTCATCAATCGGCAAGGTCGGTGCGCGAAACGGATGACGTCCGGTGCCAAATGCCCCATCCCGGAAAAAAATGGTTGCCCCATACTCGCCATGCTTGATCACTAACGCCTGCGGTCCCATGGTCAGCACTTTCTGGGCCGCACGCGGCAAGTTCTTCTCCTCCGCGAGCATCTTGGTCTCGGTATCGTTGATCAGCAGCACGTTCACCAACTTCAGGGTCTCAGCCAGTTCCTTGCGCGCACCCTGGATCCAATAATTCATGGTATCGCAACCAGTCAGCCGCACCCCACTCATCTTTCGCCGCACGTTGGCTTGCAAGGTCGGCTGAATGTTCGCCAGGAACAGCACTTCCGAATCGTCGTACTCCTTCGGAATCCGCGGCTGGAACTTCTCAAACACGTTCAGATCGGTAAAAGTTGTCTTAGCCTCGTTGAGGTTTTCGGCGTACGAACCGCCCCAGCGAAAGGTTTGGCCCGCAGCGCGCTCGATGCCGCGTGTATCCACGCCGCGCTTCTTTAGAACGTTTTCGTGCTCTGGGCTGAAGTCTTCGCCCACCACCGCGACCACGCGCACCTGAGTGAAGTAGCTGGCCGCGAGTGCAAAGTAAGTCGCCGCCCCGCCCAGAATGCCCGTTACGCTCCCGGAAGGCGACGTAATGTCGTCAAACGCAACCGATCCCACCACGACAATGCTCATTGTGAACGCGAGTTTCCTCTCTCGAATCTTAGTGGTCGGTGGCCAGTGATCAGTGGCCAGAAAAAAACTTCGTCCAGCAGTTTTACTGGCCACTGACCACTGATCACCGGCCACTGACTTTCACATACTTTCCAATAATCAGCTTCAGCTTCTTGCGCGTGGCTGCTGGAATCTTCTTGTGATCCGTCAAAATCGCATGGGCCAGCGCCGATCCGCACCGGCAGGATCGCTCTGGCGGCATCGCCGCTACCGTCTCACGCACAACCCTCGCCGCGTTCTCCGCATTCTTCCCCAACACGGCGACAATTTGACCCACCGTCACCGAATCGTGTTGAGGATGCCAGCAGTCATAGTCCGTGACCATGGCGACCGTGATGTAACAAAGCTCCGCTTCGCGCGCCAGCTTCGCCTCCTGCAGGTTAGTCATGCCAATCACATCCATGCCCAGCCCGCGGTATACATTCGACTCTGTCTTCGTGGAAAACTGCGGCCCTTCCATACAAAGATAGGTCCCGCCACGTTTGCCGGTCACGCCGACTCTCTCGCACGCAGCCTCGACTACGGTCGCCAGCTCTTCGCATACAGGGTCGGCAAAAGAGATGTGTGCCACCACTCCACCACCAAAAAACGTATCCACGCGGTGGCGCGTGCGATCGAAAAACTGATCGGGGATCACAAAATCCAGCGGCTTATGATCTTCCTTCAACGACCCTACTGCGGAAATAGAAACGATCCTCTCGACTCCAAGCTGTTTGAAACCATGAATGTTCGCGCGGAAATTCAACTCGCCCGGCAGAATGCGATGTCCGCGCCCGTGCCGCGCCAGAAACGCCACCTTGCGTCCCTCGAGCGTGCCGCAAACGTAGGCGTCCGAAGGCGCGCCGAACGGCGTCTTCACCCGCACTTCTTTCGCCTTGCTCAGACCCGGCATGGCATAAAGCCCGCTGCCGCCGATGATTCCAATCTCCGCCTGCGCCACCAACCCTCCAGAGTTCAGGCTCCCAGAAAGCTTCCGCGCGTGGGAGCCAAACCCGTGATTATACAAGACTGAATGTGCCCCTCCGTGCCCGCCGTGGTTCAAGGTTCGCAGCGCGTGATCGATTCGTAGTCGTGAGTCCCGACTCTGCTTCGTCGCCCCACCCGCTACAATCTTCCTATGCGACTCATGGCCACCTTCGCTGTCCTTGTTCTCGCCGCGGCCGCACTCGCGCAAAGCGCACCCCACCCTGATCCGCAGCCCAAATCTGTCACCGTTCCTCTCAAGCTCGATCACAACCGCGTGATCATCGATGTGGAGATCCCACTTCGCGATGGCACAACGCAGCGCGTTCGTGCGTGGATAGACAACGGAAATCCCGATCTCTATATGTCGCGGAGGCTGGCCGAACTGATAGGAGGGACGCTCTCTTGCGACGGGCAACTCTGCTCGGCCACCCCACCGGTAGAAATGAACATTGGCGGCGTGACGATTCCTCTGGGCGGACGAATTCCCGGAGCCGGGATCAAAGAAGCGAAGGTCCCAGCCGGTGGCGCTTCGATCGCTCCCGGACTGAACGCCGAAATCAACATTCCGTCGTCCGTTCTACGCGATTACGACGTGATCATCAATTTCCCCGACCACGAACTTACCCTCGCCCAACCCGGTAGCCTGAAGTTCAACGGCGTGAAAACAAAAGTAATCGTGAACGGTGGGAACGGCCTTATCCAAGTCCCCAGCCAAATCGAAAATAAAAAATATAATCTTGGCCTCGACCTGGGTTCGCCGATCAGCTTTCTTTCAGAAGAATTATTCAACAAGCTATCCGCAGCTCATCTCGACTGGCCGCACATGACCGGCGCCGTCGGACCAGCAAATATATGGGGTCAGAGTGACGAACCGTCGTGGAAACTGATGCGCGTGGGTCGCGTGCAATTCGGTCCGCTCTTCTTCACCAACGTGGCTGTGGCCGACTTTCCCAAGGATCGGATGGCCACGTTCGAAAAGCGCGCCGGCATTCCCGCCGCCGGACTGCTGGGCGCAAACGCGTTGCTCAACTATCGCATTGGCTTCGACTATGCACACGCCACGGTATATTTCGATATCGGCCGCCTGTTTAACTTCCCTGACTTTGACGTCATCGGCCTCATCCTGCGGCCCGAAGACGATGGCCGCTTTACGATTCTCGGCGTCGCCGAGATCGACGGCAACACCTCCGTATCTCAAGGCCAAGACGGCGTTCACGCGGGAGACCACCTTATCGCCGTCGACGGCATTCCAGTTCTCGGGTCTACCATGGGGCAAGTCTGGTCGATGCTCGGAGGCGAGCCCGGCAAGGAACGTAAACTGACGTTTGAGCGTGGCGGCCAAGAGTTTATCGTTGGCGCCAAGGTACAGCACTTCTTGGGAGAAACCGACGAAAATGACAAATCGAAAGGACGATCGCACAACCGCTAACGAATCGAAGCCAGAACTGAGATATGATCTCTTACTTCCCGATCTTCACTTCCCTGCTCCAAATACTTCCCTCTCCAGCGTCTCCGTCGTGGCCGCGTCCAGGCTCTCACTCACCAGCACGGTGTCTCCCTGCTCCTCGATCACGACGGTACCCTCCTCCGTAGTCCAGGAGTGCCGTCCCTTTAGAACATCAACTTTGTAGTCGGGATGCTGTGGCACCGATTGTCCAGACGAAGGACTCCCGATCTCCTCCACCTTCTTGTACCTCTTTGCTAAGGACCGTGCATAAATCTCGGCAAACTCAGATGCCTTCTCCGCGCTCGACCACCGCGACACATAGAGCAAGCCCAGCGGTGCGGTCACAGCGAGATCGCCGGCCGGATCGGGCTTCGTTGCGTCGGGCTTCTTTGCGTCGTTTCTGGGACGTGCGGCATAGTAATATCCGCCCCGCCATTCGGGATACAGGCGCTTCGACAATTCCTTTCTCGCATATTGCTCGATCAGGACCGCAACATCGAACTCGCCCATCGCCCCAATATCGAACTTCACGTAGTCCTTGAAATCGCGCTTGAATTCCGGCACGCGCATGGGCTCGATTCTCTCCCCCGACAGATAAGTTTCCGGCTGCATGATCTGCCGCGTGGTGTGCGGAGGACGAGCCAGCACATCGGCAAACGCCTTTTCCTTGCCACCTTTTTCCATCAGCTTCACCACAAACTCCAGGCCGTAGCTGTAGGGAAACGTCAGTGACTCCTTCATGAAAATGGGCGCGTCATTGAACACCTTCGTGTTCGGCGTCCCAGTCATGGTTTCCGCCTCCATCGATTCGACCAGGTCCGGCGAGTCCGCAATCGAGTGCCCCGCCGGAGCCATGGCATATTCAAACATCATGGCCTGCGCCTGACCCTCGACCACCGCCTCGCGCGCGTCGTCCATTTCGTCGTTCTCGATATCCTCGGGCGTGGGGTCTTTTTTCGTTTCACCCAGATCTTTCTCGCCTCTCTTCATCCACTTCTCCAAACCGATCGACTGGTCCTGCAGCGCGTGCGTCAGTTCGTGCGCCAGCACGGGCTCCTGCTCCTCCATCGGAACCCAGTCCAGCAGGTTCACCGTTTTGGTCTTGGGATCGTAATAGCCCGCCACTTCTTCGCGCAGCAGGTCGACCAGTAGTTTTTCCATATCGAAGTCACGCGGCAGCAGCCCGAACTTTTTCAGCACCAACTCCGACCGCTGCAACCGCTTCACGTCTTCATCCTTCATGTGCTTGGTCAAGTACGCGACCACCTCATCGCGGCTGGTCAGCCGGCGCTTGACCTGCTTCTTGATGGGCAATCCGGTCCGTTTGCTGTCGAAGGCCAGAATCTCATCGACGGAATGAAACAGTTCCTCCGCTTCGCGCGGCGTGATCTTGACTTCTTTTTCCGGTTTCTCCGGCGGAGAAGTTTTCGCAGCGCCAGCGTCGTCCCCGGCAGGTTTTTGATCCTGTGTGGGTGGGACACTCTTGTCCGCCTGCTTTTGACTTTGATCTTGACCTTGATCTTGTTGCCCCTGCGTCTGCGCAACCTGAGCCTGCGCCGTTGCCGCACTGCTCCACTCCACAAGCAGCACAACCACCAAAAGCGGCATCAGAAACCTCTTGCCAAGCAGTTCAACGATATTCATTAGGAACGAGTCTACCCTGTTTCCCTATACTTTCTTCAAGGACAAAACCTTCAAGCATTAACAATCGAGGATAAGCAATGCCGACGAACGCTCCCGTCAATCTCTGGACTTCGACCGATCACGCTCGCGACTATCTCGGACGCGCCGACTCCATCCTGCACCGCAGCGAAGGCGAAGCAACGCTTTTGGAGTTTATTCCGAATACCGCGTGCCGCATTCTAGATATCGGAACCGGAGATGGACGGTTGCTCGCGCTGGTTAAAGCTAATTTGGCTGCTGTCGATAGCGTCCACGACGGTCACGCCAAGGTAGAAGCTGTGGCCGTCGACTTTTCGCCCGCAATGCTTGAAGCCGCCGGCAAGCGCTTCACCGCGGATTCGTCGGTCACGCTTGTCACCCACAATCTCGACCAGTCGCTGCCCGCGCTGGGCAGATTCGATGCTGTCGTCTCCAGCTTTGCTATCCATCATCTCGTTCACGAGCGCAAGCGCGCGCTTTATGCCGAGATTCACGGACTGCTCAACCCCGGCGGCGTCTTCTGCAACCTCGAACACGTCGCCTCACCCACGCCACGGTTGCACGAAGAATTTCTGCACAGCATTGGCTACACCATCGAGACCGAAGATCCGTCGAACAAGTTGCTGGATCTCGAAACGCAACTGCGGTGGCTGCGCGAGATTGGTTTTGTGGATGTCGACTGTCACTGGAAGTGGCGGGAGTTGGCGCTGCTGGTCGGAGGGAAGGCGTAAAACAGCAATTGTCATCCTGAGCGAAGTATGGGCCTTCGCGAAGCGGAGGCCCAAGCGGAGTCGAAGGATCCTCGCACGTTAGAGCCGCTAAGGCTCGCCGAGGAATTCCAATACACAGTGGATAATCAGCGCGCACTTCCCGGCGCCAACGCTGCACGGGGAGAACACCCTGACGCACTTTGCCGGTTCGAATGGTGCCGGGGTCCTTCGACTGCGCGAGTCGATTCGCATTCGCGAATCGACTCACTTCGCTCAAGACGACAGCGCTTGGTGCTATCGGCGACTGACGAAGGTCGCCACCCACTCGCCGGCTTCCCGCGTTCCGAGCGTCCCCCCGATATCCTGTGTTCCTTTCTTCTGCCGCACAGCTTCCAGCACGGCAGCTTCGATCTTCTCCACTTCTTTCGTCAATCCCAAGTGCGCCAGCATCATGGCCGCGGTCAGAATCGCACCGAACGGATTCGCCACATTCTTGCCTGCGATCGGCGGGGCGGAACCGTGTACCGGCTCGAACATCGACGTTTGCCCGGGATGAATATTCCCGCTGGCGGCCATACCCAGGCCGCCCTGCAATCCGGCGGCGAGGTCGGTGATGATGTCGCCGAACATGTTGTTGGTCACGATCACATCGAATGGCCGCGGATCGCGGACCATCTGTATGCACAATGCGTCCACGTACATGTGCTGCGTTTCGATCTGGGGAAACTCGCCGCTCACTTCCTTGAAGACGCGTTGCCATAAGCTGCCGGCATGAGTCATGGCATTCGATTTGTCGCACATGAGCACGCGGCTGCGAGGCGAGCCATCGAGTTTGGTGTTCTGCTCGCAATAATCAAATGCGTAGCGAATGATGCGCTCAACGCCCTTACGGGTATTGATGTCTTCCTGGATCGCGATTTCATCGGGAGTTCCCTGCTTGAAGACTCCGCCCGCATCGGTGTAGACGCCCTCCGTGTTCTCGCGGATCACAATAAAATCCACGTCCTTGGGCTCAACGCCTTTCAACGGACAGAGAGATTCGTCCAGCAGACGCACCGGGCGCACGTTCGCGTAAAGGTCCATCTTGAAGCGCATGCCGAGCAGGATCTCTTTGGCATGGATGTTGGTCTTGACTCGGGGATCACCGAAGGCTCCGGCCATGATCGCATCGAAATCGCGCGCCAGCATGGCGAAGCCATCGGGAGGAACGGTTGTGCCGTCGCGGAGATAGCGGTCGGCGCTCCAATCGAACTCGCTCATCTCGACGTCGGCTCCCGATGCCTGGACGACCTTGAGAGCCTGTGGGATAACCTCTTGGCCAATCCCGTCACCGGGGATGACGGCGATACGTTTCCTGGAAGGCTTTTGCTGGTCCACGGCAGAAAAGCTACCACAAGGCGAGCAGAATGAGTAGATTGACAATCGGGAGTTGGCGATGAATCGGGACGGCGTTCGCTATAATCAATACTTCGATGTTAACTCCACTCCAAGACGCTCTTCGTGCGCAGCTGGCGGGCCAGCCGGTCCGCGAGACCGACTACCGCGGAGCCACGACAGCGACGAGCTTTTCCGACGCGCATGATGAGTTCTCCGCCCTGCTGAACGGTTGTGGAATCTATGATCTGGGCTTCCGGGCCAGAATTTCACTCACGGGCAGCGACCGCGTGCGGTGGCTGAACGGCATGGTAACCAACAACATTCGCGATCTCGCCGCGGGACGCGGCGTGTATGCTTTTCTGCTTAATCCGCAGGGCCGCATCCTCGGTGACATGTTCGTCTACAACCAGAGTGAGGCGCTTACGGTCGAGACGGATCGCAGCCAGGTGGAGAAGATCGTCGCCACCTTCGACCATTACATCATTATGGACGACGTGGAAGTGACGAATGTGAGTGAGCAACAGACCGCTCTGGGTCTAGCGGGACCAAAGTCCCGCGCAATACTGAACGCCGCGGGGATTGAAGTTCCGGAGCTACAGCCATTGCAGATGATCACGCCAGAGTGCAACTGCGATTGCGGCTGCCTGCGGTGTACGGTGGTGCGGGGTGAGGATGCGCCGCAGGAATCCTACGAAATCTGGCTCGCGCTCAAAGACGCTTACAACACCTGGAGGGCACTGCTCGCTGCCGGGGCCAGGCCGGTAGGCAGCGAGGCGTTGGAAATGCAGCGTATCGCGAACGGCATACCGCTGTATGGCGTGGATATTCGCGAGCGCGACCTGCCCCAGGAAACCGAACAGATGCGCGCCCTCAACTTCAACAAGGGCTGCTACGTGGGACAGGAAATTGTGGAGCGCATTCGCTCGCGCGGCAACGTGCATCGCAAATTTGCGGGATTCCTAATGGAAGGTGCTCCGGCAATCCCGGCTGGGTCGAAAATCATCTCTGGAAAAGCCGGGGAAGAGGAAAAGGAAGTGGGCGAGATCACCAGCGTTGCGGTTCTGCGCACGCCCTCCGGTGAGCGGACGCTTGCTCTGGGGTACATCCGACGCGAGGTGGGAGTGCCGGGGCGCGAGGTCACGATCGGCGGGGTCAAGGCTACCGTGATTAAGTTGCCGTTCGAGAGCCCCGCGCCTGGACAGGCAGAGGAAGCGCTGCTGCATCAATCCCTTTGAACCAAGCATAATTTGAACCAGGCATACCGTAGAAGCTTTACACCGCAGAGGTCGCGAAGGTTCCGCGAAAGACGCGAAGAAGAAGTTCTATGATTCCCAGGAATTTACAAGGACAGAAGCTATGGCTGAGAAAAGGCAAGAGTCAGGTTTCACCGTAACCGACCGTCGCTTGTTCACGGAGGACGGAGAGTTGCGCAAAGATGTTCCCGAGGAAGTAGAAGCGCCGAAGGCTGCAGCGCCTCCAGTCGCGGTTCCAGCCGCTGCCAGGGAGACTGCGCCCGGTGCTGACTCGGTGGCGGCGTTTCCCGTGGAAGCTGACGGCATAGCGGGGCAAGCTATGCCTGCCGCCCCGACCTCGGCCGAGCAGCAGGCGCAGGCCGATGCTTACCGCAAGTCGTCCGACGCTTTGGACTCGCGGGTGGAGCTGAGCGGGCGTTCCGCCAAAGAGTTTGAGATGACCTTTGAGCGCTTTCTGGCGTCTTTGTATATGACAGCCATGTTGCAACTGGGGTTGATGCACCAGCAGGGGGAAGAGCCTCGCATGGACATCATCGGGGCGCGCCAGACCATCGACACGC
>PMSQ01000004.1 GCA_003168355.1 Acidobacteriaceae bacterium | reverse complement strand
TGAATATACATTGCCACCACACAAAACGATTACGAGCGAGCCTGGGTTGAAAACAGCAATTTTCATCGAGAGCGAAATGGCGCTCTCCAACGAGTGCATGCTGAAGTGTGCTCGAAAAGTGCTTGACACCGCCGGCATTGTCAGAGAGGCGATTTATCACCACCTACGGAAATGCCCTTTCGCAAGACATTTTTCGACAGAACCCCTTCGTCAGACATTAAGATTCCAGACTGATCAGAACAGAGAGCTGGCTGTCCGTGTGCAGAGGACGAGCGGGTACGTAGTACGTTGAATTTGGCTTTTTAGTGGTTGCCGCTTGGCACCCGATGATCTCGAACGCGTAGCCATTGTCGATTCGATCCTTTGCCAGCGGCCTCGTAATTTCCTCGCTACGAGGTAGCTACGAAAGCGCACGTATACCCAAGCTCTGGATACTCTTTCGCGAACTGGGTCTCCGCTGACCGAACCACTCTCACTCTACGAATCGCAGAATCGACATATCCGACCACATCAATCCTCGCATCGTTCTGAATGCGAAGTACCCGAAGACGCTAACGGCCCGACTGATCCAGTCCGGGCTTCTTTAACTCATTTCCAAATCGGGAAACGCGCACTGTTATTTCAAACACTGTGCAATTGTGAACGCTTCCCAAATATTCCGCGGTTGTAAATTAGTACCAACCTGGAAGAAGTGAAATCACGCGGCCCTCCCCCTGTCGCCCGCTGTTTTCCTCTGATGGCACAGTTTAGGGAGATACGCGCCAAATCTTTTGTGAAGAGTCACGGGATGACAATCAAAGTACCACCTTACGGTTCCGACCAGCTTCCCGATGATGAACTGAAGAATGTGAAACGATAATATGAAAATACTTCTAATCGAAGACAGCAAGTTCCAGCGGGTCGCAAATGGAAGGGCGCTTGTCAAAGCTGGGTACGAAGTGGTCTATGCGGGAGACGGCGAGGAGGGTCTCCGTTCCGCTCGCGAGAACGTTCCCGATCTTGTCCTGCTCGATATGATGTTGCCCAAAGTGTCAGGAGTCGATGTTCTTCGGGCTCTTAAGGGCGACGCTCTAGTGAAACATATCCCCGTCGTTGTGCTGAGTGGACTGGGGCAAGCTAACGAAGCCAAGCTCTTAAAAGAGGGTGCAGCGGCTTTTCTTATGAAATCGACGGAATCGTTCGAGAACAATTCGTCGGCCCTGATTCAGGCGTTGCATAGGCTGCTAACTGGAGCTCAAGCCTAGACACGACGACTGTTGACAAAGGACGCTGGCAACTGGTGGGCAAATCCTGGGCCAGCCATATCCTTCTCCTCTTTCACGTTTTCTGAAACTAAGTCAGCCCATCTGAAGTTCTCTTCCCATAGGCTTTCCGATCGGTACCTGGTGGGTCTGTGACAACTGCGGGCGAAATTGGAGGGCGACTATTGTTGTATCCCTTGGCCCGCCTCGCCTCTAGAGCTTGGAGTCTCACTCCAGCGTCGTCTCTCCTGTCGAGATATGCTCTCTCAAGCGCTTTTTCGTTCTCACTATAACTGGCGTAGAGACCGGGAGTTTTTTCTTCCGCGACCCTCAGAGCTGCTACCAAGAGCAGCGACTGTTATTTCTAAAATGCGAAACGAATCCACATGATTCCGGACAAACTCCGCAAGTTCAATCAGGTCATCCGAGGAAGGCATAAAATACCTCTCCTAGAGATGCGCTACGCGAGCCGGACCAACTCGTCCAAGACTTCCTCCAATTTCTGAAGCGGATTAGGCAAAACTCCCGACACTATTGGGCCTAACTGTATAAAAGCGACCAGCTAAACTGTGCGCCCACGTCGAACATGAGCCTTACCCCGGAAATGGAAGTTCCTAAATTGAGCGAAATAAGTCACGAAACCCCGATTACGGACCAGGCTAGCCCCCTGACGTTCATGGACCTCATTCTTGCGTTGGACGAAGTGTTGAAGACGAGAACAGAGCACATGCACGATATGGAAACCGCATTTCAGACAAACATTGTTTACAGCGACCATCGCTGGAAGAGCTGACTGTTCCTTAGCGGAAAAAATCGGTCAATTGACGAAAACAGGCGTGGCTGTTGAAGTAGGAGGACTGGAAAGAGCTTGCCAGGGTCGGCGCCCACTTTGGTGGGATGGATTCTGTTTTCGGGGTGGGTGGAGTTGCAGCTTACGTGTTTGCCGGCAGAGTGGATTGCGGCGCGTGGCCGAGGAAGCGGATCAATCGTTTGATGTTCTGGGCATGTGGCTTGTCACAACTCTGTACGACTTTGAAATCAACAACTTCGGAAGATAACCAAGAAGCCGACCTGCTATAACGTTGCTGCCGTGTTTGACCTCTTTCGGCTCTGGTGCGGAGTTATCCTTCGTACTTTTCGTAGTCGCCGCCTGATGCTGGAGAACCTCGCCCTCCGTCAGCAAGTCGTCATTTTGAAACGAAAACACCCGAGACCGAAGCTAGGTCCACTGGACAAGCTGTTCTGGGTCGTGGCACGCCGATTCTGGCTTCGCTGGAAAGAAACGCTGTTTCTCGTTCTGCCAGAAACGGTGGCCCGGTGGCACCGGGCTGGGTTCAGGCTGCTCCGGGCGATGCTCTGCAAAGTGCGCAAACGAGTGGGCTGTGGCACAAGAATCTCCAAACAGATCCGTGAATTGATCTTCCGCATCGTCGCCGAGAATCCGACCTGGGTGTACCTCGCATCCACGGCGAACTTCTGATGCTCGGCTCCGACGTGTCGGAGTCCACCATCTCCCGCTGGATGAGGCGCGCGCCCGGGCATCCGGAGCCCGGCAAGCGTTGGCTGGCCTTTCTGGGTAATCACCGCGAGGCTATCGCCGCGCGATGGACTTCTTCACGGTGCCGACACTTACCTTCAAAGTGCTCTACTGTTTTTTCATCATCCGCCACGACCGCCACAGCATCGTGCACTTCAATGTCACCCGGCACCCCACGGGCAGTTGGATCGTACAGGAGATGCGCGAAGCCTTCCCCTATCAGTCGGCGCCTGAGTTCCTCATTTTTGACCACGACGCGAAGTATGGATTGGGAAGCCCCAGCGGCGATTCGATCCACGAAGATCGGCTGCGTGCAAACCTCTATCTAGAGCCCCTGGCAGAACGGAATCGCGGAACGCTGGGTGGAAAGTTGTCGCCGCGACTTGCTTGATCACGTGATTGCATTGGACGAGCGCCACCTGAAGCGACTTCTCTCCCAGTATGTCTCCTACTGCCATGAGGACCGAACCTACCTCGGACCTGACAAGCAAACACCGGCTGGAAGGACTCGGTCTTCGGCACAAGGTCGGGTGATCTCCCAGCGACGCCTGGGTGCGCTGCATCACCGCTACCAGCGGGCTGCCTAACCGAGCGTTTCGAGATACCATATCCTCGAGGTCCGTGGCCGGGCGTGTGACTGATGCACCTACCATGCGAAACGCGATTCGCAACCGATGCACCTTCGCATGTTCGCCAGCCACCGTTGTGGGCTTCGTCCTCTGCTAGGAGCGCACCGTTCTCGGGTCCTCAGCACCGGGAATCTCCAAATCTACTGGCACTGCCCCTGCCGCAATAACGACGTACCGTCCGACCAACGTCTCTTCACTACTTTTACTGTGGTTGAAGTGGCGAAGCGCGCCCGACCATGGAACGCTGCGATGCCGGCTTTCGCAAACTTGTTTTCGCGCCGTTTTGGAACAGCCTCAGTGAAAGAACGCTTGAAACGCATTAACTCAGACCAATCAATCTGAAGCTTCGCGGCTTAAATTCCCTTTCCTTTCATGCGACGAGTCCAGTCAACGGCTTCGGCAGCTCCGACGAGCACTTTCTTTGGGTCGCATCCCCGTAGAGCACAGGTACCGCCGAAAGGCCTCGAATCCACAATCGCAACCTGCCATCCTGCTTCGCGAGAGCGCGACACCACCGCCGAGGCGGCTGATCCTGTTCCGATTGCGATCACATCAAATTTTCTAGTCATAGTTCCCTCAAGGCATTTTTGCATTTGTTCGGGCACGAAACTGTGAGTCACAGCGATTTACTGCGACAAATGTGAAATAGGGACTGAAAACTACTGCCGGTTTCTGACGCATGCTCCCTAGACGAACCTTCAACGCACTGTTAGACAATCCCCTTCGTTTCATTCCCCATCGTACTCACCGAGGTATACTGAGGTCGTCTGAACACAAAACCTGCTGCCGTCAGCGGCCTCTTGTGCGGAACGATCTGCGCTTTTGAAAGAGGACGCCAAATGACCATCGACCATCTTTTTCACCGAGCAATCACAGATTTCTTTAATTCTGTCAGCGTGCCTTTGACAACGGTCTCATGTCCTAACTGTGGGTCAGCCGTCGAATACCGGAACTTCCCATTTTCTTATGGAGGGAAAACCTGGGAGATACCGTTTCCGATTTGCCCCGAGTGCAACCCCATCGTGCACGTCCCAATGTATCGCGCTTAGCAACGCTTTGTGGACACGGACCGTAAGAAGGCTGTGAGCGTTCGATGAGCTTGTTGCATTCCGGACGATCAAGCACGCCGCTCACGATCATGGGTGCATAGCCAATAAGCCCCGCGATCTCTTCGGCACGGGCAAGAGTTACACCGTGGCGGTATACGAATGCCAAGGCGTCCAACTCACTGAGCAGGGAAATGCCGAGGCCCTCCAGGCAATTTTGAACTGAGAGTTTCAGGTTGTCTTCGTGTGCACGATTAAGAGTTTTGCTGGACTCGGTGTCCCTGTAGCTGAGTTAAAGGCGACATCCAGGCGATGTGAGCAAAAGAGAACAGTTCAACGGTTTTTGCGGAGCACCTTACCGTTTTAGGAAAGCCCTAGCCAGTTCAGGAAAGCCGAGGCCACGTGGCTAAGTGTCGTGTTACGCCAGGCGGGAAATACTATCGAAGCTCACGATCCAGGAGTTGGGAAACCAGGGCAGTGGGCAAGCCCTGGCCTGGACCAAATCGACGAGCCTATTCTGTTTTTTCCAGAGAAACCACCCGACCCATCGGAACGGCGAAGGTGGGCGTGCCTGAACTTTTCGCACTACCTTCTCGAAGGGTTGCCGTCCCTTGGACTTCCTTCAGAAATAGATAAAACCCGTCTCTTCCAATGACCTTTACGAAATCTCCTTGCTTCATGTCAGTCTCCTCTGGCGTACTCGGGCAGATGAGGATTGTGAACTTCGCCGCCCCAATGGCCGCGCAGTGCCTCACTCGTTCGATCCTAGCCTCTCTTGTCAATACAACGCCGAACGAAAGCGCACGAAACGTGGCGCACGCAACGTGTCCTTCTTCAACGCTACGTTGCACGCATGAGCACGGAGATCTCTCTCTGTCCCGTTTCGGGACGTTGTGACGTTATTCCTTTCGTTCATCGCTTGATCCACTCAAACGGGTGGCCGTACAATTCCGCTTAACCTAAGGGAAGTTAGATGCCGAGACTAATACGGTTACCCCTCTTCGTTCCCTGCTCCTCTTTTCACACAAAACGAATCGGCGGTACGCCATTCTGCGGGGGGCGATGACGAACGTCGTTTCTGACTTCAATAAGAGCATCGACATGGAGGCCCTCGTGACTACGTTGAATCAACTGGTGCCTGGTTTTGAGCAAGCGTATGGCAAAAACTACGCCGATCTGAAGCAACGTTATGCCGATGAACAAGCGAACAAAGCTCCGAAACAAAGTCCGTCAGCCGATCCACTAGTTGAGACGATTCGGGAATTGGCTGAGGATAGGTAGCGACCTGACCGCAGCTTGTGGCTGCCAATACTTGATCGTGCGTGTTTACTTTTGCTGGAGCGTGGTCGCACGCGCACCACGGACCTAACCCGTCATGTACACATGGAGGTGCATCTTTGGCTTCAGAAACGATACCACCACCATAAACAATTTTGCTCTTACGATGGTAGCTTGTCCACAAACTCTTGCATGGTTGCCGACTCCCCTGCCTGTTCCGCGCATTCTAACAACCATTGTTTGAAGTCGGTTGAGTCCCTGAGTTTCGCAGCGTACACACGATCTGCCAACAGTCTCAAGAACAATTCATATTCGTGATTGAGGGGGAACCGAATGGCAACCATAACCAACATTGTTAAGCAGTTGAAGTAGGAAAGAGATGAGGGAGCAGGGGACGCAAACAACCAATTGGGTTTGACCTTGGGCGTCGGCGTCCCCTGCTTGCAAGCAACCTCTCCAAAGCGATTCTAACGCAGCAGTGAGAATGTCAAACCGAACACGGACAGAAAATGTGCGTGCCCTATTCCAAAACGGATACGCTTCCCGATTCCGGCCTTTGGAAAGGATATGGCGGCCTTCTGGCTCAGTGTGACGGACGCTGGTGTTCGGGTTCAAGCCGGCCTTGGCGTCTGCAAGCCCTAGAAGAAGTACGCCCAAAATGTGCGTTTGTCGGCTTTGCCCATCTCGTAAAATCGTAGGCAGAGTCGACGCACGCTGCGGGGCACCTGCGAAGAAAGCATTTCGGGCGGCAGCGCCTTCTCGATGATCTGGTCCCATTGTGGATTCCAGGGCGTCCCACCGAGTGCGACCTTTTTCACGTCAATCGGGGTTGGCGGGGCTGTTTTAGCGGACTGCACATGCGAAGATGTGGCTATTCCCTACAAAATAGGAAGACTCACCATCAACGAAGACGTCTTCAGCGCAGAGATACTAACGTTCAGCCCCCGGGTAGTAATCGATTCCAGCACGTTCCCACCCTCGCATGACTGCTCTGATCTAAGTTCTGACCACAAAGATCATGCAGGATCGACCCGGGGCTGGCTAAACTTTCCTGAGCGATGGCTGGTGGACCTCACACGACCGTCATCGTCTCATTTGACCTCCGCGTCTTCTTCGTTCGCTTGCGGAACTGTGTTGAATTCTCGAGTTGGCTTTCCGAAGTCGCCCAACCCTTCGACACGATCTCCGGGACCTAATTCCTGCTCGCTTGAAGAGGGCTCGGCGAGCGCCGGCCTCTTGGCGCAGTCCGAGTCAGGAGCCGCCCCGGGATGCGACAGAGGCGGTTGGGGAGCTTTAGCAGGTTGCGGAAAAACTCGGATTGTTTGTCCCATAATAATTTCGTCTGTGATCTCATTGGATACTCTCTACATAGTTGGAGGGGAGTCCCAGCCGGCGCGCTAGGTCACGTAGCTTTGCTGCGTATTCTGAGTTGGCCTCTTCGGGACCTGGTGGCACGAGAAGATTGAAGCACAAGGCGGGAACCTGTGAACCGTCGGTTAGCTCAGCGAGCACGGCCTCTGCGCGATACGCGCGGACGCTGGCTTCTGAGTATAGTTGCTCGAGCTCGACGTGAGTGAGTTTCATCACTATGCCGTAGGCTCGGGCGTCGGGATTCTGAAGCAGGGTTGCCCGTTGCCCGATGCGAAGTGCGAAGCCAGGAACGCAAGCAGAGCGGAGGTCTACGGGATGGGCGCCGTTCGTGCGCAGAAGGTCGGCGTCCATGAACAACCCGTAGAAAAAGACTTCGATGCGACGAGAGGCCATGAGTACTGCGAAAATAACCTGTCTGCCGGCTACCGTCAATGGGAGATACTGTATTTACTGGCACGCTCGGTGAGAACAGGTCTTCGCACCATCGGCCGAAGCGGGACTTCAAGGGAGCTGATCCCGTATCAAGACATTCTCTTGTTTCCACACCGCAAGGTGATAAGAAGAAGACATACGTGGACAAGACGAGCAACAGTTGGGAGTTTTCGGCTACATAAGCCCTGAGCAGCGGATCCCTCACGACCATCCGCTTCGGCAGCTACGCGTCATGGCCGATGAAGCCCTGCGAGCTGAAGCCTCGTTTCAACCAGGCTGTACGCCAAGACTGGACGGCCATCGGCAGCACCGGAGAAGCTGTTGCGTGCGTTGCTGCTCCACGTGCTGTACTCCGTGCGCAGCGAACGGATGCTGATGGAACAACTCGACTACAGCCTGTTGTTCCGTTGGCTTGTGGGAATCAACATGGATGATCCGATTTGGGATGTGACGGTGTTCACGAAGAATCGGCAGCGTCTGCTTGCAGGCGACATCGCGGACGTTCTCTTCGCAGCAGTGCTTAAGCAGGCACGACAGCGAAATCCACTCTTCGATGAGCACTTCACAGTGGATGGAACCCTGCTGGATGCATGGGCCGGACAGAAGAGCTTTCGCCGCGTCGATGATGACCAGCGGCCGCCCGTCACTGGAACGGGCGAAGGCTCAAATCCGACGGTGACTTTTCACCGTGAGAAGCGCAGCAACCAGACCCACTCCTCGACCACCGACCCCGATGCCATGCTGTCCCGCAAGAGCCGAGGCAGCAGTGCGGTACTGGCCTATCGCGGCCATCTGCTAACCGAGAACCTTAACTGTCTGATGATTTCGACACTCACTACGCGAGCCTACGGTTCGGCGGCATGCAATGCCGCGTTGCTGATGACTGAAGGTCTGCCCGGCATTCACCGCGTCACGCTCGGAGCGGATAAGGGTTATGACACCCACGACTTCATCGCCGAACTGCGCCATATGGAAATTACTCCGCACATTGCGCAGAACGACACGAATCGGGGCAGCGAGGTGGATGAGCGCACAACACGCCATGCGGGATATCAAGTCAGCCAGAAGAAACGCAAGCGAATCGAAGAGGTGTTCGGCTGGATGAAGAGCATCGGATTGTTGCGCAAGGTACGTCATCGCGGACTGGAGCGCGTCGGTTGGATGTTGACTTTCGCGGCGGCGGCTTACAACTTGATGCGCATCCGCAACCTAATCCGCAGTGCGCCAATGGTGCAGCGTGCATAAACCCGCCAAGCCCCACTCTCAGCAATCTTCAACACGGCCAACTCGATGACAATGGCACCGAAGAACTACCGGAAGGCAAGCTACGCTCCCCACGGCACCCTTTTTCCGCAGCCTGAATGGCCTCCTTTGTCCCCACATCTGCCTTCTTGTAGCGCTAATCACCTTGGTCGATTTTCACAGCCGCTATGTTCATCCGTCACAGACTGCACTTAATAAAAACGTTAAACTCCTCTCGTTTGACTGATCCTGCTCATGGAATGTAGGGAACGGAGACAGGCGGCTAAACCATTCTTCGTTCCCTGCAACCCTTTTTGGAGTTCCGACGATGGACCCATTGTTGATTGTTGGCGTTTTTATGCTCGGAGCTGGAAGCGGCGGATTCTGCGTCTTTCTGCAACAGCGAGGTATCCGAGATAGGTTTCGTAGAGAAATCATAGACCAATTGGATGAGGCTCTCTTTGGCCCGATACGCCGATGGAGGCAATGAATAAATGTCCGCACCCCAGATGGTTCTTGAGAATATTGACCGTGCTCCTTGGTGGCCCAAACTGTGGACAGAACTTGCTCTACTACTCGCCGACTTGGAAAATGACCCGAAGTATAGCGAGCGCGCGAAACATATTGGCGAACTAATGGCCGATCCGCGATTCCCGAAAGCCGATCAGATTTACTTCGTCCCGAAATAGTCTCTCTCACTGAGGCTTCCCCGCCACCCGGCTTCCCCATTCCCCCTCAGGACAAGGGGCCGGTTTTTTGTGCCCCCACTGCGCCATTTTTCCTCTCCTCTGTGTCAAATGCATAGTCATCATTGAACCCGTGAAAGCGAAAAGATAAGGCAAGCCTCTTGGCATTCTCACGACCGGGTAAGCGCAGATTCAAGCACTACCCGAAAATCGACCTGAACATCGTCGGCCAGCCATCTCCGGTATCCGTTGGATTCGAGCCAGTGGTAAAGGTGAATTTGATACAGATAGGAAGCAACAGTCTCCCCGCCCAACTCCTGAGTTTCTGTGCACACGAAAGGCACGCCCCAACCCGCCAGCACCGCGATCAGTGCCTGCATAACATGGTTGGGATTGCATCGGAAGAATGGGTACGGCAATTTCACCGAGCTCAGTCCAGCGGTGATCACCAGCAGTTTTATGGGAATGGGCGCTCATCTTCTTGAGCCAGCCCACAAAGATCGCGCGATCGGTCATCAGCGAGCGCACTAAGTCCGAAAGATTCTTCCGCTCTATGTAATCGACATATTCCTCGATGATCTGCTTCCTACGCGACAGTCTATAGCGACCGCACATCTAGTTGCCTCCGACGTCGCTGGGGCATTTGTGTTCAGCAAACTATTTACGAAGGCTCCCCTGCGCGTCTGATGTTCGTTTGAGTGAGGCCAACGGCACTTTGAAGTCCTGACTACACTACGTGCAGACAGCGACGGCTGATACGGGACCGAGCCACTTCGTGACGCGAAGATCGCGTGTTGCCATTTTTCCCGACAAGATCATAGGCGAAGACCGGGGGTCTAGCCTTTGAATCATAGGTTGAAATCGGCAGCGGCTCGGGATTCAAAAAGAGACAAAGTGTCGCCCTTTGCGGCCACGACCAGAAAAGCTTCAAACTTGCCCTCATCTTGATCTTCAGGATCGGCATCACGAAACTCGTCATATTTAATAAATACAATCAGACAATCGGAACTTGATTTGGTCCGATGTATCGTCTTCTTTTCCTACGATCAGACGTGGCGGAATACCGTCCGCAATAGAAACGCCAACCGTTCCAGTGACTCTAACGACTGACACCGAGGGCGTCACAAAAACCGCAAGCACAGGTGTTCATTCCTCTGCATACTTCCTCAGCAGGGACACTGCATCTTCTAAGGTGATTTTCACGGCTCGTGAAATCGCGCCTGGGGTATGCCTAGGCAGCTTTCTTCTGCTGCGCCTTGACCTTCGCCCAGCGTGCGCGTTGCGCTGCTACGATCCTTTTGCGCCCAGCAGCCGACATGGTGCGCTTGGGCTTCGCGGTTGCCGCTTGGCCATTGGTGGCTGTCTTCGCCCAGCGTGCTTTCTGAGCTATGCTGATCTTCTTCCTTGCTGCCGTGCTCATCCCTTTGCGTTTGCCGCGCGGTTCGCTACCGTTTGACGTTAGACCTCGCAAAACATCCGCTACGCGTTCAAGTTTCGTAATCTCCGCTTCAACCTCATGCAGCATTCTCTGCATATCCAATGCGTCCTCCCCTGGGTTCGGTCGTAGTGCTCTCGAATTGTACACTAGCGTTAGTGTGCTCTCGATGTCGTCAACACTGGCGGATTCTGCTACATCAAGGACAAGAACTCAATGAAGCAAAAAACGAACGAAGTCCGACATGAATAGCGTAATGAATGAAAACACGGGCGAGTCTACGCTCTAGCTGAACTCAGCCGTCGCGGATGGACAGCGGCACAGACTGCGAGGAACACGCGAACTTATGACATTTTGGCTAGGAAGGGGTCAACAACAAGTTGCAGTACGCGTGAAGACTAAGACTTCAGACGCACATGTGTTTCAGTGGAATGCAAAAGAGGACGGAGGGATATTTGGCGAGATCGGCGTGAATGACTTCAGCGTTCTTGTGGACATCCCTGCGAGTCAGGACGAGTTCCCGCAGTTTTACCCAACTGACCGAGGAATGAACCGTCGCGCCCTTGGGAAGACCGTCTACTTGCGTAGATCGAATTGACTTGGAAATTCCGCTCTAAGCTGCTTTGGCAACGGGACGCGTTGCGCCTTGCCACTCGACGTATTCTCTAGCGCGTTGCTCGGCCTCTGGGCAGCAAAGACCGCTTGAAAAATATCGCCGCTCTTGATGTCGATAGCCTCAACGTACCAATCGTTCGGAAATTCCTTGTCCGGAAATACTGCAATTTACATTGTTATCGCCTCCTCCCCAGACTCAGGTGCGGCATTTCCTCTAATTAGCTTTTCTCCTCTCCCATTCCGGGAACCGATTTCGACATTTCTCGCAGTTAATCGCTTGACAGACTCACACCAGCATTACACTGATCTAGGTGCTCTTCTCTTCCGAGCGAGCGGTGGCGCCGCTGTGTTCTCCTCCGCTCCGGCTTAGTCCCCTCACCCAACCGGTTCTTGGTCATGCAATTCAAAATTGGAGACATCGCCCATAACAAGACCACCCAAGAGGAAGGTCGCGTGGTGCGGCTCGTAAATCTCCCTGGTTACGGCTCCTGCTACATAGTGTCAGTCGCTCTGAATCCAGACCGGAGCGCTACGGATAAAGAGGCCCTCTGGCAAGAATCAGAAGTCGAAGAAATAGGTTCCCCCCTAGCTCTCCCTCCCTCTCTGTGTCAACTGCATAGTCATCTTTTAAGCTATTAAGGTACAACAGAGGGAAAGCAGCCTTGCGGGTTCTGGTCACGCTTAGGGTGCCAAGAAACTAACAAGGGTCGTGAGCCTTCTGCTCCTCTGTAAATCCATCACGATCATGTGCCACCCTATAGCGTGGCGATTCGCAATCTTCGCGTTACCAAGTGGCTCCGGTCCCGTTCCCGCCGTAGGTGCGTGCTCACAGTGCGGTCGGGAATTCAAGGTTCCACTAGCGTCACTCAAGCGAACAGCAGACGCGCAAGAGAGCCTTCGTAAACAGTTCGCGGAACACCGATGCCCCAGCGAGGTCGAAGACAAGCAAATGTGTGGACGCTATCGGCTGTCGCGGCGCAAGCAGCTTATCGAGGAACACTTCGACAGCATCTCTGGTGAGGAAGATTGGCCCCCCCGCTATTGAAGCCCTACGATGCTCAGCGGATGAGTTGGTTTCCGATAAGCACTCGCATCAATCATGTGGCTAACGACGACAAAGAATGTTCCACACCTGTGGAACTCGTCACTCAGACCCAGGCTCGTCTATTCGCATAACCCCGTTCTTTCGGCGAGGAGGAGATACTTCAAGAAACACACTTCAATCGGGCTGTTGATCTTTTTTCTTCTTTTTCTTCGTCTTCTCCTTTTGCTCTTTTGGGTCCAACACGATCCGGGTCGCAAAGCGCACACTTTAGACGTCATGTGCTGCCACGATCAGCCGGCTCATCCTTGAAAATCTCGCTCTCCGTCAGCAATTGCTGGCTCTGCACCCTCAGGCGGCTTTTCTTTTCCATCACGCGAAGGGCGGGGAGTACGGTAACTGTCGATAACGCAGGGCTTCGAGTCGAACGATATTTACATTCCATTGGCCTTCGTAACCCGCATCCAGGCGCTCGTTGTATACTCGCGGTGAGATTATGCCTTTCGCCGCTCCGCTGGTGACGAACCTCACGAAATGCCCTCAAGGGTGCGCCGGAAACGGCCACATCTTACAGCTACGCGGGCCGGGGCAATACGGCCTTTCCGAAGAACAGTGGCAAAGCAAACCGAGCGGGTTTTCTGCCTATTATTGTTGTCGCTGCCACTTCGCTTGGTTCAAACATCCACGGAGAGTGAAGGAAGAGATTATTCCTGTGGGCTTTAAGTAAATTTTAAGGGCCGGTTTCTTTGCTCTTAGTTCAGCCATTACGCCATCTCTTTCCTTTCCACAGTCGCTGGTACTTGTGAATCGCCAGTATGGGAGAGAGACTATTTCGGTACGAAGTAAATCTGTTCGACTTTCGGGAATTGCGGATCGGCCATCAACTCTCCGATATATTTCACGCGTGCCCCATATCTGGGATCATTCCGCAAGTCGGCGAGGAGTAGTTAAAATTCCATGCGTAGCAGAGGCCACGAACTTAGATGGTCCAGATTTTCAAGAACCATTGTGGATGCGGACATTTCGGCTCCCTAAGAATCAAAAGAGACCATGTGGTTTCCCGGTTAAAGGCATGGCCTCCATTGGTAGTTTAGCGTTCACGATTGTTATCTCACGGCTCGGCGGATGCAGTCAGTGACGAATGAACCTATGCAGTCTGTGGAAAAGATGGGACGGCGTGGGAAAGCACGGAACGAAAGAGCACTACACAAAGGTAGCTAGAGCCATGAAACCAACCGCCGATGAATTATGCATGAATCCGCCATCCCGTTGCGACGATTGCCCTGGCAGAACTCCGTTCCGGCCCGATCCTGAGAATCCTGCACGCGCTAGAGAACTCCAATTCGAGCCACCGCTTGATGAAGGCATCCGCGAGATCCTGATTATGCTTGTGGCAAACGGTGTGGAAACGTTTGAATCATGCGAGGGCGGAGAGCTTCCCAGAGCCCACGGTTCGGTTTGAGGGCGGATCGTCAGAGGGCTTGCGTGCCCTGTCCGTGGCTTTGGAGAATGGGCTTCCTGTGGCAGAGCTGCGAAGAGCGTGGGGTGTAGTGGATGGTATGGTTCATGGCCCTTGGTGGGTGATGACATTTCACCCAAGGAACTCACCTCAATGGGCCGCCAGAGACACGACGGCGAGGTATGAGGCGAAATGACTACTTCCCTTGATTGGTCTGTTCTTGGCAATCATAGCACAGCCTGTAATTGCCAGTGCCTTGACGCCGCTCGTTCGCTGGTATGTCACAGCCCGGCGGACAGGCGCTATTGTTGTGGTGAACTTGTTTAGTGGAAGGCTTGTTGACTTCGTTGATTGAATAGAAAGGTGCGACTACTGGCATTGGGATTCTCCTGTTAAAGATTTAGGAACACCCAAGGTTCGGCCCGTGAGGGAAGGCCAACGTTATACCACAAAAAGCGGCCTACTAGGCATTATGCGTGCCGATCAACTGGTCTAGCCTTTTGTTGTGATGCGCCCTGACTGCGAGCATTTTTGTATTGCAGTCCATTCGTATGGTGTGGAGAGCGGCCACCAGTTCCATGTATGCCGGATGCGACAAGCTCTGGCTCGGATACAGTAATCGACTGGAGGCGGCGTGCTCCTTGGCGCGGGACTCTTCATAGATTGCAAGCAGCCGATATTCCTCGTCGTCTCGCGGGAGTCTGGTATCTGGTCTCACTGAGTACATGCTATACCGACACAGAGGGGGCGCGAACGCACCAACAGAACATGGCCTAAAAGACTTGAGGATTAGAAAAAGCTTATACAATGCCCGCCGCTCGCCCTGCCGATGAATCATGCGTGAAGACTACACCAGCCTGACGAAAGAGCACTACACGACCGTAGGTATTTAAGTGTTTCCATAAACTCTAGATATTCAGACGCATCGACAACGACATCTAGCCATTGATCCTCAAATGCTGCCTGCTTTCTGCTCATTAATCACCTCCCTTTCCTAAGCCCTCACTTTTCCATAATGGAAACGGTCTTCTTGGGGAATATCGAAAATCTTCTATCAAACTGCGAATACACTTTCGTCGCACAATTAGGGTCGCTATTAGCTCATCTAATGCCTCTTGACCTGCGTCGTACCACTGATGCGGAATCGCTTTCGCTATTTCCCAGATCGTGTTTTCCGCTATGCCCTCTATCCTTGAAAGCCAGGGTTCAAATGAGTCCCATCCGCGCACGTGTTCGTAGACCTCGTTCCGTGCATACACTCCGTGCAGCGGATAATCAGGAAACGACCATTCTCCGGCGTTAAAGCAATAGCCTTGGTCGATAAACGCGGTTGTATATCTCTTTTCTGGCATCCTTCGCCAGAAGGCCGCCTGTCGTCCGTCGGCGTTGCCCACCCACTTATCAAAAGCCAGCATGCCGGCAAACGCTTCGAGGTTTCGGACCCTTCCGAGCATCTCAACCGGAAGGTAGTCGAAGACCTGTCCCTTTAGCGGATTGACGACGTACCGAGATCCAAATTGCGGTCCTGCTTCGCATAGGGTCACGTTATGCGCCAGTTGGATATGTAACTCGGGCGTTCGGTGAATTAACCAGGAACCGACTTCCACAACCTTCGTAGACGGGACGGGCAGCCCTACCCTCTCTGCCAAGCGTGTAGCGAGCATTTCGTTCGTCAGCACGCGTATGTGCTGCGGGTTGTTTCGAAACTTTACGACATAACAATTACTGTCTGAGCAGCGCATCAAATGAGACTGCGAGCCTCCCCGCATTCTTCGGACGTGCTGAACCGCAATAATGGACACAATTCTCTCCCACCGTCGTTGGTAGCAAAAACTTCGTTTGAGATCCCGGCTCGGAGGGCACCTAGAAGATCGCACAATTCTCGATTTTTCGATTGTATTTCGTCACATCTCCTGCGAAAAAACAGATCGCAGCATCCTTTTTTGGAACACACGAGCCTCGATCTGCTAGAATCCTGCCGTCTTATTGCTGAGACGGTGATTGATTCGTTTAGACGGAGGAAGTTGCGGTGACAGTTCAGCGACAGATGGAACTTCTGGTCGTTCGTTACGTACCGTACGCTACGGATTCGAAGCATCTGGATATCGGTCTGATCGTGTTTGAAAAAGCGAACGAGTTCATTACTTTTGCTGATGTTCGTTTCATCTCAAACATGGAAGCAGTCCTAGTAATTGATCCCGACGCCGACGTTGACATGCTGCAATCAAGCTTTCGAGATTTCGAGAGAAGGCTGCTCGATCCGAGCGACAGAGACGACTTCATAAGAACGATGCGGGACACATTCTCTAATGTGTTTCAATTCTCCGATCCAAAGGCTGTCCTTATGTCGGCAACGCCAGAACGGGACGTCGATGATCTTGCCTCTCTTTATCTCTCCCACTCGCAGACTTCTTGAGAATTCACCCTTGTGGTGCGCAAAAACCGATAGAGGACGCGCAAAGTGCAGAAATCCGGCAGTTTTTTCCGATTCGTGCGCGGCATTCGATCCGCTGTCTTTTCCGTTCCAATATCGATGTCCATTTGGGTAGAATCCCGCTGCTATGCGACGGGTAAGATATCTCATTGCGGTTCTCTTCGGTTTCGTTTCTGACCTCAGCCCATTCCTGCGGTCGGCTTGTCAGTCTCGAACTGCCCTCGTGGCCGAAAATCTATTTCTGCGGAAGCAGCTTGCCTTCTATTGCGAGCACAAGGTGAGACCTCGACCGATGAGCGATGCCGCGCGGCTCAGCCTGGTTTTATTGTCCCGGCTATTCGACTGGAAGAAGGCTCTCGTAGTCGTCAAACCCGATACTCTCATCGGCTGGCATCGCAAAGGTTTCAAGCTGTTCTGGCTCTGGAAGTCTCGCCCAGGCAGGCCAGCGCTACCTGGCCGAAATGTGTCTCATCTCGGAACGCGCATTAGTCGCTGACGGTGGCACCCCGAAATTCCCAGAGCCGCCCGTCGTCTCACTCTTCGCTCAGGAGATGGCGAAGAAATCGACCGCACCGCTGTTGACCAGAGTCCATGTAGCCACCCGTCTACTGACTGGACGGAGAGCAGGCAAGAAAGCGCAGCCTTTTCGCGACCTCGCTCTTCTGCTCCGGCTTCGCAATCAACTTGTCGCCTGATTTCGTCAACTAGGATTACGCCAACTAGGACCGCAGTTCCCAGCCAACAGACGCAAGAGGAACTGTACTAGTGTGCACCGCTTTTGCAGTTTCATATTGGGCATCTCCTCCAAGAAGCGACTAACCGGTAGCTAAATCAGTACGTTACGTTTCTCCTATGTTTGGCACGCGGGGTGCTTATACGGCAGTGATTGCAGAACACCACATGGAAGCGCAGCGATTCGCCCTCCGCGCGGAAGATCTGAGACGTGTGTTCGAGACAGCCGTGTGCGACATCCATCAGGCTGATCTAGCTACCAAGAAGAAGCTGCAGTATCGCACCCCCATCGTCCAGCGCGGAACGGTTTTAGGGATTTCCCAAGCCGCTGCGGAGAAGCGCGCACTATCTGACGCGGCCCGAGCCCTGGCTCAGCTGTGGAAGGTTTGAGCGAATCCCGCTGGTGGGAGGACGCCCAGGGTTCTGACCGGACCGAGTTTCTTGGGAAAGCCAGAGAGCAGCACTGTGCCTCGTCACCACTCAAAACGCATTGCGGACGGTGCACATTCAAACAGCATTGCTATTGTTCAGATGTGGCGGTTGCCCGGGCACTGAGCTCGTATCCCAATGTATTTCGTCGCACGGGCTCCATTAGGGTACACTCCCGCCACACTACACCTTTCAACGAGGCTAGCTTGTCAACACCCAGTCTCATGCAGCGCGGTCGTAACGGTGGTGCAGGCCTCCGAGTCGTTGCCGCGCAATGACGCGGCCGCGAGGAAGGTCTGGAGTTCTGCCGCTGGGCGTCTTCTTGCCGAGTCCGAGGTGGGTTCGATCCTCGTGACGGTAGGAAATGTAGTCCGAGAGGAGTCGCTTCAGATGTCGCTCGTTCAACGCAATCACGTTGTCGAGCAACTCACGCCGACAGCTTCCAACCCAGCGCTCAGCCACTCCATTCTCCCAGGGACTTCCAATCGACGTCTGCACCGGTGTGATCTTCATCGAGTGGATTGCGGCGGGCACCTCAAAACCATACTTTGCGTCATGGTCAAAGATGATGAACCGGTGAGTCGACTGGTAAGGAAAAGCCTCGCGCAGCTGCTGGACAATCCAACTGCTGGTCGGATGCCGCGTAACATTGAAGTGCAAGATGCGTTTCCGGTCGTGGCTGATGATGAAGAAGCAGTAGAGCACGTTGAAGGTAAGGGTCGGGACGGTGAAGAAGTCCATCGCCGCGATGACTTCACGGTGATTGCGCAGAAAGGCCTGCCAGCGCTTCGCGGGTTCTGGGTTCCGGGGTGCTCGTCTCATCCAACGGGAGATGGTGGACTCCGACACGTCGGAGCCGAGCATGAGGAGTTCACCGTGAATGCCGGGCGCACCCCAACCTGGATTCTCCGCGACCATTTGGAAGATTAGCTCGCGGATCTGTTTGCAGATTCGCCGGCCACCGCCGACTCGTTTTGGCACGCTCGACAGCGGGACTTTGACTCTTCAGGGAGAGACGATTGGCGGTCGCGGTCTTACCGGAGGAGGTTGGCCCTGGAATCTTGGTGAGAACGCTGGAAGAGCTCCTGTCCGGGGGAGGAACCAGCAGATCAACTTACCGCTGCCGAGTACTGATCCAAGTACTGAATCAGAATCCTGTGGTTGGCTTTGTCGGTTTTTCCACAGGCTGCATGTTCATTCGTCACAGACACCTCTCGCCGTACCGAGCTATCGTTGACCGCCCGGATGTGGACTCTTCGAAATTCAGTTAATTTTCGCCTGGTTGTGACCTGCAAGGCTAGACAAGGGCCAAGTGAGTATTCAAGACTCCTGAGGTGTATGACGTGCATGACGAAACGGACCCTAAGCACTCGGAAGAAAGGTTGCGAACGTCTGAGCTCGGATATCGCCGCCTCTTCGAAACCGCCAAAGATGGAATCCTGATTCTCGATGCGAAGACGGGAAAAATAACAGACGCCAATCCCTTCCTGGTTAGTTTGCTGGGTTACTCTCTCGATGAGTTTATCGGAGCGCAACTCTGGGAGATCGGACCATTCAAAGACATCAAGGAATGCAAGCTCGCCTTTGCCGAATTGCAGGAAAAAGAGTACATCCGATATGAATCTCTCCCGCTTGAAACCAAAGACGGGCGCTCCATTGCCGTGGAGTTTGTTAGCAACGTCTATGCGTTGAGTACTGAAACGCGGGTCATTCAATGCAACATTCGCGACATCACTCAGCGCAAACAGATGGAGGAGGCGCTGCGGCAAAGCGAGGAACGGTTCAGACTAGCACTCCGGAATTCTCCGATTTCGATGTTCAGCCAGGACCGGGATTTGCGCTACACGTGGAGCTACAATTCCCATCTTCAGACGGGCGAAAATCTGGAAAGGACCCTAGACGAACTCCTCGAAACTGCAGAGGCCGCGAGCGATACCAAAGTCCGACGGCAGGTAATGGAAACCGGTGTCGCCGCGCGAGCAGAAATGCAGATCACCTACGGCGGTAGGAAGCACTACTTCGACACAACAATCGAACCGGTTTTGGACCCGGCGGGCGCGGTGATTGGTATCACCGGAGTCAGGATGGATGTCACCGAGATCCGCGAGACAACTGAAGCCTTACGCGAAGCCACGAAAAAGCTCACGGAGGAAAAACTATACCTTGAGCAGGAAATCGATACAGAGCTGGGGTTCGGGGAAATCGTCGGGCGGAGCAAGGCCCTGCAATCCGTAATGGCAAATGTGCGAACAGTGGCGTCCACCGATGCCACCGTGCTGCTGTTAGGTGAAACGGGAACCGGCAAAGACATGGTGGCGCGCGCAGTTCACCGAACAAGCCAGCGCTCCCACGCAAGTTTCATCAAAATGAATTGCGTGGCCATTCCGTCAGGCTTGCTGGAGAGCGAGTTATTCGGCAATGAGAAAGGCGCATTCACGGGGGCGGTCAACAAGAAGATCGGACGGCTCGAACTGGCGGATAAAGGCACACTGTTCCTGGACGAGATCGGCGAGATTCCGCCGCAATTACAACCAAAGCTGCTGAGGGTTCTACAGGATCAAGAATTCGAACGGCTGGGCGGGTTAAAAACGGTGAAGGTGAACTTTCGTCTGATCGCAGCCACGAACCGTGATTTGGAAGAGGCCATGCGAAACAACGAGTTTCGCAGCGATCTGTATTACAGGCTGAGCGTGTTTCCGATCCGCATACCACCGTTACGGGAACGACGGGAGGATATCCCTTTGCTGGTGGAACATTTTGTGCAGAAGTTCTGCTTGCGCATGAAGAAATCGATCACGAGCATTCCGAAGAGAACGATGGATGCGCTGAAGGGTTTCGATTGGCCGGGGAATGTGCGAGAGTTGGAAAATGTTATCGAACGAGCAGTGATTCTCACACAGGGTTCGGTGCTGGTGGCGCCGCTGAACGACATAATGCAGATACAAGAAGAAAGAAGCAAGGGTCAAACTCTGGAAGCAGCCGAACGCGACCACATCGTTCGAGCCATGCGGGAGAGCCATTGGCAAGTCGGCGGGATGAACGGGGCGGCGGGGCGACTGGGGATGAAGCGAACGACGTTGCAATCGAAGCTGAAGCACTTGGGAATCGATCCCCGGTCAGGGAGGCCTTAGCATTAGTTCACCAGGCACCCGAGAGATTCGGATCACATTTTCCAGGTTCGCGCCGTAGCGAGGGCGGAGTCCGGCGATACTGGCTCGTCAAGCGAAAGAATGGGCAGGATTTTGCGTCGGCCAGGTTTCATCCACACCCTGTTTACATCGACGCGGTACAGGTGCGCAAGAAAGGCCGAATGTCCACGGTAGGTTCCGACGCTGCGAAAACGCGTCAGATCTCCTTGCCTCAACACCGCTTCTGATCATCGACTGCAAACTGACTAAACCGTTTTCTATGTAACTGAAAGAGGATAGCAAGAGCCTCCGCTTCTCCTCGTCGTGCGCACTGAATTAGGTCGGTTCGTTTGCGCCACCGCTGAGCACGCGAATCTCCTGTGGGTCTCAGCGCCCGTCAAGAGCAACACTCGGTAATTGTCGAGCCTCGCGATTGTTCCCAAAAAACAAGTCAAGTACTGACTGGACAAAAGAGGATTGGGAGCAGAGCCTTCACGGCCAGGAGGCTTTTCATATTCAACACTCTCTATCGTTGTCCACGCACCATCGCACGTCACGAAAATGGTCCGTTGCATGAAACGAGGCGTCGTTACGAACGGAACCAACGGAATCGGATTCAATTTCACCGGACCGTACAACCCCGCCACTAACTACAACCCCTACGACGTCGCGACCTATACCTACACCCTCAGCCCCCACCTCTTTGGGATAGCGTTCGATGGGACCAACATCTGGGTCTCCAACAGCACTGCCGCCACCGTTACCAAACTGCTGGCCAGCACCGGAGCGACGTTGGGCACTTACACCGTAGGCAACACCCCCGGCTAATGGCGTTCGACGGCGCCAACATCTGGGTCGCGAACCAGACCAGCAACACCGTCAGCAAGCTGCCGGCCTTCTAGCGGGCTGGCTGCGATCGATCAAGACGTTGTACCCAGCGGAATAGCCCGGCTGATCGGCGGAGCGCAACCGGGACCACCGCGCGGACGGTGGAAGTTGTAATGCTCTAGCCAGGGCGAGAGATGCTAATCGCGCGTTCCTCTGAGGCAACGATCTTGTTGCGCCGGTGACGGAAGCTTGAGGCATGGACTTCGTCGGATCGTCCGCAATCTTTAACTCCGCTTTGCTTAGGCCATTGATCAAGCGCTCGATGAATTCCGTCATTTCGCGTCTGGAGGGCCGAAACGCCCTCGTGCCTGTCGAGCGATCACGTTGGTTGATTGGCCGGAAACGGGCTTCTGGGAAATTGTTGCTGAGGCGGCTGGAGTCCGGCGGATTTTGAGTTCCACAGTGGGTTCTGAACGGTTAGGAAAATTCTCTACTGTACTTCTCAACGGGCTACCAGAACTGCAAGTTGCACCGATTTGATCCAAGAGGACCCGTTCTGATCATGGAACTACTACAGTTTCACTACAGTCGCTAGCAGCCTACCCAAAATCGATTTCTGCTTCACCCGGTGGGTCGCTTCAGCGGAATATTCCCCCACAACTCCGACAGATCCCGTACCGTTAACGGAAGGCGAAGACAAAGTCATGGCGTCGCCGAGTGTCTCAGAACTCCTGCCGTTTGTCACTTCCGAAAAGGATTTTGGTTTTTGTTACAGTTCGTCAACCATTACAATTTCATGACGGTGTTTCGAGCGACAGGAAGCTTCACCGGTGTGCCCACGACGATCTCAGCAAAGATTCTCAATGAGTGAAATGGCGATCTAGCGTCAATCGACCAGTGCGCTCCACGGCCCGGAGGAGCAATCACACAGGTATGTGCACCGCCATGCGTAATTGTTTTTGTCCCCCCGCTTATGATAGAGATGAGGGGTGATTTTGTTAAGGGAATTGATACACAGCTTGAGGGCACCAATGCTGATCGCGTTGTTGGCGGGCGTGGCCCTGCAGAACACCAGCGCAGAGGATAATGGTCTCGAGCGCACGCCCGTTCTCGGCTGGAGTAGTTGGAGCTTCCTCCGCCAGCATCCCACGGCAGCCCAAATGAAAGCTCAGGCGCTCGCCCTGCATAATTCCGGATTGCAGAAAACCGGGTACGAATACGTAAACCTCGACGACTTTTGGTATCAGTGTCCGGGACCGCACGGTCCGAACGTCGACCCTAATGGCCGCTGGGTGACAGACTCATCGCGATTCCCGGCCGAGGGAGATACCGATGGCATCAAGGTGGTGGCTGACTACATCCACAGTCTCGGGATGAAGTTCGGAATCTATGTTACGCCCGGCATTTCCAAGCAGGCAGTCAGCCGGAACACGCCGATTAAGGGTACATCGTACACGGCTGCCGAGATTGCGGAACCGTCTGTAAAAGAGAACAACTACAACTGCAAGGGCATGGTCCGCATTGACTACAACAAGCCGGGAGCACAGGAGTATACGAATTCATGGGTAGATATGCTCGCGGCATGGAATATCGATTACATCAAGATTGACGGCATGACAGACAGCAACGCCGATGACGTTAAGGCGGTCGAATGCTATACGGCAAAGCGGGCGGTCCATGGTCCTGGACGTCACGCAGGGGCACCTTACAACCGCTATCGCCCCGACATTGATGAAGTATGCGAATCAATGGGAATTCCCGCCCGACGTCGAATGCTATCGCTGCGAAAAGGGCGGGAAGCTACCCGCTGACCAGTTGGGCCGACGTTGCAAAACGCTTCAACTACGTGGCGGAGTGGCAGCCTTACACTGGTCCCGGCGCTTTCAACGACTATGACTCCATCGAGGTAGGAAATGGCACCAACGACGGGCTGACTCCGGTCGAGCGCCAGACTCAGATCAGCCTGTGGGCGCTTGGATCGGCACCCTTCATCCTCGGCATCGATCTTACTCACCTCGATCCAACGGATCTGCAGAAATATTTGGAGAACTCCGAAGTCCTTGCTGTCGACCAGGATTCGATTGCCGCGAAAAGGGTGCTCAATACCGGCAACCAGCAGGTGTTCGCCAAGAGGGAGTCGAACGGAGACGCGATCGTCGGTTTGTTCAACACCGGCTTGAAGGCACAGGAAGTCTCCGTTCCGACATCCACCGTAGGCCTCCCTGAAAACGAAAGCGGCTATTCCCTACGCGACCTGTGGACCGGCGAGACGAAGAAAACAAGCAGCACCATCAGTGCTGTTGTTCCATCTCATGGGGTCGTCCTGTACCGCGTCACGGGACTTTAAACTACTCGATTGCTGACGACCCAGTCTGGATGGGGTTTCCGGACTTCAAGCGTTCCAGGCTCCGGAATCCTCTCTAGGCCAACCCTGATGTCTCGACAACTGTCGCAACATCGCCATTTCACTCATTGAACGTGTTCTGAGCGAGTCCAACCAATTCTGCTATGGCCGGATTAGAAAACTACACATTTCGAACGCATGTGTGGAAATCAAGAAGGCCAATCTTTACGGGGGTTTCCACGGAGCAATTCTGGACCGGTTTTCTAATACCGCTGCCGTAGAGGTGTGGCGGAACACCTCTTTCGAACGGCCGTGACGCGGTCCTCCGAATGCGCTCATCGAAAGCGGCGAACCCGGTTTTAAAGGTGCTGACAAAAAGTCAACCCGCCATGGCCGGTTCACCGGCTTGTGATCGCATTGCATTCGCCTAATGCTCCTCTCGAAACCGGACTGCGCATGTGCCCTCCGGAGAAAAGCCGGGATAGTGACCCCCTTCGCTGCCGAGCAGTCCGTTCTCTGCAGTCCGGTTTGCGTGCGAATAATCGCGAAATACGGGCATGTTTCGCGCGAAACATGCCAATTTTTCGCAATATTTGCAATCCCGCGAGTTTCAGAGACTTGCTTTGAACAATCTCCCGCACTTCAGCGGCTGGCGGAGAGCAATCGTGGTCTCGTTTCAACCCTTCTAAAGCATGCGCGTCATGTTTGAGCCACACGTCGGATACGCAAACAGCATGTGCTTTAAATCGGTGGCTCGCATCCCAGAACGGATGGCAAGAGCGAAGAGATTGATGACTTCACCAGCTTCGCCCCCTAGAATATGAGCACCCAGAATGCGGTCCGTGCCTTCTTCAATGAGCACTTTGTAGGCGGAATATGTTTCCGCAACCCGCCGAGATGAATACCAGGTCGAGGTCATCTCCTTCTTGACCCTGAACTTAAGGTTTTGCTCACTTGCCCCGCGTTCACTGAGACCGACAGCTGCAAGCGGGGGTACCGTGAAGACGACCGACGGAATGCCGAGGTAATTTGGTTTCTGATGGTTCCCCTTTAAGAGGTTTGCGGCTACGATCAGCCCTTCATAACTCGCCACAGGAGCCAGCGGTGAACCTCCACTGGCGGCGGCATCTCCCGCCGCATACACAGCTGGAATGGACACACTTTGCAAGAATTCGTTGACTCGCACACCCCGTTTCTCCCATTCGATCCCCGCAGCATCCAGATCCAGATCCTTGATCTCGGGCACGCGACCCGCAGCATGCACAACCATATCCGTCTGAAACATGCCCGTCTTTCCAGAAGCCACTGCCCGGACAGTCAACTGAGCGGAGCTCTTTTCGATCCCTATCGCTTCGGTTCCCAGGTGAACGTCAATGCCAAGTTCGCGAGTTCGCCCAACGAGCTGATCAACGAGATC
>PMSQ01000051.1 GCA_003168355.1 Acidobacteriaceae bacterium | reverse complement strand
CACTTCGACCACTGCGGCTGGAATACCGTGCGCGACAAAGATGGCAAGATCGTTCCAACTTTTCCGCGCGCAAAGTACTACGCGCCAGAGGGAGAGTGGCAATACGCGCGCCGCCCCAGTGAGCGCGACTCCATCAGTTATATTCCCGCCAACTACGACCCGCTCGTGCAGAGTGGCCAAATGACGCTGCTCAAAGGCGGCGAGGAAATCGTCCCCGGCATCTCGGTGAAAACGTTCCCGGGTCACACCGCGCACATGCAAGCCGTGATTGTCGAAAGTGGAGGCCGCACTGCCTGCTACATTTCCGACCTTATCCCCACCGCCGCACACATCGACCTCACCTGGGGCATGGGCTTCGACCTCTACCCGCTGCAGACCATCGAGAGCAAGAAGGAGTACTACGCGCAGGCTCTCCTAGGGAAATGGCTGACTGTCTTTACGCATGACGCGAAAGTGCCGTGGGCTTATGTGGACAAGGATGAGGCGGGGAAGATGGTGGCGCGGGAACCGCTTCGCCCAAAGAGTTGATGAGCCTGAGATTCCTCCGCCCGCGAAGCAGAGCGCGGGCTGTCGGAATGACATCCCTTTTTTTGGGATTTGCTCAAGCGGAACAGCTAATTACTGGAAGCCTCTGATAAGCAGCGGGTAAGGACGCACCAAACAGTAGTCACTTCAGCCCGTCCACCACATACAAATCCGAAAGCATTCTGCCGAGTGAGTAGGCGTACGACTTCCCATCCGCGCTGAACCTCACGCTGGGCGCCCGTTGCGCGCCGGCGGGATCGGGAGGGACGATTTGCTTCCACAGCTCACGGCGGCCGGTGGCGAGGTCGATGCGAGTGACGTCGACCGGTATGCCGCGGGAGCGCAGTAACAGGCTCTTGCCGTCGGCCAGAAAACGGAGTGGGCTTTCGTCCGGCCCAAGGGTGAAGTTCACTTTCTGCGGATCACCCCCGGCGAGGGGATAGAGCGCGACCTCGCGTTTGCTATCGGCGGCAAGAAGGTATTTGCCGTCGAACGTGAGAATGTAACCGGTGACGCCCTCGGGAGTGATGGCGCGCGGAGCGCCGCCTTGCACGTCCAGGATGTAAGTGCGGAGGCTGCGCCCTGGATCGGACTGAGTGTAAACAATCGATTTGCCGTCGGGAGTCCAAACTGCCCGGGCGTGGTCGACCTTGTCGTCGGTGAGCTGGCGGGGTTCGCCCACGCCCGTGGGCAAAAGCGTCAACTTGGCGGGACTGCCGTTCTCGGCAACCGCCCATTTTCCATCCGGAGAAAGCGCGCCAAAGCCACCATCTCCCAAACGCACTGCGGGCGAGCCATCGGTTTTGCGCAGAAAGATGCTGTAGTTTCCACCCACCGCTTCGCCAGTCTCGGAGAAGAGCAGCGTTTTCCCGTCATCGGAGAGGTCGCCAAGCAGCGTCCAGTCGAACCAGGTCAGGCTGCGCTCGCGGGTCTCCCCGGGAGCCAGCGCGAACATGCTCAAGCGCGTCTTGTCGGCGGTCAGCAAAAGCAAGCCCGTATGGCTAATGTCGTGGAGGGTGAGTCCGCCAGGGGCGCGATAGATGAGCCTCTCTTTGCCGGAAAAATCCAGCGCATAGATGGAGCGCGCCGACCCGCCCGGCACGGCAGAAAACCAGACTTCCTTGCCATCGGGACTCCACGCTAACCCTTGGACACTAGTGTAGAAAGAAGAACTGGCTTTGCGATTTCCGTGGGTGTCGACGATCACGATGCGGCCATCGTCGCCGCCGGGGACATGGTCGGCGATGGCGAGAAACTCCCCGCTGGGCGAAAAGCGCACATGGCTTACCCAACTCCGCGGCTGATAGATTACGTTGCCGATCGGGTATTCGAGATGCGAAAGATTATTCGCACTCGGGCGGATGACGGCGAGGGACTGGCCATCGGGCGACCAGTCTGCCCAGTGAACATTGTCGACCACCTCGCGCGGCGCGCCTCCAGCCAGCGCTACCCGGGCCAGCGTTCCCGATTGCACGAAGTGGGCGAAAGGCGCGGGGTGCAGGGAGATTGCCATCTCGCCTTTGGACGAAATAGAAAGAATCTGCGCCGGCGGCAGCCCGACCGAGCGCGAATCGGAGCTATCGAAGCGAGTGGAGAAAACTTCCCACGGCGCGCCTTCCCAGGTTGCGCCGTAAATAATGGTCTGGCCGTCGGGGGCAAAGCGCGCATCCCAGATGGTGCCGTTGCGAAAAGTGATTTCGTGGAAGGTGGGATTCGCAGCCGCGCCGCGATGAGCGAACCGGTAGACGCCCGCCCAGGACGCGAGCAGCAGCAGTCCGCCAAGAACGGGCAGTTGCCAGCGACGAGTAGTTGGCTCTTCTTCCATCTGCAAGGCACGCACGCCACCTCGGCTAGAAACCGAAATGTCGGTGAGGGCTTCCAGGTTGAAGGCCACATCGCGCGCCGATTGAAAGCGCTCGGCAGGATTTTTTTCCAGGCAATGCCGGACGATGCGCTCGAGCGCGGACGAGACGTTGCGGTTGGTCTCGGCGAGGTCCGGGGGATCCTCCTTGAGAATAGCGCTCATGGTATCGACGGCAGAGTCGCCGTGGAAGGCGCGCTTGCCGGAAAGCATTTCATAAAGGATTGCGCCGAAGGCAAAAATATCGGAGCGCGAATCAGCCGCTTTGCCGCGAACCTGCTCGGGCGCCATGTAGCCCACGGTGCCCATCACGGTTCCGGCATCGGTTGCAATTTGCTGCGTGGGAGCGTCGCCGGAATCATCGGCTTCGGGCCGGGTTAGCTTGGCGAGGCCGAAGTCGAGAATTTTTGCCCGGCCGTCGTTGGTGATGAAGAGATTTTCCGGCTTCAGGTCGCGATGGACAATGCCCTTGTCGTGAGCGGCGGCCAATCCGCTGGCAATCTGACGCGCGTAGTCGATGGCCTTGCGGCCAGGAAGAGGGCCATCGCGCAGGCGATCTCGAAGGGTCTCGCCTTCCAGCAGTTCGGAAACTACATAGGGCGCGCCTTGGACGTCGCCGATATCGAAGATGGAAAGAATGTTGGGATGGTTGAGAGCGGCGGCGGCGCGGCATTCCAGCGCGAACCGCTGCAAACGGTCGACATCGGCCGAGAATGATGCGGGAAGAATCTTGACCGCGACGTCGCGGTTGAGGCGGGCGTCACGGGCGCGGTACACCTCGCCCATTCCGCCAGCGCCCAGCGGAGATAGAATTTCATACGGGCCGAGTTTCGTGCCAGAGGTCAGTGCCATGCGTGGGCATGATTATATTCCAAGAGCTCCTCGCCTGGCGGGGCTTGCTATCGACGGATGCGTGCGCCGTTAAGCGTTGGGAATTGCTGCGGCAGTTTCGCGGGCGAGAGCCTGCCCTGAGCTTGTCGAAGGGGCGCCCGCGCCACCTAACCTTGCTTCGAAGAATTCCTCCACCCGGCCCAGAATCTCTACCGCGCTCTTCGACTCATAGATCGCCTTGCGCAGCGCCGCTCCCCCCGGCACGCCGTGCGTGAACCAGGAGGCGAACTGCTTCATCTTGCCGACGGCGTCCGGTAGTTCCTCTTCGATCAGCATCTGGAAGTAGGTGCGGATCATCTGGTAGCGGTCAGCCTCTGAGGGCTGGTCGTAAAGCTTGTCGGCTGCTGATGTTTCCGGCAACACCCATGTGGGGACGGCCGCCCTCGGCTGTCCGTCGGGCCGGAGGCCCGATTCCTCTCCATCTAGTTGGCTGCCGGTACCAAAACCAGTCGAGCTTCGCTCGACTGGACAGCCGGAGGCGGCTGTCCCCACATGACCATTGCCAGCACCAGCATTCTCCATCCCCGCGCAATACTGCTGAATCTGTCGAAAGATCCACGGGTTCGACGGCGCCGTGCGCCCAATCATGACTGCATCGCAGCCGGTCTGCGTGACCATGGCGCATGCGTCCTCGGGCGTGCGAATGTCGCCGTTGCCAATCACCGGGATCTTCACAGCATCTTTTATCGCGGCAATCCACTCCCAGCGGGCCTGGCCGCTGTAGCCTTGTTCGCGAGTGCGCGCGTGCAATGCGACTGCCGCCAGCCCGCAGGATTCCGCCATGCGAGCCAACTCCACGCAGACGATCTCGTCGTCATTCCATCCGGCGCGAAACTTCACCGTGAAGGGAACCTTCACCGCGGCACGCACCGCTTCGAAGATGCGACCGATTGCAGGAAGATCGCGCAATAGTCCCGAGCCTCCGTTGCACTTCACGACTTTTTTCGCCGGACAGCCGAGGTTCAAGTCCACCAGGTCAAAGCCGAGACCCTCGACCAGGCGCGCGGCCTCGGCCATCACTTGCGGATCGCTGCCGAAAAGCTGCGCGGAGATGGGATGCTCGTCTTCATAGAAATGGAGATAGCGCTTGGCCTTCTGGTCCTTCTTGCGGAGTACGCCGTCGGCCGAGGTGAACTCGGTCATGATGAGGCCGCATCCGCCNNGTGACGCCGGCCATGGGAGCGAGCACGGTCGCCGGGGCGATCTCGATGCCGCTAATGGATAGGCTCGCGGGAACCGGCCGCAGTGGTGCGGCCTGGCGGGCGACAATACAGGCGCCATGCGAGTCGTTTACCCCATTGTCCCAAAGCTTGCGCAATCGAGTTCCTCACAGTCGGCTACTACAGGATATGGCCGTAAGTGCCAGTGCGGCTTAAAGCGGATCAGCATCGTAGAATTCCATTAGTCCCTTATTGTCGAATTTCCATGTCCGCCGGACGGGTCGCCGTAAACTTGTCGATCTGTCTGAAATAGGAGGGGTTCAAACGGAAACGCTCCGGGCGAATCAGGAACTCGGCGGAGAGGTTGCCCGATCCATCCTCCCGAACCCGAATCAATCCGATTCTCCCCATACCATCCGGAGAATAGAGCACACTGTCGGACGGGCGATAACTTCCGTTACCAAAAAGGGCTAAGTACTTGAAGTGGGCAGGCATTTCCATTAGAGACCGGGCAGCTTCCTCCAGCTTGCTCGACGCCACCTTAACCTCAACGACGTGAATCTCACCCGCGCCCGAACGATCAACCGCTAGCACATCTACTTCGCTCTTTCGAGGAGGCCAGCGGGCGTCAAAGAAAATCTTCGGGACGATCAACATACCAAACAGGAAACGGGCCACGGCATTCTTCACCCTGGAGTGCTGCTGCTCTTCACTAAGCACCGACCGAAGCATGAAGGATCTCCTTAAAATAATTGTAAGCCCAAGAGTGGAACCTTTCGGCCCGGTCGACTGACATTTGGATGAGAGCATCATCCAAGCGCTCACGGCCGTAGGCGATTCTGGTTTTCTCGGTAAGCAGCCAGCGGAAGTGACCGATGCCGTTTAGATTCTGGATGCGATGTTTTCTAGAAATGCCTTCCAGTTCCTTAACGGCTGCCAAGTGGCCTTGATGCTTGCCCCTTTTGCCCGTTAGTCCAGCCGTGATTGCATCGTTAAGCGAGATGGCGCTATGCACCGCGAGCAAGGCGATACCGGTGCGATAGGGTGCTAGTTCCAGTGCCGCTAATTTCATCGCCTGCAGAAAGTGATCCGCCTTCTCAATGTACTGCTGCGTCGCGATCGGATCGAGGTTCTTCAAGCAAGTATAAAGCCCCCACCGAGGTGGGAGCTTCTTCAAATCCCGAGCCTCCGGGGAAACCTAGTTCTTTGCCGCCTCCGCAGGCTTGGCAGGTGCGGGCGCATTCTTGGCGTACTTGCGGCGGAAGCGCTCCACGCGGCCGGCNNTAAGCGGGATGAATGGCTGCTTTCATAGTGTTTCAAGCCTCGATACGAATCTTTAGATTCTACCGGAATGCCCCGGGATTCAGCAATCCCAAGCGCTCGGCCGTCAGAAGCGGAACTGGTACGACACCTTCACGAAAAACTGACGGCTGTCGTTGATGTAGCCCTTCGCCGTGTAGAGACCAGCCAGGCCTGCCGGGTCTGGCATGAGACCGTGGTCGAAATTTTGGAGGTCGCTGTTGTATCCCACATAGATTGCCGTCCCCGGATGGACCAGGTAGGTAAGCAGGAAATCGGCGTTGAACTGCTTCTCCGTGGGCAGGTACGTATACGGATAAAACGAATTGCCCGGCGTATTCGCCAGGACGGAATTGTATTGCAGAATCAGCCGGAGCGAGAGTTGCGGCGTGAACTGCCAGTTCCATTTACTGCGTACAATGTGGTTGTCGAAGATACCTTTCCCGATGGGGATGCCGGGCGTCTCGGAAAGAGCGATCTGTTGGAGGGTAAGAAGATATTCGCTCTCTGTCGCTCGCAAGCGCTCAAACAGATAAGTATTTTCGATCTTCAACGGCTTAACAGGACGAAACGTGAGCGTGCCAGAGGCCGTATCCAGCCGTCCTAAAAGAGACTGAGGCAGTGCGTTCGTCGCGGGCACGAAGTTGATTCCGTCTCCCCAGTAATAGCCCGCCCCCACTGTAACTTTCTTAAAATAGCCGGTTTGGAACGATGCTCCGCTGCGGTGTTCGTGGTAGTCCTGGTTCTGGTTCACGGATAAGCCAAGAAAGGCGAAGTCCTGCGGCCTCAGGCGCTCCCTTAGTTCTTCGTAGGGAAAGAAATAGAAGAAAGTCTGCCCACGCCCTTGAACCGCCAGATAGGGCTGATAATCCGTATCTAACCGGTTGCCTTCGTGATCGAAGACGTAGCGCTGGTTCAGCGACGGGCCCCAGTCGACGATCCAGCCCTTTTTCGGACGGAACCGATAGTCGATCGTATGGTACAGTCCGCGGATGTCCACGCGGTTCACGAATCCCGGCACAGTCACAAACCCGGGACTGATATCGTCGTAGATTCCCTCGTAAGAAAAGTGCAGCCCTTCGCGCTTCAGATCGAGTTTGTCCGCCGGGCCAGCATAATGATTGCCATTCCCGACGTTGCCGGAGCTGAAGGGGTAGAGGCCGTACTCGCACGTGGTCTCGAGATTGCTAGCATTCCGCCCTCGCAGGTTGCTCGAACTTACTACCGCCTGACCTTCCAAGGTCCAGTTGGCATTGAACTTTAACCTCGTGTCCACTCCACCCACGCGGTTAACCTCGCCGGTCGCGGGACACTCCCAATCGGTGTAAACCGCCCCCAGGCTCGATTGCTTGAATATGTCGCGGCTCACCCGCGCGATCGTGAAGTAGGACCGATCGCCAAAAAGATTGTCGGAACAAATAGAGGACGTCTCGGAGGGAGGACAGTAGCTCGGCACAGCCAGCCCCGGCGCGCGGTCATCGGTGGCCATCAGCCCGACCGAATACGGACCTTCCTTCCCCGTCAACCGGATTCCCGCCGAAGGGTCTTGAATATTACGTGTGAAAAACAAATCGAACGGCGTCCGAAAGTAGTCTTCGTTCTCCAGAAAGAACGGCCGCTTCTCGGGAAAGTACACCTCGAATCTCTGGTTCACCGTGATCTGCGGATCCTCCGATTCCACCTGGCTGAAGTCCGGATTCGCGGTCATGTCCAGCACAAAGTGGTCATGGATCACAAACTTCGCATCCATGCCCGCCTGCCCCTGCGCCGTCGCACTCTGAAAATTTGGGTTGTACGGGTCGCGCTGGTCGAGCGCCCGGAAGCCGCGCATGATTCCGTAAGGGATCAGTTCGATGCTGCGCCCCGGCGAGATCCCCTCCAGCCCATATAAAGTCGCCGCCTGCCCTAGCCGGCCCGCTACTTTGTAGGAAATCTGCGGCCAGAATGCATCTTCGTTCTTGCGGACGATTCCACGATACAGAATGATTCCCCACGTCTGATCTTTCGTGGCCGGAAAACGCAGGCTCTTGAATGGAATTGCCATCCACACCACAAAGCCACGGCTGGTCACCTTGCCTCGCGTATCCCACACCGTGTCGAACGACGTATCGAAATTCCCATTCACTTCTTCCCGCGAGGCCTCAGTCCAGATCGCATCCCACTGCACGCCCAGTGGCGTGGTCTGGAAGGCATAGGCCCGCCGCCGGTCATGAAAGGTATCGAGCATGACCTCGACCTGGTCATCGTCGTAAATGTCCTCGCGCACCGACATGCGCGCCCGCACCTTCTTCGGATCGTCGTAACACACGAACACGATGTACAGATTTTTCTGGTCGTAGCCCAGATAGGCTTCCGTCTGCTCCGAGACTTTCTCGCCGTCGTGTGGATCTCTCTGCACGAAACCCGTCACCTTCGCCATCTGCAGTGCCGTCTCACTCTGCGGCTTCATCTCCAGAAAATCCTCGAGTGCAGGCGCATGAGTCAAACGCGGGATGGTCAGGGATGGTGGCGCGATTGCCGGCGTCGGCGCCGGCCGCACTTCCGGCTGTTTGATAGCCGGTTCCGGCAACTGGGCCGAGGGCGCTGGATTCTGCAGGGATGGCTCAGGTTTTTGTCCCGGGGGCGTGGGATTTGCTCTCGAAGGAGGCGGAGGATTCTGCGGAGTGGTCTGGGAATTCTGTTCCGGCGGGCCCTGCTGCGCTGGCGCTGCGTCCTGCGACGCTGGAGTGGAGTTCTGCACCAGGGCCGCCGTCTGCGGCGCTGGTGCGCCCCAACCAGCCCCTGCGAGTGCAAGTAGCGTAATCACACCCGCCAGCAGGAATCTCATGACCCCTTTGAATGAACCACTTCGAACTTCGCCCGGACGCAATGCACCCTCACGTCTCTCCGTTCACGTATCGAGAGGAATCAAGCAACATACACCATGGCGCGTCTCACAAAACAAGAAAGCGTTGTTCTAAGGTTTCCCGAACACGAATGCGCGGAGGGTTTGGCATGAAGAATGCGGGGGAGTCAGGCACTGCCGGGTCCGGGGAGCGAACCGGGGTCTCGCGGAATCAGAACAACGAACTCTGCCGTCGGCTCGGCGTGATCCCAAAATGATCGTACGCCAGCTGCGTCGCCACTCTCCCGCGCGGAGTGCGGTTCAAGAACCCAATCTGCATCAGGAATGGCTCGTAAATCTCCTCGATGGCGTCGGGCTCCTCGGCCAGCACTGCCGCCAGCGTATTCACGCCCACCGGCCCGCCCTGATATTTTTCGATGATGGTCAGCAGCAGCCGCCGGTCGACTTCGTCGAAGCCGTATTTATCGACTTCCAGCATTTGCAGCGCCGCCTGCGCCGTGGGCAAATCGATCTTTCCGGCTCCGCGCACCTGCGCGTAGTCGCGCACCCGCCGCAGCAGACGGTTTGCGATTCGCGGCGTTCCGCGCGACCGGCTGGCAATCTCGATTGCACCCGTATCGTTGATCTCGACCCCGAGAATCTCCGCCGACCGTTCCACGATCACGCGCAAATCCTCCGGAGTATAGAACTCCAGCCGCAGCACAATCCCAAAGCGCGACCGCAGCGGCGCAGAAATCAATCCCGCCCGCGTCGTCGCGCCGACAAAGGTGAACGGCTTCACTTCGAGCGTGTGGGTGCGCGCCGAAGGCCCCTGCCCAATAATAATGTCGAGTTTGTAATCTTCCAGCGCCGAATAAAGCAACTCTTCCAGCACCGGCTGCAGCCGGTGAATCTCATCGATGAACAGGACCTGCTTGTCCTGCATGTTGGTGATGATCGCGGTCAGGTCGCCCTTGATCTGCAGCAGGGGTGCGGCCGTCGGCTGAAAGTGCACGCTCAGCTCATTGGCAATGATGTTGGCCAGCGTTGTCTTCCCCAGCCCCGGAGGCCCGTAGAGCAGCACGTGGTCCATGGCCTCACCGCGCGAGCGCGCCGCCTCAATCGCCACCGCCAGATTCTCTTTGACTTTAGCTTGTCCGATGAACTCGCCCAGCCGCTGCGGGCGCAGCTTCAGCTCAAACGAAGAATCGTCCTCTACCGCCGCCGCGGAGACGAGGCGGTCAGGGCTGTAATTCAGGTTAGGATTGTTCTTCGCAGTAGCCACTCGCCGGATATTACCACGACCCCTGTAGAGACACCCGCCTCGGCTGTCCAGCCCGGGCGCAGCCCGGCCGCAGAGATGGCGAATCTGTTTCCACAGGAGTTCTTGACAATGTGACACATTATGTGTCACATTGTATTGATGCCATCGGTTAACATGAGACAGCTTCGCGAGACACGCCGCTTGAAAGCTTGGCTGCGCGCAGGAACGACGGTCGAACTCCGAGAACGCGACAAGGTCATTGCCCGCATTGTTCCTGAAAGGGCGGAAGAAAAACCGGCGAAGTGGCCCGACTTTGAGGCCCGCGCCAAGAAAATATTTGGCGACCGCGTTTTAACTCTCGTCGACGACTTGATAGAGGATCGAGGCCGTTTCTGACTGTCTACGCCGACACCAGTTTTCTCGCGTCGCTTTACGTGCAAGACATGCATTCCTCAGCCGCGCGGGAGCGGATGAAAGAGAAACCCCGTGTCTGGTTTACCCCTCTTCACTCTGCGGAGTGTTTTCATGTCATCGCCAAACAGGTTTTTTATCGCAAGGTTTCCCAGGCAGAAGCGGAGACCGTCTTCGACACGTTGAAGCGCGACCGGGCCGATGGCTTATGGCTTGAGACGGCAATGCCTGAAAACGCCTTCGAGGTTTGCGCCGACCTGGGCCGCCGTTACGCGCCGAAGCTCGGCATGCGAACGCTCGATACATTACATGTCGCGTGCGCGCTCGAACTCGAGGCTGAACGATTCTGGACGTTTGACGAGCGTCAGGCAAAGCTGGCGAAGGCGCAGGGGATGAAGATCTCCTAGCTCGATCAGCTGACGGTCAATCCTGCGCCACCCCCTCCTGATCGCTTCCTACTTCGGATACCACTCCAGCAGCCGTACCTCAATCCCGGTCCCTTCCAATCCCTTCTGAAACACGGCGAGATCAGATCCGTGATAGTGGTAGGGAATCACAACTTTGGGGTGAAAGGCCTTCACCGCGTCAGCAGCCTCTTCCGGCGGCATGGTGTAAGGCAGATTCATGCACACGAAGGCTACATCGATGTTCTTGAGCGCCCGCATCTCGGGAACGCCTTCGGTGTCACCCGAAAAATAAAAGCGCTTGCCGCCGTAGGTGAGGACGTAGCCATTGCCGCGTCCCTTGTCGTGAAATAGCTTTTCTGGGGATGGGCCGCGCTTGAGGTTGTATGCGGGGATAGCCTCAATCGTCCATCCCTGCCAGTTCTTCGTTTCTCCATTGGCAATGGGTTTGGCGGTGGTAACCGTTACCACCACCGCCGGCGGCGCCAGAATTTCCGTTTCAGCCTTAATGACTTCCTTGATCGACTCAGGGTCCATATGATCCCCGTGAATGTCGGTGATCAGAATGAGGTCTGCTTTGGGAAGCCCTGACAATTTGGCGGGCTTGGCAGGATCGAGGTAGATAGTCTTTCCTCCCGCTTCGATCAGAGTGCTGGCGTGATATATAGGCGTTATCTTCACCGGTCCAGCCGATGTGGAAAAGACTTGCATCTCAGCCGCCGCGTGCGCCAGCGGCGACGGCGCGAAAAGAAAAACGAAAACAGCGCAGACACCAATCAGGATTACTCTCGTTCTGAACCTCGCGTCGATCTTCATAATTTTCACTGTCATCCTGAGCGAAGCGTGAGCGCCTGAAAGGCGGTCACGCGCAGTCGAAGGATCTCTATATCCCCAATCGCTTCCCAGCGGCTTCAAGGCATTCTCCCCTGCACCGCGCCTCTTTCACTCTTCCTCTTCCTTGACCTCGCCCCGCGCCGCCTTGGCCTTCTCAATAATCTTTTCCTGCAACTGCCCCGGCACGGTGTCGTAGTGGTGCATTTCCATGTTGAAGCTGCCGCGGCCTTGCGTCATTGAAGTCAGATCCACGCCGTAGGTCAGCATCTCGGCCATGGGCACTTCGGCTTTCACTACGGTGTTGCCTCCCCTATTGTCCATGCCCTGAATCCGTCCCCGGCGGCTGTTCAAATCACCCATGATCGAGCCCGCAAAATCGTCCGGTATCGTAATCTCCACATGCATCACCGGCTCCAGGATGGTGGGCTTGGCCTGTTCCATCGCCTTCCTGAACGCGATACGTCCTGCCATTTGAAACGACATATCGTTCGAGTCCACATCGTGATACGAACCGTCGTACAGAATCACGCGGAAATCCACCACCGGAAATCCCGCCAGATATCCCCGCGCCGCCGCATCCTTGATTCCTTTTTCGATGGCGGGAATATAGTTCTTTGGAATTGCTCCCCCAAAAATATCGTTCACAAACTCAAACTGTCCGCCGCGCGTCATCGGCTCCATTTTGATCTTGCAATCGCCGTACTGTCCGTGGCCGCCGGTCTGCTTCTTATGCCGGCCCTGCACGTCAGCTTTGCCGCGAATGGTCTCGCGATATGGGACTTTGGGCGCTTTCAAAACTACTTCCGTGTGGTACCGCTTCTTCAGCTTCGCCACCACGACTTCAATGTGCTGCTGTCCCGTGCCCGCGATGAGGAATTCCTGGGTCTGCGCATCCCGAAAGAATCGGAGCATGGCATCTTCTTCCATCAGCTTGTGAATGCCTGGACCCAGCTTGTCTTCATCGGCGCGGCTCTTCGGCTCGATGGCAAACGTGATCGCCGGCTCCGGCAGCTTCACTCGCGGATACTGAATGGGCGCGGCCTTATCTCCCAGCGTGTCGCCGGTGAGCGTGTCTTTTAATTTCGCGACCGCGCCAATATCTCCCGCATGCAACTCGATCACCGGCACCGCTGTCTTTCCTTGCATGATGGAAATATGCGACAGCTTCTCCGCCGGTCCACGCGAGAAATTCTGAATCGTGGACTCGTTCTTCAGCACACCAGAGAAAACCTTGAAGTATGAAATCCTTCCCGCAAACGCGTCCGAAACCGTCTTGAACACATAAAGTGACACCGGCTCCGCGTCTGTCTCATGCCGCTTCGGCACATCTCCGTTGCCTGAGGCCGCCGGGTCACCCTGCACCCATTCATGCTCGGAAGGTGCCGGAGTGTAATCCACAATAAAATCCATCACGCGGTCGGCCCCAATGTTACCCAGCCCCGAACTGAAGATCACCGGGAAGAGTTTGTCCTCGCGAATCGCATTATGCAGCGCCGGGATCAAATCTTCTTCCGGAATCGTCCCCTTCTCGAAGAACTCCTCCATCAGCTTGTCATCACCCTCGGCCACCAGTTCGACCAGTTGCTCGTGCGATTCCTGCACCTGCGCTCGCATGTTGGCCGGGATCTCGGTCTCTTTACCTTTTCCATTCCCTCCCAGCTCATACGTGTAAGCTTTCATGCGCACCAGGTCGACCACGCCGGTCAAATTCTTCTCGCTTCCGATCGGCAGCTCGATCGGAATCACATTTCGCCCGAATGCATTGATCAGCGACTCCAGGACGCGCTCCGCATTCGCGCGGTCGCGGTCCATGCGATTCACCACAATCAGCCGCGGAGTCTTGTACTCTTCGCAATCGTTCCACACCCGCTGCGTCACCACTTCCACGCCGGCCACGCCATCCACCACCACAATCGCCGCATCCACCACCGGCAGCACCATTCGTGCCTCGTGGACAAACATGTTGAACCCGGGCGTATCGATCACATTGATCTTCGTCT
>PMSQ01000032.1 GCA_003168355.1 Acidobacteriaceae bacterium | reverse complement strand
AAAGCCCACACCGTCATGGTGATCAAACGCGGCATGAGCCCCGGCTTCGCCGGCATCGACAACCCCCTCTACTACCTCCCCAACACCCTGATGCTCTTCGGCGACGCCAAGCAGTTCGTAGGAGCCATCGTGCGCGAGCTCAGCGGCGGACATTAAGTTCGAAGTTCGAAGTTTTCGGACCATCACGAACCCGTGCACAACCGTGGAAGAACGGCGCTTCAGCGCCGTGTAAAGATCCGAATGAAACCGGGCTTCAACCCTGTCTCGTGCGAGAACGACAAGCTTTGCTGGCTGTAGGGAGTTTGCCTTGGACTTTAGCCGTGAAGCGGCGCAAGAATGCAGCCCACAGCGCAAGCTGTGGGTAATAAGTGGAACGATAACAAGCCCCGAAGGGGCGAAAAGAAAGTTCTCGGCCAGTATCACGAACCCGCGCACAACCGTGAAAGAGCGGCGCTTCAGCGCCGCGTAAAGATCCAAATGAAACCGGGCTTCAGCCCCCGTGGACGTTTTTTCCGCGAGCTCCGAAAAAGCGCGACGCCAACCGAGAAAATCTTACAGGCCACCCTCAATCCAACCATGGCCGCGCCGATCCTCCCAACAACGAATTATTCATATTGAAGATGTTGTGGTGCCCCTCCGGCCCTCCCCAGGCGAACATCAGCGAAACCATCGGGAACCCGCCGGCCCGCAAAGTCAGTCCAGCCGCGAAGCTGTGTTTAAGATGATCAAACCCTAAATCGCCCCGAGTCAGCGCCACCATCCCCTCATCGGTCATAAACTTGAACCCAAACGGACCCCAAATCGAATGCTCGAAGTTCTCCTGCAACAACAGAAGATTGGGCGCCCGAAACCGGTAGTCCTGGTAACTTCCCAGCGCCATCCCTCCGTCAATGTCCGCCCCGCCCAGCGTCTGCTGAAAATAAAACGGCACCGCACTCGTCGCCGAGTTGATCGATTCCGAAACCAGCAGCCGCACTCCAATCGACCCATTCAGATTCGGCGTGTGCGAAATCTCCGGACACTTCGCCCCGTTCGGCGCACACTCGTCCGGACCACTAGAGTCCGTGTTCTTGGCGCCTGACTTCGAGTAGCCGTACAAATAGAAAGTGTGGTTCAGATCAGCCGTCCACCGCAGGAAGGAATTCGTCGAACTCGACGGCGCAAAGAACTGCTGAAAGTTCCCCAGATAATTCAGTTGAAAGTGGTCCTTGAACAAAACGGGCTCGATGCGAAACCCTTCTCCAAGCTGCACAAAACCCGGCTGGCTACTCAGCCCCGGCGCAGTCGCGTTAGTATAAAGTGTCCCGATCGACGGCGAAGATTGCCCGTTATCGCCCCTCACGCTAACGAACCGCCCGTTCATTTCACCCAGTAATGCAAGCTTAAGCTTGCTGATCGCCGCCCACTCATAGACCGGCTTGATCGCATTTCCGCCCACGATGCTTTGCGTCATCCCAAACACCGACTGCCCCGCCAGCGCGGAATCGTTCCCCAGCCCAAAGAAATAAAGTTTGTTCAGAGAGATCGACTGCGCGTACAGGTTGAAAACCGTATAAGGATGCACCAGATCGATCGGCGCTTTCTTCTCAGGCTTCTTCGGCTCAGTTGTCGCACCCGGCTGTGGGGTCACGGGAATGATCACATGTATCGGCTCATTCGGCGTATGGATCAACTTCATATATCCGCCCGCCCGCCACGAGGCATTCGTAGAGCCCACCGCATCCACGTCCCAGGTCATCCGCCAGTTAGTCGTATTCTTGTCAGCAACGAATGCCCCGCCCAGAGCAAACCCATTCTGCGCCGGCATGCTTCCCGCCGCAATGTGCAGCGGATGATCGGTAAAAATCTCAACCGCGCATCCCGGCAGAGTTTTGAAACCAAAATCTTTGCACGCATCGCTGGCCCGTTCGCCCTCGCGCCGAAACTCCGCATGCAGCATGCTCTCCTGCGCCGCGAGTGTGCCCGCCAGCGATAGCACGATCAACCAACTCCACCGCATACCGCCTCCCACTCATCCGCAGGAACAAATTCTCATGTGGGGACAGCCGCCCTCGGCTGTCCGACCGGCGTAGCTCGGTAGTCTAGCCACGTCCACAACACCGAACTCCGTCTCTAACTCTTCCCCTTTTTCTTCCCTTTACTACCACTCTTTGGTTTCCCCATCGGCCCCTCGTCGGCCGCCGCCGCGATCTCAATCACCTCCGGCTTGCGTCTCGTCCGTCTCGCCGCCGCCGCCGCGTGCGCGTCGTGAATCGCTTCCGTCACCGCGCGTATGTACTCCGCTGCCTCTCCCTCAGTCTTGATCGCATTAATGTAAATCTCGGTGTGGTGCCGCAGCGGCAGCCTTCGCTCCGCTTCGTGCAGATGCAGAATCTGCGTCCTCAGCAGTCCCGAAACCGGACGGTCCTTGTTCATTGCGCTCTGCGGCGGCACCGGTATTTTTATCATCATGGCAACCCTCATCATGCGCGGCAACGCCGCGCCGTTCCTACCCAAAATCCGGACAATCCTGCCGCATCACATCGAGCGACACCAAATCCACAAACGTATCCGCCGCCGCCTCCCGCGCCGTGCGCTGCGCGTAGCTCCCCAGGAAAAACTTCGTCACCGTCGCCGGAATCGAAGCATGCTCAAACGTGCGCCCGTTCACCACCGTCCCCTTCGGAACCCACGGCGAAATCAGAATCGCCGGCACCCGCACGCCCAGCCGGTCAAAGGCAAACGGCATCCCCATTCCTGTATCGTTCGCCGAAGCCACAAACCCATCCGGAGCATTCGCCGAACAATTCGGCGGCACCACGTGATCGTAAATTCCCCCATGCTCGTCATACACCACCAGCAGCGCCGTGCTCGCCCACAAATTCGCGTTCTGCTTGATGGCGTTGTACACGCTTGCAATGAACGCCTCTCCTGCCTGAATGTTGTGATCCGGATGCTGATCGCTCGCCACTTCCTCCCCATCATCTCCATCGTGATCGTTATAGTTCGGCTCCACAAACGAATAATCCGGCAAACTCCCGCTCGCGCAATCCGACAAAAACTGCTGATACGTTCCAAACAGCTTCGGCTCGTTCTGCAGCAGGTTCACCACTTCCATCGTCGAGCTGGTCGTGTCGTAGTAATAAATCTTCGCCGTGTGCCCGGCCGCAACCATCCGCTCGTAAATACTCTTGTACGGTTCCTTCACATAAAACACGTCCATCCCCACCTGCCCAAACGACGTCCCATAATGCGCGAACGCCCGATTGCAAATCGTCGGCCCCGGAATCGACGCGAACCATCGGTTAAACACCGTAAACTCCAGCGCCAGCGTAGTCAGCACCGGCAACTGATTCTGCGCAAAGTAATACATGATCTTCTGCGAGTGCCCCACATCCTGCTGCTGATTGAAATAACTCTTCACAAACCCCTGCATATTCGGCTGCCGCCCCGCGCTCGTATCCCCGCCAAAAATCTGCAAATCCACCGCCGGAAAATGATGGTCCGGGTCCGGATCGAGCTGCCCCTGAAACGCCGCCAGCGCCTGCGGCTGCACCGCCGCGCCCGTCGTATCCGGATTGCTCAGTCCCGCCGTAATCCCATCGATCTGCGAATTCACCGCCGTCAGCGATCCCAGCATGTGGTCAAACGACCGGTTCTCCATCATCAACACTACAATGTGCTTGAGTTGATCCAGTCCAGCCGCCATCGCAGTCCACTCCTGTTTAGGTAGATAGTGAGGCAAACCCACCGAACGTTGCAAATGGAAAAGGGAACACGATATACCGTATTCCCTTTTCAAAGTAGATCTCGAATTGTAGTTTAAGGAAACGGGGTGCCCCATGTCTCGCGTCTTTTGCGAGACGTGGGATTCCACGGACGATTCATTCTTCTCCGAGAGGATTAAGGATCGAACAGCTCACTCTTGCGGTTCAAAAAGAAATTGTCATTCCGAGCGAAGCGAGGAATCTGCTGTCCCGGCGACTATCTCTGTCCATTCCTCATCCACGCAAGCCTGAATCGTCAGCCCCGTCTCCCTCAGCAAATGCCACGCCTCCCGATACTCTCCATACTTCTGCCGCTTGCTCTTGGGCGTAAAGTGCAGACTCGAATTCTTCCTCCCCATCACCTCAAACGGAATGATGTACCAGTCGTCAATCGGAATCAGCAGCACCGCAAAAAAATCCACCGTCCCCGGCGCATACTTCTGCCGCCTCGGCCCCATCACATTCAAGCTGTACTCCCCATTGCGCCGCTTGTAGATCGTCGACTTCACCTGCACCCGCAGCACCCGCCCCCGATTTTCCCCAGCATGATTTTCCGAAGAATGATTTTCCCGCCCAACCCTCTCCCGAACCCGATTCTCCCGAGCCTGACTCTCCACGCCCACGTCATATCTCCCCGAATCCCCAAACGGCTTCGACACCTTCATCCCCAGCCCTGCCGCCATCATCATGAAATAAAGCTCCGCCCACTCTCCCCGCTCCTTGCACCCCGGCAACTTCCCACCCGCCATCCGACTAGCCTTCCGCCTCATCGCTCAACCCCTTTTAGTTTTCTGGACCGCAGAACGATCCCGCTATTTCAATCCTAAGGACATCCACAAGGTCATCCGTCACTGTCGCCGGGCCGGCCTGTGGAAATGCCCAAATGCGAAGTCGACGTTGTTTGGCCGCAGGCCACTCAAACTATTGTCATTTCGAACCGGGAAAGCCCGGTGAGGAACCTGCTGTTCAGCCGACGTCATCACGACCCAAGCGGGTGCCCCCATCCCTCTGGAGATTTGGAAACGGCACGACCGGGAAGGGCACGACTTCAGTCGTGCCGCAAGCTCCCAAGGAACGGACCGAGTCCCGCAGAGCCAGAACTATGACGAAGTAGATACAAACGTCACAAACCCCTGCACGACCGTGGAAGAGCGGCGCTTCAGCGCCGCGTCAAGCGCTCTTAGAGAAATCGGGCTTTAGCCCCTGTGGCATCGCATCCATCCGAAACCCCGAACCCGCCGACGAAGACGGATACCCTGCCGCATCCCGCACCAACCCCGCGCGAACCGGATTCAAACGCACGTAGCTACCATGCCGCTCGTAATCCTCCGCATCCCGAATCCGATGATTCGTGAAACTCGGCTGCCAGACCTGAATCTTCTCTTCCTTCCGCAGACGATAGGAATATCCGCCTTTGATGAATTGCACTGCCCTCTCCACTGAAATATCTGCCGCTGGGGTGAGCATCACATGAATATGGTCCGGCATGACGACAAACTCGTGCAGCAAATATTTCCCTTGGTCACGATAAGCAAGTAGCACATCGATCAGGAGCTGAGCCCGAGCCTCGACACGAAAGATGGGCAAGCGTTGCCAAGTGACGGTTGTGACGAAAAACGTACGTTGCGAGTCATCCATGATCGGATCGTAAGACCGCACAGGGGAAGGGAATGTGATATCTGTCACGTTGGGAGAAAATGAGATTCCAGATTGGGAACTCAGAAAGGAGCCGCACCGAATCGACGTGGGAGGCCGGCTCCAACTCATGAAGTGACGTGGAAGAGCGGCGCTTTCAGCGCCGCGTCAAAGTTCTAAAATAAGTCGGCTCTAGCCCCAGTAGATGGTTTCGCCGCAGCCGCATCGAAAACGACCACCAGAGCTAAAGCCAACAATCCTTGTCCAACAGACGCGGCCCTAAAAGGGCCGCTCTTCCTCGGTCGCGCAAACAGTCGACTCAGAATCAACCATCACGAACCCACGCAGCACCTGGAAGAGTGGCGCTTTCAGTGCCGCGTCAAGCGCCCCAAAAGCAACCGGGCTTCAGCCCCGGGGATGGTTTTTTTTGCACTCCAAGGGAGACGACTACAGGGGCTAAAAAGCCCAAAATCTGTCATGCGCCAGAACGCGGCCCTGAAAGGGCCGCTCTTCCACGTCACCGCAAGCGCCGGGTGAGAGGGCAAATATGGAAGATCCACGAACCCGCGCACAACCGTGGAAGAGCGGCGCTTAAGCGCCGCGTCAAGCGTCAAAAAACAACCGGGCTTCAGCCCCCGTGGACATCGTTCCCGCGCCCCATATTTGCGAGACGTGGGATTCCACGACCCATCCCTCTGATGATTCGGCAGCGCCACGACCGGGAAGGGCACGACTTCACTCGCGCCGAAAGGCACTTGGTATAGAATCTGTGCGACCGCATGGATGGACCGCACCATGAGCAACACCAGC
>PMSQ01000115.1 GCA_003168355.1 Acidobacteriaceae bacterium | reverse complement strand
TGGCGTGGATGATGGGAGGGTTTCACTATGCGCGCATCTGGCATTTCGCGGTGATGTGGGCGATCTTGTTTTTCATCCTCGGACATCTGGTGATGGTGATCCTGCATGGCTGGAACAATTTCGTTTCCATGCTGACAGGTTGGAAGAAAGATCCGGAGTACTGAGAAGCCCCGGCCTTTGGGTGGCGCAGAGCTTTAGCGCTGCGGTTAGAACGCGCGTGACGAAGCGAGGATTGCACGCTAGATGTCCGAACCAGGCATGGTGTTGAACAATCCGGGGCAGACCAGTACGCGCGAGCAGGATCTGATTTCAAGCGTGCAGGGCGGCCAGCATGAACTGTTCTACGAGTTGGTCCGGCCTTATGAACGGCGGGTTTATGCCGCGGCGCTCGCGATTCTAAGGAATGAGCAGGACGCTGAGGACGCGGCGCAGGAGGCGATGCTGAAGGCGTTTGCGAATATCCGGCAGTTTCGCGCCGAGGCTCGCTTTAGCACGTGGCTGATTCAGATCACGGTGAATGAGTCTCTGATGCGCCGGCGAAGGGAGCGAACTGTGCCCATGGAAGGCATCGACGACCGCCGTGACGAGGATAGTGACTATGCACCCCGCGATTTTGCTGACTGGCGCGAGATTCCCTCGGAAGCGCTGGAGCGAAAGGAAGTGCGGCTGCGGCTGGCGGAGGCCCTGGCCACACTTGATCGAAAATATCGCGAGGTGTTTGTGCTGCGCGATATGGAACACCTGAACATTCAGGAGACGGCCGAGGCGCTGGGCATAACGGTGGCCTCGGTGAAGACGCGGCTGTTGCGGGCGCGGCTGATGCTGCGCGATCTACTGGCCGCCGGATGGGAGCAGGGCTGGTTCAGCCGTCTGCCATTCGAGAAGGGAAACAAGCCATGGTAGCGAACTGCGAACAGGTATGTAAGGAAATTTCGAATTACGTCGATGGAGACGTCGACGCTGCGCTGCGCTCTACGATGGACGAGCATTTCCGAACCTGCAAGCAGTGTGCCTCGGTGCTGGCGGGAACGCGGAATGTGGTGCAGCTCTATGGCGATGAGCGCATGCTGGAGGTGCCCGCGGGTTTCGGCCGGAGGCTCGAGAAACGGCTGGCGAAAAATACCGCAGTGGACAGGCGGGCATGGTCGAGTTGGTCGGCGTGGCTGGTGCCGGTGGCGGCGATGGCTCTGATCGCCGGAGGTTTGCAGTTGGCGAAGGTCCCCACTCTCAGGAATTTCATCCGATCGCAGCATGCCGAGCCGGGTAACAACATTCCTCCCGATCTGGTGGTGGTGGTTTCATCCGGCGCCAAGCTCTTTCATGTGCCCGGGTGCCCTTTCATCCACGACAAAGCCTCCGAGCGCACGATGACGGCCAAGGAAGCGATGCAGGAGGGCTATTTTCCTTGTACGCGCTGCCTGCGGAAATATCTGAAGACGTCGTTAACCGGGCATCCCGGTGCGGAAGTAGCCGACGACGCGGGTGTTGAGGCAAACGAGGAACAAAGGGAACTTCTTAGCACGGCGGGACATTAAAGAAGGCAAAAGCGGCGCGGACCCGATGGCCCGCGCCTGCATCCGGACGACTAGTTCGGCTTCATCTGGTCGTTCTTCATACTGTCGTCTTTCTTCATGTCATCCTTTTTCATACTGTCGTCTTTCTTCATCGAGTCTTTCTTCGCGGTCTTGGCCTTTTTGGTTGTTTTCTTGGTGTCGTCCTTCTTCATCGAATCGTCTTTCTTCATCGAGTCGTCTTTTTTCATCGTGTCCTGGGTTGAGCTATCCTGCTTCATCGAGTCCTGAGCGAAGCCAGCCAACGGGGCGGCCAACAAGCACGCAAGCATCAAACTGCCGAAAATCTTCTTCATAGGTTTCTCCTTCGAGGTGAGTATCAAGTTCGGTCGTCCGGCAGGTTCTTACCTGCAGGCTGAGATGGGATGAGCCGGGGCCGAGAAAGTTACACGTGGAAGACAAAGCTTTAAACATAGAGCACCCTTCGGCTTCGCTCAGGGCACGGGGAACACAGGGTAATGCCAGAGGATTTTCAGCAGGTGAGTTGATCGCGGGAGATCTTCAACCCGCTCAGATTGCCGAGTGCGGTGACGGCAACCGATTCCGTTTTGAAAAATTCCTGGGCCAAGCTTTGCAGATCGGCGGCGGTGACGGCTTCAATCTTCTCGATGAGTTCATCGAGATCCTGGAAGTGGTCGAAGTACATTTCCTGCCGGGCCAGGTTGGACATGCGAGCTGTGCTCGACTCGAGCGACAGCATTAGACTGCCTTTGAGTTGGTCTTTGGAACGGCGCAGCTCTTCCTCGGGCACCGGCTTATTTTTCAAGTCCCGAAATTCGTTTACGACCGAACGGACTACTTTCGCTGCCGAGGCCAGCGAAGTCCCGGCGTAGACGGCCATGCATCCGGTATCGCGGTAGGGATTGAGGTCGCTGTAAATCGAGTAGGCCAGGCCCTGACGCTCGCGAATATTCTGGAACAGGCGGGAACTCATGCCTCCGCCGAGCAGAGTGTTGAGAATGTAGCCGGCGTGGCGCTTTTCGTGGGCAATGGGATACGCGGGAACGCCGATGCAAAGCTGAACCTGCTCGAGCGCTTTCTTATTGCGCAGCACGATGCGCGGAACGATTTTGGGTTCGGCGGAGTGAAAGCCGTTCTGCGCGGGCTTCAGGTGCTCGAAGTGCTTCACCACGAGGTCGACGAACTGATCGTGGTCGAGATGCCCGGCGGCGGCTACGATGATGTTGCCGGGTGCAAAGCGATGAGCATATGTATCGAGCACCGCCTGGCGCTCGAAACGCTTCACAGTTTCTTTGGTTCCCAGGATGGGTTTGCCCAGCGGATGATCTTTCCAGAAATTCTGGGTGAAGATTTCGTGGACGAGGTAGTCAGGATTGTCCTCGTCCATCTTGATTTCTTCGAGAATCACGCCGCGCTCGCGGGCGATGTCCTCGGCGGTGAATGTGGGGTGCAGGACGAGGTCCGTAAGAATCTCAAGCGCGATGGGAACGTTCTCGTCGAGCACCTTGACGTTGAAGCAGATGCATTCTTTGGAGGTAAAGGCGTCCATGTTGCCGCCGATGGAATCGACTTGGCGGGCAATCTCTTCGGCGGTGCGGTGCTTGGTGCCTTTGAAGACCATGTGCTCGATGAAGTGGGAGATGCCGTTCGATTGCGGCGTTTCGTCGCGGGAGCCGGTTTCGAGCCAAATTCCGATGGACGCCGAGCGGATGTGCTCCATCTGCTCGGTGATTACGGTGAGGCCGTGAGGCAATACCTGGCGGCGAATATTGCGGACTTCTTTTACCATGGCGATGTAGTTGGGGCGGGCGTTCTTAAGTTTGATTCTTGGAACTTCCCAGACGTACCATACTATTCTTACACATCTGGCGGGGCCCGGCGGGGTGTGCGACAATAAGATGTTTAGTGATTTAGAATCAGCAAGTTGCAGGATAATCCTGAAGGTTTTTTGATGCAGCCCAGACGGAGATGTGTCCGATTTAATCGATGAGGGACCCTTTGACATTGCTACTCGGTCTGGACCGCGAAGAGATTATCGCGCTGGTAATCAAGGCGGGTGAGCGCAGCTATCGTGCCAAGCAGATCATGGACGCGGTCTACCGGCAGCGGGTGGAGACGCTGGAGGAGATGTCTACACTGCCGCGGGAGTTTCGTGAGCGTCTGGCGCAGAGCGGGACTATGGTTGGGGCGGCGCAGATCGAGAAGAAATTTGTCTCGCAGGACGGGACGGTGCGGTACCTGATTGGGTTTGCCGACGGAGAGAGCGTTGAAACCGTGTGGATGCCGGAAGGTGACGGCGGGGAAGCGGGCGATGGGAGTGAATCGGGGGAGTTGGCGGAGCTTCCCGGCCTAAGTACTTCAGGGGCTGAAGCCCCCAATCACGAAGGACTCTTATCCCAGCGCTGGAAGCGATGCGCCACCCAAAACCACCGATCGACGATTTGCATTTCCAGCCAGGTGGGTTGTGCGGTGGACTGCCAGTTCTGTCTCACGGCATTGCTCGGCGTAAAGCGCAACCTGACTGCGGGCGAGATCGTCGGGCAGGTTTGTGCAGTGCTCAAGGACCAGAAGGTTTCGCCGCCGGAGGATCGCATCAACCTGGTTTTTATGGGCATGGGCGAGCCGTTCCTGAATTACGAGAATTTTGTGAAGGCGGCGCGGTTGTTAGTGGAGGGCGTTGGGATTGCGGAGCGGCGGATGACGGTGTCGACGGCGGGGATTGTGCCGCGCATCCATGATTTTGGCGGGGAGAAGATCCGGCCGAAGCTGGCGATTTCTTTGAATGCTTCGAACGATGCGCTGCGTACGCGGCTGATGCCGCTGAACAAGAAGTGGACGTTGGAAATGCTGATAGCCGCGGCGCGGGAGTTTCCGTTGCGCACGCGGGAGTGGATTACCTTCGAGTACGTACTGCTCGGGGGCGTGAACGACACGCCGGAGAATGCCAGGGAAGTTGCCGAGTTGCTACGCGGGCTGCGCTGTAAGGTGAACCTGATCGCGCTGAACCCGGGGCCGGGAATTGCCTTTACGACTCCCAGCGCGGAGCGAGTGACGGCGTTTCAAAACACCCTGCGAGAAGCGGGCATTCCTGCATTTGTGAGGCGTCCGCGGGGGCGGGATATCTACGCCGCTTGCGGCCAGCTCAAGCGAACGGTTGAGGTTGCCACACCACCGGAACCCCATCTCCAGTCGATTTCTCCTGCGCCGGAGGGATGACCGGGAGCTCGATCCGGATCGCGGTCCCCGAAGTTCGGTCGTGCTGGCAAGAGATCCGCCCACGATGCTGCTGCAGGATGCCCTGACAAGCGCCCAAGCCCATGTTGAAGAGACTCTGTTCTTCTTCTTCCTTTTGGCCTGGGTTTGCAGCCGAGCCTGTGTCGGAAATATCGACGATGGCGAGGCCGTCTTTGTGTTCCGCGGCAACGGTAAGAGTTCGTCCAGTACGCCGATCCGCCGAGTGCAGCGCATTGTTGAGGATCTGCACGCAAACTTGGAGCAACTGGTTGGAGTCTCCCAGGACGAGTGGCATATTGGGCTGGAGTTCGGTGTGAACTTCGATTTTTAGAGATTGCCACTGGGGTTGCGCGAGTTTGACGGCGGTCCGCAGTACGGTGTTGAGATCCACGGGAGCCATCGCGGCCGGGCCTTGCTTGACAAAACTGAGCAGACTGGCCACCAGCGACTTGGTGCGCCGAATATGCTGCCCGATCCTTTCCGCCAGTTCGCGCTGGTCCGGGTTGAGAGGCGTGCTCATGAGCAGATCGGAATATCCCAGCATGGCGGCAATGGGATTGTTCAGTTCGTGCGCCGCGCCGCCCACCAGTTGGCCGACCGAAGCCAGTTTCTCGGATTCGGTGATTTGCACCTGCAAACGTTTTAGATTGGCGAAGGACTCCCGCGAGTCGGTCAACAACCGGACTAATTCCCGGTCGAGCAGGCGCTGCCGGACGAAAACCATGACACCCATGAGAAGTGCTGTAGCCAGAGTCAAGACGATGCGGAACGAACGGATACGGGGTGGAATTGCTCCGTCCAGAAGAGCCCAGGCGGCGAATAGCGGGAGCGAAAAAGCTGCGATCATTCCCAGCCGGGCCAGCCACACGCCGTGAGACGAGGAAGTAGAGCGTACAAGGGCTTGCGGTTCGCGTTCGCGGGTCCACAGGCCGATCACGGTGATCCAGGTCATGGAGACCGCCAGGGGGATATCGTAGAGACTTCCGCTGTAATAACTGTTCCGGTCGAGCGCCCAATTGGCGAGGTAGGAACTGGCGGCGTAGGTAATGCTGGCGCCGAACAGGCTGGCGTAAAAACTTCTCCAGCCGCCTTTGCTCCCTCTCCAGGCCAGCACCAAGGCGCTCAGAAACGCCAGTTTCTCGATGAGATACAGCGAGTTCAGATTGCGATCATAGGCTGCCCCATTGGCCTCGACGTATTGCCAGGGGATGACAGCGAGGACGTAGAGATACACCCACCAAATTACCATCAAGGCAAAGTCGAGGCGGCGCAGACGCGCAGCATATTCCTCCTGGGGAAGGTGAGGACGCAGTGCCAGAGCTGCCATCAGCGGCACAATGTGCAAGAAAAGTACGATGTCTCCTACGAAGAGATCAGGCACATCCTGACGCAGCCAGACTTCGAAGTAGGTCCAGAACAACTGGTAGCAGAACCAAAAGGCGATGCCGGTAGCGATGAGCATCCAGAACAGGCGCAACCGTCCGCGGCACCGCATCGCCTGAGGGATGAGGGACATCGTCCCGGAAAACAGCAAGAGGCACTGAATCACATCGCTGAGAGCGGCGAGGCGAAAAGACTGACGCAGGATAAGCGCAGCCAGGATCAGGGTCACCAGACAGACTGCCACGGCTGCGGTCCAGAGTTTGGAAAAGGTGCGCAAGAACACAGTCCTCGCTGCCATCTTAGACTGACATTAGAGAAGGCTTAAGGTTACCGAAGTAATCCACGATATGGATGAACCGGGTCGACCCGGGTGCCTGAGGAATTACCCGTATAAAGTTTTGCTTGCTCCTGATCTTTCTTATCAATACTATGCGAGACAACCCCTTTACCTGAAAGATACGCCCCGGCGGGAAGTGACTCGATTGCGGACTGACTCGAACCACCGTTTTCTTGGAAGACCACAGGCTTCAACGGATCCCAGTGAGATTCGCCGCACGGAGCGATGGCTGGCGACCGCGCGCGTGTTTTTGGCGGTCTCCGCGCTGGTGGCGATCCGTATGGACCCGACGCAATTAGGCCGTTCCAATGCTGCCTACGGCCTGTTCGTTTTTTACCTGGCCAATAGCAGTCTCGTACTGATGCTGTTGCGGAGGCGAAAAGCGTCGACGGCATCGTTTCGTATTCTGGTTCACGTGGCCGACATTGTGTGGCCGGCCTTCATCTCAATCTTTGGGGAAGGTCCGCGAAGTCCGTTCTTCTTGTTTTTCGTTTTCGTACTGACTGCGGCGGCTTACCGGTGGGGCTTGTGGGAGACGCTGAGCACGGCGGCGGCTGAAGTGGTCCTATTGTGGGCAGAGAGTCTTGCCCTGCTGCATATGGGGGCGCTGCGCGGGGGACGCTTACCCTGGGATATTTTTTCCGGTCTGCGGATCAACACGACCGAGTTTGAGCCGAACCGGCTGTTTATGTTGTCGGTCTATTTGCTCGTCATGGGGTTGCTGCTGGGCTACCTGGCGCAGCAGCAGAAGCACCTGCGGGCAGAGAAGGCCGGGGTGACTAGCATGCTGGCGAAAGTGCGAGTGGAAGCGGGGCTGACGGGAACGCTGCAGCAGATCAGCCGGGAAATTGTCACCATGTACGGCGCGGCGCGCCTGGTGATCGCCGCGCAGGAGATCCACAGCCAAAGAAGGTTTCTGGGAGAGTTACGCAAAACCAACGGAGAGCTCTCCGACTTCGCGTGGTTGGATTCTGGCCCACGCGAGGCGAAGATCTACCTGGAGGATTTTCCCGGCGACGTGTGCTACGCGGCGAATGCAGCTGGGCGCTGGTCTGTGATCGCGCTGGACCGCGAGGGAAACCAGGTGTCTTCGCCATTGGCCGAACCGCTGGTTCGATTGAACGAGCGCCAACCGTTTCGCTCTTTGATTGAAGTTTCCTTTGTGTTTGGAAGCGAGTGGCGGGGACGAGTATTCGTATTCGATCCGGCGGGGCAGGGGGATAAGCAAGAAGAGCTGCGTTTCGTGCTTGATTTACTCCGCCAGGTGGGGCCGGCTGTGTACAACGTTTATCTGTTGCATCGGCTCCGGCGCAGGGCTGGTGCAGCAGAGCGCGCACGGTTCGCCCGCGAACTGCACGACGGAGCGGTGCAGTCACTGATCGCGGTGGAGATGCAGGTGGATGTCCTGCGGCGTCAGGCGGAGAATACTCCTGCCGTAGTCGCCGGCGAACTGGGACGGATCCAGGGTTTGCTGCGCGAGGAAGTCCTGAAGCTGCGGGAACTGATGCAGCAGATGAAGTCGATCGACGTGGATGCTCGAAGGTTTCTCAGTGTGGTGACCGACACGGTGGAACGGTTTGAGCGGGAGACGGGGATTTCGGCGCGTTTTGTCACAGACATCGAGAAACTGGAGATGCCGGAGAAGGTCTGCCGGGAACTGTTGCGGATCGTGCAGGAAGGTCTGGTCAACGTGCGCAAGCACAGCCACGCCCGTCATGCCCTGGTGCGACTGGGTTCGAATCCCAGCCAGTGGAGCCTGACCTTGGAGGATGACGGCAAGGGATTCCCGTTTGCCGGCCGCCTTACGCAGGAACAACTAGACCAGATGGGCAAGGGACCAATGATCATCAAAGAACGTGTCCATTTAATTGCGGGCGCACTCACGGTAGAATCAAATCCCGGCCTGGGAACCCGCCTGGAAATCAAAGTTCCGAAAGATGGGGAAGTGCGAGATGAACTTTAAGAAGTCACAGCCTGTTCGTATCGTGATCGCCGACGACCATCCGATTTTCCGCGATGGATTGCGCCGTCTGCTGGAAGCTGAACCGGATTTGAAGGTCTTGGGCGAGGCCTCGGACGGCGCGGAAGCGGTGAGACTGGCACGGCAGCTGAAGCCCGATATCCTTTTGCTGGACCTGGCGATGCCCAAGCATCCGGGATTGGAAGCTTTGCGCGACCTGAGCGCAGGGACGAACTCCACTCCGGTACGCGTGATCCTGCTGACGGCGGCGGCGGAAAAGAGCCAGATTGTGGAGGCTCTGCAGCTGGGCGCGCGGGGAGTTGTGCTCAAGGACTCCGCGACTCAACTTTTGCTGAAAGCCATCCATACCGTGATGTCCGGCGAGTACTGGGTAGGACGGGAGAGCGTCTCTAACCTGGTGCAGTACCTGCGGACGCTGGTGCAGTCCTCCAGTGACGAAGCGCGGCAAAAGAAATTCGGGCTCACCCCCCGCGAGTTGGAGATTGTGGCCGCAGTGGTGGCAGGATACTCGAACAAGGAGATTGCCGAATACTTCAAGATCAGCGAAGACACGGTCAAGCACCATCTAAGCAATATTTTCGACAAGCTGGGAGTATCCACGCGGCTGGAGTTGGCGCTGTTTGCCGTGAACCAGTCGCTTCCTTTGAAAAGTATTGTCTGATAGGAAGTTAATCTTTATCGTCCACTGAACCAGGGATGGCACTTACGGGCTATTGTAGGGTTCAGGCGCTCCACCTATCATTTGTTCAAGACCAGCCTCGGGACAAAAATTTGATCCGGTCGCAAGAGTAGGATGATGATCATTCTCTCGTGCAGGTAGAGGCGTACACCTAAAAGAGGTTTAAGGAGACGGAGCCCGTGGCAAGTATTCTACAAAACGTTTGGCAGAATCTTTGGAAGGATGAGCGCGGTCAGGATATCGCGGAGTACGCGGTAATGCTGGCTGTGATTCTGGTGATTGTGGTCGGCACGATCCGGCTCATCGGTTCGAACGCTAACAACGTATTTTCTAACGTTGGCAGTTCCATCCAGTAATCGCTGATTGGGCGATTGAATTCGAAATCTGCCAAGGCGCGCCGCCAGGCGTGCCGTTTGCTATCGCGTCGCAATTTTCAGACGACACGGACCACTCTTGCGTCAACTGCATCGGGAGAAGATTGCTTACATCACTTCGGGGCAGGCGTGGTAAGCGCGACCTTCTCACTGCCGGGAGACGAGATTCTGGTGAGGTAAGGGAAGAAGGGCGTGATTGCGAATGGCATCTTCTCCCGGGCTGAGGCCAGGGCGACCGGCTTTGCCTTCGCCAGTTCTACCTGGTCAGTCCAGGGATCAAGCTTGATGCGGCCGCCGAGGGGAAGCGCGGCGATCTGATCGGTGCGCTGCGGTTCCAGCTGTGGCGCAGAGGTGAGCAGCACCGACATCCGAATGCTCTTGTTGCTGGCCATACTATTTCCCAGGTGCGGGCGAATCAGGTTTGGCAGGTCGGGAGCGCTCTGTTGCAAGGCCCTCAAGAACAACCCTGCGCTGCCCAACTTATCCTTGTACGGAGAATTCTTCAGCAATTCCAGTGCCTTGGCGTCCGCCGCTTCTTCGTCACTTGACCGGCGCTTGAAATCGAGGCGCTGGAACGAGTCTTCATCGGGAAAGAACATACGGTCGTTGAACGCCAGCTTGGTGTCGAAATGGTGCCCCAGAACGATGTGACTCAGTTCATGGGCCAGGACCATGGCGAGGGATGCCTCGTCGGGCAGCACATCGAGCAGACCGCGGCTGATGACGATGGTGTGACCGATGGTAAAGGACTCCAACGGAGAAGTGAGCAGGACGCGGCAACGCACGTCCGACTGCAGTTCGATGTTATTTGTGACCAGCAGGTTGTTGACCACGGTCAGCAGGATTTTGTCCACTTCGCCGGGAGGCGCCATCAAGCCGATCTTCTGCAGGCGCTCAACCGCGTTATCTTCGGCCTGGCGCTCCCACATCCGCTCGGCGACCACGGGAGTTGCGTCCGCGCCTACATCGCTTTGATCCTTCACCGACTGAGGCGAATCCACCAGAATCTGGGTGAACTCCGAATTTTTGTTCAGAGCCTTCAAGTCATATCCCCAAAGACGGGTCTGCGCCCGGAAGTGCAGAGACCGCCCCAAATTGGTCTTCATGTCTGATTCCTCGCTGTAGATGTAAGCGGGGAGCCAGGCACCGGGGCGCATATTCAGTCGCCAACTGTCGAAATGCAGGTAGTAGCTGGTCTTCGGATGCGGATAGTAAGTTCCGTTGAACCGGACAACGTTGTAGTCCTGGTCCTCCACCCAGATGCGCCCCAGGAACCGGCCCGGCGGGGCATTTTCCTTGGGCTGAACATCGATCACCAGGCAGCGTACTTCTCCAAGAAACTCGCGGCGCACAAAAGTGAAGTTGTAATACTTCTTCTGAAAATCGGTATCGAGGACAACCATCTGGGCAAAACCCAGAGGCAGAAAGTGCATTGCGTAGAGACCGGTGAGGTGGTTGAGCATGCGGTGGCCGAACCCGGGCTGTCCCACGAATGATGTGTCTTCTGGGCCGTCGCTCATATCGAGGCGGCCGAGGAAATACTGGTCCTTCACCAGTAAGGCGTTTTCGTCTTTGTCGGTCTTCAGATCCTGCAGATACGTCTCGACCATGGGATGCATGTGGCGCATTTGCGCCAGGAAGAAGTGCTCTCTCTGGATTACACGGTCCATGACATCGTTGAACGAGGCTGGGGGCGGAGGAGAAAGATTAACTGCGCCTTGTCCCGTCGTGGCCGCCTCACTCGCCGCAGCTTGCGGAGCGGAAGATGCCGAATCCTGCGAGAGCGCCGGAATAGACGACACCAGCAGCAACAAGAACGAAAGCAACCTTACCTGGGAAATACGCATTCCGACCTTCTTGGCAACTTACGCCATCTGAAAAATAATGTGCAAAACGACAGTGGAATCGGTTGGCTGGCCGTCTCTCATCGCCGGCTTGAAGCGAATCTGTTCCGCGGCCTTGACCGCGCTGTCGTCGAGGCCGTGGCCCAGTCCGCGAACTACGCGCAACACCCGCAGGCTGCCGGACGCTTCCAGAACCACTTCCAGGAGAACTTCGCCTTCAATCCGCAGACTCCGAGCCTCTTGAGTATAGATGGGAGTTGGCTTGGAAAGGATTTCCGCGGATACCGGCTGGGCGGCGGATTCTGCGGGATGAGACCGCACCGTGGGCGGAGCCGGAACATCGGCATCGCCGAAGCCGCTTTGCTGAACGGTGGTTGCGGATGCGCGTGGGCGATCGACGGCGGTGCCGTTGCCAAACCCAGAACTTGCGACGACGCCCGGTACGCCTTTGGCCCCGCCGGTACCATTGCCGTGGCCCGCTCCCGATGGAAGATCAAAAGATCCGAGTGCGGCGATGTTGACGGCTTTGCCCTGACCGGCTTTGGCGGGAAGTCCATTCGGATCGCCGAATCCTCCGGTCTGCACTTGCGATGCAGCGCGCGCGAGGGTGGGAGTGGCCGAACTGCCAGTCGAGAATACGTTCGTCTTCACCGCTTGCTTGGGAATCACAGGCGCGGAGTTGAGGGGCAGCGGTTCTAATTTTTGGGGTGTGATGTTGACCGTCGGAACAGGAGTGTCTTCCACCTTCACGGTAGCTTTCGGCTGTGGCGCGGGCAGGCGCAATGCGTTCGTGGGCGGATCCAGATTCGCGACCAGTACCGGTTTCTGCGGCAACGGCTGCGGTTGGTGATTGACCGGAACCGGAGTGCTCACCAGCTCGACGGAACGGAAACTATGCTCGGGAGGCGAAACAACAGTGGGATATAACAGGCGCACCCACACGAGAAATGCGACCGCTAGGATCTGCCCTCCGGTGCTGAAAGCGAATTCACTCCAAGGAGTTCTCGTCTTCGGGAGAAGAGAGAAGAGAGTGTCTTGGGGGGCAGAAGAACTCATAGCCAATTGCTCGTCTCCTTGTCAAAACACGTGATAGGGGTGGAAAGTTTCTCCGCCCGCTGCAGCGCGGCTGTCCTGAGGGGCTGCAAAGGTCGACCAAACTTCAGTCTACTACCAAAATCTGCACGGCAAAGGCCATTCCGCCGGCGACTTTGGAAGCCTATCGGGTTGATCTTTCAATTACTTAGGACTGCTCTGCCCCCGGCCACCGCGAGCCCAGGGCGAAAGAGCAAAAAATTACACCCTGTGCGAGACTTTTACTTCTGGCACTTCTACTTCTACTTCCGGTACCGCCCTAGCCCTCAAACCGCCGCAAAGTCGAAGCGGGCGGCGAAATTTTGCGACCCTGACGGACCAACAACTAGCAATCATCTAGCCACACACACTCTCGTCTGCACTTCTGGCTAGCAGCGGACTACTTTGGGACTGTCAATTCCCTTGGTTGCGTTGCGGGTATCCACGACCAACTGCGCCTCCCCGACGATCTTCTTGTAGTCGTAATCGGAGTGGTCGGTAACGATCACGATGCAATCGTACTGCCCCAGTTTTTCCAGTTCCGAGCGCTTCATCTGTAAATCGTACTTGCGCCCTTTTCCGATGAAAGGGAAGTAGGGATCGTGGTAGCTGACCTGGGCGCCTTCTTTTTGCAGCAGTTCGATGATGGTGAGGGCCGGGGACTCGCGCAGATCATCGATATCTCTTTTGTACGCGACACCCAAGATCAGGACTCGCGACCCGTTCACTGATTTCTTGTGACCATTCAGCGCCCCACCGACGGAGGCCATCACGTGATAGGGCATGTTGTTGTTGATCTCTCCCGCCAGCTCAATAAAGCGAGTGCGGAAGTCCCATTCCTTGGCCTTCCACGACAGGTAGAAGGGATCGATTGGAATGCAGTGTCCACCCAGGCCGGGGCCGGGGTAAAAGGGATGAAAGCCGAATGGTTTGGTGGAGGCGGCCTCGATAACCTCCCAGATGTCGATTCCCATGCGCAGGCAGAGCAGCTTCAATTCGTTGACCAAGGCAATGTTGACGCAGCGGTAGATATTTTCGAGCAGCTTCGTCATCTCGGCCGCGGCTGGCGATGAGACGGGAACCGTGCGCGTGAAAATGGAACCGTACAGAGCGCCAGCCAGTTCCGAAGCCTGCGGATTGACTCCTCCCACCACCTTCGGGATATCGCGGCGCGCCACGGTGGTGTTACCCGGGTCCTCACGCTCCGGCGAAAAGGCCACAAAGAATTCCTTCCCGGCATGGGAAGCGCCACGTGCAGCCTTCAGCCCGTTCTTGTTCTCCTTCTCGAGAATCGGCACCATGACTTCTTCCGTGGTGCCCGGGTAGGTTGTACTCTCAAGCACTACCAACTGGCCGGCCTGCAGATGGGGAGCAATGGCGTGTGTGGTGTCGGTGATGTAGCTTAGGTCGGGTTCGTGATATTGGTTGAGAGGGGTGGGGACGCAGATGATCACAGCGTCCATCTCCACCAGCTTGGCGTAGTCGGACGTGGCGGAAAAACCTTGCGCCTTGGCTTTCTGGATTTCTTCCGCGCTGATGCGGTAAATGTAGGAGCCGCCTTGAGCGAGGGTATCGACCTTGCGCTGATCGATGTCGAAGCCGGTGACGGCAAACTTCTGTTCGCTGAACAGCAGGGCCAACGGTAGTCCTACATAACCGAGGCCGATAATGCCGATGCGGGCCTGGCGCTGCTGGATCTTGTTCTTGAGCTGATCGGGAGAACGATTTGCGGCAGAGTGATTCGTCATCGTCGCGACAGTTAATCTCTTCTGGGAGTAGTGAGTTTCGCTTTCGATTCTAGCATCTCCCAGTGAGGTATGCGGTGGGGGAGCGCGACCAAGTGCTGCTGAATTTGAGTCTACCTTCCGCGGTTGGGAATTTATGAGGAGACCGGGCACCAGCAAATACGCGTGGTTCGTGGCCTTCGCATTACTCGCAGGATTGTCGGTGGGTCTGGCGGCGAGAGCCGGTAGCTTTCTATTGGTGGATGCGCCGCGGCCGTCGGATGTGATCCTGGTGCTGGCAGGGGAAACGGAACGGCGTCCGCGGCGCGCTCTGGAACTTCTGGCGCAAGGATACGGACGGCGGGTCGTCATCAATGTGCCTGCAGGCGCGAAGGTCTACGAGTTCAGCCAGGTAGAGTTGGCACAGAAGTATATCCAGAACTTGCAGCAGGCAGCGTCGGTCAGCATTTGTCCGATCGAAGGATTATCGACCAAGGAGGAGTCAAAAGATGCCGAGAGATGCCTGGAGCGCGAAGGCGCCAAGAGTGTGCTGATCGTGACCTCGGACTACCATACGCGGCGCGCTCTCGACATTTTCCGCCATGAGCTCCCTGCACGCAAATTCTCGGTAGCCGCTGCCCGTGACGACTCGTACTTTGGAGCGCGGTGGTGGCAGCATCGCCAGTGGGCGAAAACCTTTGTAGACGAATGGCTGCGCTTGCTCTGGTGGAAGTTGGTTGACCAGTGGCGTTGAGGCCGCTTTACGCCGCGCATCATTAAAAAGTTTTCCACTGCTAAGCGCGTCTGCAAGCACAAAAGGCATTGACTGACAAGAACTTTGGAGGGTACGATGCGTTAACGTCATCAACTTAGTTATTAACGGAGCGTGGGATGGGCATGTCTGCTTTCCGAAAGATGGTAAGTTGCGTGCTACTCGCGATTTTCCCTGGTTCGCTGTTGGCCGCCGATTCCGGCGCGGCCATGCTTTATACCCACGGAGCTACCTGGTTGAACGGCGCCCACGTCCCTACCTCCTCGGCTATCTTTACCGGTGATCTGGTCCAGACCCGGTCGGATTCCGCGGCCAATATCAACGCCCCCGGCTCGAGCATTACGGTTCTCGGCGAATCTCTTGTGCAATTCGAAGGTGCCTCATTGAAGGTTGAACACGGGGGCGTTTCCGTTTCTACGTCCAAGGGTGTGGCAACCACCGCCGGGGATGTGCGCGTGGCTCCCGTATCCAATGCCTGGACGGAATTTAACGTAACCGATACGGATGGCACGGTGAAGATCGCCGCGCTCAAGGGAGACCTGAGCGTCACCGACGACAACGGCACAGTCACTTTGGCCCAGGGCCAGCAGACCACGCGGGACGAGCAAACATCCGATCAGTCGACGGACAAGGACAAGAAGAAAAATAAGAAGCGTGCCGACGGCGCCGCTCCGGCAGCCGGAGGCGGTATTCTCACCTCTCCTGTTGCTATTGGGATTGGGACGGCAGCAATCGCCGGAGTGACCATCTGGGTCCTCACTAGGACCGACAACCCGGTCAGTCCGTCACAGCCTCAGTAGGCCAGGTTCAAGTGAACCAGTTCAAATAAGCCAAGGACACAGCATTCCTCAACAAGAGATCAGGCCGTTCGGCATCGCCGGACGGCCTGATCTCTTGGAGTAGTGTTTGGTTTCAGAAGTTCGTAGCGGGTTGATGCACTGATTCCGGCGGGGCCAATGTCTCTTCTTCCGAGGCCTTGCTGCGCACGGCGCGGCGTTTGCGAACGGGTTTCGTGAAAGGCTCGGAGGCTGCGACCGTGCATAGTACATAGAACAGCGCGGCGTTGGCGGGAATCTGCAGGTTGAAGTCAACCGCGCTGTGTACCAGGATGCCGCTTATGCCGAGCAGACAGGCCAAAGTCATCGCGCCGCTTATCTCCCCGGTCCAGTTCCCGATCTTCTTGATACCTCTGCTGTAAAGCGTCACCACAAACCAGACCATGGTGGCAAACCCCAGCAGTCCCATTTCTACCAGCAATTGCAGGTAATCGTTGTGCGCTTCATTCACGAAGAAATTGGTGTAGAAGGTGCGGAACTGAGGATAGACAATGGGGAAGGTTCCCAAGCCCCAACCCAGGACGGGCTTCTTCAGGAACATGCGCAAGCCGTCCCGGTTGATATAGGAGCGAATGTCGCCGGAGAGTTCGGAGTGCCCGGGCCCCGCGGTGGCGATTCGTTTGCTGAGTTCGGGGCCGCCGACCCAGACCAGCAGTCCGATCACAATTGCCAAAAACACACCAATCCCGATGGCGGTGCGCAAGCCGCGTTTCTGCTTGACCAGCAACGCCGCCAGGATGACAAGCTCAACCACAATCGCCAGCATACCGCCGCGCGATCCGGAGAGAAAAATGGTCCCGACCATGACGGCGGCCGTGGCTGCGGCTGCGGTGCGGACTTTTGCGGGAGCCAGTCGCGTCAGTGACAAAATCAGCGGAACGGGCACAAGCATTTCCATCAGGCCCGCGTAATGGTTGTGATTTACGTAGGGCCCATAAATCCAGCCTCCCATGCGAGGCTGCCGGATCCAGTACAGCTTGCCGTTCGAAGAAATACCCTGGAGCAATGCGAAGCCGGCGAGAGCGGCTCCGTACACCGAGAAAATGAGTGTGAGGCTGCGCGCTTGGACCCCGCGAAGCAGTGTATGTGTCGCGAGGAAACAGAGCATGGCATAGGCGAAGTACAGAAGCGCGACAGACACGGTGTCGTGCGGATACGCCGTCACACGGAAGACGAGCTGCGAAACGATGAGCAGGCCGAAGATTCCCATGGGAAGGAACAGGGGATTCCACCTGACCTTTATTTCGCCATCCAGGACCTGCTTGCCGATCCACAGCAGAAACAAGATTGCGGCGCCTGCCTCCATCACGAAGATCGACCATGGTTCCACCGCACCGAAGGCGACCGGTCCAAACAGGAGGAGACCGAAGATGCCGTACAGCAGGACTGTATCGGCTTGCGCCGAGCGTTCGCGGCGATCGATTGCGGTAATGCGGGTCGCGCTCATGAGAACGAATGCATCCCATTCGAGGAGTTACTGCCGCTTTGGCGCCAGGCGGAAATCGTCGACCCAGAGCTTACCACGGATTGGACTGCCTTCTGGCAGGCGCCGCACATGCAGCACCAGCAGTCTGGTATCGGCCCCGGTGGTGAATTCGCCGGTGGCAGACTTCCAGAATCCCGCCTCTTTCAATTCGTCGCTGTCGTACAAGATGGCCTGGGTGTAGGCATCCTGAATGGTAAGATGCGGGCCGCCGGCGCCCTCAAATTCTCCATTCTTGTAGTACGCAGAGAACTCGTAGAGAGTATTGGGCTGGACCGCGATGAACTGACGAATCCCCGCGTCGTTCACTGCCGGCCCATCAAAAGCGATCAGCAGCGAACGATGGCCGCCATGAAAATCGCTGGGATCCAGTGTGAGAGTAACGCTCTGCTGTTTCTGATACTGCCAGTCGAAGCCCCCGTTAAGGACATCCAGGCTGAAATCTCCATTGACAATCAGATTGCGTCCCGAGGGCAAGTAGCCGGAAAGTCCGAAACGCGGGGCGGCTTGCTGCCAAACCAAACGTGCTTGATCCACATCTTTATGGTTAAACAGGTATTCGAGATAAGCGAAAACGTAGCGGAGTTCGAAGGTCTGCGGTGTTGCCACCAGAGCGGCCCAGACCTTGGCGGTTGCCGCCGTTTCCTGTTTCTGCATCAGCAGGGTGAGAAACGCGAGGTAGGCTTCGGAACGGGCAGGGACGACGTTGCGCAGGAGCGCGTCCACATCCGGATTGATGCGCCAGCAGAACTGAATGGCGGGATCGGCCAGCGTCGGCTCATTCTCCAAGACCACGCGGAATTCGCGCAAAGCCTTCGCCTCTTCGCCCTGTACCAGATAAAAATTCGCGGCTTCCCAGGCCACGTCTGGTGTCGTGGGGTCGGCCTCGATAGCATGTTCCAAAGCCAGGGTTTGATTTGAAACGTCTCCCAGCACCTGGTAGGCCGAGGCCAGATCAAACCAGTAACGGGCCGAATGCGAATCGAGTTGCACGGCGGCTCGGTAGGGCTCAACCGCCGCGCCGGGATCTCGGGCGACGAGCGCGTAGTAGCGTCCGAGATGATTGCGGTAATCTGCGTCCCAAGGGTCGAGGCGAACCGCACGCTGCAGACTTGCGAGCTCCGGCCTCTCACTGAACAGAGAGGCGACCAGCAACCGACCTGCCAGAAAAAGATAGACCAGGCACAGCGCCGCCGCCACGCCCATGACGAGTCTTTTCCGCGCGGCAGAATTGAGGAGTATTTTCATAGGGTCGCGTTGGAAGCGCAACTGCGAACACGCCGAGTTCTTGTTTACGCGCTATTGGGTGAGGCTTCGGCGCTCTCCTCGGAGTCATCGTCCTCGTCATTGTGCGATGCATCATCGCGGTAATAGCGCGCGTACTTGCCCTGATACTCGTAATAGTAATAATAATCGGGCGAACTCAGATCGACGGCATTCAACAGCACGCCGGAAACCTTGGCATTGACCTGCATCAGAATGTCACGGGAGCGGCGCAGCGCCTGCTTGGTGGTCTGTCCGGAACGGATGACGAGCACGATGGCATCGGCGCGTGGCGAGAGCACAACCGCGTCGGTGACCGACAGGGTGGGAGGGGTGTCCACTACGATGTGGTCATACTTCCCACGCAATTCCTGCAACACATCCCGCATATTCGTGGAGGCCAGCAGCTCAGCCGGATTCGGTGGAGGAGTCCCGGCAGGCAATACGTCCAGGTTGGGCAGGATGGGAGAGCGTGTGATCGCCTGTTGCAAGGTTGCGCTTCCGGTCAGAACATTGCTGAGCCCGCTGCGCGGTCCCATGCCCAGCGTCTTATGGATGCTCGGCCGTCTGAGGTCAGCGTCGATCAGCAGCACACGGATGCCTTTTTGGGCCAAAACCACCGCGCAGTTGATGCTGGTCGTTGTTTTTCCCTCCTGAGGGAGCGCGCTGGTCACCATAATCACCTTGGGCGGTGCTCCAAGGTTCGATAATAGAAGCGACGTTCTCAGGGCGCGGTAGGATTCCGCCATCTGGGACTGTGGTCTCACTTGCGTGATCAATTCCACCGCTTCCTTGGAGGTGGCAATCACCAACCGCTTTGCGCTTGCGCCTTCGCGCGCCGTCCTCGATCCCAGCGGGATCATGCCCAGGGGCGGCAGGCCCGAGATCATTTGCGCCTGCTCGGTGGTGCGCACCGTGCTGTCCAATCCCTCGAGCAGGAAGGCGAGTCCCACTCCGGAAGTCAAGCCCAGCATGAAGGCAAAAGCGAGGTTGCGCGGAATGTTCGGCTCGATGGGCGCGGTGGGCGAGCGAGCGACATCGACAATGCGGAAGTTGTTGGATCGAAGGCCTGCGGAAACTCCGGCCTCCTTCAGTTTTTCCAGCAGTCCTTCATAGAGCTGGCGATTGCTATCGAGGTCCCGCTTCAGCAGACTGTACTCGATGGCGCTCTCGTTGAGCTTGTTCGCCTCCTGCTTCTGTTTTTCGAGAGCGTCGTGCAGCATGTTCTCCCGCTGCAGGGCGGCCATGTACTGTCCCCGGATCTTGCCCCCGACCTTCTGGGTTTCCGCGAGAAGTTGCGCCTCGACTTCCTTAAGCTGGTTGTTCAGTTGCGCCAGTTTCGGGTAGGACGGCCCAAATTGCGTGTTGAGATCCGCGGCCTGAATCTTCAGGTCGGCTTCCTTGGTGCGGAGGCTTTCCAGCAGTCCCGAACCCGATTGTGTTCCCGCTCCCGCCGCATCCAGCGCACTGGCCGCAGAAGCGATGGTGTCGGCATCTCCGGCCTCAACCAGGCGGTAGACGGATTCCTTCTCCATGCGCTCGGATTCCGCAGTGGTCAGCGCTTTGTTCAACTCATCAAGTTTCTGAGTGGTTATATTTTGCTTTTCGTCGATTCCCAGAATTTCGTGCTCCTTCTGGTAGCGCACGAGTTTTTCCTGGGAAGTCTCCACTTTCATCTGCAGATCCACAAGCTGCTTGGAAAGCCAGTCGGAGGCCTGCATGGTGGAGTCGAAGCGCGACTTAAAATTGTTTTCGGTATAGGTGCTCATCAAGGTGTTGACCACGTTGGCGGTCAAGTCCTTGTCCGGGCTGCGGAACGACACTTTGATGATGTGACTGTTGGGCGAGAGCGTCACTTTCAGATTGCCGCGGAAACTCGAGAGCAGACCAGAGGTTCGCCCGGCATCGGCTTGCAGCGGATCGGGAGCCAGATCGAGCGAAGAGGGCAGAGGCGCCGTTTTTCCACCGAACTCCGGCCGGCGATCGAGGGCCAGTTCCTTTACAACCTGTAAGGCCAGAAGATCGCTTTGCAGAATCATCACTTCGGTTTCCAGTTCGCTGGGATCGTAGTAGTCAACATTAAAGGTCGGAGAATTGCTAAAATTGACCAGACCGGAATCCGGCTTGTTGATTTCAATGCTGCCGCTCGCTTCATAGATGGGCGTCATCCGGAGGCTGGCGATGGCGACCAGGGAAAAGATGGTCAGAAGGCAGGCCAGAACCGTCCACTTGCGTTTCATCAAAACGCGAATATATTCGCCCAGCGCCGATTCCTGAGAAAGCAGTTCGGGGTAAATGCGCGGGCCAATGTTTCTCCCCAAGTCCGCGCTTGGCGGCATCTCGCGAATAATAGGAGTATTGGCCTGCACCAGCGGTCCGGAATCCATGCGTTCTCCTCAACCAATTTTCAAAATTCCCAGGTCTCTCAGGTCAGACCTGCTAGGCGGCGCAAAAGAAAGCCCATCTGCTCGATGGCTGGTCATCGAGCCTGGCTCGTCGCCCGTGAATTCTCTCACCCAGTGATGTAGCGGTTTCGTCGATATTCTAGCATTGCTTGCCGGCAAAACAATTGGCGAATCGAAGCACGGCGCTCGGGTGAGTTAGCGGTGCCATGACGTCCCGTTCGCGCGGATGCAAAAAACTCCGCTATACTACCTTGCAATCGACGATCCCAGCCCGAGACGTTAAGAAAAACATGTTTGAGGTAGGTTTGATGAATTGGTCGGAACAGGAAGTGTTGGTCACAGGCGGAACGGGTTCGTTCGGAAAGAAGTTCGTCGAGATCATGCTGCGGGAATATCATCCCAAACGGCTGGTGATTTTCAGCCGTGACGAACTGAAGCAGCATGACATGCGCGCCGCTGGCTTCGATCACGCCAGCCTGCGCTATTTTATCGGGGATGTGCGCGATCCAGCCCGCCTTCAGCGCGCTTTTGCCGGGGTCACCGTGGTGGTGCACGCGGCCGCGCTAAAGCAGGTTCCGGCCTGCGAATACAATCCCTTCGAGGCGATTCAGACCAACATCATGGGCGGCCGCAATGTGATCGATGCGGCCATTGACCGCGGCGTCCAGCGCATCCTCGCTCTCAGCACCGACAAAGCGGTGAATCCGGTCAATCTATACGGAGCGACCAAGCTCTGCGCCGAAAAGGTGTTCGTACAGGCCAATGCCTATGCGGGAGCGCAAGAGACTCGTTTCAGCTGTGCGCGCTATGGCAACGTTGTCGGCAGCCGCGGCAGCGTGATCCCCGTCTTTTTGGAGCAGCGCAAGCGGGGCAGGATTACGATCACCGATCCTCGCATGACCCGCTTCTGGCTCACTCTGGAACACGGAGTGCGTTTTGTGGTGCGCTCCATTGAGCAGATGCACGGGGGAGAGATCTTCGTGCCCAAGATTCCGAGCATGCGATTGGTCGATCTAGCCGAGGCCGTCGCTCCGGGATGCGCGGTGGAATACATCGGTATTCGGTCCGGGGAGAAATTGCACGAAGTGCTGCTTTCAGAAGATGAAGCGCGCACCGCCGTGGAATTGGATGACATGTATATTGTCCAGCCCTCGCATCCGTGGTGGAAAAGAGCGAACTGGGTTCAGGGAAGGGAATTGCCGCCGGGCTTCCGCTACACCAGCGACAGCAACGAACAGTGGCTCACCCACGAGCAACTCCAGGAACTGATTGAGCCCGGAGCCGCAGCCCGGGCGCGGGTACCTGCGTAGATGCCAGAGCGAAGATTTCAGGTCATAGGTTTTAGGCCCTAAGACCGCTGGCTTGAGACCTAAGACCCGCAAGCTTACGGACAGCACGATGCCCACGATATCCAGCAAACAAGAACTGCTCGCCGTCTATGGAGGAACTCCGGTACGGAAGACGCTCCTGCCTTACGGGCGACAGTCCATTGGGGAAGATGATATTCAGGCTGTGGTCGATGTCCTGCGCTCCGACTGGCTTACCACGGGTCCGAAAGTGGGAGAGTTCGAGGAAGCATTTGCGGCCTGGGTGGGAGCCAAGTATGCGGTGAGCTTCAGTTCCGGTACGGCGGCGTTGCATGGCGCGGCTTTTGCCGCCGGGCTGGAGCCGGGCGACGAGGCCATCACTACTCCCATGACGTTTGCGGCTACGGCGAATTGCGTGCTGTACCAGGGGGCGACTCCGGTTTTTGCCGACGTGAGCGCGGATACACTGAACCTGGACCCGGAACAGGTCGCGCCGCGAATCACATCGCGCACGCGAGCGATACTTCCCGTGGATTATGCGGGGCATCCGGCGGAGCTGGATGCGATTTTGGATGTCGCTGCGCGCCACGGATTGGTCGTGATCGAAGATGCCTCGCACGCGCTGGGCGCGGAATACCGGCAGCGGCGCGTCGGCAGCATTGCGCACATGACCGTGTTTAGTTTTCATCCGGTGAAGCACCTTGCGACGGGAGAAGGCGGGATGGTGACGACCGACCGCGCCGATTACGCGGAGTCGCTGCGGCGGTTTCGCAATCATGGCATCTCGAGCGATGCGCGGCAACGCCAGGCCGACGGGCAGTGGCACTACGAGATGGTGCTGCTTGGTTTCAACTACCGTCTCACTGACATTGCCTGCGCACTGGGCGTGTCGCAACTGAAAAAGCTGGAGGCAAATCTACTGCGCAGGCGAGAGATTGCGGCTCGCTATTCGATGGAGTTTAGCGGTCTGGAGGGAGTGATGCCGCCTGCGGTGCGAGCGGATGTGAACCCCGCTTGGCATCTTTATCCCATCCGGCTCAATCTCGAAAAGTTGACCGCGGATCGAAGGCAAGTTTTCCGGGCGTTGCGGGCGGAGAACATCGGGGTGAATGTTCACTATATTCCCGTGCATCGCCATCCCTATTACCGCGATCGCTTCGGATATCTGGGAGGAGAGTATCCCATTGCGGAGGACGCGTACGAGCGGCTGATCAGCCTCCCAATGTTTCACGGGATGAGCGATGAAGATATCGCGGATGTAGTCCGCGCGTTGCAGAAAGTGATCCATCACTTCGCAAAATGACTGCTTTGCCCAATTCCCACATAAAATCCGCGTTGGTTGCAGGGGCGGGCTCCATCGGCCGCCGCCACCTTTCAAACCTGAAGAAACTGGGGCTGAATAAGTTGGCCGCCTGTGACCCCCATCCCGAGCGGCTGGAGTATGTAGCTTCGGAATTCCAGGTGGAGTGTTTTCCTACTATCGAGGAGGGTCTGGAGAACTTTCAGCCGGACATAGTTCTGGTTTGCACTCCTCCGGTGCACCACGTTGCACAGGCGCTGCAGGCGCTGCGCGCCGGTGCTCACGTCTTTGTCGAAAAACCTTTGTCTGATCGTTTGGATGGGGTGGAAGCGTTGCGAGACGAAGCGGCAAGACGTGGGGCAGTTGTTCAGGTAGGGTACAACCTGCGCTTCCATCCCGCCATACAGAAGTTGAAGGAGCTGGTGGATGCGTCGGCGGTGGGTAAAATCCTTTGGGCGCACGTCGAAGCGGGAAGCTATTTGCCCGATTGGCGTCCCTGGCAGGACTACCGGAAGAGCTATACCGCGCGCCGGGAACTGGGAGGCGGGATTTTGCTCGATGGATCCCATGAGATTGACTATGTGACGTGGCTGTTCGGAGCGCCGCGGGAACTGGTGTGCATGGCGGGCCGAGTGAGTCAGTTGGAAGTAAACGTGGAGGACTGTGCCACGATTCTTCTCCATTTTCCGGACGGAAAGCGCGTCGACGTGCACCTTGATTTTATTCAGCGATCCTATTCGCGCTACTGTGCCTTGATCGGACCGGAAGGCAAGGTGCAATGGGATTTGCTGAGCAATTCCGTGCAAATCCTCCGGCCCGAAGTAGAGACAGAAATCATAAAATTCGACTGGGAAATAAACGACGCCTATGTGGCGGAATTAGCCCACTTTCTGGAATGCGTTCGAACAGGTGCGCAATCGAGGTTTACGCTAGAGGAAGCGATTCTCACCCTCCGCGTTGCCCTTGCCGCCCGCGCCTCGGCGGAGGAAAAAAAGTGGGTGTTTCTTGCATAGCGCGGGCAAATCAGTGGCGATTATCCCGGCTCGTGGAGGTTCAAAACGCTTGCCGGGAAAAAATCTCCGGCCGTTTTTCGGCCACCCCATGATGGCCTACGGAATCTCCGCAGCGGTGAACAGCGGATTGTTTGAGAAGGTGATTGTCTCGTCTGACGACCCGGAGATTGGCCGTGCGGCGCAATGGTATGGCGCCGAATTCATCGAGCGCCCGGCGGAACTGGCGACCGACACGGCAAAATCGATTGACGCTGTTATTCACGTGCTGCGAACGCTGGGTGATCGCGGCATCCTCGCCGACTCGTTGTGCCAGGTCTTTCCCAATTGTCCTCTGGTGACCAGCGCTGACATTGCCGGCCACGGAAAACTGTTTCGCCAGGGGAACCGCTCGTTCCAGATTTCGGTGGTGACCTACCGCTGCGTCTACCCCGAGTGGGCAATGCTGGCAGACGCGGAGGACCGTGGACAATGGGCGTTCGGGAAGGAGTTCTTAGGGCAAAGCCAGGACTGCGCCCGCACGTTTTGTCCCACCGGAGCGGTGTGGTGGGCGCGCTGCGCCGAACTGCTGGCGCAGAAAACATTTTACGGATCACCCTTTCATTTAGCGGAAATGGACGCGAACCGGGGTGTGGACATCGATGATGAGCAAGATCTGCGATTGTCCGAGTTGTTGGTGCTGGGACTGAAGGCCCGCGACGGATGCTCACCACTTGAGATGCCCGCGAAGGAAAGCTACTTTAGCCGAGGATAGTCTTGCTCAAGAACATGATTTGTACGATCCCCGCCAGGGGCGGCAGCAAGCGCCTGCCGCGTAAGAACGTGCGAGAACTGGCAGGCAAGCCGATGATCGCCTACTCGATCGAGGCCGCTCTGGAGAGCGGGCTATTCGATCAGGTTTATGTTTGCACCGAAGATGAACAGATTGCGCGGACCGCAACGCAATTCGGAGCCAATGTGCCGGAACTGGTGCCGGAAGAACTTTGCGGAGATCTGGTGGCATCGCACATCCCTTGCCAGTATGTTGCGGCGCGAATGCCCGCCCGCGGAAACATCGACTCGCTAATGTGTTTGCAGCCAAGTTCTCCGTTGCGCAGCGCGCGGGACATAAACGACGCGGTGGAGAAGTTTTCCGAGGGGCAGTTCGACTTTGTGGTGAGCGTGACCCCTGTAGACCCTCATGATTTCCACTGGGCGATGGTGCCCGGCGAAGGTATTTATTGGGAGATGTTTTTTGGAACACAATACATGAAAGAGCGTCCGCTATTGCCGCCGGTCTTTCGACCGAACGGATCCATCAAGATCGCCAAACTCAGCGCCTTGGCGGCGACGGGGAACTTCTTTGGAGAGCGGCTGGGTGTAATCGAAACACCCTTGGAGCGTTCCGTACACGTTGCCGCGGAGTTCGACCTAAAACTGTGTGAAACCATTTTGCGGCGGTAGTGTACCGTCTGGCGCTCTGGCGCGTTTCAAATATGAAGGTTCTACTCATACATTCCGAGGATGATCCCGAACGAGGTCCGTGGGCGAATCTGCTCTGGGACCGCGTCATCGACCTTGGAATGGGCGGAAAGAATAGCTACGCGCGGTGGACCCGGCGTTTCCGGTGTCCGGTGACAACTCTGGATTCTCTGCGGAATGGATTCGATGATTTCCGGCGAGTGCGGGAGTTGATGGATCTGGCATGTGGGCGACTGATCGACCAGCATGGACTGGACTGGTGGGAGATTATGTCGATTCTGCTGCACGGCGAATTAGAGACTCTGATCCTGCTGCAGCGCCTGGCGTCGACGCTCGGGCCGGGCGATGAAGTGCACGTTTCCCGGCCCGGTCTTCACGCCAATCTTTTGCAGGGCCTGCTGGCGGCGCGCGTGAATATTTTTCGTTTGCGACGGGGAGCGCAAAAGGGCGGGCTAGGGCACTACGTCCGCGTTTTCAACAAACTTTCCGCACCGCAGATAATCGATATCTTCTGGGATAAATACGATGCGGGCCACCAATTCCGCGGACGCCTGGCACGAAAACGGCCACCGTCCACGCGGCCGGTAGTACTGCTTCCCACCGCCTACGTCAATGTGTCACGAACCGGCGTCGCCTATGCCAACACGTTTCCTGAGGAAGACTTTCTTTTGGTCGCAACGCGGCGCAGTGGCTGGGTACAAGACCCGCCGAAGAATGTGGCAGCTGCGTGGCTGTCTTCTTATGCCTCGATACGCGATCGGAGCGGTGAGAGCACGGATCTTGGGGGCCGGTTGCAATCTCTTGTGAACGAATTACGAGGAGTGGCGGAATTCGAGATCCTGAACCGGCTGGGATATTTGGATAGTTTTCCGCGATGGTTCCGGCGTGCGCTGGAGGTTCGCGATGCGTGGCGAAATGTTCTCGATACCGAACCCGTGCAGGCTGTGCTTTGCGCGGATGACAGCAATCCCTACACCCGGATTCCGTTGCTATTGGCGCGAGCTCGCGGGTTAGTGAACATTGCCTGCCATCATGGGGCGCTGGATGGCCGTTACGTTTTTAAGCGCAGCTATGGGGATGTGATCTGGGCGAAGGGAAAGATGGAGGAAGATTATCTGGTGCGAAGGTGTGGAGTGCCTCAAGAGAAGGTCGAGATTGGCGCTCCGGCAATGCCGGCGAACTGGAATGGATCGGAGCTGTTGAACCGTGAGAAGTTCCGGCCATACCTCCTTTTCGTTTCGGAATCTTTGAACGCATCGGGGGGACGGCCGGAAGAGTTCTACCGGGACCTTTTGCCTCCGCTCGCGGACCTGGCGCTAGCTAGCGGGCGCGAGCTGATCGTCAAATTGCATCCCGGAGAAAGCACCCGGGAACGCGCCGGCATGCTGGCTCGGGTGCTTTCCACGGAGCAAAAAGGAGTCACGCACATCGTGAGCGGCCCTGTCACGGAAGATCTTCTGGCAAAGTCATGGTTCGGGATCACGATACTTTCCACAGTGGCGACGGAGTGCGCCATTCGCGGGATTCCATGCTTTCTTTGCAAATGGCTGGAGTCCTGGCCGTATGGATATGTGGAGCAATTCATTCGCTTTGGAGTGGGTGTCGGCCTGAACGATCCCAGCGAGATCCAGAAGATTCCCCAATATTTGCAACAGCAGCCACTGAGCGCAGGTGTTCGCGAGAATTGCTGGCAGCCAGCCGGTGCAGGGCGCTTGCGCGAGTTATTGTCCTCGTCGCGAAAAGAACCTGCGGCATGATGCGGTGAGTTGAGATTAGGTGGTTCACGGAGCAAGGTTGTGGGCGAAGGAACGCTTCTAATCCGGGCAGACGCCAACGTTTCCGTGGGAACGGGCCATGTCATGAGATGTCTTGCCTTGGCGCAAGCATGGCAGGATTCCGGCGGAGACGCGGTATTTGCGGTTGCCGAAATACCTTCTGCCATCGAGCAGCGTTTGGCAGGTGAGGGCTTCTCGATCGTGCGCATGCCGGAGCCTGCCGGGGGCGCTGAGGACGCCGATGCGACTGTGAGAGCTGCTCACGAGTGCGGCGCGGTCTGGGTGGTGATCGATGGGGACCGTTTCGATGTGGGCTTCCTTCAGGGCGTGAAAGCCGGCAGATCGCGCGTGCTTCTGTTCGACGATTTTGGGGAGCGGGAGTCTTTTCCCGCCGACCTGATTTTGAATCCGAACTCGAATGCAATCGAAGAGCCCTACAGGAAGGGCGGGAGCGTCACCCCGCTTTTGCTGGGGGAATCCTACGTCATGTTGCGGCGGGAGTTTGCCTCGTGGCGTGGCGAGCGCATCTTGCCAGAGAAAGCAAGCAAGGTGCTGGTGACGCTGGGCGGGAGCGATCCCGACAATCTTACGCCGAAGATTGCGGAAGCCCTGGGCCACCTGGCGGGTTACGAGATCACGGTGATTGCGGGCCCGGGCTATCCCTATCTGCGCCAACTGGAGCAGGCTGGTCCGCCCAATGTCCGCGTTGTGTTCAACGCCAAGAACATGCGTGAATTGATGGAGCAGGCAGACCTGGCCGTTATCGCGGCGGGCGGCACGCTCTGGGAACTGCTCTACATGCAGTGCGTAACTTTGAGCTATGCTAGAAACCCCGTGCAGTCCAAGATTGTGCAGGAACTGGCAGAGAAAGGCGCCGTCCACAACATGGGAGCAACCATAGATTTCGACGGGTCCGCGTTGGCGACAACGGTGAATGAACTGGGACGGTCGAAGAAGATGCGAAGACAGATGACCAACCTTGGCCGTCAGGTTGTTGACGGCAAGGGAGCATCGCGGGTGCTGCAAGCGCTGAAGGAAAACGGAGCGGGAGCGGTCGAAATGCTTCCGGTGAGCGCGGCCGAGCGCGGCGAGTTTCTGCAGATGGCGGAGCAGCATTTTCGAGATCTCAATTTAGACTTCGTGCCAAAAGCAGACTGGACCGAGTCGTATTTCGAGGGGATCCAGAGTAATCCAGATTACTTTCTGCGTTGGATCATGGCGGATGGACAGCGCGCCGGGTTTATCCTCTTTGGCTTCGAGAAGCACCGTTTTCTGCCACGGACCACTGGAAACATCTTCGAGGTGTATGTGCGCCCCTCTCATCGACGGCGGGGCTTAGCCCGACGGTGTGCACAGATGGCTATCGATGAACTGGAGAAGAGAGGACCGTCCAAGATTCAGTTGGAAGTCGTGCAAGGGAACCCCGGTGCCACGGCCCTATGGCTATCGATGGGGTTTCGCAAGGTGAGCGAGCGTTACATACTGGCGCGAGCGAAAAAGTGAAGATTTCGATCTCACAACCGGGGTACCTTCCGTGGGCCGGATTTTTCGATCTGATTGACCAGGTGGATCAATTTGTCCTGCTGGATGATGCACAGTTCGTGAAGCAGTCGTGGCACCAACGGAATCGCATCAAGTCTTCCACCGGCCTGCAGTGGCTGACCGTGCCGGTGGTTTTTCGAGGACGGCTTGGACAACCGCTTTGCGAAGTGGCGATCCGGGATCCGCACTTCTGGCAGAAGCACCTGCGTAGCATTGAGGTGAACTACGGCAGGGCCCGATACTTTGAGAATTATTTTCCGCGACTCAAGGAAATTCTCGAAAAGCACGGGCCGGGAGAAAAACTGATTGATCTCAATCTCGCTCTCGTACAGTGGCTCGCCGGCGAGCTTTCAGTCAGAACTCCGATGGTGCAATCTTCAACTCTGCAGTTGGAAGGAAATCGGTCTGGACATCTGGTGGCGATGTGCAAACGGCTGGGGGCGACGGATTATCTCTCTCCTCGCTCGGCGACCTACCTGCTTGATGATCTAGATATGTTTGCAGATGAAGGTATCGCAGTGCATTTTCACAACTACAGCTGCCGGGAATACGAACAGCGTTTCCCCCCTTTTCTGCCCTACGCTTCAGTGGTGGATCTACTTTTCAACAAAGGCCCAGAATCCGGGGAGATCATGCGCAGCGGGCGCGGAGTTCCGTTTACTCCCGATCAGGTCCGCGCCGTCGCCGAGAACCTGACACTTGAGGGAGAGATCCGGCGAGTATGAAAATCGGACGCCGAAGTATCGGTCCGGAACATCCGGTATACGTCGTGGCGGAGCTGTCGGCAAACCACAATCAGAACCTCGACCGTGCGTTACAAATCGTCCGCGCAGCCAAGGACGCCGGCGCAGACGCCATCAAGCTGCAAACCTACACGCCCGATACGATCACCATGGCCAGCGATCGGGAGGATTTCCGCGTCGCCGGAGGCACCATCTGGGATGGACGTAACCTGCACGATCTTTACGCCGAAGCCTACACGCCCTGGGAATGGCAACCGAAACTCAAGAAGGCTGCAGAGGATCTCGGAATGGATTGTTTCTCGAGTGCGTTTGATTCGACGGCGGTGGATTTCCTGGAAGAAATGGGCGTTCCGGCGCACAAGATCGCTTCTTTCGAACTGATCGACATCCCTCTCATCCAGAAGATGGCACGCACCGGGAAACCACTCATTATGTCCACGGGTATGGCCACGGTGGAGGAGATCGAGGAGGCCTTGCAGGCGGCTCGCGCGGCGGGCGCGTCGCAAATTGTGTTGTTGAAGTGCACCAGCGCTTATCCAGCGCCTGCTGAGGACATGAATCTGCGCACGATTCCAGAGATGGCGCGGCGATTCGGTGTCCCGGTGGGATTGTCCGACCACACCATGGGGATCGCGGCTCCCGTGGCCGCGGTTGCGCTGGGCGCGTGCATCATCGAAAAGCACCTGACACTGTCGCGCGCAACTCCGGGCCCGGATAGCGCGTTCTCACTTGAGCCGCAGGAATTCAAAGCAATGGTGGATGCAGTAAAAACTGCCGAAAAAGCCCTTGGCAAAGTGCACTTTGGCCTGAGTGTTAAAGAAGAAGCCAGCCGGGTGTTTCGCCGGTCTTTGTTTGTGGTGGAGGATGTGAAGCAGGGCGAGGCATTCACGGTGGCAAATGTGCGCTCGATCCGGCCCGGGCACGGGCTGCATCCGCGGCATCTAACAGAAGTGTTGGGCAAGAGTGCGTCACGGGAGATCAAGCGAGGCACTCCCCTGAGTTGGGAGTTCATAGTGCGATCATGAGCTTGTCAAATGGCGCGATTCTGAAGTGCGCGTCTGAACTCGAGGCGCATGTGTTGCTGTCAACGTAATTTGCGCTCGCGCCCGTCAAGAAAGGCGCCGCAAAGACTCGGATCTTGATTCGCGATGGCCGATACGAAGCCCGATTCCAAGCCAGATCCGAACATCCTGACCTACAACGTACCGGCGGTTGCCGAGTACTATGCGGCGTTGAACTATCTGACGCCCTGCGAACGCCTGTTGTTCGACCAGTATCTCCAATCAGGTATGGCGATCCTTGACCTCGGGGTGGGAGGAGGGCGCACGACCGCCTACCTTTCGCCGATTGCAGGCCGTTACGTGGGGGTTGATTATGCGCCGGAGATGATTGCTGCGTGCCGGAAAAAGTTTCCGCGGCGTGAGTTTGAAGTGGGGAACGCTGCCGATCTGTCGAGGTTTACTTCGTCGACCTTTGACGCGGTGGTGATGGCGTTTAACGGAATAGATTACGTCACTCCGGACGAATCCCGCCTCCGCGCCTTACGAGAAATTCGCCGCGTGCTCAAGCCTGAAGGAATTCTGATTTTCTCCTCGCACAACCCGCGCTCGATCTGGGTGCGGGCATCGTGGAACCCGCAGCGGGTGCGAGGCATCGCGGAGACGATTGTGGGCAGCAACTCCGTTCTCTTTCGACCGTTGCTGTGGTCTTTAACTGCTGTGCGGGTGATACTGGCGGGGGTGCAATCTGTGCTGCACTCGCTCCGCCGGGCTGCGCGGAGGCTACCGACGCAAACGTTTTGGCAAGGGCAGGGCTATTGGATGGATCCAGCGCATGGCGGCCTGAAGACTCACTTGGCGGTTCCCGAGAGAGTCCAACGCGAACTCGGCGGGTTGGGTTACCAGTTGCTGCGTGTACTGGGGGATGACTACCCACTCGTAAGCCGGCCCTGTGTTACAGATTGGTATTACTATGTGTTTTCGAAAACCGGAGCGACTGGAGAGACGTGAGTCTGCGTATTGTTCTGCTCAGGGAAATTCCGGACGATCCCGGGCTGCGGCGTCAATGGAATGAAGTGGCGTTGCAGGTGGAACGGCCGCAGGTGTTTTACACGTGCGAGTGGGCGCTGGCCGTGCAGTCTGCCTATCAGGCTTCCCTGAAACCTTGGCTGCTTTTGGGTTACGAGGGAGACGATCTGGTTGGCGTGGCATCTCTAGCCACGGACGCCGCGGAGCAAAACATAAGTTTTCTTGCCGCTGCCACGGCGGACTATTGCGAATTTCTGACCCCTCCGCAAAAGCGGGCAGACTTCGTCGATGCCGTTTTCGCGGAGTTGCGCAAGACCGGGGCGGGGATGACGCTGGCAAATCTTCCCGCCGACTCCAAGACACCGGACGCGCTCCTTGATGCGGCGGGAAAGTATGGCTTCCACGTTTATATGCGACCCGCGTACTTGTGCGCCCAGGTGGAGTTGGGTGCCGGAGACCAACGCCAGGAGCTGAAGGCTTCTCTGCTGAGCAAGAAAAAGCTTCGTCGCTATCTGCGTGCGATGGAGCGTGAAGGGCCGGTGAAATTCGCTCATCTGCAGTCCCCGGAGCAGATTCAGGCGGCGTTGCCGGGATTCGCCGATGCCCACGTGGCGCGCTTCCGGGATACAGGGCGCGTCAGTAGTCTGGCCACAGAGGAGCGGCGGTTCTTCCTGGAGGAGCTGGCAAAGCGATTCTCCGGAACGAGAGTGGTGACTCTAAGCCTGCTGATGATTGGGGAGCGGCCAGTAGCGTGGAACTATGGTTTTCAATTCTGCGGAAGTTGGTTTTGGTATCAGCCTACATTCGATAGTCGTCAGGAGGAAAATTCCCCCGGCCATTGTCTGCTTTCGAGAATTGTAATCGAAGCCTGTGACATGAACGGAATGAATGTGGTTGATCTCGGTCTCGGTGCGGAAGGCTATAAAGAGCGGTTTGGAAATAGCACGCGCCAGTCGCTCTACGTCACCGTGACCAGGTCATGGCTCCAGCATCTGCGCGAAGTGGTGAGGTACCGCGCCGCCAGCGTATTGAAACAGTTGCCGGGAGTCGAGTCGTTTGTACGAACGGCGCTGCGCCGATTGCATCTCCTCAGCGGACACCAACTCTGAGTCTGTGCAGACTCGCGCTTCGCGACACGAGGAACGAAAAAGCATTTAGACTATCCTGCAAGCCGTGATGACTCGCTCCCAGCCTCGTCCTATCACCGTTTTTACGCCATCGGATGCCAGCGCCGGCAACACCAATGCCCAAAACCTGACGGTAAAGGAAATCGTTGCCCGTCTGCCGGAAGCCCGGTTTCACGTGACCATGCTCTGCGATGGCGAAGCTCCCGATCCGCGCCTGCGCACGCGCATGAACACGCGATTGGTAGCATGGACCAAACGCGGAAATACGGTTCGCTTGCTTCGGCACTGTCTTTTTCCTCCTCCGGATATTTATTTCTTTCCCCGCTCCGGTCCTCTTGATCGTGTTTTCTTCGATGTCCGAAAGCGCATAGGGCTAAGAACCGCGCTCATCACATATATTGTGATGGCGATGGATGCGGTCACCGGCAGCGGCATGGTCGGCCGGTCAGTTCGGGAAGGGGACCTGGTATTTGGCAACTCCAAACACGTAGCAGAGACGATCCGCCGGCAGTTTGGAGTGGAAGCGCGCCCGATCTACGACGGGATTGACCGGCGTTATTTTTTCCCTCCCCACGAGCGCCGGGAAAGTACCGCGCCGGTCGTGCTCTATGCGGGCTCTTTCCAACCGCGCAAGCGGGTGGAGATGGTGATTCAACAAGCTGCCCGGCTGCCCGGCTTGCAGTTTCGGCTCGCGGGCAAAGGTGAAACGGAAAAACGCTGCCGCGATCTCGCGCAGCAATCCGGCTGTCGCAATGTATCTTTTCTCGGGCATCTGTCTTCGGAAAGTCTGGGCGAGGAAATGCGCCAGGCTGACATCTTTCTTTTTCCCAGCATTCTGGAAGGGAATCCGCAGGTCTTGTTGCAAGCCAGCGCCTGCGGCCTGGCTTGTATTGCCATGGATCTTTATCGCTCCGATTACGTAGTCGATGGCGAAACCGGGTTCCTCGCTCGCTCGGACGCCGAGCTTTCCGAGGCCCTGGACCGGCTAGCCAGCGATGCTGTCTTACGGCGGTCCTTCTCGGCTGCCGCGGTTCGCCACGCCGGCCAATTTGATTGGGACGATATTGCCAGGCAATGGGCCGGAGTGTTTCAAGAAGCGGTGGCGAGGCGTCAACTTTACGATCAACAGAGAGCTTCTTAAGAAGTGCTTCCCCGCGCATGGTGACCCCAACCATAAAACCATCGAGTGCGTTAATGCGCTACGGCGGATTTTTTCTGTCGGTCGGAGTGGCGCGCGTGCTGGGGCTTTTGATCACTTCGGTTACGTTTCCGATTCTAGTGCGGCGACTAGGCGTAGAAACATATGGACTGTGGAGCTATGTGGTGGCGCTGTGCGCCTTTTTAGAAGTGGTGGCCAATCCGGGGCTTTCCACTTACATTACTCAACAAGTTGCCGCCCGCCGGCACGCTGCCGCTGAACTGCTTCCCGATTTTCTGGCGCTGCGCGGGTTGAGCATCCTGGTTGCCATCATCATCCTGCTGGGGATTGCCGCTTTTGAAGTTCGTCCCGATGTGCGCTGGCTGCTGCGCTGGTACGGTATAGGCGTGCTCTCGGTAGGTTTGGTGGGACCTGATTTTCTGCTGACTGCGCTGGAACTATTCCACGCTCGCTCGCTGCTCACTTTAATTCAGCAAGCTTTGTATGCGGCCGGGGTTCTAGTTTTTGTCCGGACTCCCAAAGACCTCATATGGCTTCCCGCCAGCATTCTGGGATCGGCTCTGGCAACCAATCTGGCGGGCTGGCTGGTGCTCTGGCACAACGGATTCCGGCCACCGCTGGCGATTAATCCCGGCCGCTGGCGGGCTATCCTTGTGCCGAGCTTCCACTACGCCGCCACCACCATGATGGCTACGGTTTACCACCGGACTGGACATCTTGTCGTACGGTGGTTCCTGGGTGATTACGCTTTAGGGCTATACGCGGCTGCGGTTCGTTTCGTGGATATTCTGCGCAACTTCGTGAATATTGCATTGAGCGTGCTCATGCCCCGCATGGCGCTGGCTGCGCAATCCCGTGCTGGGTTAAGGCGGCTGGTACATGCGGCGGTGTCAGCCCTGGCCGCCACCAGCATCCCGCTGATGCTGGGGACACTAGCCACCGCAAACCTGGTGGTGCCCTGGGTGCTGGGAGCAAGCTACGCGGCTGCGGTCGGTCCGGTGCGCTGGATGGCGGCCTATCTGCTGGCGGCGCCGATTGCCTCGCTGTTGTCCGGAACAGTTCTCTACGCGCTGGGGCGGCATCGTGCCTATCTGGCGTCGGCCACGGCAGGCGCTCTGGTTGCGGTGCTGTTCTCCCTGATACTTGTTCATGCCTTTGGTCTGGCCGGGGTATGCGTGGCCTTTGTCCTGGGGGAATTTGCGGTCGGGGCCACCGCCTACCTGTTGATCCCTCGTGATCTGCGAGATCTCTGGAAGAATCCCATTATCGCGGTCGCGGGATTTTCAGCGGTATTGATGGTAGGTGTGGTCCGGCTCGTCAACTCCTACACATCTCGACCGCTGCTTGTGGTGGGAGCTGGAGCCTTCGTCTACTTGATTGCGTCGGCCGTCCTGGGAAAAAAGTTGCTGATGCAACAATTCGGAGATGCCAGGTGATTCCGAACGCACAATCCGAGTCTCGGTCGGTGGCCGTCTTGCTCTCCGGACGCGAGCAATTCAGTTGTTACTTCGGCGGTGCGGTGGCCCGATGGACCTATGAAGTCTATAGCCGCTTGAGCGGCCGCGCGGAGGTCGCCGTCTTCGGCTTTCCGACGAGAAAAGAAGATCTATACCCCCTTCGGCATGAAACCAGCGAAGCCTGGCGGGCTTGCGATCTGCTGGCACGAATCCCTCTGGCCCGCCGCTACGACGAGGTTCTGTGGTTGCGGGCTCTGATAAGTCGGCTTCGGCAGTTCGATGTGGTTCACATCCACAATCGTCCGCAATGGGTGGCTGCGTTGCGAAACATAGGCTACGAGGGAGCGATCGTGCTTCATCTGCACAACGATCACCTCGGCCATTGGTCCGGCCCAGCGCTAGACGCTTTGGCTTTGAAGTTGGACGCCGTTGCCGTGTGCAGCGATTACTTGCGGAGCACGTTTGCATCGAAGTCTGCACTTCTGAACGCCAAGGCGCACGTAGTGTTCAACGGCGCAAATCTGCGGTTATTCTTTCCGCGGGAAGAAGTCCGTGAGCCCAAGACGATTTTCTTCGCGGGGCGCTTTGATCCAGAGAAGGGCGTGTTGCAACTCTTGCAGGCCTATGAAAAAGTTCTGGACGCACATCCTGACGCGAAATTGGTAATTGCGGGTACGACGAGTTTTGGAACGCACAGCGAGACACCCTACGTCCGCCAGGTCCGCGAGTTGGCTGACTCTCTCGACAGGCACAAGCATGCGCAGATTCACTTTACGGGCTACGTGGACCATGATCGCGATCTGCCCCTGTGGTTCCAGAAGGCGACGGTCTTTGCGAGCCCCTCTCTTTTTCAGGAACCATTCGGCTTGGTAAATGCAGAGGCGATGGCCTGTGCCACAACCGTGGTGGGGGCGAATCGAGGTGGAATTCCCGAGGTGATCGGCAATGCGGGTCGGCTGGTAGACCCAGAGAACGTGCGAGAGTTTGCCGCCGCGATTTCAGAACTGCTGGCCAATCCCCAGTATTGCAGGCATCTGGGGCAGGCGGGATACGAACGCTGCCGCAAGATGTTTGATTGGCATGCAACCGCCGTGGCCTGGATGACTTTGGTGGACCTCGTGACTCGCCGGGCCGTTACTACCGCTTCTCAGCATGGCTAAGGATCAAACACCGTCGAAATTATTCCGCTATTTTTCTGGAGCCAGATCGTGCAGAAAATCTTCCCGCAGATAAACCGCATCCGCATACAGGATCCTGACGCCGCGATGATAAGGAGGATAGGAAAGCTGGTAGAGTCCGAATCCTTTGCGGGCCATGAGTTGGTGAAGTTCGGGAAATCCAGAGTCATTTTCGTAGTGCGGCGTGAAGGTTACCTCCAAGATGATGCACTTTGTCTTCTGGAGTCCTGCCTGCGAATTGGAAAGAACCCCCATCTCAGCACCCTGAATGTCGAGCTTCAAGATACTTATTTCATCCTCGCCGGCGACCAGTTGGTCATAACTGATCTTGCGCACATCCACGGTTCCGATCAAATCCCAGGAGTTCGCCGCAAATTGTTTGATGACGTCGGCTCGGGGCCTCAGCAGCGACGAGCCGGCCGAATGCCTGAGTTGATTAAACGTTGCCGATCCCTCACGATCGGCGAGGGCGGCATCGATCACTGTGACCGAGGGGAGGGTTCCAAATCTTGTTTTCAGCGGACCCACCATCCGGGGTTCACACTCAACCGCGATAACACGTTCGGGCCGGAACCGGTCGAGCAAGGCCTGCGTCCAATTACCCGCATTGGCTCCGGCATCGACACAAGTCCGCAACGATGTAAGGATGGACCTGGGCACAAGATTCAGTCTCGCGTCGCAAAAATTCTGGTATTGACGGTGCGAGAGCGCGATCCAGCTAGCCTGCTGCGCGCTGATTCCAAGGCGCATATAGTCGTGCCGGCGGACGGAGTACTCGCAGATTCCGTGAGGAATCGCCGCTTTGACGAGATCTTTCAGGGCCATGTCGCCTAAAGTCTAGCAGGCTGTGCTTCGGGCTGCAGGTTGGTACAAAGCCTGCTTCTCTTGGGAGAAGCAATCGTGTATGTCTCGCGGTAGGGCTGCTTCGTAAGGCTCTGCCGTGTACTATGACTCTCTGCCAGGGTAACGAATAACGGTGCTCATACAGGTTCTCACTCTCACACCCGTCTGCCGAAGACCGTTGCTCGGGCACTCAAGTTACCGAGCGCACAATTCGCAGTTCTGCCAGGAGTCTGTTGCTTGATCCCTAAACTTGTAATCGTTACCGAGATCATTGCGCCGTACCGGATTCCTGTTTTCAATGCCTTGGCGCAGCGGCCGGAAATTGATCTGCATGTTGTTTTTTTGTCTGAGAACGATCCCTCGCTGCGTCAGTGGCGAGTTTACAAAGACGAAATTCAATTCCAGTATGATGTGCTGCCCTCCCGGCGGCTACGCCTCGGCGCACACAACATCTTGCTCAATCGCGGAGTGCGTTCAGCCCTGAACCGCATGAAGCCTGATGTTGTATTGTGTGGCGGATATAACTACTTAGCCTCGTGGCGAGCCGCTTACTGGGCAAGAATTCATCGCGTGCCATTGCTGCTCTGGTCCGAAAGTACAGCTTTCGACCGGCGGCGCGGCTATCGCTTCGTGGAATTCATTAAGAGGCGCTTTCTCAATCTATGCACCGGATTCGTTGTGTCCGGAAGATCGTCTTGGAACTACTTAAAGAATCTTGGGATCGCGGACCAGAGAATCTTTACCGCGCCCAACGCGGTTGATATTTCATTGTTTTCGAGTTTGGCTGAGGCAGCGCGGCAGGGCAGAGTCCAGCGGCGCGGCAGCCCTCCTCTACCCTCGCGATACTTCTTTTATGTAGGTCGGTTGGTGCAGCCTAAGGGAATCTTCGATCTTGTGGAAGCATACGGTCAACTGGACGCTAAGATCCGCTCGCTAGTTGGTTTAGTATTTGTTGGAGATGGTTCCGGGCGCGGCGAACTGGCGGAGCGAGCCTCAAAAATCTCACCCGGGACCATCCAAATCCTGGGTTTTGCGCATCGTGAAGAGTTGCCCGAACTCTACGCTCTGGCAGACTGTTTTGTTTTTCCAACTCACAGTGACCCTTGGGGTCTGGTGGTAAACGAAGCTATGGCGTGCAGTTTGCCGGTGATCGTCACAAGCGTTGCGGGATGCGCCTTGGACTTGGTGCAGGATGGTTGTAACGGATTTGTGGTTGCGCCCTCCGACCCCTCTCGCTTGGCCGCAGCCATGGCACGCTTGGCTGGCGACCCCGGACTGCGCGCGAAAATGGGCGCCAAAAGCCGGGAACGGGTGGAGGCGTACTCTCCGGCGACATGGGCTGCAGGAATGGTAGAAGCAGTCGCCAAGACTAGAACGTAATATACTGGCTCCATCGAAATCAGTTGAACGGTCAAGGTATTTGCAGCGTCCCGGAGAACTCAGGATGGGGGATCCACGACAGTCTCGGTCCAAAGATGAGGGAATGACTCGAGGACTTTCCGGACGGCGAGTGGAAATCCTCGAATGTACGCTACGGGATGGAAGTTACGCGGTCGATTTCAAGTTCACCGAGAACGATACTGCGATCCTGGCGGGCGTGCTGGGACGGCTTGGTTTTCGCTGGATTGAAGTGGGTCACGGTGTTGGATTAGGTGCTGCGCAGGCCGGCAAAGGTAGGATGCCGACTTCGGATGAGCGGCTGATTGAAGCGGCGAAGCGGGCCGCGCCCAACGCGCAGATCGGATGTTTCTTCATTCCCGGCATCGGGACGGCCGACCAACTGAAATCCGCGCGCGCAGCGGGCCTCGATTTTGTCCGCATCGGCTACAGCGCTCCGGAAATCGAAGACGCTTTCCCTTACTTAACCCTGGCCAAGGAATTAGGGCTGAAGCCTTGCCTGAATTTCATGAAAACGTACGGCATCTCGCCCGATTCGTTCGGCGAGAAGGCGAGAGCTGGCGCGGCCGCCGGAGCGGATATTGTTTACTGCGTCGACTCCACTGGCAGCATGTTTCCGGAAGACGTGCACAAATATATCAGCGCTGCGCGTGACCAATGTGAGTGTGAATTAGGCTTCCACGGGCACAGCAACTTGCAGTTTGCCGTTGCCAATAGCGTGGAAGCTGTTCGTTGCGGCGCGAGGTTTATCGACACCACTCTCTATGGGTTGGGCCGAAGCGCGGGCAACGTCCCCACCGAAGTCGCCGTAGCGGTCTTCAATAATCTTGGAATTGAAACCGGAATCGATCTCTTCGATGTGATGGATGCCGCTGAAGAATTCATGGGTCCTCTGATGTCGCAAATGCAACTTTACGACATGATGTCGGTGGCGATGGGATGCAGTCAGTTTCATTCTTCGTTCCTGCCCAGGGTCGCAGCGGCGGCGCGCAAGCATGGAGTCGAGCTGCGAAGGTTGGTGGTTGCAATGGGCAAACTTGACCCCGTTAATCTTAATGAAGAGGACCTGAACCGGGTAGCCGGCAACCTTCCGAAAGCGGCGCCAGGGAAAGCGCGCGAAGGGCTGACTTCGTTCTCGGCGCCGGGCATCTCCGCGCACAGCATTAGCAGTTCGCTTACGGCGGTGCAGTCGTTAGTCGACGGAATGACCGTCACGTGTGCCAAGCGCCGCGCCCGTCCCGTGCTGGAACTGGTTGCTTCGGAATCGCCTTCTCCAGAGCTGGTTTTGCCGGACCTGGTGCTCGCCGAAGGTCCGGTCGTGCTCGGAAGAGTGGTCTACGGTTCGTTCGAGATGCTGGAGCAGGTCTTGAGAATGACGGGCAATAGCGTGCCGTTATTTCTGAACGATAAAGACGGAGGCTCGTGGGCCGCTGAGTGGCCTGGGTCCATGAAAGAAATTGTGGGTGCCGAGAGAATTCTGCCGGTACGTTCGAAACGGCTGTTTGCCGGCTACATGGAAGAAGTTGTGATGGCCACAGCCCAGCGCTACGGCGATTTCTGCATGATGATCTACGGAAGTCCGAGTACCACCCTGGCGCAACATTGCTGCGAGACCTTCAACAACGTTGTGATCCACGGAGAGTTGCCCCCGGGCGCGCCCGCAAACTGTTGGCAGATGGCGGATTTTTCTGACCGCATGCATTTCGATTTGGGGATCGCGGTCGCGCTGCTTCTTTGTCCCCCGAGCGGAGCGGATTCGACTTCGATTGATCAGCTCCTGTTGCCGGAAGCAGTCGTGATCACGGCGGGCCACTTTCCCCGCTTCGAGATGGACACTCCGGGCCGGGCGGTTCTGCGGCTCGATCCCAACCAGGCCTATCGTGGCCAGATCGACCGGTGGGTGGCCATCTCGAATCTAATGAAGTCGGCTCAGCCCCTTCCCTTGGCGGTGCAATGACGATCCGCGAAATGACGATCCGCGAAACGATCATGAATGTTGTTGCACGCCGCCATGAGCAGGTCTTCCTGGTCGATGCCATCACCAACCGTGAAATCGCCTACGGCGAGTTTCACCGGCAAGCCTGCGCTTTGGCTGCGGAACTCCGCCGGCGAGGCGTGCGCCAGGGCGACCGCGTCGGCATAATGATTCCGAATTGCTGCGAACTCGCGGTGCTGTATTTCGCTTGCATTTATCTCGGAGCCGTCATCGTCCCCATCAATCCAGCGCTGAGCAAGGGCGACGTCCAATTCATCCTGGAAAGTTGCAAGCCCGCGCTCATTGTGGCGAGCGCCAATACCGCGGATCCAATCATGAGCTTTCACGCGAATGTGCTGCGGTTGGTCATGGCACCGGAGGCAATCAAAGACTTGAACGGTCCCGGCCAGATCAGGATTGATGCACTCCCAGAGGTGAACGACTTCATCCCCCTCGAAACGGCGAATGCCGAAGACTTGGTAGTGATCATGTACACGTCAGGTACTTCCGCCAAACCAAAGGGGTTGGCACACAAGCTGGGACGGATGCTTCGAAACGCAGCGGCATTCGCGAGCGCTCAACGCATCGACCAGGATTCGCGGTTTTATCTGACCCTTTCGATGGCCTACATGGGTGGCTTCTACAACTTGCTTGTGCTGCCTTTTCTCTGCGGCGCGAGCGTTGTGGTGGATCATGTGTTCGATGCGCGATCGAGCCTGCACTTTTGGGACAAGGCGAAGAACAACCAGGTCAATACGCTTTGGCTCGCTCCCACGGTATTGTCGATCCTGTTGAGAATGGATCGCGGCCGCACCGGCGAGGAGTTTTGCCGCAGCTCGGTGCGGCACGCGTTTGTCGGCTTTGCTCCGCTTCCGTTAAAGGTAAAGGATGAGTTTGAAGCCAGATATGGAGTTCGGCTGATTGAGAATTACGGTCTCTCGGAGACTCTGTTTGTCACCGCCCGTTCGCGAAGCGATTTCGGCGCAGGTGGTTACGTTGGAGAAGCGTTGCCGGGAGTCGAACTTCGAGTTGTAAGCGATCAAGAAGACCCCGTTCCTGTTGGCACGGATGGAGAGGTTGAAATCCTGACGCCCGACTTAATGGCTGGCTACCTGGACGCCGACGGCGCCTTGTTGGAAATGAATACCGCAGTCTGGTTTCCGAGCGGTGATGTCGGCCATCTCGACGACCGCGCATCCCTCTTCATCACCGGGCGCAAGAAAGACCTCATTATTCGTGGAGGTGTGAATATCAGCCCTGCGGCCATCGAAGAAGCGCTGATGCACGTGCCCGGCATCGCGGACGTGGCCGTGGTGAGTATTCCTCACGAACTCTATGGCGAAGATGTCGTAGCTGTCTTGAAACTCGATGCAGGCTTGGAACTCGAGTCCATGCTGGATTCGGTAGTCGCGCATGCGAAACGCAATCTGGCGCAGCATCAGCAACCCGCCAGATACATCGCGATTGACGAGCTTCCCCGGACGGCGAATGGCAAAGTGCAGAAGTCCCGCATTCGCGAACTGGTGGCGGAGAAGCTGCAAGTGGGTTCAACCTCGACTCCCCGGATCCAAGCCACGGAGAGCGCGGGCGTAACCCGCTGATTGCTCCGTACCGAAGATCCACACAGGAAATCTCGGAAAAACAAACGCATGAAAATCATCGACCTTTCATTGCCGATTGAAGAAGGCATGATGACGTTCCCCACGCCCTGGCATCCCGTGGTCGAGGTCACGATTCTCGGCCGGCACGGCATCGAAGGCCGCGAGACTCGGAAGCTCGTCCTGGGAACGCACATTGGCACCCATGCGGACGCGCCGCGCCACTTCATTCCCAACGGAAGGACCATCGATGAAGTTCCTCTGGAGGTATTGATCGGGCCGGCCACTATGGCGGACTTCACCGGCTGCCGGCCGTTACAAGAGATCGACATTGCGGATCTCAAGCAAAGACTGGGTGAAAAAGTGCCGGAGCGCTTGATTTTGCGCACCGGCTGGTCCGAGTATTTTGGCAACATGAAGTTTTATAACGAATATCCCTTTCTCACGGAAGATGCCGCGCAATGGCTGGTTGAGAAGGGCGTGCGGCTCATTGCCATGGACACGCCATCGCCGGATAACCCAGCCCATTCGCGGGGAGCTGCCAAGGATTCTCCCAATCACAAAGTGCTGCTGGGCGCCGGAGTGGTGCTGGTGGAGTACCTCGCGAACCTAAAAGCCGTGACCGCACTGGAAGTGGATCTCATCGTGATGCCGTTGAAGTTGAAAGGATGCGACGGTTCCCCGGCGCGCTGTGTAGCAATTGAAAGGTGAAGAGAAGCAGTGGAGCGAAGGAAGAGTTTGAGAGTCCAGGTCCAGGAGTGGCTTACAGATTGGTTCGCGGCCAGGGCAAAGATCGGCAAACCAGCGTGCGAATCTTTGCTCAACATTGACTACTTCGAGGCGGGGTGGCTCACTTCGATGGAGGTCGTCGAATTTGTAACCGAGATCGAACAGCGTTTTAGCATGCAGTTTTCCGATCGCGATATGCAGGATGCGCGTTTCGTGACCATCGCCGGCCTTGCGGAGCTCATTCTGGAGCGCTCCACCGAGACCACTGAAAGCAGGTAACTCCAAACATTGCGCATCCCGCCTCAGCTCGAACCTGGAACCTACTGGAGAAAGACATAGCCGCGAATCCACACGTCCTTACACTCACGCCCTTTTATCCCTCCGCTGGGGACGAAGTGAGTGGTTGCTTCATCGCGGAGAGTCTTCGACAGCTCAGCGAATATGGCGTGGCATCTTCAGTGATCGCCGTCGACTCCATTTATCATGCCCGCAGAAGGCCAAGCCAGAAGTCTCCCGCCCAATGGATTCGCTACCCGCAACTGCCCGGAAACTTCGGTCTGTCGAGCGCTGGCAGGCTCCTGGGCGCAGTTCTTCTGAGAAGAGTCCGGCACCTTCATCGGCAATCTCCGATTCATCTGATACATGCCCATGCGGCGCTGCCTTGCGGGCAGGCTGCGGCATTTGTTTCGCGGCGTTTGGGCATTCCGTTTGTTGTTACTATTCATGGTCTGGATGTCTTCAACAGATGTTTCGAGGATGGGCTTGCCGCAGGATGGCGACGCAAAGCTTCACTGGGCGTCTATGAAAGCGCACGCAAAGTGATCTGCATCAGCGACAAGGTGCAGCGATTGCTCACCGACGTGATGGGTGCGGGGGTTACGGCTGAGGTCGTCTACAACGGTACTGATCCCAATGTGTTTGCGCCAGGTTCTACGCCGGACCAGGCGCCGGCAATTTTGATTGTGGGAAATCTGTTGGCAGGAAAAGGACATGAACTTGTACTCCGGGCCTTCGCCCGAGTCAGGGATTCGCATCCCGGCTTGCAATGCCGCATTATCGGCGAAGGCGCGGATCGAGATCGGTTTGCCAGTCTGGCGCAAGATCTGGGGATCAACAATCACGTTCACTTTCTAGGACGGCAAAGCCGCGCCAGCGTGGCTGAAGCCATGCGCGACTGCACAGTTTTTGTTTTGCCCAGCCGATACGAAGGGCTCGGATGTGTTTATCTGGAAGCGATGGCCAGCGGCAAGCCTGTAATCGCGTGCCGGGGGCAAGGCATCGACGAGGTCATCGATCACGCCAGCAATGGATGGCTGATTCCGGTGGACGGTCTGGAGGAACTCGTGCAGGGGCTGCAAGTCCTGCTGGGCGATGCGCAACTGCGCGCACGAATCGGCCGCGCCGCCCGGCAGACAATCCTCGACGGGCTGACCTTGTCACATCAAGCTCAACACCTGATGAAGATTTACGAGCAAGCAGCGCGATGATCATGCCCACGCCAATCCCGCAGGAGCGAACTCCGCCCACCGAACTCGTCACTATCTCAGAGAAAGATATAGCCGAGGTGGCGTGCTTCATTGCGACTCAGTCCGGACGAAGTAGAGAAACCGTGGAAGTGCATTTGCGCTGGTTTTTGCTCGAAAATCCAGCACGCCGGCCGCAGGACCCTCTAGGTTTTGGACTGCGCTCCGCCAATCAGCTCGTGGGATGTATCTTGTGCAGCCCGCAAATGTTTCGCTTCGAGAACAAAAGAATTCTGTTTATGGGTTCCAGTTCGTTCTACGTAGACAATCGTCGTCGTGGTCACGGAGGCCGCATCTTCCTGCGGTATTGCCGGCTTGCAAAGCATTGGCCTTTGTTTGGAACTTCAGCCAACGCCGAGGCTGCGGCCTTGTGGAAAGCGGCAGGAGCGAGTCCCATCCCATACTCGGACGGTGAATTGTTCGGTGTGCTTCACTGGCCGCCGGTGGTCGAGGAGTTCATGCATCGACGGAATCCGAGTCGCGTGTTCACGCGTCTGGCTGGCAGCCCCATCTCTAAGCTCGTAGGGCTGGTCCGGCCGCTGAAGATTGACGGCGGCGCATCCGAGTGCCTGAAGCCGCTTACATCTGCCGAGCAGGTGAACGATCTGCCGGTTCACCATCCCTCTGCAAAGCTAACCTCGGTGCGTGACTTAGCCTACATACACTGGCGCTATTTCTCGGGAATGGATGCAACGACCAATGTGTTCGCATTTCGCAGCTGCCGTCCGGACCAGGAAGTCCTGGTAACGGTGAATCAGCGTACTCGAGGATTTCGCGGCCAGATCAACACACTCAACGTGCTCGATGTGTACCCCGAGGTGCCACCGGAAGAGAGGCTGAGGATTGCCGGAGCATTAATCGCCCGCTACAGCAAGATCATCGATGCAATCGTGCTGCGCGGCCAAGACCCAGACCAACAGAAGGCATTCTGCGCCAGAGGATTTCAATATCGCGCATTCGATGCGCCGATCGGTTGGTTTCTTGACAAGGCAAAGCTCCTGCCAACGCACGATTGGTATCCCGTGCCGGCAGATGGAGACGCATTGATCTAGCAAGCTGCTGAAGACCTCGGCTTCGAGCGGATTTTGGGAAGGGCACGACTTCAGTCGTGCCGTTAAGACGTTGAAAATATGTCCGCGCTTTAGCGCACGAGGTAAGCTTTTCGCGTGCGCGACCGGGTTTTTCAGCAGCCTGTTAGCGCACTGCTCCAGAGCATAATGATCTTCACACCGTGAACTATAGAAGCCAAGCTCGGGCGTTGCTGATTCGAACGGCCACTCTGGCTCGTGTCGACGAACTAGCGCTCCGCATGCAGAACCTCAAGGGCGGCACGCATGGGCTGGTTGTCGGCGTACATGAGACCCCGGCTTCTTTGCAGTCGCAGTTCCGCGAGCAGTTGGAGTGGGCGTCCCAACATTTTACGATTACCACTTTGGAGGGCTTCGCCGAATTGTGGGCGCGGCCCCAGGCATCCCAAGCCGGTTCGCGCCCTTTGCTCCTATTTACTTTTGATGACGGCAGAGAGAGCAACTATACCGTGGGTGCGCCTTTGCTTGAATCTTTTGGTGGCCGGGGAGTGTTTTTTGTTGTGCCTTCTTTTGCCGAATGCGCTGCCGACCACGCTCTCTCTTTCTACCGCTCGAGAATCAATCCAAACTCCAGACCTGGCGACGAACAATGGGAAGACTGGAAGCCGATGAGTCCCGCGCAGATCGGGCAACTGGCGGCTCGAGGCCATGCAATCGGCAGCCATACGCTTATGCATCAACGGCTGGTGGGACTCTCGCCCGACGTGTTGGAGCGGGAAATTGGCGACAGCGCGCGCCAGCTTACCTCGTGGACGAAGAAACCGGTCGATGCCTTCGCCTGGACATTCGGTTGGGATGCGGTGGATGCGAACGCCTGGAAAGTAATACAGCGCTACCATCGTTTCTGTTTCTCTCCCTGCGCGGGGGCCATCGACAGCCGCTTGGACAGCCCAAGCCTGCTGTGGCGCCGGGAGATCGAAGTGAGATTCTCCACTGCGGAGTATCGTTTTCTTTATTCGGGGTTGATGGATCCGTGGTGGGGTGCTCGAAGAAGACGCCTGCGCAAGATGTTGCGAGTCTCGGATAATACGAATCTCGAGTAATCTCTCGGTTACGCATATCGCGTAACCGCTCAGTTATGCCTGAAGCGGTGATGCCGGAGTGGTGGATATCGAACTGAAGATGGGTTCACGCCGAAGAATGATCCGCCTTGAATGACCGTTTTGAATGATCCACCTTTTCATCAACGCGCCCGCGGCCAGTGCCGGAGGAGGTCTCACCTACATCCGCAACGTGTTGCCTCGCCTCGCGGTTCGAGATGACGTGCGCACAACACTGCTGCTTGCCGGACAACTACGTGGTGAGATCACGGAATCGGCTCGCGTGGCCCTTATACAGGCGAACTGTCCCGCGGGCTCCGGAAAACGATTCTGGTACGAGCAGCGCAAACTTCCGGAGTTGATTCGCCGCTCCGGGGCAGACGTCCTGCTATCGACTGGAAATTTTGCGCTCTACCGCTCGCCCGTGCCACAAATCCTTCTCAGCCGGAATGCACTCTACACTTCGTCCGACTTCCTGCGTGATCTGCGGGACCGGGGCGACTATCGGCTGTGGCTTGACACCAAGGTAAAGGCCACGCTGGCCCGATGGTCCGTGCGCGCGGCGGACTGCACGGTCGCCCCCAGTGAAGCCTTTGCCAGCGACCTGCGGCGCTGGACGGGGAACGACGTGGTCTGTATCCATCACGGTTTTGATCACGAGTCGTTCTTCCACGACCGGGCGCCACTGCCGCCAGACGTGCAAGAACGACTCGCTGCGACCGAAGGTGCGCTCCGCGTGCTGTTCGTCAGCCACTACAACTACTACCGGAATTTTGAAACCTTGATTCGCGGTGTTGCGATATTGAAGAAGAAACTGCATCCTCGAACCGTGCGCTTGATTCTCACGTGTAAATTGATTTCCAAAGACAATCCCGGGGATTACCACGCGGACGCAGCGGCGGAATTGGTGCGGCAACTCAAACTCCGCGAGGAAGTTGTTGAGTTGGGCGCAGTTCCTTATATCTCGCTGCATCACCTCTATCGAGCCTGCGATTTGTATGTAACTCCCGCCTACGCCGAAACATTCGCTCATCCGCTGGTTGAGGCAATGGCCAGCGGTCTTCCTGTGATCGCATCGGATTTGCCTGTGCACCGTGAGATCTGCGGTGATGCAGCGCTTTATTTCTCGCGTTTCTCTCCGGAATCCTTGGCCGAACGGATCATGCAAGCGTCCCGATCGACCGAACAAGTCGCGGACATGCGTGCCCTGGGAATGGCGCGGTCGCGGGATTTCAGTTGGGACAAGCACGTCGACGAACTGCTCCAGTTGGCTCGGCGTCTCGCTAAAACATGTGCTGACGACTGAGGGTCGCAAACAAACGCACTACCGCTAGCCTTGCGCCGATCACGGAACACGGATCACGGAACCCCTGCCACTTCACGTAAGATGATTTGCGAAGCTCTGAGGGAGTGACGGTTCGGATGTGCGGAATTTTCGGCATCATTGGCCTCAACGCGCCTGTGCCTGCAGAATTGTTGGAGCGCGCAACCCAGTCGCTGGCCCATCGTGGGCCGGACGACGGGGGCACGGTCATTCTGCAGGATTCTGCGCAGGAAGTGATCGAAGTTGGTTTGGGGAATCGCCGCCTCGCGATCCTCGATCTGTCTCCTCAGGGGCATCAGCCCATGAACGATCCAGCAACCGGTAACTGGATCGTCTACAACGGAGAGGTTTACAACTTTCGCGAAGTTCGCGCAAAGTTGGAGCGAGAGGGACTGCGGTTCAGTAGTAATTCCGACACCGAAGTGATCCTCAAAGCCTATGGACATTGGGGGGAAGAGTGTCTCCATGAATTTCGCGGGATGTTTGCTTTCGCAGTTTGGGATGCGCAGCGCCACCGCCTGTTCGTTGCCCGCGATCCCATGGGAATCAAGCCGCTCTATTTCTGGCAATCGGATCGCTACTTCATGTTTTCTTCTGAAGTCCGGACTTTGCTTGGAACCGGTCTCGTGCCGCGCCGCATCGATCCTGCTGGTCTAGTGAACTATTTGACGTTTGGATCGCTTTACGACCCAAACACGCTAGTGGAAGGAGTGAATGCGCTCCCACCCGGCTGCTATCTGACTTGGGAGAATGGGCAGGTGAAGCAGGTGCAGTACTGGGATTTGATCGATCTCGAGCTTGTTGAAGCTTGCCATCACGCAGGCGATTGCGCAGAGAATCGCGGCGAACTCGAAGCGCAGATTGCGGAGATGCTCGAAGAGTCGGTGCGTATGCAGTTAGTAAGCGATGTGCCGGTGGGAGTGTTTCTTTCTGGCGGCATCGACTCCAGCAGCCTGGTCGGCATCCTGAGCCGAAGCGGCGTCCAGCCGAGTACGTTTTCCATTGTATTTCGAGAGGCGGACTACTCTGAGGCCGAGTATTCCCGTGCGATCGCGCAGCAGTTTCGCACTGACCACCACGAGATCACCGTTTCCCAGTCAGACTTCTTTGCTGCGATTGCTCCGGCCATCCGTGCGATGGATCTGCCGACAATTGATGGGATCAATACATACTTCGTGTCGGAGCGAACCCGGGCGGCCGGTGTTAAGGTTGCTCTTTCGGGATTGGGCGGTGATGAAATGTTTGCCGGCTACTCTAGTTTCCGCACAGTGCCGCGGATGGAGCGATTTGCCAATGCATGGGAGCGCATATCTGGAACGGTCCGCGGTCCGTTGGCAAATGTTTTTGCGGCACTCGCTCCGTCCAGTGATCAGAATCGCAAGTTGACTGCGCTGGCCAGGAACGGCGGAGGAATCGCTCATCCTTATTTTCTCTCGCGCATGCTGTTCACGTCGGAACAACTAAATGAGTTGTTGCCTGGGATGAAAATGGACTCCGCGCCTCTACGGCGTGCGGAAAACCTACTGGCCGAGAAACTGAACCGCTCCCTGAGCCTGGACCCGATCAACCGCGTTTCCTATCTGGAGGCGCGGTGTTATATGCTCAACACACTTTTGCGGGATTCGGACTTTATGAGCATGGCGCACGGATTGGAGGTGCGCGTACCGTTGATCGATCATCAATTGGCACGACGTATCCTGGCCTTGCCGGGGTCGTGGAAGTTGGACCCGGAAACGCCGAAGCCTTTGCTGATCAGGGCGCTCCGGGGTCAACTCCCGGAGAAAATCTTCCAGCGCCCGAAGCGAGGCTTCACTCTGCCGTTCGAGTACTGGCTGCGCGATGCCTTGCGTCCAGTGGTGGAAGAATTGCTGCGCAGGATCGGGGATGGCGCTCTACGCGCTTTGATCAGCGAACCGGCGGCCCGCAGCGTGTGGAACGATTTTCTCGAAGGCCGCACTTCCTGGTCCCGCCCCTGGTCGTTGTACGTGCTGCAGTGCTGGTGTGAGCAGCACCTTTCAAATTGAGCGATTGCCCGCAATGGAAAAGATCGAAGAAGTTCGGAAACTCGCGAACTCCGTCCCCGCCGGGAAACTCCCGGTTAGCGTGATCATTGCAGCGCGCAACGAAGCGAAGAATCTGCCGCGATGTTTGCAGGCGCTGAAAGATGTTGGCGAAGTTTACGTAATTGACTCGCAGAGCACGGACAATACCGTCGAGATCGCGCGATCCCACGGCGCACAGGTCGTGCAGTTTCATTATCAGGGTGGATGGCCCAAGAAACGGCAATGGGCCATGAACACACTGCCCATCGCTTACGACTGGATTCTACTGCTGGATGCGGATGAGGCGCTCACTCCCGAACTCGCCGAGGAAATTCGTTGGGCAATCCAGAATCCGGCGATCGATGGGTATTCGATCCTGCTTCGCACGTGGTTTCTCGGCCGGGTTTTGCGTCATGGGGATGTGGGCTTGTGGAAGCTGTCACTGTTTCGCCGGGGCAAAGGACGGTATGAATGCCGTCTGAAGGGTCAGGATGCTTCGATGGCTGACATGGAAGTGCATGAACATGTGGTTGTCGAGGGCGCGACGGCGAAACTGCGACATCCGGTAATTCATCACAATGTGGAATCCCTCTCGCGTTACATTCAGAAGCACGATGAGTATTCCAACTGGGAATCCCGCGTCTTGCTGGAGGGAAACGACACAGATCTGCCGCCATCGTTCTTAGGCAATCAAGCCCAGCGCCGGCGCTGGTTGAAGCGCAGACTCTTTGCCGTTCCGGGTTCGCCCGTGCTGATTTTCCTGTATCGTTATGTCTTGCGATTCGGGTTCCGGGACGGCGTGCCAGGCCTTGTCTATTGTGGGTTTCAGGCGATTCAGATGTTTCACACCAAAGCCAAAATGTACGAACTGAAGCGCAATAAAACTAAAGAAGAGAACTGATGAAGAGAACTGAAGTCTAAGCGGACAGAGAGGAACCTGGCGCACAATGTGTGGGATCGCCGGACTGGTCAACTGGGGGGACAGGGAAGTTCTTAGCTGGATGGCGCACGCCCAGGCGCATCGTGGTCCGGACGACTCCGGTTTGTGGGAGCGAAGATTCCCCGACGGTTCCTACGTTGGCTTGGGCAGCCGCCGCCTCGCCATCCTTGATCTTTCGGCCGACGGCCACATGCCGATGTGCAATGAGGACCGCACGGTCTGGATCACCTACAACGGCGAAATTTATAATTTCGCCGAACTTCGTCGTGAGCTGCAAAGCAAAGGCCACCACTTTGCTTCCAACACAGATACGGAAGTCGTAATCCACCTTTACGAGCAGGAAGGCGAGGATTGCATTCACCGGCTTAAGGGCATGTTCGCATTTGCCATCTGCGATCTGCGCTCGGGCAAGCCAGAGTTGTTTCTGGCGCGCGATCATTTTGGAGTGAAGCCCTTCTACTACGCTCACCACGGAAGAAAGTTGGCATTCGCTTCCGAAGTGAAGGCTCTGCTCCACGTGCCGGAGATCGAGGCGGAGATCGATCTGGAGTCGTTGCATCAGTATCTGACTTTTCTGTGGGTTCCGGATCCCAAGACGATGTTTCGTGGGATCTACAAACTTCCCGCTGGACACTGCGCGACGTTCCGCGATGGCGAATTGAAAATCCGTCAGTACTGGGACCTGCGCTTTCCAGGCGCGGATGCAAACTATCCACGATCCGAAGCGGATCTTGCCGACGAGGTTCGCGAGCGTTTTCGACAGTCTGTGGAACAGCAGATGGTGAGTGACGTTCCCATCGGCGCATTTCTCAGCGCCGGGCTGGATTCTTCAAGCATCGTGGCCATGATGTCCCGGGCTATGATGTGTAGGACAACGAAACAGCCCGTCCGGACTTACACGATTACCTTCCCGTACAAGTATCGCATCGGCGAAACCACGCTGGACGATCCCGCTGTACCGGCGCGGCTGGCGCGGCAATTGGGCTGCGAGAACCAGCAGATTGTGGTTGAGCCGGATGTCGCCGACTTGCTGCCTCGTCTGACCTGGCACATGGATGAGCCTACGGCGGATCCTGCGATCATCACGGCATATCTGGTATGCCGCGAGGCGCGCAAGCAGGCTACCGTGATGCTTTCGGGCGTTGGCGGGGACGAATTGTTCGCCGGATATCGCAAACACGCTGCGCACCGCTGGTCGAGCGCGTATCAACGAGTGCCCGGTGTGTTGCGCGCGGGGATCGAGTCTGGCGTTGGTGCCTTCCCCAGCTTGCGGGGTACGGCGATGAAGGGAAGCGTGCGATTAGCGAAGAAGATGGCTCGAAGCGCGTCCCTGGCGCCGCAGGACCGCTTCATTCGCAACTGCACCTATCTTAACGCGGAGCAGAAAATGAGTTTGTATACGGTGGACGTTCAGGATCAACTTCGCGCCTCCGACCCCGCTGTTCGCCACCGTGCTCGCTTCCACGAAGTGCGCGACGCCGACTTCCTGAACCAGATGCTTTATCTCGATACCAAGATCTTCATGGCTAGTCTGAATTTGAACTATAACGACAAGATGAGTATGGCGTCGTCGGTTGAGGTGCGCGTGCCATTTCTCGATCGCGAGCTTGCTGAGTTCGCTGCCTGGAATATTCCGCCGGATCTCAAGCTCAAAGGATTTTTCCGGCCCACTACCAAACACATCTTCCGCCGGGCGATGCGTGACGTTTTGCCTGCCGAAGTATTGCGGCAGCCAAAAGCAGGCTTCGCCGCGCCGGTCGACTACTGGCTGGCGCACGATTTGCGGGAGATGGTGGACGATCTGCTTTCCGATACAAACATCCGCAAGCGCGGCCTGTTCCGCCCGGAAGCAGTGCGCCGCTTCGTCGATGAGCACCGGAGCGGGGCTGAGGATTGGTCGATGCAGATCTGGCAGTTCCTGACTCTGGAGAACTGGATGAGGGTTTTTCTCGATGCCGGAGCGCAGCAGAGAACGGAAGAGTTTGGTCACACACGCGAGGCGGCCACCGCGTGAACAGCGGCGAGGACAACGCCATGACCGGTCAAATCGCCAAGGCACTAACCGAAGCGACGGGCTTGCTGCGTGGACCGCAGCGCGTGGTTCCGCTGATCGGGAAACTTGTCTTCGACAAACTGCGGATTGGCTTCGAGCAGCGGCATCTCTATTCTTATGCGACAACCAAACGGGCCAGTGGAGATGTGCTGAACTCGCTACTTCGCTGGATTCTCGATGCGCAGCGCCCCGATGGCGGCATCGCCGCTTATTACAGCCTGCTCACCGGATATTCGGAATCCTACCCGGAGGTCACCGGCTATATTATTCCAACGTTGTACGATTTTGCGCGGGCGCCTGGCGACGACCGAGTGGTTGCTGCCGCGGAACGGGCCACCGGGTGGTTGCTTTCCCTACAAATGCCAACCGGCGCGTTTTCGGGTGGATTGCAGGGCAGCGAAGCGCAGCCTTCGGTCTTCAACACAGGGCAAATCCTGCAAGGATTGGTCCGTGCTCACATGGAGACAAATCGTGCGGAGATCCTGGAAGCGGCAGTAGCAGCCGGTAATTGGCTGGTCAAAATGCAGCAGGAAAACGGATCGTGGTTAGGTCCGGGCGCTTATCAGGCTGTAGCTCACACTTATTACAGCATGGTTGCGTGGGCCCTGGCCGAGTTGTCGGAAGTTGTTGCGGATCATCATCACGGTCACAACGATAACGATAACGGCGTGGATTACGGCCTGGCGGCCGAGAAGAATCTAGATTGGGTTTTGTCACACTTCCGGCCCAGCGGCTGGGTCGACGGCATCAACCTGCGTGGCCATCCCGATTACCTGCACTTCATCGCCTACGTGCTCCAGGGTGTTCTTGAGTGTGCCATTCTGCGACGGCGGAGTGATGCCGTCGAGGCGGTTGCCAAGTCGGCGTGGGCGTTGCTGCGAAAGTTTGAGACCAATAAATATTTGCCGGGGGCCTACGAGCCGGATTTCAAAGGCGGCCAGCGCTTCACCTGTGTGACGGGAAACGCGCAGATGTCATGTGTCTGGCTGCGACTGTTTGAGGTGACCGACGACCTGCGCTATCTCAATGCCGGGCTCAAGATGAACGAGATGCTGAAGCAGCTGATTCCAACAGGTGGGCCGCGTGGAGTTGCAGGTGGTGTGAGCGGATCCTATCCGGTCTGGGGCTGTTATCAGCCATTGCGCTACATCAGTTGGGGGTGCAAGTTCTTTGCGGATGCTCTCCTGCTGGAACAGCGCCTGACGCAGTCATTCGAGGCATCCACCACCGAGGCGTTGCCATGCGCATCGTAGTTCTGGGCTCGAGTGTATACAGCGAAACCGCATGCGCCATGGCAGTACGTATGGCCGAGTCGGGGCATGTTCCCGTCGGTGCTCTTGCTCTTCGCACCCTCGACCGCGGAACTTTGTTGCGTAAGCTCGGACAGTGGGGGGTGCGAGGAGTTGCGCGCTACGCGCGCGCGAAACTAATTCCGCACCGCAGTGATGGGCAACCGCCAGTGCGGAATCTCTACCTGGAACCGGAACTCAAACACAGCGGCGGAGTTTTTCGCAGCCTGCGCGAAGTGGCTGCGGCTTACGGCTTCCCGATATTGGTCTGCAATGACCAGAATGCGCCGGATTCGATTGCGGGTCTCAGAGAATGGTCGCCCGACCTGATTATTTTCACCGGCGGCAACATTTTGCGGAAACAGCTACTTGAGATTCCACGTCTCGGAGTTCTCAACGTGCATCTGGGTTTGCTGCCGGAAATTCGTGGCATGAGTAGTCCCGAGTGGTCGTTGCTGAAGCATGTTCCAGTCGGCGTCACCATCCATTACATGGACGCGGAAATCGATACCGGGCCGATTCTTCAGAGATACGAATTTCCCGACGCAGCCCGCTGCGAATCGCTGAGCGACTTGCGCAACCGGCTCATCGCCTTTGGCATCGAAAAGGTCGCAGACGTGGTTAGCGGCCTCGACCGGCGCACGATCTCCGCGACACACCAGCCCGATCTCGACAAAGATAATCAATTCTTCGTCATGCATGAATGGCTCCAGGCGCGGGCCGCTGAGCGTTTGGCGAAGAGGCGCGTGGCGACCGTCCCGGAGACAGTGAATGGGTAAGCCGATGAGTAAGCTCGGGACCATGTTGCTGGTCGGGCGCACCTTCGGCATGCGCGACGGCATGCTCCGCCTGGAATACGAACTCCAGCGTGGCAGCGGCCTGATGTTGTGGAGGATGCGATCTCTGCAGGGCTGGGATTCCTGGGACCTGAACCGGATTGCACCTGGCATTCGAGCCGAGGAGATGCGGGCTGCGCGCAGGGATGGCGCGCGGCGATTTTTCTTCACCGATGCGCAGAACTTGGGAACGAGTATTAGGAAAATCACTGGGCCCGACGGTGAGAAAGATGTTCTAGCCGAAGCGGAGCGGATTCTTGCGGGGTTCCTGCCGTTCTTCGGCCAACTTTCTTTTCCATGCGCATTCCCGCCGCAATGGTTTCAGAATCCGGTTACGGGCCAGAGTGTTTCACCGCAGCATCCGTGGACGCAGATGCGTTTTGCCTCGCCCGCATACGGCGACCTGAAATTCATCCTTGAGCCCTCCAGATTTTTGTTTGTCTACCCGCTGGTGCGGGCTTACGCTCTTAGTGGCGACGAGCGATTTCCGCAGGCTTTCTGGAACGCGATCGAGGACTGGGCTCGCCACAACTCGCCGATGGCCGGTCCGCTCTGGATTTGTGGGCAAGAGTGCTCGTTGCGAATTCTGGCTTGGACGTTCGCGCTGCACGCGTTCATCAATTCGCCCCCTACCACAAACGAGCGTGTCGCTTTGCTCGTCTCCATGATCGCCGCTCACGCGTGGCGCACTGCGCAGACCCTCGGTTATGCCCGCTCCCAGCGCAGCAATCACTTGATCAGCGAGGCGGTGGGACTGTGGACGGCAGGCACGCTTTATCCAGAATTGAGAGAGGCGAAGGTTTGGCAGAATCTTGGCACACATCTGTTGCAGGAGGCCGTTCTCGACCAGATCACGCCGGAGGGAGTTTCGCAGCAGCATTCCTTCAACTACCAGCGCATGATTCTGCATCTGCTGCTATGGACGTTGCGTCTTGCTGACATTCACGATGCCCTGCTCCCCGAGGAAATTCGCGCGCGCACGCAAGCCGCGTTTGAATTTATGCGCACCTGGGTAGATCCGGAGAGCGGCTTTGCGCCGAACTACGGTTCCGACGATGGCAGCCAGATTCTTCCGCTCGCGTCTTGCCAATATCGCGATTTTTGTCCGTTGCTGCAGTTAGGTGCTGCCGTTCTCGGTCGTTCCGCATTGAAGCCAGGGCCGTGGGATGAGGCTGCACTGTGGTTTGGGATCAAGCCTGCGGTTGCGGAAGAAGCTGCTCTGGTCCCGCCTTCGTCCGTTGAAACCGGATACTTCCGTCTTGGGAATGAGTGTTCGTGGGCGCTGATTCGCGCGGGCCGATACACGCGCCGGCCTTTTCAGGCAGATCAGTTGCACGTTGATTTGTGGTGGCAGGGCATCAACCTGGCCCGCGATGCCGGAACGTATCTCTACAACGGGTCTCCGCCGTGGAATAATGGACTCGCGGGGACAGCCGTTCATAACACCGTTACAGTCGATCATCGCGACCAGATGAATCGGGCCGGCCGCTTTCTCTGGGTCGACTGGGCGCAAGCGTCGGGTCGATCGTATTCTTCTCCCGATCAGGTTTACGCTGATCGCTTCGAAGGTGAGCATGACGGCTACAAACGCTTTGGCGTGAAGCACCGCCGCACGGTTCAGTGGCTGGCTGGCGCTGGCTGGGTCATCGTGGATGACATAGAAGGAGCCGGAGTACACGACGCGTGCTTGCATTGGCTGGCAGCAGATTTGCCGTATGAAGTCTCTGATTCACCTTTTCAAGTTGTATTCACGATGGGGCAATCGAGGGTCCGCTGGAGTATTTTCGCCGGCGTTCCGGGGAGTGCGGCGGTGATTCGTTCCGGCAAACAAGCATGGAAGCGGAATGGAAAGCACTCGGCGCCGGATGTCATGGACGCGGACACGCATTTGCTCGGCTGGGAGTCGCCCACGTATGGGGCTCTTCGACCGGCGGTTTCCCTGATCTACGAGACTCGATCACAATTGCCAGTGCGATTTGTAACCGTAGTTCTGACGGATGAACGATGCAAGGTTGAATCTGCGGATGGCCAGCTTGTCATTTTGCGGGATGACTCCGAGGTTTATCGAGTGAATCTTTCAACGACGGGGACGCGCGGCGCAGAAAAGCACTCTCCCGCATCGGGCGTGCAAAAAACATGAAACAAGTTTTCCAGGATGCCCGCAGTGCTGAAATCACCGTGGTGGAGGTGCCTGCCCCGAAATTACTGGCGGGTTGCGTGCTGGTGCGCACTGCCGCCTCCGTGGTTTCCGCGGGCACGGAGCGGGCATCCTCCGACTTCGCCGGCAAGAACTTGCTGCAGAAGGCGAGAATGCGGCCTGATCTTGTGCGCGAAGTTCTGAGCAAGATCAGCCGCGACGGATTGCTGGCAACGGTGGCTACCGTCCGCAGCCGGCTCGATCAGCCGGGTGCGTTGGGGTACAGCAGCGCCGGGACCGTCATAGCCGTGGGCGAAGGCATTGCCGATATCAATCCCGGAGATCGCGTGGCATGTGCCGGCGCCGGTCACGCCGTGCACGCCGAGTTTGCGTGTATCCCTCGCCTTCTGGTCGCGCGGATTCCTTCCCAAGCCGTGAGCTTTGACGAAGCCGCTTTCACAACGCTCGGAGCCGTGGCGCTTCACGGTGTGCGGAACGCCGAGGCCAAGCTGGGTGACATTGTGGCTGTGATCGGCCTTGGGTTGCTGGGTCAGTTGACGGTCCAGATTCTTAAAGCGGCTGGCTGCTGCGTGCTCGGAATGGATATCTCCACCGACCGTGCGGACTTGGCTTTACGCCTGGGAGCGGATGCGGTGAGTACTTCCTCTTCCGGCTTTCAAGACTTATGTCTGCAGTACTCTGGCGAGCATGGCGCGGACGCGGTGCTGATTGTGGCGCAAACCGCAAGCAATGATCCGGTGAATCTGGCGGGAGCGGTGGCGCGGAATCGTGCTGTGGTCGTGGCTGTCGGAACGGTTGCCATGAATATTCCGCGGAGATCCTTCTACGAAAAGGAACTCGACTTCCGCGTCTCGCGCTCCTACGGACCCGGTCGCTATGACGCAGCGTACGAGCAAAAGGGGATCGACTATCCGATCGGCTACGTCCGCTGGACAGAAACTAGGAATATGGAAGCTTTTCTAAAGCTTCTCGCCGACCGCAGACTTGATTTGATTCCGCTGGTCACTCATCGCTTCCCCATCGCACGAGCACACTCCGCCTACGATTTGATCACCGGCAAAACGCACGAGGCATTCCTGGGAGTATTGATCGCGTATCCGGAGGCCGCCGACGATACCCGCCATGTAAGCGTGGCGCCACATGACCGGCTTGTCGCGGACCACAAGTCGATTCAGGTCGGTCTTCTCGGGGCAGGCAGCTTCGCCACCAGCACGCTGCTGCCCGCGATTCTGCGAGTTGGTAATGTAGAAATGGTCGTAGCCAGCGCCGCAAGTGGTTCTCATGCTCGCCATGCCGCCCAGAAATTTGGATTTCGTTCCTGCACCACCGATGAGCGGGAGATTCTCAACAATCCCGCGGTCAACACAGTGGTCATCACTACACGTCATTACCTCCACGCCGGTCAGGTTATCGCGGCTCTTAAGTCCGGCAAGCATGTCTTCTGCGAAAAACCTCTGTGCCTCAATGAGGAAGAGCTGAGAAGAATTGTCGAAGCACACAATAATCCGACCTCCGCTCGTCGGCTTCTCATGGTCGGCTTCAATCGTCGGTTTGCCCCGTTGGCAATTCGAATGAAGAATTTTCTGCAGGAAATCCGTGAACCGCTGGCGCTTCACTATCGGGTAAATGCGGGTTTTCTTCCCGCAGATCACTGGCTTAATGATCCCCAGCAGGGCGGAGGACGCATCCTGGGAGAAGTTTGCCACTTTGTGGACTTTCTTTGCTTCCTGACGGACTCGTCCGCTGTGGAAGTTGACACTCGCAGCCTGTCCAACCCGGGTCAGTACAGCAACGACAACGTGCTGTGCTCGCTGCGCTTTGCAAACGGCTCCCAGGGCACCATCAGCTATCTCGCGAATGGGGATCGATCTTATTCCAAGGAACGCATCGAAGTTTTTGGCGGCGGCAACGTGGCGGTGCTCGAAGATTTTCGGCGGCTGGAACTGGTGCGGAGTGGAAAGAAGCGTGTGTTTCGCTCGCTCCTGCGCCAGGACAAAGGGCACCGTGGCGAGTGGCGGGCTTTCATCACCGCGATTCAAACCGGCGCCGAGTCGCCCATCCCGTTCCGCGAAGTTGTGAGGACAATGCTGGCGACCTTCGCACTGGAAGAGTCACGGTGTTTGGGACAAGCCATCACTGTGCCCGTTGCCCCAAAAGAGCTTCGCAGGAACGATGACGCTGCAGACGCCAGCGGTTTCGATCGCGCTTCCTGAGTATATGTTTCCTGAATAGTGGCTCACCGTCTCATGAAGATTCTTTACGTTTCGCAATATTTTCCACCGGAGATGGGTGCCCCCGCCGCGCGAGCGGCAGAGCTGTCGCGACATTGGGCCGCCGCGGGACACGAAGTGACCGTGCTCACAGGGTTTCCCAATCATCCTACCGGCGTGATACCGCGCGAATATCGCAGCAAGTTTCGGCGCCTGGTGGCTAACGAGCGAATCGACGGTGTAAAGGTGGTTCGCACCTGGCTGCTTCCTTTTCCCAACCGGAAGGCCTACGAGCGGATTTTGAACTACGGTTCGTTTTGCGCATCGGCGGCGAGTACGGGACTTTTCTTGTCGCAGCCTGACGTTGTGATCGCGACCTCACCGCAGTTGCTGGTCGGACTCTCCGGTTGGTGGCTGGCCCGGTGGAAGCGCGTACCTTTTGTCTTCGAGGTGCGCGACCTCTGGCCCGAGTCTCTAGCCGCAGTGGGCATGGGTGACGGTAATTCTCTGTTGCACCGGACTCTGGCGAGAATCGCCGGCTTCTTGTATCGCCGTTCAGATCGGATTGTGGTGGTTACGCCCGCTTTCGAAGACCACCTGGTCGAACACTGGCGCGTGCCTCGAGAAAAAATTTCGGTGGTTGAGAACGGCGTCGAAACCCAGCTATTCGCTCCGGACCCATTTACCGGAGAACCAGGAACCAGTCTGAGAAGGGCATTGGGCGCGCAGGGAAAATTTGTTGTCTCTTACATCGGCACGATGGGGATGGCGCACGGGCTGGAAACGATCATTGCCGCTGCCATGCGAATGCGGGACACGAATCCTGAGATTGTTTTTCTGCTTCTGGGAGAAGGCGCCGAAAAAAAACGCATCGTTGCGCTGGCGCGGGAGCGCGGTCTTAGCAATCTGCGGTTTATCGACCAGCAGCCCCGCGAAAAAGTTCCCGCCTACATTTGCGCGTCCGATGTTTGCCTCGTTCTGCTCAAGAAAGCCGAAGTGTTCAAAACGGTGATCCCTACCAAGATGCTGGAATTCATGTCGTGCGCGCGCCCGGTAATTCTTGGAGTAGATGGGCAAGCGCGCAACATTCTTGAGGAAGCTCGTGGCGGGCTTGTGATCGAACCGGAGAATGCAGACGCTTTGGCGAATGCGATTCGTTATCTGGCGGCAAATCGGGAAATGGCTCACGAACTGGGACAGAATGGCAGGGAATACATCGTTCGCAAGTTTTCCCGCCGTCAGACCGCGGAGAAATACATTCGCGTGCTCGAGCACTTGTTGAACTTGCCAGGACGGAGCGAAACAAAAGTCGCGGCGTGAAACAAAAGTCGCCGCGTAAATAGGCTCCCGCTGCGCTGCTTACGGATGAGCGGCGATGACCGCCAGTCCGGCTGTCGCGGATATCGCCGCGTTAAGACCGGTTCCGGCCGCGGATCGGATTCCGCTGAGCGGCACGAAGAGGATGTCATCGGCCTGCAGGGTTATGTCCGGAGCCTTCGCTTCCAGCATCTTCTTCAGCGGAACTGGTGTTTCGGTCATTCCCGTCGGGCCCTTGCGGATGATGCGGATACCGCCCATCTTTGCCGTGTGATTTGTCCCGCCCGCCAGCGCTAGCGCCTGCAGCACGGTCAAGCTTCCGTTATCCACGAGCAAACCGGCCGGACGGCCCACATCCCCGACCACATAGATGATCGGCGCACGGGGTATTGTGATGGTGTCGCCAGGAAGGATCTCAATATTATCTTGCAAATCGTCAGCCAGATTCCTGGGCAGGCTCACGGTGATCGGTTCGGCCTGACTGTGTTGCCGGATGATGCTCACCTTCCGTCCTGCCGAAACTGTGAAGCCCCCCGCCGACGAGATCATATCGTATAACCTGCGGTCTCCTAGGGCCGGGTAGATACCGGGTCTGATTACTTCGCCCAGGATCGTCACTCCCTGGGACGCGGATTCGTCGATGAAGATGGTCACGTGAGCGTTGCGGACGAAGCCCCCGTCATCCAGCCGTTTCTCGATTAAAGCCTGCGCCTCCTCCACCGTGAGGTCACCCACATGCACGTAGTCGATCAGCGGGAGGTACACATCTCCTGAATTGCCCACCCTTGCTTTGGTGGCCAGTTCCGGCACGTTATAGATACTGACCTCAAGCAAGTCACCGGAGCTTAGCCTCAGCCGGGAAGAATTTTCATTCGCCGGAGAAGCCGAACTGGTTGCAACTCCACTCTCAGCAGCCTTCGGGGTGGCAGCGTGGTCAGGCACACTTCCGATGGCAGCTTGAGAAATTGGCTGCACCGCAGGGAGCGCTGGAGCAGTGGCCGATGAAGATGGGGGCGTTTGCTGTGCCCAGGCTTTGAACTCCGAACTGGAAAGCAAGATGAGAGCGAACGCAAGCAGGCAACGGGTGCAGGCAAAACTGAATCTGCCGAACTCCATCAACGGGCCTCTGGTGGAAGAAGGTTCGCTGAAAAGTCTAGCACAGCGTGGGCTGCGGTGATCACATCGCTTTGTGGCAGATACGTCGCAGGGCTATGTTTTCCACAGATTTCTCACTGAGGGGAATTGAAACCGCCCCCTGAGGCTGATAGATTTCCAGCAACCCTCAAAACGCAGACGGAACCTTTGCACTCACTACCGGGAAGCACTGAGCCGGTGCAATACTTTATCGTCGGATGAGCCTGACGCGCGCCGACGTTCGTGATAGCCGGTCGATGGAGGACAGTTGACGGTAGTCTTTTTTGCGATTTTCTTCCTGTCGCTGTTGTTTTCGTTCGTCCTCACGCGTTATGTACGGGACGTTGCGTCCCGGCGCGGGTGGGTGGCCATGCCTTCGCATGAGAGGCACCTGCACGCCAATCCTCTGCCACGCCTGGGTGGCGTGGCCATTTTCCTTTCCTTTTCGCTGAGCATGTTGGCGGCCGCGGTCATGGCCTCTTACGTTCCCCATCTGCACTCAGCCTTTTCTCTCAAGACTCTGTTGACCATTCTGGTGCCTGCATCCCTGGTTTTCATGCTGGGAGTGTATGACGACCTGTACACCGTCGGCCCCTACGTCAAGTTCGCGGTACAAGGTCTGGCTGCCACCATGTTGTTCATGGGTGGTCTTCGCATTCTTAATATTCCGGTTCTGTTTGGCGAGCACCAACTGCCATGGTTTGTGGGGCTGCCGCTTACGATTGTGTGGGTGCTGGCCATTACGAATGCTTTCAACCTGATCGACGGCCTGGACGGCCTGGCGGCGGGTTCGGCATTATTCTCCACACTCGTGGCGTTCGTAGTTGCGCTGCTGAACGGATTTTCCCTGGTCACGGTGATGACCATTGCTCTGGCTGGCGCGATCCTTGGCTTTCTGCGCTACAACTTCAATCCAGCCACCATCTTCCTGGGAGATTCGGGCAGTCTCTTCATCGGTTTCCTGCTTAGCGCCCTCGCGCTGGAAGGGGCGGAAAAAGCTCCGACCATCGTTGCTGTCGCCATCCCGGTGGTTTCCTTCGGCTTACCGATTCTGGAAACGTCGCTCTCCATTATCCGGCGATTGGTCAGTGGGCGTCCCGTATTTACCGCGGACCGCGAGCACATCCATCACAAACTCCTGCAGCACGGACTCACACACCGCCAGGTGGTGATTGTGCTCTACGGGGTTTCCGCCGTATTTGCGCTCCTGAGTTTGTTCTTGCTTTGGCCCACGGGCAGCTCTCTGGGCTTGGTTCTCGCGGTGCTTGGAACGGGTATCTGGATCGGCGTCCAACGCCTCGGCTACCTCGAGTTGGGCGAACTTGCTCGCGTCGCCCAACGCACCTTCGAACAGCGCCAAATCGTCATCAATAACCTGGCGATCCGGCGAGCGACGGAAGAACTCAAGGTGGCACGGGACTACGAACAAGTCTGCCGCGTTCTGGAGGCTGCCTTCGATTCCAACGACTTCGATGGCTTCGACGTTCAGTTCAAGCTCTTTCCCAGTGAAGCCTATCCCTTCCGCGCAGCCGAGTCAGGCGCGCAGCCCAGGCGGGGAGAGGTTTCTTTTCAAGGGGGTAAAAGCAGGCGGTCGAGGTCTCTCGATGGCTTGGCGGCTTGGACTCTATCGCTCGATCTGGTGAGCTCCGCCAACCGTCATCGCGGAGCGTTAGTGGTTCACCGTTTGTATTCGCAGCGGCACCTGCAGCTCGATATTAATCTTCTGACAACGGATTTTCCCACCGTTCTCGCCGATGCTCTGGATCGTACGCTTCAGCACACCGTGCAAGTTATTCCGCACCCGGGTCAGGACGATCAGGGATTTGTCGCTGCACAAGCCGGCTAGAGCGCCTTTCCATAGCCGTACGGGAGCGTCACCTTACAGTTTGTCATCCTGAGGACCGCGCTCTTTGCGGGCCGAAGGACCCATGTACTAGCTGGCAGCACCAGTGGCGTCGGCAGAGTGCACGGATCCTTCGTCGGGAGTCTCTCGCTTCGCGAGCGACGCCACTTCCTCAGGATGACAAAGTGACTGCTATTGTGGAACTTCTGAGAAGATCGTTGCCTGGAGATTGCAGAGTATGGCTGTACCGGGAGAAAATCGATGAAGCACACACGTGCCCGCGTGTGGCCTAGGGAAGAAGAGATTAGGGAGGGCTGACGGTTAAAGCTTGGCGCTGGCGTAAGAATTGATTTCGCAATTCAAGCAAACTTCTTCAAAAGCGGGTGCTGTCCACTGCATGATTTCCCCCAGTATCAAGGCATTTGCTGCCTCGAACATCCTCTAAGTCTAGGCCAGCGCTCCTCCCAAATCAAGAGCCCAAAGAGAAAAATCCGCCTCCCCGCACGCTCACGGCGATCAGCGTTATGCTCCAATGAGTTGCGATTGCAAATTCTTGCATACCGCGCAAAAAATCGGGCTTCGAACACCGTTCCTTCGAAAATGGCCACCGTTTTCCACAAGACGAACCAGTGCGGCTACTTCTTCATCCTGCGGTCCCTATTTACCTTAGGTTGCGCAAGTTTTGGTGAGGATACGCAATGAGTTTTGGTAAGACCGTTTACGGCACTACTTTTAAGGACGTTCATTTCGTTCCGCTTCAGTCCGCCACCTTTTGCATTCAGTGCGAATTGATCAGCACCAATAGCCGGCCTCATTGCCTAGCGTGCGGCAATACGTCGCTGCTCAGCCTCTCCCGGGTTCTGGGCGGAACTCTGCGCAACCAGCAGACGGCTCATCTGATTACCGATTCCGAACTCGATAGTCTTGTGCGTGACTTGCTGCGCACGGTTCCCGACCCTCAGATCCTAAGCAAGGGAGTTCTGGAGGTTGCCGACTATCACGCTCGCGTGCCCTCGACTGCTCTTCGCAGCCAGCTTCGCGTCGCCAATGCTGCTCATCCAGTCTCCGGCTTTCGCGCCGTGCATGCGGGAGAAGAAGTCGATATTCACGCGTCGGAATTAGATCTTGAACCGGCCATCAGCGCGATCACAGAGCGCGCTCAACATCTCACCGGCGCCACCGGGGCCGCGATTGCCCTGCGCGCGGGCGATGAGATCGTCTGCCGCGCCCGCGCCGGCCGCACCGCTCCCGACCTCGGAGTTCGCTTGCAAACGGATGCCGGCATCTCAGCCGAGGCTGTACGCACCGGAGAAGTCATGCTGTGCCACGATGCCGAGCGCAACCCGCGAGTAGATCTCGCCAGTTGCCGCCGCCTGGGCGTCCGCTCTATCCTGGTCTCTCCGCTACGGTACTATCGCCGGACGCTGGGTGTATTCGAAGTGCTGTCTTCTTCTCCCAGCGCGTTCGACGAGCGCGACGTAGCCACGATGCAGTTACTCTCCAGCATGATGGTCGCAGCCATCTCTCGCATCTCTAGCCTGCACCAGTCACGGCTTGCCATGAAATAACTCCAGCCTTCAGAGACGAGAGTCGCTTAGTAGGCCCGGTAACCATTGGGATTCAACGGTTCTTCCGAGTGGTGGCGAAACTTTAGACTCACGTTCTGTCTCGTGGGTTGTACGAAAACGTCGCTGGAGGGCGCCGCTGGTCGATCCTTGCAGTGCACTTCAGCCACAGGCGATAGCACAAATGAGCTTTGTTCTCATCAATTTGGAACGAACCTGCCCTAACGAATTTTCTTCCTGCTACTTTTCCACAATCTCGGGTTAATATGTATCACAAGGCTCTGGTCCCTTCCGCATGGCCGCCATCGTTCAGCCGTCACGACCTGCTCTCCCGAACCGTCGTCGTCGCGTGCGCCACAAAGTGCATGTGCCCGCTTACGCCAGTTTTAGCGGCGCGTCTCAGGGTGTAATGCTTGATCTGCACGAGATCCTTGACATCAGCGAGATCGGCGTGGCCGTGCAGTGCTCGACGCCGATGGAAGTCAACCGGCCAGCGGAGTTATGCCTGGACCTGGCCGAAGCCGGAGAACAGATTTTCGTTAGCGCTCAAGTAGTTTGGTCCGACTCGGACGGACGCGTCGGCTTCGGTCTCCCCAACCTGACAGAGTCTGTTTCGCGTCGCCTGCGGGAGTGGCTCTTCCTCAATGCCATGGCTGCATCTGCCAATGCCGCGGCTGCCAATACGGTTTCGTCCAATGCGGAAAACTCCTCACTCCGTCAGGACTATACTGACGTGCTTACCGCCGCCTCTGCGGTGCAGAGAGAAGCTGAGTCCCTTGGAGCGGATATTGAGGCGGTTCTTTCTTTGATAGCTTCCCGCTCGCAGTCCCTGCTGCGGGCGTCCGGCGCAGCCATTGCGCTTGTCGGAAAGGATGCCGGCGTCATGATCTGCCGCGCCAGCGCCGGCCCGAGCGCGCCGCCGGTGGGCGCGAGTTTGCAGGTGGGCTCAGGCTTTTCCGGGGAATGCGTGCGCACCGGGAGAATATTGCGTTGCGATGACGCCGAGACCGACGCGCGCGTGGATAGCCAAAGTTGTCGCGCTCTTGGCCTTCGTTCCATGCTTGCCGCTCCGGTACGCCTGGGCGAAACAGTGATTGGGCTGCTCGAGGTGTTTTCCGCACAACCCGGCGCTTTCGGGGAGAACGACAGCGTTGTGCTGCTGCGTTTCGCGGAGACGATTTTAGCCGCAGTCAATCGCGTCGCCCAGGCTCAGGATCCGTCCCCGCCTCCGCCTGCTCCCAAGCCTTTTACTCCGGCGCCTGGTAGCGTTCTGTTTGCTTCCATCCCCGAAGCGGAGACGGACAAGAATGATGCGTCCGGTGATGGGGACAAGGTCGGCGGTATTCGCCTGCCTCGCGTTCATCTCTTCCTCCTCATCGCTTCCGTCCCCGCCATCGCGCTGGCGCTCGGTTACATCCTTGCTCCGTCGATTCAGGAAAAGCTTCAAGCCCGCGACCGCAACGGGGAACAGACGGTGCTGGCTTCGTCGCGACCCCCGGAGGCGTCGAAACCCGCCCCCCTGAATGCGTCCGTTGATTCCGCGAACCCCGAACAACTGCGGGAGCTCGCGCGGCTAGGCAACCCTGCGGCCGAAAATGCCCTGGGCCTCCTCTACGCTCAAGGCGATGAAAAAAAGTCAATCAGACCGGACGAGACCGAGGCCGCCCGTTGGTTTACCAAAGCGGCCGAGCATGGCAGCGTGCCTGCCCAATACAAGTTGGGCCTACTGTGCTGGGGCGGTCATGGAGTGCCCAAAGACCCCAACCGAGCCTACTTCTGGGCCGTCCTGGCCCGCGCTGGTGGCGAGGAGGGCAGCAAGGATCTCGCGAAAGTCCTGGCTTCCGGTATGACGCGCTCCCAGGCCGCAACGATCGAACAGGAAGCTGAGATGTGGTACCAGCAGCACGAGCCGCGCGCCAAACCCTCGCCCGCCCGCTAAATCGTCTGATTAATTTGTCATCCTTCGCGAAGCGAAAGCCTGCCCTGAGCGAAGCCGAAGGGGACCCATGCTTGCGTGCGCCAGCATTGACTCCGCAAGGCGTTTGTATTACTGTCCGCGTTTTTGGTTTCTCCACTCCCAGCGCTAAAATAGATCAGAGGTTCCCGTGCCCACCCTCCGCAGTGTTCTCGACGAGCGAGTTCGCGAGGCCGATGCCGGTCTCTACGAGAAGCTTGAAAACGATCGTGTGCGCTGCTTCGCTTGCGGACACTGCTGCCCGATTCCTGAAGGACAGCCGGGAGTGTGCAAAGTTCGCTACAACCGTGGCGGCACGCTCTATGTTCCCTGGGGATACACTGCCGGAACCCAATGCGATCCCGTCGAGAAGAAGCCATTTTTTCACGCGCACCCCGGCGCTCTCGCCTATAGTTTTGGCATGCTGGGCTGCGATCTGCACTGTGCTTATTGTCAGAATTGGGTGACGTCACAGGCTCTGCGCGATCCCAGCGCCGTCTCGCCTCCGCTGCCGGCTTCACCGGAACTTCTGGTGCGCGATGCGCTCACCCAGGGCGCGAAGATTCTGGTCAGCACTTATAACGAGCCTCTGATCACCAGCGAGTGGGCGGTCGCTGTCTTCAAGGAAGCAAAAGCTGCTGGACTTATTACCGGCTTCGTTTCCAATGGCAACGGCACTCCTCAGGTTCTCGAATACCTGCGTCCCTGGCTCGATCTGTATAAAGTCGATCTCAAAAGCTTTGACGATCGCCACTATCACGAACTCGGCGGCCGAATCGGTCCCATCCTCGACAGCATTCGCCGTATCCACGAGATGGGCCTGTGGCTCGAGATCGTCACGCTACTCATCCCCGGCTTCAACGACTCTCCCGACGAATTGCGTCGCCTCACCGAATTCCTGGCCGGCATCTCGCCCGACATTCCCTGGCACGTCACTGCCTTCCACGGCGATTACAAAATGCAAAACGATGTAGCGCGCGATACGCGCCCCGAAGACCTGCTACGCGCCGTCGAAATCGGCCGCCACTCTGGGCTTCGCTACATCTACGCCGGCAATCTTCCCGGCATGGTCGGCCCATGGGAAGACACGCGCTGCCCAAAGTGCAGCGAAACTCTGATCGAGCGCTACGGCTATCTGATCAAGAACTACCGGCTCACCGCCGATGGCCGCTGTCCCAAGTGCGCGACCGCAATCCCCGGCCGCTGGTCCACTCGCTTCGAACCTCAGATCGCCTCCCGTCCTTTCTTGCCGCGCAAGAACGCGCTTTTCGTTACAATCCGGTAAGAATGTCATCCTGAGCAAGCGTTCTTTGCGCAGCGAAGGATCTGGGCGAGCCGCGCGTTGCGTCGCGTTTTTTGCGATGCAATAATCGCGCGTTCGGCTCGCCTCCTTAATGAATTACCTATCCATTCATGCGGAAACCATCCATCCTCGTTCCCTGCATCATGTGCGCGATCCTTCTCTCCTCCTGTTCTCCCCGCGACTTTCTCACTCGCCGTCTTGCCGCCGATCTGATTGCGCGATCTTCCACTTTCCGTACTGCGCAACAGTTTGAGCTACATACAGGCGTTGTCTCGAACAAGGACTACGTCTCGCCTGACCAGCTTGCGCTGCAGCATCGCGGTTGGATTTCCGGCACAAACGTCTCCTGCCCCCCAGTTCTAGCCCCGCCGCCTTGCTGGGATATCACGCTCACGCCCTCAGGTGTGGATACGTTTCAGAGTCTTATCGCTCCCGGCGATGCAGAGAAACAATCCTTCAGCATCCCCGCCGCGAGAAGAGAGCTGGTTGCTGTTACCGGCATCGCCAAGCAGGGGAACGTTGCCACTGTCGAATTTTTCTGGCGATGGATTCCGTTGAACGAGGTCGGTGCGGCCGTCTACCCCCGCGGCGCGCAGTACCGGTCTACCGCAAGCTTTCGCTGCTATGACGACGGGTGGCGCCTGGTGGAAGGCGCTGCCCATCCGGGCCAACCTCTCGATGAAGCTCTAAAGAACGCTGACCCCGCGCCGTAAGTTGGCCAGTGCCGACTGGCATCCGCGTTCGGCCTTGACCTGAAGTCAACTGAAGATTTTGGAAGTTGCTTATGATAAACCCAGCGTTGTATAACCCTACTTCCTGCCAAGGGCCCCTATGAAAATCTCCAAGCAGCTTTTGTTGTTGGCGGCAATTTTCGGCTCCGCGTTGCTGGCCTTTGCCGACGGTAAACCCACGCTCACGCTTGACGAATTCTTCAACTCGGTGAGCTACTCCAGTGTGGCCATTTCTCCCGATGGCAACTCCGTCGTGATCGGCACCGAGCGTGCCGACTGGGATCAGCAAATTTTCCGCACCGATCTCTGGCTATACCGCGACGACGGCAAAGGCGGATTCCAGATTGAGCCCATGCTGATTCAGCTCACACAATCCGGTCACGATACCGGGCCCAAGTGGTCGCCCGACGGCCGCTGGATCGCATTCCTCTCCGAGCGTAAGCCTGCTTCGGAAAAGGACTCCGATTCCAGCGACGACGAAGACAAAAAAGACAAAGACAAAGACGATAAGGGAGAAGTCAGCCAGATCTATGTGATTTCTCCCGCGGGCGGCGAGGCGATTGCGCTGACTCAAGGTCAAGAGGAAGTCCATACCTTTTCGTGGTCCGCAGACTCGCGCACTCTCTACTTTGCCACGCGCAACCCGTGGACCAAAGCCCAGAAGGACGACTACAGAAAGCAATGGAAAGATGTGGTGCAGTACCGCACCGCCGAGCGCGGCGATACCATCTTTGCTCTCGACCTGGCTGACGCTCTTGCCCATCACGCTGCCGAAGGCACGAAAGAAGAATCCGAAGCCGAAAAGGAATCCGACCTCAACCCCGGAGCGCGTGCTATCGCGACTTCGCCGTTGCGCGTAGAGGACATGGTTACTTCGCCCGACGGCAGTAAACTCGCCTTCATGTCAAATGCCACCAACCAGCGGCAAGAAAAAACCGAAGACGTTGAAATCTATGCCGTCGATGTGGCGCGGGCGCTCTCGCTCGCGACTGCCGACGCCACAAACAATCTCGCCGCGCAACCGCATCAGCTCACCCACAACCAGGCACTCGAGCAAAACCTGCGCTGGGCGAACGACAATCGTCATGTGTTTTTCTCCGTCGAAGTCGGCGACGTAACCGGTCCCTATCGCGATCTTCAACCGCACCTTTACTGGGTCGATTCCGAGACTGGCGCGGTCGAGCAGTGGAGTAAAGACTTTATCGGTCCGGTCGAGCGTTACACCGTCGCGGCCGATAGCGTGCTCGCCTCGGCGCGTGTCGGAACCGAAGTCTCCATGTACTCCGTCGCGCAGCCCGGCCAGTCCTTGCGCAAACTCAAGGGCTGGGAAGGCACGTACGAAACTTTATCGACCGCCGCTCATTCCTCCCGAATCGCTTTCGTATACTCGTCGTTGCAGAAGCCCGCCGAAGTCTATTTGGCCGAGAGCGCCGACAAACTTGACCAGGCGCGCCCCATTACTTCCCTCAACAAACTGTTTACCGAGCGCGATCTTCCTCAAGGCAAGCCCTATCGCTGGAAGGCCGACGACGGTACCACGGTCGAGGGCATGTTGATTTATCCACCGGACAAGTTTGAGTCGAAGAATTTACCCATGTTCACGTTCATTCACGGCGGTCCCGCCGACGCCGATGGGAACCACTTTGAAGCCGACTGGTATCAGTGGGCCGCGCTCGCCGCCACCAACGGCTGGCTGGTCTTTGAGCCCAACTACCGCGGTTCCACCGGATACGGCGACAAGTTCCTCGAACAGATCGTTCCTCAAATCGTCTCGCGTCCCGGCAAAGACATTCTCGAAGGCGTCGACGCTCTGGTGAAAGACGGCATCGCCGATCCCGATCATCTCACCGTCGGCGGCTATAGCTACGGCGGCTACATGACGAACTGGCTGATCACTCAAACTACGCGCTTCAAAGCCGCCGTCACAGGCGCGGGTGCAGTCGAGCACATCGGTAACTGGGGCAACGACGACACGACGATGGACGACGCCTATTTCCTTGGCGGACGCCCGTGGGAAACCCAGCAGCGCTATCACGACGAAGCCGCCATCTTTCAAATCGATAAAGTCCGCACTCCCACGCACATCGTCGCCGGCGCCGACGACATCCGTGTCGCCGTGCTGGAAGATTACTTGCTTGAGCACGCGCTATATTCGCTCGGCATTCCCAACAAGCTGTTGATCTTCCCCGGCGAAGGCCACAGCCTGGCCAAAAATCCCTGGCACGGAAAAATCAAAGTCCGGGAAGAGTTGAAGTGGCTGCAAAAATACGGCGGCGTCCCAGCAGTAAACTAACCGTCAGCCTCAACAAGACTTGTCATCCTGAGGAGGGCGCTCTTCGCCCGACGAAGGACCTATGCAACCCGCTTGCGCTGTTTGTGGATTCTGTGCCGAAATAAAGTTTGCGGCGACGTTGCCTGAGGGAAAGACGCACCCCCCACCACCCGACCCCAGCCCCGGAGGGGCGGCATATAATAGCCCCGGACGTAAGTCCGGGGATAACCCAAAAAATGGACCGAGCCCGGAGGGACGGCAACTGCCCCGCCACAACACAGGCCGAACCTTTCGGCTAAATATGCGAAGGCCACCCTCCTCAATTTAGCGTTTGACAACTCCCGGATCACCTTGAGATCATAAATTTGGAAGTTGACCTGCGACTTTGCCTCTCGCCCGACCGGAAGGTTGGGGTTGCGAGTGCCACCGGACGGAAGTCCGGACGCGCGTACTCGCCAAACGGGAGGTTACTGTGGGTCCTCCAAAAAAACAGGAACAGGTTCACCCGCTCCTGTTCAAAATGCGGGCGTAAGTTGAGTGAGTAAATTTTTTGACCCGGCCGAGTCGAGCCGCTTAAGTCGTTCGACTTCGCGGGCCCGTGGACGCTGCCACGGAAAGCACCACGCCAAAAAGCGTAGGTATAAGCACCAAACCTAGCTGAAGCACCAAAATTTCCGCGATGCCACCGACAGCGACGGTAGGCAGAGGGGAGTTTTGCGATGCCAGCTCCTACCTATCACGTCTCCAGCTTCCTCAAGAAGTACCACCTCTGGTCACTCGTTCTCTTCCTCTGTCTGCTCGGCCTCCGCGACGCCGCTAGCTTGGCCGTATGGTCCTGGTACCGACTCCGCATAGAAATTGATGAGGCGTCCTATAGTTACCAGACTCACCACCTAGAGAATAAGCGCGACTATGAGCAACGCGCTTCATCTTATAAATAGCCATGGTCGTGTGAGGCAGCCTCACGGTACGTCCTCTTCTTGGGAACGACGCTAACGATACAATCCCGTCGTAGATTTTGTTGGCTACCCGCTCGGCTGCTGAGGCATTCTGCCTGCGGATATACTCGACGATCGCCGCGAAATCGGCCGCGGCTTCGGAAGACCAACGAACTGTCATCAAGGCCGGAGGATGCGCTCGATTTGCCGGCCCACTTCCTCATGCGACACAAACTTGCCGCCATCCAAAGAGGCCAGCCCTTTTTGCACCTCTCGCTTGAACCATTCGTCATGGTCCAGATAGTCCGCAACCAATTCCTGCACCAACTGGTTCGGGGCCTTACCTGCTTCGGAAGCGATTCTGGCGAGTCTCGCCTCAACCTCGGGCGCAAAAGAAATCTCCATAAGCATTATTGTAGGCGGGGAAACTCGAATCGCCAATTCTCAAATTCCACACCCGCCCGAATCAATTCCACCACCCTGTGACATCTGACCTTGTCTTCCACAGCCTTGCTCTGGAATCATCTTTAAAGCTATGTTGAGACCATAAAAAATAGCTCGACTGGCTCTAAGTCCTTTGTTTTACGGATTTTGATATCTAACTTCTTTGACATCCGGATTTTGCGGGGAATTTCCTGCTAACCCAATCATTCCAAAATACCGAGGGGTGGGGGGTGGGGGTACCCCAGATTTGTGGTCCGGCAAGTCGAAGTGGAGGGCGTGAGAGAAAATATGGGTATGGATAATGTTCCACGGTGTCAGCATGTGAAGGTGAATGGGACGCAGTGCGGGTCTCCGGCGCTGCGCAGCAGGAGGCAGTGCTATTTCCACGATCGAATCAGGCGTGAGCGGACGAAAATTGCGCAGGATGTGGTGGCGAAGCGCCGGTTTGATTTGCCTCTGCTCGAAGACGCGAACTCGGTGCAGGTGGCGCTGATGAAGGTGATCCAGATGCTCGGGGCCGGGCATCTGGATCACAAGACGGCTGGGCTGATGCTCTATGCGCTGCAGACCGCCAGCGCCAACCTGCGCAACGCGGAGTTCGAGGTGGAGGAAGTCACCCATGTGGTAATTGACCGTGATGATGTGCATCGAACCTGCATCAACGGCCCGCAGTGGTTCAAGGAAGACTTTGAAGACGAGGAGGAGGACGAAAGCAACGTAGAGGAAGAAGGCGAAGACGAAGATAAAGCGGATGGCGAAGACGCCGTTGCCGCCGCGCAAGTAGATGCCGAGCCCGCTCCGGAAGAGTCTGTGGTAAAGAAAATTCCCACCATGGAGGAGGCTCGCCAGCAAGTGCAGGGAGCCATCCGTAACTGGGTGTTGGAGACAGTGGGCGAGAAAATAGGAGTGAAACCCAGCTAGTGGATGAGAGTCCGCACGATTCGGTGTGGGCTCGGAGCGGACTGGAGCTAGGTCGAGGAAAGATGTTGTGGGGGTGAAAGCCGCTTACTATTTCGTGGCGCTAGCCACCTTCACGCCGCGTGAGTTGACCGCATACCGTGCAATGCCCTTGTACAGCGCCTCGGCGATCTCTTCGCGGTATCCGTCGCTGCGCAGCTTCTGCTCGTCGGTTGGGCTGCTGACGAATGAGACTTCTGCCAGAATACCCGGCATCGCAGTCTCGGTGAGGACCACGTAGGAAGCTTCTTTTACGCCGCGGTCGCGGAGGCCGGGATTTTGCCCGGACAAAGTACCGTAGAGCGAGCGTTGTACGCTGGCCGCGAGGCGGCGCGACTGCTCAATCTTTTCATGCAAGTCGACGGGCGAAAGCGCCGCTGCTACTGCATTCTGGCCGCCGTTTCCGCCGGATCGCGTCTCCAGGTCTTTGGCACTGGGCGCGGAAAAAAAGTTGGTGTAGTAGGTTTCCACGCCGCGTGCCGAGGGCAGGTCGCTATAGTTTGCGTGTACGGAGATAAATAAATCGGCCTGCGACTGATTTGCCATTCCGGCCCGTTCGTCAAGTGGGATGTAATTGTCATCGTTGCGGGTGAGGATCACGTCCGCGCCAAGACGGCTCTCGAGCAACTTGCCCAGCCGCTGCGCGATTTCCAGCACCAGATCTTTTTCCAGCAAGCCGCGCCGGCCCACGGTTCCCAGATCCCAGCCGCCGTGGCCCGCGTCCACTACGATGCGCATCTTCGGCACGTGGGCGCGCAGTTGCAAGTCTTCGCGCGTGGGTGGAGGAACTACGATGGCCAGCTTCTCCCGCTCTGCCTCTGTGGTTCCTGGAAAAAGTTTCACTTGAGGCGTGGGGTTCGCGCCCAGCTTTCGCACCTGCACCACCAAGCGGTAGGGGTTTGGCTCCAGGCTGACGGAAAAATCAGAATTGCCTTTGGTTTCGAGCACCACGCGGGTCAAACCGGGGACCGGTTGCGCTACCCGAACCCGCGCCAGCAGTGCGTCGCCGACTTCGATGGTTTTTCCGGCGAATTCAGGAGCCAGCGACGTGTCGTGCAGATCGAAATAAATGCGATCGGGATGCGCTAAACGGTGCGCTTCATATTGCACCTGATCTTCCAGGTCGAGCACAACCGTGCTCGAATCCGCCGAAGACCAATGGCGAATTCCGGTGATGCGCGCCAGCTTCGACGTTTCCTGCGGCATGACGCTTCCATTGCCGGGTCCGAGCGCCACATCCAGATCCGCACCGGCTGAGGAATCGGCGGCTGAATTCACTTGCCGGCCAGCGCTCAATGGAGCCACCGGAGACGGCGTGCCCGAAGACGAAGCGACAGCCGTGGCCGGCTGCTTCGCCACTGCCATCGGCTTCGCGATCTTCTGTTCAGGCCGAATCACGACGGCGCCGAGCTGCGCATTTTTCAGCTTCCACCACAGCCCCCCGCCCAGCAATGCACAAACCACTATCAGCACCAATACCAACACGATTCCTGGATGGTGCCCGGCGGTGCGCTCAAGAGGGTACGCAGTCTCGAGGGCAAGCGCTTCTTGGGGAAGGAGCTCCGGTTCAGCGTTCGCCGCGGGGATTGGCAGAGCAAGCACTGGCTCACTCTCCGCGGGCGCCGGTACGACCGGCGTTAATTCTGCTAGTTCCAATTCGTCTTCAACCGGCGGCAAGGGCTCAGTTACCGCAGCGATTGCCTCCAAAGAAGTTGTCTGAGCGGGCGACACTGGTTGGGTCGTAACTACAGGCGCGACTAATTCCGCCTCCGCCACTTGCGCCGATTCCGCGAAGCGGTCTTCGTCCTCAGGTTTGAGAGCTCCCAGAACGAGCTCTGCCAGCAGTTCCAGGCTGCACACGTCGCTGTCATTGAATCCGAATGGATCGGCTGAGAACGCTTCCAGCAACCCGATCACGCGCCGGCGCCCGCACAGGGGCACCGCTACCATGGACCGTGCACCCAACTGGCGGCACGCGTACAGGTTTACGCGATCATCGGTCTCGCTATCGTCACACCGGACGACCTGCGCCGTGCGGAAACATGCGCCGGAGAAGGCCGAGTCCCGCTGGATGCGCGCGCCCACATCCGGCTTGATCGTCCCTGCCGAAGCGCGCAGGACAACCTCGTTGTTCTCCGCCAGGGCGATTCCCAATCCATCCGCCCCAGTGATGGCAATGGCCCGTTCCGCGACTAATTGCAAAACTTCGTCTAGAACAAATTGCTCTTCGGCCTCGAACTCAGCCGGACGCGCGATCGTCTCAAATCCATTGCGCCGCGAAGCCAGAGCCTGGCGTTGCCGCACCTGCTGATGCAATGCCGAGAACGCCAAAAGCGCCTGCAGGGCATCGCGTCCCGACGGCTGCGATTCCCGAACCCGATGAGAAGCGCCTTCATGAGGAGTGCTTTGTCCGGACGCACTCCGCTCCAGCGGCCACGACGGCAGCCGCACATCGGGCGGGCCAGCGCTCACTTCGATTGCCGATTTAGTAAGAGTCGTCATTACAAACGTCGGCAGGCTCCTGTCCTCGTCGCGAGTGTGGCCATCCAGCCAAGCCATTGTCAATTACCCACTTTGAGTAGCCCGTCGTCTTGCTTAGGTTGCCCCGGATGCAGTTCCGTCCTATTCCGAGTTTTTGCCGGGTTTAACTGTAAGTTAGCGGGGTTTCGCCCCAGTTGCAATGATGTGGGCCTGCCCTTTTGGCCATGGTCTTTAGTAAGCATCAATCCTTCCCAGCTTTCAGGGACTTCTCAACCATCCTTAGATTCGACTTCTTCCTGCGGCGCTCTGTTCCACGAGAATTATCCTTGGGGAAAGGAATAAAAGCCGTCTCCGGCAGTTTAATATCATGCGTGTGTCGCGCTTGGACGCTCAATCCGATTCGTTTGAAGAACTGGCGATGCCGCTCTTCGATCAGCTATACAACTTTGCGCGCTGGCTGACGCAGAATCGCGAGGAGGCGGAAGACTTGGTTCAGGAAACTTATGCCAAAGCTTTGAAAGGTTTCTCATCGTTTCAGTTGGGCACGAATTTCCGGGCGTGGATGTATCGAATCTTGCGCAATACGTTCCTGACGTCGCGCACGGGATTGCGGGTGACGAATACCGTATCTCTTGATTCTGAAGAGGACGGGCCTGACCTGGCAGTTGGGGGCGCGACGCCGGAAACGCTTCTGATCGATCGCTCAAGCCAGGAATTGGTGCGGAGAGCGATCGATGAGTTGCCGGTACACTTTCGAGAAATCCTTCTGCTTTGCGACGTGGAGGAGATGTCGTACCAGGAAATTGCAGAAACGCTTTCCATTCCCATAGGAACCGTGATGTCGCGCTTATCGCGTGCCAGAAAAGGGTTGCGGGGTCGACTGCAAAAACAGTTACAGGCGGGATGAACCGGACGGGATGAATCATGGTTTGTGAGCCTTGGAAGGAAAAACTCGACCTCTACCTCGACGGGGAGTTGTTAGATGAGCTGCGCGTCTTCGACGCGCATGTGCGCAACTGCCCGTCGTGTGCGGCGGATGTGCTGGCGGGCGTGCAGATGAAGCGCGCGATTCAGATTGCTGGAAAACGGTTTGCTCCCAGCGCTGAGTTTCGTCAACGAATGCAACTGCACATGCAGGCGAAACCGCGACGAAGCAGCATCGGTTTTTCCTGGATGACTGTGACCGCTGTCGTCGCCATTCTTGCGGTGGTTGGTTTGACCTTTACCTACGTCGGGCGAGAGCGGGCCCGCACACAGCAGGTGTATAGCGAGGTCGCAGATCTGCACGTTGCGACGCTGGCCAGTTCGTCGCCGGTGGACGTAGTTTCCTCGGACCGGCACACGGTGAAGCCCTGGTTCCAGGGAAGGATTCCGTTCACTTTCGATTTGCCGGAACTGCAGAATTCCGAGTTCTCGTTGCTCGGAGGACGCATGACCTACCTTGACCAAACCCCCGGCGCCCATCTGATCTACGAACTGCGCAAGCACCGGATTTCTGTCTTCATCTTTCCAGAAGAGTCATGGCGGGGCAGGTTGGACGAAAACTCTTCCGTGACGAAGGAGCTTTCGTTCAGCGTGGAAACGTGGAGTCGAGGCGGGCTGCGCTATTTCGCGATCGGCGACGCCGGGGGTGCGGATATCGATAGGCTGGCGAAGTTGTTTAAGGCGGCTAATCCGTAGAGGCGGTTTCATCGTGAGCCGAAGAAAGTGAGCTGCCGGCTCCCTCAGGGGCTGAAGCCCTCATCTGTCCGGAGATCGTTTTCGCAGCGCTAAAAGCGCTGCGCCACCCAAAGTCCTTACGCGGCGCTGAAGCGCCGCTCTTCCACGTTACCGCACGCATTTCCGCTTTTCCTCACGCATTTCCCGCTTTTCCTCGCGCGATCCTCGCTCCTCCTTTTCAGGTCGCATGAATAGGCGAGTTGCAATCCCGTTGCGCTGGTTGTATGAATGGGTGGCTTCGGGCGGCGCGGCTGAAGGCGTGCCCTTCCCAGGCCGATTCATAGTGCAACTTCTACCCTCGACGGAGAGCGGCGATGGCCATTCACAGCAAAGAAGAGATTTTCTCCAGCCTTGATGACGAGGTGTTTGGCACGGGCTTCCTGCCTCATCCTTTGCCCAAGTACAAACTGCCGAAACACGAGACCGATCCCACGGCCGCTTACCAGTTGGTCCACGACGAACTGCTGCTCGACGGGAACTCGCGGCAGAATGTCGCCACTTTTTGCCAGACGTGGGTCGAGCCTGAAGTCCGCAAACTCATGGACGAATGCCTGGACAAGAACATGATCGATAAGGACGAGTATCCGCAGATGGCGGAACTCGAGGCGCGTTGCGTGCACATGATGGCGGATTTATGGAATTCGCCGAATGCCGCAAACGCCATGGGCTGTTCGACGACCGGGTCGAGTGAAGCTGCCATGCTGGGCGGGCTGGCGCTGAAATGGAGGTGGCGCAAGAAGCGCGAGCAGGCGGGCAAACCGACGGACAAGCCTAACTTGATTTGCGGTCCGGTACAGATCTGTTGGCACAAGTTTGCGCGATATTTTGATGTGGAGCTCCGGCAGATTCCGTGCGAGGGGCGGCGACTGTTGATGTCGCCCAAGGAAGTAATCGCGCGCTGCGACGAAAACACGATTGGAGTTGTGCCGACGCTGGGCGTGACTTATACGCTGCAGTATGAGCCAGTGGAAGAGGTGGCGACTGCACTCGATGATTTGGAAGAGGAACATGGACTCGACATTCCGATCCATGTGGATGCGGCGAGTGGAGGGTTTATTGCGCCGTTTATCCATCCCTCGGTAGTTTGGGATTTTAGAATTTCGCGCGTGAAATCAATCAACACGTCGGGGCACAAGTTTGGTCTGACGCCGCTTGGCTGTGGCTGGGCCATTTGGCGGGAGGCGGAGGATCTGCCGGAAGATTTGATTTTTCGGGTGAAGTATCTGGGAGGCAACATGCCGACCTTCGCTCTCAACTTTTCGCGGCCCGGAGGACAGATCGCGTCGCAGTATTACAACCTGGTTCGTCTGGGGCGTGAAGGCTACACAAAAATTACGAAAGGCTGCGCCGATGTTGGGGCGTGGTTTGCGGATCAGATCAAGAAACTGGATATGTTCGAACTGGTGTATGACGGCCGCGGCGGGGTTCCGGGCTGTACGTGGACGATTCGAAAGGGCGAAGATCCAGGTTTCACGCTGTACGATCTGGCAGACCGCCTGCGTGTGAAAGGATGGCAGGTTCCGGCTTATCCCATGCCGGCGAATCGGGGTGACCTCGTGGTGCAACGGGTTCTATCTCGCCTGGGGCTGAGCCGGGATCTGGCGGGGCTGTTGTTTGAAGATCTGGAGCGCGCGGTTAAGCATTTCGATAAGCATCCTGCATCCGAGTCGCTTACGCGTAAGAGTGCGGGCGGTTATCATCATAACTGAACGGCTAAAGCCGTATTGGAAATAGGGCAGCTATCGCAGCGCTGAAGCGCTGCGCCACCCAAAATCAAATCCAGCATCGAGTCCTTTGCACACCTGTGAGGGCGGGTCGTCCCACGACAGCCGCCGGGACGGCGGCGCTACGAATCTTCTTTCTCCGCGCTGCCCACTTTTCCATCTCTGTCGCACATTCGAGCGAAACCAATCTCAGCGAACTTAAAGCGGGTCGCCACAAGATGTGACTAGACGCGTTGTTAAGCCGGGTCTAATCTCGGTCCCGTCGTCACCAACCACAAGGAGGTCAGGACAATGGCGGACCAAGAGAGCGAACTGGAACTGGAACTCGAAGACGAGTTCCACGAGGGCGAACTCGAAGGCGAAGATGAGGCAGGCTTGGAGGGCGAAGGCTGGCTCGGCGCCCTGGGCAACATTGCTGGCAGCCTGCTCGGCGAAAGCGAAGACGAACTCGAAGCCGAAGATGAATTCGAAGATGAAGGCGAGTTTGAGGACGAAGGAGAGGGCGAAGGCTGGCTCGGCGCCCTGGGCAACGTTGCCGGTAGCCTGCTCGGTGAAAGCGAAGACGAGTACGAAGCCGAAGACGAATTCGAGGACGAAACCGAACAGTTCTCCTTCGGAAGCTTCTTCAAGAAGGCCCTTCCCATTCTCAAGCAGGTCGCCAAAGTGGCTGCACCTATTGTGGGCACTGCGATCGGCGGTCCGCTGGGCGGCAAGCTGGGATCAATGGCTGCCGGGGCCCTGGGCGAAGGGGAATATGAAGAGGAATTCGAGGACGAATACGAAGACGAAGCAGAATCAGAAACGGCCAACGAGATTGCTACTCACCCGCTGACGCACAATGAGGCGGTCGCCGAGATGATGGCGGAAGCCGCATCGAATGAGGCGAACGAGGGCGAAGCGGAAGCCATGGCCGGGGCCGCCGTAGCCACCGTGATCTCGCCCAAGGACCGGAGAGCTCTACGGCGCATCCTGCCGCATCTGACGCGGGGCACCGCCATTCTGACGCGCATACTTCGGCGCCGCCGCAGCACCCGGGCAGGGGTTCGGGCAGTGCCGACCATCATGCGCCGCACCGTCAAGAGCCTGAAGCGGCAAGCCGCCAAAGGACACCGCATCACGCGCAGAAGCGCGGGACGCACCGCCGCGCGACAGATCCGTCGTGTGCTCGGAAATCCCAAGGCTGCCGCGATGGCGATTCGGCGCAACAGGAAAATCAGCCGCGCCTACAAGCGTCCGCGCCGACTGCGCCGCCGCTTCTCGGCGCGCCGCCGTCGCAGTTCCGTGATCTAGTCATACCGGCCCACAGCCGGGCCCACTAAGTTCGACCACTTTTCGCAGGAGGCTTCATCATGGCGTATGAAAGTGAATTGGAAGCTGAACTCGAAGACGAGTTCGAAGCAGAACTTGAGGACGAGACGGAAGACGAACTGGAAGATGAGGCCGGCCTGGAAGGCGAAGGCTGGCTCGGCACCCTCGGAAACATCGCCGGCAGTTTACTCGGAGAAAGCGAAGACGAGTACGAGGCCGAAGATGAATCCGAAGGCGAAGATGAATATGAAGACGAGATCAGCCCCGTCCGCAAGATCTATCCGGACGCTGTGATGGAGCACCTGGGCGAGCTCGCGGCCGAAGCTGAGAGCGAAGACGAGGCTGCGGAGCACTTTCTGCCGCTTATCGGCATGGCCGCCAGCAAACTGCTGCCGGTCGTGGCCAGGGCAGTCGCGCCTTTGGCGAAGCGGGCCCTGCCCAAGATCGCCCGGGCGGTGACCAAAGCCACACCTAATCTGACAAAGGGAATCGTCAAGGTCGCTAAGGCTCTTCATCGGAATCCACAGACCCGTCACCTGCTGAAGACCGTGCCGGCGATCGCTCGACGTACGGTTGGCAAGATCGCCCATCATGCGGCTCGAGGCGGGCACGTAACGCCACACGCGGCGGTGCGACATCTGGCGAAACAGGCACGCCGGGTGCTGGGCACGCCAGGTCACCGGGCACACGCGCTTCGCCACCATAACTTTCTGGAACGCAAGTTCCACGGGCGCATGGCAGGCGGCGTGGGGCGCGGCATTGCCCATCCGCACGGGCGCTATGGTTGGCGCACCGGGCGAGGTTGGAGAGGCCATGCCGGGGCGGCTCCGAGGTATGTCGGACGACGTGGCGTCGGAGGCGTATCTCGACCTGGGGTGGGCATAAGGGGGCATGGCGTAGGCGCTCCGGGAGTGGGTGTCCGTGCGGCACACCATGGACGGGCTGTGGGCGGAAGAGGCGGTTGCCCGTCTTGTGGCTGCTGCCAGTGCTGCGGTCGATGAACTAACAAGTCAACAAACGCTCCTTAAGGTGAGAGACGATGGCGACGCTGTCCGAAACGCTGCCGGAAACAACCATGCGGGTGGGTCGGCCTCCGCGCAAACGACCGAGAGTCGTTGCTGGACCGACCCCCGTATTGTTGCCCTGGTTGCGGGCGCAATCGATCAATGTAACGCGCCACGCAGCCGCACTCCGCCCCTTCAAGCGGGAGGAGTTCGGGACCGGAGCAGCGATGCCCTCGGAGGGTCACATACAAGTCGTCAACCAACTGATTACGAAGTTGCGCCGCGGCCTACTGAAGATGTCGGAGAATGTTCACGGCGCAATTGCGAAAGCGAGCGACCGGCCGAGTTCGGCCCGGTTGCAGAGCGTAGTGACGCGCAAGGACAAGGCCCACCGTTGGGTGCAGGGAATCGAAAAGATCTGGGATTTCTATTTCGAGCTCTTCGGCCAGCGCCAGGGAAAATATGGAGATTGGCTGTTGAGCTGTGATCGGATCGCGATGGATTGTTACCAGGCCGCTTATACGGGGCTGGGTGTGGCCAGGTCGGTGCCGGCGCCGCCACCGTTCTGCTACATGAAGACGGGATTCGCGCCGGCGACGATTCGGCGGGGCATTCGCATGCGGAGGCTGGGCAAGCAACTGAATCCTTTTCCGCTGGTGCAATTGCCCTACCACCGGCTGGTGAATCCGTGGACACTGGGCGCGGTGATGCACGAGGTAAGTCACAACTTGCAAAGCGACCTGGGGTTGAACAAAGATGTGCCGCGGCAGGTTGGGATGCGGTTGCTCGAGGCGGACCTGGGGCGTTTCGTCTCCTCGGTGTGGGTGCGCTGGAACCGCGAGATGTTCGCCGATATGAGCGCGCTTCTGCTGGGCGGACCGGAGGTGGTTGGGTCGTTGATGGATGTGATCGGGCGAGCGCCGGCCGCGGTGTTTAGCTTCAACCCGAGGGGGCCGCACCCCACACCCTACCTGCGGCTGTTGATCAGCGCAGAGATGTTGCGCCGCATGGGCTTTGAGAAGGAAGCGGAACAATATGCGCGGGCGTGGACTCGAATCTATCCCAATCCGCGGGGCGGGACGATTCCGAAGAAGGTGCTGGCGACTTTTCCCAAGGCTTGCGCCGCGGCGGTTGACGCCATGTGTTTCCGGCCTTTTCGGTCACTGGGAAACAAGAGTTTGTCGCAAGTGATCCGCTTTGAGAAGAAAGATAAAGCGATGATTGAAGAGTCGGCGCGGCGGATCGCTGCGGGAGTTGATCCGGGAATCATCCCAGAGCGGTTTCTGATCGGCGCGGCGCGGGTTGCATTGGACCGGCGCATGGCTCGGCCGGGAGTGATTACCGAGAACTTTTACAAGGAACTGGTGAGGAGATAGCCGTGGCACTGGAAGCGACATTTCGCGAACTGTCGGTTTGCCTTCATCACCTGCATGACGCGCTGAATGAGGTTCAGGTCACGCTGGGAGACAAGCCGTCCGACGACGAATTAGCTTTGGCGGACGGAGTGGAAACCGCGGTGCTCGACTTGATGGGAACATTGCACGAGACGAGGCGAGCGGCGCTGGACGCGCGGAAGGCCGTGGGGCATCCGCCAGATCTCGACCGGGCACGGCGCGAGTTGGCGCTTTGCCAGGAGCGCTTTCACCGCATCGAGCAGCAGTTTGCGTCGGAGCTGGTGTCGTACGAGATGCTGAGAGAGTTGGCGAGGCTCGGCGCGGAGCGGCGAGCCTGGCTTCCCTGGGCCAGCGCGGTAAAGCAGGGAATTGAGCAATGCCGCCAGCCGCTCGAACAAACCAGCACCGCTCTGGCATCGTGCTGGCAGGAGTTGGCGGAGCGGCTGGGAACAATGAATATCTCGGTGCAGGCGACGAACGTGGGCCAGCAGATTTCGCTGCCTCGATCCAGCATTGTGGATCTGGAAGCGGAGGGCGTTACTTGAAAAGCCGCCGTTTTAGGCGTCCAATTGGCGTATCGGGCAACCGGCGCCGCGCATCAACCGCAGACCGGAACAGAGAATGACCGTGGCGGAAGGAGACATACCATGCCTCTCACAGTGACAGATATCAACGTAACTAATAATTCGATCACGATTTCGTTCTCTGATCCGGTATTCACAAAGAGCCAGGTTAAAGCGGCGCAGACGGCGCTGACGGCAGGGACAGCCGCGACGGTGCCGTGGTTGCCGGTTACGCAGGCAAACAAGAATAGCGTTGTGAATCCGGCCAACTATTCGATCTTCGATCCGGGTTCGGCGGATTTCCAGCAGCCGCATACCCTCGTAACGCTGGCCGCCGCCGCCGCAGGCACGGTTCCCAACGCCGTGGCCACTTTTGTTTCCCCCACCACTATCTTGATCACCTTTACTACACCTACGACCACGACGCCGCCGAATCCGAAGGGATACGAGTTCTTCGATGGCGATTGGGTCAATATTGTGCTCAAGCACATCCACGGGCAGCCGGAGAGCGGGGATCCTGCGCCGGCATTTGAAGGCGACTTTGTCAACCTCGCCTTTCAAGTAAAGGGAAGGGGAAAGACCGCCCGAATGATCAAAGATGTGGAGGATGCGATCTCCTATCCCATTCTTACGCAGGAGGTAGGCTATCCTCCTGCGGTCACATCCCGGCCAGGGCCGGGAGCGGGATTCACTTCCGGAGGTGGCGCGGGACAGGGACTGGGGCAGATTGCTGCGAGAGCGATCGGCGATGCGCTGGGATGGAAGCCGAACTCGACCGATGCAAAAGGTTTCGTCGGAGCACTGACGCAGTCCTTCAGCCTTTCGGAAGTCGAAGGCCACGTAGAGTCGAAGTGGAATCAACGCACGTACACCGTGCAATCGGACCTGGCGGGGGTAATTTCAGGTGCGCAGGCCAGCCTTTACGCTCGGGCGAAAGTTGCGCAGGACAATTGCTTGCCTTTGCTGGACAGTTTGTATCCGCTCGATCCCACGGCCGATTCCGAGTTCGTGAAGGCCTTGCGAGATATGGCGAAGAGCCAGATCGCTGAGATCGTCAATCAATTCGGCATAGTTCCACCGTCAATCCTGAGAGTGAACACTTATTTCAGGATTCTGATGGGAGCGGAGCGTTTTCGCTTCAATGACGATCCCCGGGTCGAAGTTGATCCAGACAGGATCAGAGGTACGCTGGGCTCGCTCCGCGACACTTACGGCATCTACTTCCTGCAGAACGGCAGAGACAATGAGTTCAACAATTCCGTGCAGGACGAAACGGATATCACCAATTTCCGGATGATTTCCGACTACATGACTGGCCTGCTGCAAAGCTGGCTGGCCAATGGCAAGTACTTCCTGTTGAGCACGTCGCGTCTGCCAGCTTTCCTGGGAACGCAGCTGGTTCTGATCTCGCGGCAGCTGGGTGTAATTGCCGAGACGGTCAACGAATTGCGCTTCGCGCTCGATTCTGTGTTCATCGGGCCCAATGAGCGCCAGACGTTGCTGCTCGAGTTCGACGACCAGTGGGAGCTGCCGGCCATGTATCTAGAGGACGTGCTGACGGAAATTGAAAGCTCGGCCACTGACGAACTGCCACGTCTTATTAGAGGCGGTGGCCGGATTGCCATCACAAACAACCTGCTACCCGTGGTGCAAACGCTGATGAATATGGTGCAGGCAGCGCACGATCCCCAGAACCTGGATGCGCTACCCGACGGCTACAGCACGGCTCGCGTGAGGCACGCGCTGGACGATCTTAACGACCAATTAACGCAGCTATTCACGCAGGGCCAGCAGGTCGGTATGCGGATTCCGGAGCCACTGGAGTTGGAAGTGGAACTATCCAGGAGACGCAGACCGTAAACCATCTAGCGTGTACGAGGTTTGGCAGTGCCGTAGTAGAGGCGCACATCCGGTGAGGAGCGCTCTGAACGAGGAGGGTCATCAATGTCTACGTCAAAAGATTATCAAGGTTTATATGACCGCGTAGCGGCACTGCGGGAGCAGGTAGCGAGCCGCCTATCAGCTGATCTGATCTCGAATCCGCAGCTCGCCGACGCGCTCACCAAGCAGATCGATGACATGCTGGCCTCGGTTGTGGACTCGGACTCGAAGGTTCCACCACCTCCAGATAAAGGCCTCGCGTCCCTGATAGGGATTGGTCCCGAGGCCTCCAGGGAATTCGGCACGACCCGCATGCCGGCGGGCGTAGAGCCGTACGACGAGACCATCACGTCGGAACGCATCGTCGCGGTTGGAGATATGTACTACCTCTGGCAGCATGAGAAAATCGGCGTGTTCCGTGCGGTCCAAAAGCTGCAGGAACTGTTCAAGGCGGGCACGGTGCGGCTCTCCGGTGGACCGGGCGCCTTCGCTCTCTATCAGTTTGATCGACGGGACGTGCTTCGTTACACCAAACGCGATCGACTGTCGGCCTACAAGCGAATCTTTGGATACGGTGGCGCGCCGGTCCCGACGGGCGCCCGCGCGAATACCGACTTTCACAAACTGTTTTCTCACTTCGTTCACCAGGTCACTTTGTTCTGGCGCGACAAGCGAATTTCAGATGTGATTCGCGAGCGTGCCTATGATCCGAGCTTCGGCTCGATCGCCATCGTGCGGCGCGCGGGTCTGGACCTGCGCAATAACCTCAAGTGGTTGTCGTTCGGCCATCTGAACGTGCTGCGGGTGGAAGTGATGCAACTGCTCGAAGAGGCGTTCAAGATCCTCGACTCTGACGATGTGAAGCGCTTGTTCGGCGCCGACAATGCCTGGGACGTGGTGGAAGAAATATTGATTCGTTACTACAACGAGCGCCTGGTCACGTCGCCACGGCAGCGCATGGGAGTTACCGGACGCGAGGTTATACGCTGGCTGGCGCAACCGCACATCCTGCAGACGACGAGGGCACAATTCGAAACGCTGTTGCTCGAAATTGCCGAGCAGTCAGAAGAATGGCTGACCAGCGCGCAGGCCATGGGCCTCAGCAAGCGAACCGGATCGCATCGCGTGTTGCCCTGGGACCAGACTCAACCGACGCCAGTGCGGCCAAACGGCCGGCAGAAAGCGGGAGTTTCTCCGCAGCGAAAGCCGGCACGAGAGTTCGAGTTTGAAGTCTAACCAGGACGCCCCGTTGCAGCGCGAGCCGCAGGGCTCGCGCTGAGACGGCGGCGAGGCGGCTCATTCGCGTGCATCTGCCCGATAAATCTAGAAAGCGAGGCGGCACTTGGCTATCCCAATACATGAAGGACCGTTTCCGACCAAGTCCGTGAGTAGTGCTTCCTCCGGTAAAGGCTCTGCCGGTGGTGGCAGCGGTTCCTCTGGGTACAAAGGCGCCTTCAATGATCGACAACGTCGAGCCGACTACAACGCGCTGAGGCGTAGCGGGGATTGGTTTGCGCTCGATACTCCCATCATCGTGCTTTGGATGGACGAAGAGCTTGCGCTGGAAGATGAACTTCTGTACTGAAGAAATGAAATGGCTTGCGGCGCAGCGGGCGAGTTTCGCCCGTTTCTGTCCCAAGAGACAGGCCCAACCCGACGGGAGAGAGCGCCTCTTAGTGTTCTTTTCCATTCCGCCGCAAAGGAATCGAATTTCCGGGTGAGCTATTCCATTCGGGAAAGTTGATTGAAAACATGGGTCTACGCTGCCAGGATCAAGCTCAATTGGTAGCGAGTATATCGCGATATGGCTATGACCTCCGAAGGCACGGCGTGGCAGAGGTTGGACCGGCGGCTTGCCGAACCCTCCTACTTCGACCGTCTCCTGGAACAAGAAGAGGAGATGGAAGCGGAGACCTTGGCGCCCGCTTTGAGGAGTCGTCAGCGGTCTACTAAAGGTAATGATCAGATCCGATGGCTGCAGAAAGCCTTAAATCGGGTCACGCGATTCGGCATCGCGGAGAACGGCGTTCCTTCCATCCAAACCAGAAGAGCTCTGCAGAAATTCCAGGCGGAACGAGGCCTGCGGCCGACCGGCACACTCGGGCCTAGAACGCGCGCGGCCCTAATTAAGTTGAGCGGGATGCCGGCGCCGCGGCGAGTCGTACGAGATGAAGACGACACCCTGTATGAAGTGGAAGGATTTGTAGACAGCTGCCCGGCGGACAGCCCGTACGTGATTAGAGGGTTCAGCCGATACAGCGACGATCTCGGGTTACTCCCGCCGGACCAGCGGAACAAGCTAGCCGCGATCGCCGCTGAAATCACACGGAGCCGGTCCGGTACTCCGGGAGTCATTTCGGTCGGCCAAGTGATCGTCGTGGGACACGACGACATGGACGCCGCTCGTGAAAAACGCGAACCGGGCTTTCTGCAATTCATGAGTGAAAAGCGTGCCGCAGCGGTGGCTCTCGATTTGGCCTGCCGCGTGGGAGCCGGTGGCGTGCTTGCGTCAGGTCGTGGCGCCAGGGTTTTGGCCGTTCCCACCCCACGAACGGAAGCCGAACGCGCCTGTAACCGGCGCGTAGAGGTGATATTTGTTCATCCCGCCGAGTCGCTTCCACACCTCGATCAAGACCCGACCGCGGCGTTCTTAGCGAACACCGCTCAGCAAAACCTCAAAGAGTTCTATGAGACTGCCCTGCAAGGAACCTCCGGTCAGTACCTGCCCCCGGTGGCCGAACAGATGGCAGCGGACATCGCCGAGAAAGCTATGCCCCTTCATAAGAAACTCAGCGCCATCTCCTGCCCCGGCGGTACCGGCTCGAAGGACAACAACCTTTGGAACGTTTATCTAGCATCGTTCTTTAAAGATGCGCTTCAAGGAACGGCTCAGAAGTATCCCACCCCCGATCAGGTCGTCAGCCAAGCGTACGAAATAGCTAAACACTCAGTCCTTGTCTTGCGGCAGGCACAGCAGAGGTTGGATTGGGCGAGCGCCACCCTGCCGCAGCCCATGGCACTCGATTGCGAGTCTGTGCCCGGGAAGGTGCCAGGGCCTGCGAATCACGTCCTGTGCGGGACGCATGGCCACATTCTCGACACCACCGCGCGCACCGTCATCGCACATGATCTCGACGAATACAAGAAGCAGTTTCGGAGGTGATTCCAATCCGAAGTTCCCCGAAGAGGCGAGTCCATGTATGACATGTATAACTCCGACCTTGAGCTGGAAGCCGAACTCGAAGAATTGATGAGCGTTCTTTTAGAGAGCGATCTGGAGTCGGAGAGCGAAACGAGCGAGGGCGACGTAGGCTGTACCGGCTGTAAGGAGAGGGGATGCTTCGCTGTTTTACATCAAGCGATTCTGGAAGCGATCAGGTTGGCCAACGCGGCAGCGAACAAGATCGACGCAGCGATGGCCGATTCCGGTAGCAAAAGCGCTCAAGAGACCACACGCCTATTCCAAGCCTTCTTCTGTCACGGTCCATCCTTTGCAGTTTCGGGGGCCGGAAATGCGCCTTCGGGCGCCAGCGTTGCCAATCGTTTTCGCTCTGTCGCGCACGAACTGGGCCCTGGGCGCGAAATCATGTTCATCTGTGGGGACACCGCAAGCGTTTGCGCGAAAAACGTCTGTTGCGCAGACGATTTTGCGCGCGTCGATCCTCCAACGACCGCGCTAGACCGCCGCACAATTTTTCTCTGCGCGAGATTCTGGGATGCTCGAACCTCGGCCGAACTAGGAGGGAATCCCTTGCGCGGACTCGATGATCCGCGCCTGCAACTTGTGGACCGGCGCTTCCCGGGACTCCCTGAAGTCGACCGCCGAGCGGGAATCATCATCCACGAAACGTTACACCTGCTTTTCGATCTGGGGGACGACGCCTCCCCGCGGAGATTTGACGCCCATTGCTATGCGGCCTTTGCCTTGCGGGTCAATGGCTTTGGTGGAGATCCCTCTGCTGTCCGGCGGTGCCTCAGCCTTCCCTGCGGAAATCGAATATGAAACCCGACCGAGACGCCTCACCTGGCATGAATAGACCGGTTCGCGCTGGGACACAAATGGCCTGACCAGTAGTTCGTTTTGAGGAGACGAAAATTATGCGTGATGCGGAACTCGAATTTGAAGCCGAACTCGAAAGTCTAATGGCCCTTCTCGATCGGAGCGACCTCGAATCGGAAGTCGAAGGCGAGGTTCCGATCGACCCGAAAGCGCGGCGTCGCCGCGACGAAACAGTCGCTGGCGATCAAATCGCGCACGGCGTCACCGATGAAAACAGGCTCACGGACTCCGTCTTTTATGATCGCCATCCAGAATGGACCGGCAAAAAGCTAAAGCCTACCGACATGACCTTCCGGAGGGAATGGGTTCAAACCCGTGATGCAATTGTTCGACCCATGCTTAAGGAAGCTGCTTGTACGGGTTGGGAGAGCGATCCGCAGAGCTTCTCCAAGCACGCTGCCGAACACTACTTGAGACGAATCTGGCAGTCGTCATTCACAGTCCAGCGCATTTCCTGCACTGCCCCGCCGCCGAACTGGGTCTGCAATGTTTCGGTGAATACCGGAGACGGATCGATAGCCCTCTCGGTTCAGCTTTCGGCCGCCACAAGAACCGTGACCGTTTCGGGCCAAAGCGGCGGGGTATGCGTCTTCGGTTACCACTGCGTAGCGTCCGGCCAATTGCTCTTTGCCGATTCTTCTTGCCCGACTCTTTGATCAGGAGCCGAAGACCTCGAACTCGACGCGATCAGGCGACAGGGAGAACAAGCACCGAGGAGAGTGAATGAATCTCGAACTCGAGTTCGAAAACGAAATTGAACACTTGATCGCGAGTCTCTCAGGCACGGATCTTGCACTCGAGGCTGAACGGGAGGGTGGCGCTGGCGGTCAGGTATGTCCCGGCCCGGGTCGGATCACGGTCAACGGATTCTCTCGCTATCGGGAGGACGTTGCATCGTTGCCGGCCAGGGAACGGCGCAAGGTGGAACAGACCGCAGGGCTGATCGTCGGGAGTTATAAAGCGGGCTGTTCCCCGGTGGTGCAAGTCGAATTGGTGGGACACGCAGACCGAGATGCACAGAGAGGCCGGGCATTCGAAGACGAAATCAGCACTCGACGCGCTTTGTCGCTCCAGCACGCACTTCGGCAGCTAATCAACAAGCGGGACATCTCCTCCCGGATCGTGTGGCAAGCTCGAGGCGCAGGCGCTCGCCGTCTAGCTGCTACGAACCCGCGCTCCGAGGCAGAGCGTGCCCTCAATCGAAGAGTTGAGGTTGCTCTCTCCACCCGCATTACCGCCAGCTACCCGGTTCTGGTGCCGCGTCCCGGCGGCGGCTACGAGTGGAGAACGCGCGGCGCCTTGCCTGATGCGGGGAGGCGAGCCGAGGCGGAATACGAATTGTTGAGGCTGCCGGATCCCGCTCCCGTAATGGATTCTCAGCGAGTTCCACACAAGTGGATATGCTCGCTTCTCATCGACTTCGGGCTGGTATTGAGCCATGGTGCACTCACACCCCAGGCCGCAACCGGCACCGGTGTTCTCATAAGTCCACGCCACATCCTGACCGCCGCGCACTGCCTGGTGACACAAGAAGATCCCACACTCAACCCCCGTACTGGGGAGAGTGTTATTAAACCTCCACTTCTGGCCAGGTCTGTGATCGTGATTCCGGCGCGCGACGGAGACATCGAGCCCGTGGGCCGATTCACGCCAATCAACCTGAGAGTCAGCGCCACCTGGAAAAGCTCAAACGCCACCAACAACGGCTTCGACTATGGACTGATCACGCTGAAAAAATGCTTGCCCACCGACCTGAAACAGTGTTTGCCCTCGAATTACGGTTTTTGGTCCACTCTCGGCAACAAGATCTCACCATTAGCCGATCCTCAGCTCCAAACCGCCGTGCTTCGCTGCTCTGGATACCCCGGGGAATGCCCGCCGGCCACCTGGAATCGGCCGAGGTGCACTGACGCCACGAAGGGGCGCGTTCAATTTGCCATGAACGGGCAAGTCACGAACCTCACGCCCGAGCTGATCCAAACTGAGATGAAGGTCGAACATGGCCACAGTGGCAGTCCCGCATGGTTACCTGGCGCAAAAGATGCCTTGAACATGGTTGGGATTGCCACTCGGGAAAAACCGACGATAGCGGTTCGGATTCGTCGGGCATTGTTGGACGAGGTCGGCAAGTGGATGCTTGCGGACCAGGTACAACCGCGCTGGACGTAGTGAAGTTTATGACTGCCCTTCGACCTCTCCGCTACGCTCACGCGAACCGTCGGCAATTTGTGGCGGAACTCAAGGAATTCATTCGTTTCCCTTCGGTGAGTTCAGATCCGAGACGTGCCGCGGATCTGAATCGTTGCGCTCAGTGGCTGGCCCGGCATCTGCAGCGTATTGGCCTCGATCGAGTTCGCGTGGTCCCTACTCGCGGCAATCCCATCGTGTACGCGTCGTGGTTGCGCGCCCCCGGCCGTCCCACTCTCATTATCTATGGCCACTATGACGTTCTACCGGGAGAGCCGCTACGCGAATGGCATACGCCGCCCTTCACTCCGACGCTTAAGAACGATGATCTTTACGCTCGCGGCGCGGCTGACGATAAAGGGCAACTTTTTTCCCACGTGAAGGCGATGGAGTCCTATTTGAAGAGCAGCCGGGCTCTGCCGGTTAATGTGAAGTGCATCTTCGAAGGCGAAGAGGAGATCGGTAGCCCGCATTTAACGGCGTTCATCGAACGGAACAAGCGCGCGCTGCGGGCTGATGCGGCAGTTATCTCCGATACTCGCATGCTCGCTCCAGATCGCCCGGCAATCAGTTACGCGCAGAGGGGCGGTTTGCGAGCGGAACTGGAAGTAAAAGGTCCTCCGCATGAGTTGCATTCCGGTAATTTCGGCGGTGCGGTTCACAATCCTCTGCAGGCTCTGTGCGAGATGATTGCCGGCCTGCACGATGCTCACGGACGTGTGGCCATTCCGGGCTTTTACGATGATGTGCGGCGCTGGGGCGAAAAAGAGCGCGCTTTCATGGCGGGCACGGGACCCACCGACGAACAGATTCTGCAGGATGCCAAGGTGGAGCGGGGATGGGGAGAATCGGGCTTCAGTCTCTACGAGCGTACAACGATTCGGCCGGCGCTGACTCTGAACGGCATGGCAGGAGGGCATCATGGCCGTGGCGCCAAGAGCATCATTCCTGCGCGTGCCATTGCCAAACTTAGTTTTCGTTTAGTCCCGGACCAACATCCGGAAAAAGTGGCGCAGCTGTTTCGCGACCACATTGCACGCATTACTCCGCCGGCCGTGCGTTCCTCAGTGCGCACATTCTCGGCCATCAAACCGGCTCTGGTTAACCGTAACCACCCCGCCGTTCGCGCGGCAGCATTCGCCTACAAGAAGGGCTTCGGCTCGCCGCCTGTCTTCCTGCGTTCGGGTGGTTCGATCCCCGTGGTTACCACTTTTCAGGAAAAGCTCGGAGTTCCCGTGGTTCTTATGGGTTTTGGCCTGCCGGATGACAATATTCACGCCCCCAACGAGAAATTTCACCTACCCAATTTCTACAACGCGATTGCAACCAGCATTTGGTACCTGGCATTGGCCGCGAAGTTGCCGGGCGCAAAGCGGATGCAAGGGCAAACTGAATGGCAAAGCTCATGATCACTCATTCGCAGCTCGTCCATCCGCAGATCATCGATTGTCACTGCCATGCCGGGAAGGGTGACCGCATGACCGCGCCATGGAACACGATCGCACCCCTCAAGTCCTATTTGCGCCGAGCCCGCGCGGCAGGGATCAACAAGACGATCGTCATTCCGGCCTTCCATAGCAATTACGACGAAGCCAATGCTGAGCTGGGCCGGATTGTCGCGCGAAACCCGAACCGGTTGATAGGATTTGCTTTTGTTCACGCCAAGCGGGATGCTGGGCGAATTTTTGACATGGTGGGGCGAGCTCTAAAGAACTGGGGATGTCGCGGCATTAAAGTGCACGGCTTTGACGCCATGCCCTCACGGGAAGTCTGCGAGGCTGCGCGAAAGTTTCGCCTGCCGATGCTGGTCGATGTTGTGAGCCGGCCCGAAGTTGTGGACATGCTGGCCCCGCAATATCCGGACGTGAATTTCATCATTCCGCACCTCGGCAGCTTCACCGACGACTGGAAGGCTCATCAGCAGGTGATCTATCAAATCGCGCGTTATCCGAACGTGCATGCGGACACGTCTGCAGTCCGGCAGTTTGATTATCTGGTTCAAGCCATCAGGCGGGCTGGACCCCGGAAGTTGCTGTTTGGCTCGGATGGGCCCTGGACGCATCCCGGATTGGAGCTGCACAAGATACGGTTACTTGGTTTGCCTCCCGATCAGCGGGCTATGGTGTTAGGCGGGAATGTGTTGCGTTTGCTGCGCCGCGCTCCGAGGGGTGCGGAGGTGACGGAAATTACGTCGTCCGGACAGAATACGCGCTATGAAACATTGGTCTCAGAAGGAGTTGCGCCTGGCTCGCGGGACAATTTGCCACTAATACCCGAATCGGAGTACCACCTCTGAGTCTCCATGCCAGGGTAGTGGTGCAGTTTGATTGTCATTCCGAACAAGCGTTCTTTGCGCCGTGAGGAATCTGGGCGAGCCGCGCGACGCGTCGCGTTGTTTGCGACGCAATAATCGCGCGTTTGGCTCGCTTCCTTATCAAACTGCACCACTACCCATGCCAGAGATTGCTTTACCGCGGAACTGGTGCGATGCGATGGTCCGACGCGAGAACTCCCAACTCCAGGAGTTGAGCCACCATGGCCGCCCGCGATCCCACACCCAACTTGGCAAATATGCGCCGCAGATGGGTACACACGGTCCATGAGCTGATGTTCAGTACATCCGCGATCACTTTGTTAGGGTGTCCCTTGGCTACCATTCGGACAATCTCCTGCTCTCGCGGGCTCAGTTGAACACGACTGCTGCCCAGCCGTCGCATACGCAACAGAAGATAACGGGAGCCATCCACTTCTGTATCAACCAGCACTTCTTCAGCGGGATTTCCGGAAGATTCGTTGGCGGTTCTTCCGCGGCTTACCGCTTCGATCAATCCCGTCAGGGTGCGAATGACTTCTTCCACGCTACTATCCGCAGCTTCTGCGGGTGGCTCCATGGCGATTAGGGTTGGGCTGGTGCGCATGGTTATCCTCCGACCGAACGATCGCAGTAGTCGACCAGCGATCGCTCAAGTGCCCACGCGGTAGAGGAATTTCCGCGAGAGTAACCGGCGGCTGGACCCTACTTCAGTCCGTTGCTAAAAATGGCTTCCGGACAGGTATCCCGAGATTTTTGCGAAAACGAGCGAGTTGGGGAAAAGATACGATGCGTGCCAGCTCAAAGCTAGTCACATCTTCTAGCGACCCGTATTCTAGCGACCCGTATTCTAGCGACCCGTATTCTAGCGACCCGTAACGTGCGAATCAGTTGCTCCGATCCGCTTTGCAGGCAGCCTGCCTATGTTCACTAAACATGCCGGGGGGGCATTTGTGGCGACGATATTACATGAGCCAGAGAACGTCAAGGATATTTCTGCCTTTTGTTACAAAAACCGGACAAATTCACAAAATGGAACTTTCGTGCCCTCGCTAAACGCCTTTGCCAGTTCTTCATCCGGCTAGTTTCCCAGGTGTGTGCGGTCGAACCCGGCGCGCCTGTAATTTTCAACCTTACTGCCCGAAAAATCCTTTTTCACCTGTTCGAGAGAAAACACCGTCGGCCCCCACCCAACGACAAACTGAGCTATGGATTAAGGCAAACTAATAGTTTGGCGCAGCTAGCTCTAACTCCCAAAGACTATGTTGAATCTGTCGATGAAAGAAATAGCCACAGACGAGGACGCATTCCCAGGCCCGTCGGGCCCGTCGGAAGGGAACGATGGTCGGAAGAGACAGCCGTGGATTCCGTCTGGGGTCGGGCCTGGCTGGATAAGGGTATGATCGACAGAAAAATAATGCGATCGCTGCTTGAGAGCATGGAACGTGCAGCCGAAGAAACTTTGCAACAGGATCCCGCTTTCTATGCGGCGGTGCAAGCGCTCAAGTTGGAGATCGACACCGATCCTTTGGTTCAAGCCATGGTCGATGAATTGCGGGCTGCCGGTCGCAGCGTATTCAACTCCTTTGTGCCCCACGTCAAAATCCGCGTCAGAACTGAAGAGGGTGTCTTTGCGTTGCCCAGGCCGGCCGGAGTTCGGGCGGCGCCTGCGGTTGAGCAAATCGGCCGACTAACTCAGGAATTAAGAAATGCCGCCAGCGCAGCGATCAAGAAAAGCCGCTATTACAACCAACTCGACAGCATCGTCAACGAGGCAATCGAGTCGAGCGATCGCTTTGAAGGAATCGCCTCCGAGGTCGAAAGTGCAGGGCATGAAGTCATTATTTGTCTCGATTTCTCCGCCTATGCTCAGGTCCAGGCGTCTCCACTGCAACGCGAGCTTCCGCGGGGGAACCCGCAGATGCGAGGCGAGAGCCCTGCGCCCATTCAACTCACCGCCGGCGACCGGAAGTTTCTCACCGCTCTAAAAATCAGAATTGACCCAAGTTAGGCGAGAGACCTCTGCATTCGGCACACGCGGTAGTAGCGCAGTTTGATAAGGAAGCGAGCCAAACGCGCGATTAAAGTGTCGCAAAAACGCGACGCTTCGCGCGGC
>PMSQ01000132.1 GCA_003168355.1 Acidobacteriaceae bacterium | reverse complement strand
AGAAATCCACGGAAGAAAAGTTCTTCCATCAGAGGTCCGAGGGTTATGGCGAAGGCGGCGGTGAGATAGGCATCCAGCGGCCGGTCGAAGAATTGATCGAAAGGCGTGGTCTTGGGCATGGGCAGGAACCGGCCCAATGCGTCAAAGCCGAGCATGAGAACGCCCATGCCGACAAGGCTCACTCCGGCGATCCCCGGCCAATTCCAGCGAATGCCCGGCCAGAAGCGCGTGTGATATTTTCCCTCGACCAGCAGGATCATGTAGACCGCCACGACGGCATAAGCCAGAAACTCGGAGAGCAGCGCTAGGACGGGCTTCTGCGCCACTTCGAGCCAGTTCTCGTGGGGATACACGAAGCGAAGCGCTACCAGGATGATGATGAGTTGCACCAGGAAAATCGTGCCTAATGTGAGGGCTGCAATCAGCAGCACGTCCCACCCGCTCCAGACGGGGTTCTCGCCGGCTTTAGGAGCAGGCGGCGTTGGTGCAATCGCCGGAGGAGGAAATGGGTCGCCGGCAAGCTGGACGGATGGTTGCGCCTCGTTGCTGAGCGGCTGCGGTTCAAGCTGCGGGTTGTCGGGTGAGGCCAGAGAGGGCTTTCCTTCGCTCTACGACCGAACATTTAAGATTAACATTGTGGTTGCGGGTAAGCGATGTTTTGGTTGAATCCGTGGCAGGCCGCCTTCGATAGATTTTTTCTTCACGCTACGTTGCGAGTCATTCTTTATGCGCTTCAACGTAGGAGCGCAACACCGCGTTCATGCGCGTAAGATGGCCTTCGCCTTGCCTTTTGAACCAGTCGAATACGTCGCTGTCGAGGCGAAGATGGACAGACGTCTTGCCGGGCGGCATGACGATCCGCGCGCGCTTCCAAAAATCGTCGTCCGCAGGCGCAGCCTCCGGCGCGTCGGCCCGGGTTTTGCTTGCGCCGCGGGAGAGTTTTCTTTTGATCGATTTAAGCGAATATCGCACGGTAGTATTTTTCTGCGTCATGCCGGTTTGCTCTCCTTGCGCTGATGATGCGGACGACGTTTTCGCCGCGCCAGGTGTAGACAACGCGCAGCACCGTACCGCCCGACAACCCAAGCGCGATGCATCTCAACTCTCCGTATTCCGCGCGATCGTCAACGGCTTCCATCCTGGGATTTTCGAAGATCAGCGCGGCGTCCAGGAAATCGATTCCGTGATTCTTGATGTTGGCCGCGTTCTTTTCTTCGTCCCATTCGAAGCCCAGGTCAGCCATGACGCCCTGTGTTCCATAATACACAAATGTGTATACGCTATCAAGAACAGCTAGTACGCAAAGCTGGGGACACCCTGGTTCGTGGCGCGTGCCGGCTCCTGCGAAGTCATTTTGCAGTGATAGTTCTGGCTAAAGAGATCCATCAAACACACTGACGACTGCGGTGATCTCTTCCCGCGTTGCACAATTAATTGTCACTGTTGAACCCTCATCCGGACCGAATGCGCGATACTGCAGCGAGTGGTGATAGTTGTCCTTACCCTGCATCGAATAATAGAGATGAGCCGCTTCAGCCTTAGGAAGATCGGCGAGGAAGCCTTCGATTTCATCGTATTTCCATGAATCGTTCTCAGAATGGATTTCGAGAACCTGGAACTTTCCATCATTTTTGCATTCGGAGATGCTGCGTAATGTCGACGCAGCTCTTTGGAGCGTTTCGTCGGAAAAGCGTATTTTCTCGAATCGTCTCGTTAGCTCCACTTACCCTCCGTTCGGTGTTGTTCCCGATTGTCAGCGCGGTGCACTGAGCCGCACGCGGTCGATCTGGCTCTCTGGGGAGACCGCTGCCCGCTGCCTATCGCAATCATGGTTTTTGAGTTCCTTGGAATATTTCCGCCGGACGGCTTCCGCAGCGCTGAAGCGCTGCGCCACCCAAAATCACGCGCTCCGCTTCCCATTCCCCGCAAAATATCCCATCAACGCTTGCCCGGTATACGATTTCTTCACTCTTGCCACCTGCTCCGGCGTGCCTTGGGCGACGATGCGGCCGCCTTCTTCGCCGCCTTCGGGGCCGAGGTCGATGATCCAATCGGCGTTGCGGATCACGTCCAGATTGTGCTCGATGATGATGATCGAATTGCCCAGGTCGGTCAACCGGTGCAGCACGTCGAGCAACTTCTTCACGTCGTCGAAGTGCAGGCCGGTGGTGGGCTCATCCAGTAGATAAAGAGTTTTGCCGGTCTGCCGCTTGCTCAACTCGCGGGCCAGCTTGATGCGCTGGGCCTCACCGCCGGAGAGCGTTACCGCAGATTGACCGAGATGAATATATCCGAGGCCCACGTCGACCAGCGTTTGCAGCTTTTGCTTGACCTGCGGAATGTTTTCGAGGATTGGCAGCGCGTCGGAAACCGGCATCTCGAGTAAGTCCGCGATGGAGTTGCCGTTGTACTTCACTGCCAGCGTTTCGTGGTTGTAGCGCCGCCCGCCGCAGACCTCGCAGAGTACGTACACATCGGGCAGAAAATTCATTTCGATGCGGCGCTGGCCTTCCCCCTGGCAGGCTTCGCAGCGTCCTCCGGAAACGTTGAAGGAAAAACGTCCGGGCTTGTAGCCGCGCTCGCGTGCCTCCGGCAGCATAGCGTAGAGATCGCGAATTGCAGTGAACACGCCGGTGTAGGTTGCGGGATTTGAGCGCGGCGTGCGCCCGATGGGTGATTGATCGATGCGAATGACTTTGTCGATGTTCTCCGCGCCCACGATCGCCTTGTGCTCGCCGGATTTCTCGCGCGAACGGTAAAGCTGGCGCGCCAGGGCGCGGTAAAGAATGTCATTCACCAGCGTGGACTTGCCCGAACCGGAGACGCCGGTCACGACCGTCATCACGCCGAGCGGAAACGTGACATCGAGATTCTTGAGATTGTTTTCCTTCGCGCCGAGAATCGTAAGCGCCGCTCCGTTCTTCTGCCGCCGTTCCGGCCGCATCTCGATCTGCACCCTTCCAGAAATGTAAGCTCCGGTCAGCGAGTTGGGCTCACGCATGATTTCCGCGGGCGTTCCGTGCGCGACGAGTCCTCCGCCATGACGTCCGGCGCCGGGGCCGAGATCGATCACATAATCCGCGCGGCGGATGGTTTCTTCGTCGTGCTCGACCACAAGCACAGTATTGCCGAGGTCGCGCAGATTTTCGAGCGCCGTCAGCAGCCGGCCGTTGTCGCGATGGTGCAGGCCGATCGAAGGCTCGTCGAGCACGTAGAGCACGCCGCGCAGCTTCGAGCCAATCTGCGTCGCGAGGCGGATACGCTGACCCTCGCCACCGGATAGAGTTGCCGCCGAGCGGTCGAGTGAAATGTAGTTCAGTCCCACCGCATTCAGGAATTGCAGACGCTCCACCACTTCGTGCATGACGCGGCCGGCAATTTTCTCCTCGCGGCCCGCGAGCTTCACTCCTTGCGCCACTTCCAGCGCCTTCGAGATCGGCAGCGCCGTGAAGTCGGCGATCGACATGTTATTCACTTTCACGGCCAGGCTCTCCGGCCGCAGGCGCTTGCCTTGGCATGTGGGACATTCCGTCGCCGACATGTGATCCATCAGCCAGTCGCGGTAGCCTTCCGAGGTGGACTCCTCGAGATTCTGTTTCAAGTATCCGAAAATTCCCCGGAAGCCCGTCTTGCCGCGGCCTGAATCGCCGTTCAGCAGCAAGTCCTGAATCTTATCGGGACACTTCTCAAACGGCGTGTTCAGATCGATGCCATGCGCCGCCGCCGTCACCTGCAAGGCGTGAATCAGACCTTGGGACGCCGAGCCGGGCCCCAGTCCGCCATCGAGCAGCGGTTTCGACCAATCGGTGATCACCTTCGCGGGATCGAAGTCGTAGCGGCTGCCGAGGCCGTGGCACTCCGGACACGCCCCGTACATACTATTGAACGAAAAAGACCGCGGCTCCAGTTGCGGCACGCTGATGCCGCAATCCGGGCAGGCGAGCTTCTCGGAATAAAGCTGCTCCTCGCCTCCGACCACGGACACCTGCACCAGGCCGCCAGCCAGCTTCATCGCCAGGCCCACCGACATTTCCAGGCGGTGCTCAATGCCCGGCTTTACCAGCAGGCGGTCGATCAGCACCTCGATGGTGTGATTCTTGCGCTTGTCAAGATTGAGGTCGTCATCCAGATTCACCAGTTCGCCGTCAACGCGGGCACGGGTGTAGCCGTGCTTGAGCAGCGTCTCCATCTCTT
>PMSQ01000188.1 GCA_003168355.1 Acidobacteriaceae bacterium | reverse complement strand
AAATCACACCCTATAATCAACATCGCGAAGGCTCCTTTCTCCCCAGCGTCTTTGGTCCTCAAATCAAGACTACTGGTTGCGAATCGAACCTTCGCTCTTATCCAATCAATCCTTCGCGCTCTTTGCGAAAGGATGGGACGGCGAAGCATTTCCACAGGCACATTGTGACATCCAACCTTGTCCCGAGCCCATAACTTGCGCGATCATGATCGAAGCCGTAACGGTTGGCACAAACCAACTCGTCCCGCCCCGAAGTCCTTTGTTTCAAAGATTTTAGTATCTAAGCTCTTTGACATCCGGATTTTGCAGGGAATTTCCTGCTAGCGTGATGATTCCAAAGATTGAGGGGGAGGGGGAGGGGGATACTCCGATTTTGAGCACCAGAGCGAGCCATCCCACGCTCGCATCAACGGAGCCCCAAAGCTCAGGCCGAAATCCACCGTGACGTCACGGTTCAGCCGCGAATCGGCGCAAGAATGCAGCCCACAGCTTGCCCTGAGCCTACGAAGGGGCGTAAGCCGTGGGTCGAAAGTGGGATAAGAGCAAGCCCCGAAGGGGCGAAAGAGAATGCTGCGATACAGACTCCTGGCCCAAGCACCTGATGCTCGACCGGAAGCCGGGCACCGGAAAACCCGAAGCCGCTCTAATACAGCGGGCCCTCCCCCGGCGGCCGCGTCTTCCACCTCCGGTGTACCCACAGCCACTGCTCCGGATACTTCCGCACGTAGTCTTCAATGATCAAATTAAATTTCTGCGTGTTGGCTTTGATGTCGGCCTCCAGGTCGCCCGTGCGCACCAACTCCACGGCCGGATCGAACCGCAGCCGGTATTTCCCCAGTTCCGCATCCCAGATCGTGAACGTCGGCACCACAGCCGCATCGGTGCGCAGCGCAATCCGCGCCAGCCCGCTCGCAGTGCACGCCGGGATACCGAAAAAATCCACAAAGATCCCCTGCGGCGGAGTCATATTCGTATCCATCAACATGCCCACCACTTCGCCGGCCTTCATCGCCGAGAGCAGCCCGCGCACAAAATCATCCTTGTCAACAGCTTTGTTGCCGTGCATCGTGCGATAGTGCGAGATCAGCCGGCCCAGATATTCGTTATCCATCCCGCGCATAATCACGTGCATCCAGTGCCCATGCATCGACAGAACGAACGACGAAAGCTCCCATCCCCCAAAATGCCCCGCGAACAACAGCACGCCCTTGCCGCGAGCGTGCGCCCGTTCGTAATTCTCGAAGCCGTCATACACCACGACTTGATCGACGTTTTCCAGCGTGTACTTGGGAAAGTGGCAGACCTCCGCCAGTTGACGGCCCAGCGAAGCAAACTCTCCGCGCAGAATCCGCACCCGCTCCGCCTCGCTTTTTTCTGGAAACGCCAGGGCAAGATTGCGCATCCCCACCAGCCGCAAGCGCACGTGCAGAAGATAGACAACCCAAGCCAAGCTGATGCCGATGGCGCGCGCCAAAGGCCGCGGCAAACTACCGAGGATTTTGATGAACGGCCAAGCTGCCGCGTACTCAAGTCGCTGCCGCATTAGGGGAAGCGGAACGCTATCATCGTCAAAAATTACTTGTCAAACAAGAGAAAGAAGGTTGTCATCCTGAGGCGGCGCCTTTTTGCCGCCGCAGTGCCTGGGCGAGCCGCACGATTCCACAGAGCCTGCCCTGAGCGAGCGCAAGCGACCGAAGGGCGCGTTTGGCTCGCATCCTTACTTCGCCGCATCCTGCGCCCACCGCGCCAGCGTCGTCAGGAACGCATTCGCTCCCGCCGGCGGATCAATCTCTCCAATCAGCGACGTCCGAAACGGCACCATGCGTCCGTAAAATTCGCGCGTGCTGTCCTTGTCCTGCTTAATCTGCGCTCCATTCAAACTCACGCCCGCAAACAACCCGCGCGCCCGCGAGTAAGTCAATACCTCGGCCCGCATCTTCCAGTCCGTGTTGCCCTCGGCATGACGCCCCACCGGCCCCGCTGCCACCGAAGCGTCCGCCCCCAGCGCAAACTCGCTCGAGAGCAAATGCTTCATGCCGTCTTTATTCATGATCAGCATCACCAGGTCGACCGCCTGCCCGCCGATCTGAAAACCAAAACTTCCTCCCGTCACCACAAAAAACGCAGGAGCGCTCCATCCCTTCGGCGTGCGGCAACTGGCCAACCCGCGCCCGTACTTCGCGCCCACAATAAAGCCGCCCTTCAGCATCGACGGCACCACCGCCACGCATTCCGCCGAGCCCAATACCTCTTGCGGAATGCCTTTGTCCGGCGCGCCTTGAATATCGTTCAGAACGTCCGCCGCAGCCTGCACGCGGTCGGCAACTTTCGTTTCTTCATCCGCGGCAAACGAGAAAGAACAGAGAGACACAATTAGGGTCAACATTAAGAACTTTTTCATGGTTCCTCGCCACACAAGAATTCTCTGGGATCTGGTACTTGGATTGTAAACGAAGCGGCGGACGTTGTATTAGAACCGCTTAACTGAGAAGGATCGATGAACGATCAGGAAGGAGCAAAGGAACTAGAAGACAAAAAAATCGGGGCTGAAAGCAGTGACCCTAATCGCCACTCTCAACCCCGTCTCCCAGGTTCTGTGGTAGGTGAGGCGAGTATGCCCCGCACTCGTTCTTCCGACAAGATTACTGAGGTCAGTGTCCCAAAGTTACTGGGCTAAGGCTAAGAGCTAACAGTTAAGAGCTTCTCTATTTTGCGGCCACCAGCGAATGCGTAATCGCATGCACGGACAGCGCAATCCGGTTCTGCACACCCACCTTGCGCATCAATTTCGCCACGTGCGCCTTCACCGTGCGCTCTTCAATGCCTAACTGAGCGCCAATCTCTTTGTTGGAGCGTCCCGCCACCAGCATCTCCAGCACTTCCTTTTCGCGGTCTGTGAAGGTCACGCGGCCCGCTGGAAAAATTCGCCCCGGCGCCGACGATACCCGCTCGATGAACATCGAAAGCACTCTGCGTGGAGCCCAAACCGATCCCTGACTCACGATCCGAATCGCTTGTGCAAATTCCGCCGGCGAAGCCGCCTCGTCCACATAGCCCTTGGCCCCAGACGCGATCGCCTTAAGAATGGTCTCTTCGTCGACTCCTGACCCGGTCACGATGATGCGCAGATCAGGCCGCGTCGCCTTCAGGCTCGCCATCACATCAAACAGGTTTTGGCCGGAGCGGTTTCCGAGCAGGATCAAGTCCACATTCTGCAACGTGGAAATCTCAGGCAGGCCGGCGGAAATTAGTTCGAACTCAGGTTCGGTATCGAACAAGGCGCGAAATCCCACAAACCTCAGCGGGTCGCTCTCCACCACGGCAATCTTGATGGTCGGTTTTCGTGCTACTGCTGCTTTCATAGGTTTCCCTGTAGGGCGTAGTTTCTTACCAAGAGCATAGCTGCATTTGTGCGCTCTGCAAAGGAAACGTGACCGAAGTTGAATTACCGGAGTAACATGAAAAAGAAGGCCGGAGAGCCCTTCTATCGCGGAAACTGGCAGCCCGATTCCTGGCTGCAGCCGCCCCGGAGAAGATTCTGCATGAGGAAACATTTCGCTGTTGTTCTTGCTGTCATCGCCAGCTTCGCTCTCGTCTCCACCATGTTCGCGCCCGCTCCGGCTTTTGCCGCCCAGGCTCCAGCCCCAACTTACCAGCCGAAATTTCCCGGCGACCCCGCCCGCTCGGACTCCGAAGCCGCCGCCCTCGCCTACATGCGCGTTGTGATCCGTGCTCAGCGCCAGTTCAACAAGCAGTACAACCATTTCGCCACGTCTCTCGCCGAACTCGTCCACTCCGGATCGTTCACCAAGCGCATGGTCAACCCCGACCGCGGCGATTACACTGCCAGCTTCCAGGGCAAGAAAGACAGTTTCATCCTCACAATGACCCCCAAACAGCTCGACGCCCAGCACCGCTCGTTCTACGCCGAAGACGACGGCAAAATCCATGCCGACGAAGAAAAACCCGCCGACGCTAGCTCGCCAGTGGTGAAGTGACGTTCTTAGAGGCACAACTCATTGTAAGGTTGTCATCCTGAGCGAAGGTTGTGCTTCGCGAACGCGAAGGACAACCGCAGTCGAAGGATCCCTTGCCCGCTTATGCCAGCATCGGCCTCGCGAGGCGTTTTGTTCCTGGTCGCGTTTCCCTTGCGGTCCGGACCTGAAACTCGGTTTATGATAGCGTAAGAAAACAATCGATAACTGAAGGACGCTCTCACGGAGAAATCATGCCCGCAACCATCGGCGCACCCGCACCCGAATTCACCTTGAAAGACCAGAGTCAGCAAGAGGTAAAACTCAGCGACTTCCGCGGGAAGCGCGTCGTGCTTGTCTTCTATCCGCTCGACTGGAGTCCCGTCTGCACCAAAGAGCACGCCTGCATGGTGAACGATAAGAAACAATTCGATCAGCTAGACGCCCAAGTCCTCGGTATCAGCGTCGACAGCGTGTGGTCCCACAAAGCCTACGCCGAAAAAATGGGCATTCACTATCCGCTGCTTGCCGATTTTCATCCCCGCGGCGCGGTCGCCGCCAAATACGGCGTCTATCTCGAAGACAAAGGCATCACCGGCCGCGCCATCTCCATTATCGACCGCGACGGCAATCTAGGCTGGCACAAAAACTACGACATCCCCGTCGTCCCGGATATCGAAGAAGTCTCAAAAGCCCTGGCCGCTGTGAAATAAGGTATTAGGAGCCCTCAAGCGGGGTATCGAATCCGATGGAGCGCGTTAAGCTCACAATAACCCGAGCCGAGTTCGATTATCTGAGGGCTCTTCAACGAAGCAAACGGTGGGACTGGCCCGCCGTTTTCAGCACTAATCCTCAAGGTGACATCTGGCCATTCGCGACACGCGGTTACACCCATCCGAGCGAAAGGGAAGAAGTGCGGGGTCTCTCTCGTGTTGTAGACCAAGTAGCAGATCTTTCGCTCAGGGCGCGAAGCAATGGCGGAAGGTTTTTCATCGATGACTTCGGTGCGTTTTACAAGGACGACGAAGTCGGAGGCGCTTGTAATCTATTCGTTTTGTTCGAGCTTAAAGACAACCCCTAGCCTCCCGCCTTAATCTCCGCCGCCTTCCCATCGCGATAATTCACCACCAGCGGCTTCCCTCCATTCGGATATCGAACCGTCTTATCCTCCGACGTCGCGCCCGCATCCGGAACTCCCATACCGATCGCAAAATCAGCCTGCAGTTCATCCATCCCCGGCTTTACTTCATGCTGCGCAATCGCTTGCCACACATCCGCCGGCCAGAACTTATACAAATCATGCGGATCTTCCACATAGAACATTTCATCGGAATAAATCTTGTATTGCCCGTCGCTCTCGAATCCGATCGGCACGGCATAGCTGTGTCCATCTTTTTCAAACGTCGCCACTACTTGCTTCCTGCCGCCAGGTGCGGCGACCGCCATCACGTCGTTTATCTGCAGCCGCTCGATCGGGCCCAACAATCCCGCCTCATGCGCAAAATCAACGCTCTTCACCGCTGGGACGTACCGATAATAAGTGTACCGGTATCCTTCTTTCGTCCATACCGGCTGCTGCGTCAATTGCCTGGCCGACTTCAAATCGTACGGATACAATTTTTTCGGCACGACGTAGTAATCGGGATTCGAGTAGCCGGCGCTTCTTGCCTGCGCCTGCTTCTGCGCCGCGAGATTGTCCTCATGCCGCTGGTAAAGAATGTATCCCGCGCGTACTCCCGCCACCACCACGGCCAACGCCAACGCAATCTGAATCCTCTGCTTCGCCTCTTCACTCATCATGCGCAAAAACTTTATCAGATTGCAGCCCACAACTCGACTTCATTCGATCCTTTGCGGCCTGTAAAATCTTTTAAGTTCGGAGAGGAGCCGCGCCATGTCCGGTCGCCCTAGATGTCCAGCATGTGGTGGAAACGGCAAGTGCAGCGAATGCTTCGGTAGCGGCACCAACGTCCATTTGAATGAGGACGAGCCGAAATGCCGAAACTGTGGCGGAAACGGCATCTGCCCGGCCTGCGCGGGTTTGGGCTTCCCGCCTCGCGGGACAGCGGACCTGACCAGCCTCGACTTGTGAAGTCGGACCTTGTCGGTTCCCGCCTCTGCAGCTTGCAGTTGGGTTAGACTGAAAGAAGCAGCCTGATTGGAAGTGAGCAGCGTGAAACGGCCGACGCAAAAGGAATCCTAATGTCCACTGTCACAGAACAAGACGTCCTCGGCGCTCTGAGGAGTTGCTATGACCCCGAGATCCCGGTCAACATCGTCGATCTCGGCCTGATTTACAGCGTGAACTTTGCACCCGTTTCCGCCGACACGCCTGAGCAAGCCAAACAGGACGTCACCGTCGACATGACCCTGACCTCGCAAGGCTGCCCCGAGCACGTCAACATCAGCGCGCAAGTCAAGTCACGCCTGGAGCAGTTGCCCGGCATCCGCAACGCCGCCGTCAACGTCGTGTGGACTCCGCCCTGGAGCCCCGAGCGCCTCAGTCCCGACGCCAGGAAACAACTCGGCATCGAGTAAAGCGGGCTTCGGGCTTCAGCCCTCGGCCTTCGGCGAACCCCGAGAACCCAGTTTTCTAGCCGGAGCCCGAAAGCCGAAGCCCACTATCACCCACGAACTTCGTCCCACGCATCCACTGCGCTCTGCCCGGCCGCCTGGGCAATCCGTTGGCCTGCCCGCGCCGCCATCTCCATCACTTGCATGCCACGTTCAAAATAATCCGGCAGCGACCGCCGCACCTTCTCAAATTTCCCCGGATACTCCGACGCCAGCAGCGCCAGCCCCAGGCCCGTCGCCAGCACGCCTGCCGGATACTTTTTTTTCAAAAACAAAACCGTCGCCACCCCAATCGAACCCACCACCACCGCCTTCTTCCATCCGTCCATGTTGTCCCCCGCGAAGCTTTTTCCTCAGCGAACGATTATACTTCCTCGTTCTTCGGAGGCCGGTCATGTTCCTATATGTTGCCAACCGCGTTGTTCCAGTTGCACTGCTCGCTCTCACGTTCTCCGCCCACGCGCAATCCAAGCCTCGCGCCCGCGATCTCGGCGTCCCCTTCGACGGCACTCCCGGCCCCAACAACGCCATCACCGATGTCGCCAGCGTCGAGGTCGGCCATACCACGCTCATCTCCGGCAGCGGCAAACTCGTCGTCGGCAAAGGACCGGTGCGCACCGGCGTCACCGCCATTCATCCCCGCGGCAAAACTTCCAATGACGCCGTCTTCGCCGCCTGGTTCACCCTCAACGGCAACGGCGAAATGACCGGCACCACCTGGGTCGACGATTCCGGCTTCCTCAACGGCCCCGTCATGATCACCAACACGCACAGCGTCGGCGTGGTCCGCGACGCCGTCATCGCCTGGAAGGTCAGGCGCGGCGAGCCCGACATGGAAGGCTATTGGTGGTCCCTGCCCGTCGTCGCCGAAACCTGGGACGGCTGGCTCAACGACATCAACGGATTCCACGTCCACGCCGAAGATGCCTTCCACGCCCTCGACACCGCCCACTCCGGCCCCGTCGAAGAAGGCAACGTAGGCGGCGGCACCGGCATGATCTGCAACGAATTCAAAGGCGGCATCGGCACCTCCTCCCGCACTCTCGACGCTAAAGCTGGAGGCTATACCGTCGGCGTCCTCGTCCAATGCAACTACGGACGCCGCGCCGAACTCCGCATCGCCGGCGTTCCCGTCGGCAAAGAAATTCCCGAGCATCCCGCCTACGGAGAAGACGTCGGCTCCATCATCGTCATCGTCGCCACCGACGCTCCGCTCATTCCCCCGCAACTCAAGCGCATCGCCAAAAAAGTTTCCCTCGGCCTCGGCCGCGACGGCAGCTACTCCGGCGACGGCTCCGGAGACATCTTCCTCGCCTTCTCCACCGCCAACCCCGGCGCCGTCAGCCCGAAGGGCATCCACCAGCTCACCATGCTCCCCAACGATTCCCTCGACCCCATCTTTCTGGCCACCGTCCAGGCCACCGAAGAGGCCGTCGTCAACGCCATGGTCGCCGCCGAAACCATGAAAGGCATCGACGATCACGAAGTCATCGCCCTCCCTCACGACCGCCTCCTCGAAGCATTAAAGAAGTACAACCGCCTGGCGAAATAACCCGGACGTAAAGATGTTTTGATGGGGGGACAGCCGCACCTCGGCTGTCCGCCGAGCGAGGCGAGGCGCGTGCCCGGTGGTGATGTTGTGCAGCGCGGCCTTCGGGTGGCGAAGTTCGGTTCCGGAGGGTGCCCCACTCTTGCGCGCCCTTTGCGCAAGAGCCTGCCCTGAGCGGCGCCGAAGGGGTGGGGATTTTGACTTCCTATCAGGCCACCACGAGAGTCGTAGACCGGATTCCCACAATGGAACTCCCCCCTCCCACCGCCCCTCATTACCTTCGCTGCCCAACCCCCGTGCCTAGCACTCTCCCGCCAAAAGACTACACTCAAAATTGTGAAACGCCTCTACACCATGGCGCGCGTCAAAGGAGGCATGAGGTTCACCTGCTCGCACTGCGCCCACCACGTCAGCACTCTCGACTTCGACCCCCGCGACGGCAACCTCCGCACCCAGGCCGCCACCGCCATCAACCGCCACGCCACCAGCGTCCACCACGAACCCGTAATGTTCTCCTCCCTCGATACCCAACAGCGCATCTGGCGCACCTAGCTCTCGCTCCGATCAGCCGTCATTCTTGGGATTGTCATTCCGAGCGCGCCGAAGGCGGGCGAGAGCCTGCCATGAGCGAAGCCGACGGGAACCTGCTGTTCGCATGCAGTGGCCCACCCCGCTGACACGCCCAAAAACAAATGGCGGCTTCAGCCACCGAATCCTCTCTTAAAATTGTCATCCTGAGCGAAGCAGTCGAAGGACCCCTGCACGGTTGGCAGCTCCCGCGCTGTCTCAGGGAGTTCTCCCTAGTGCACTCGACAGCATTGCGAGAATGCCCTGACGCACCCGTAGTGCCGCCCATCTTGAGCGACTCGCCCGCAAAGAGCATTCCTGTCCCCACTTCTCGGCCAGATCTTGCCAGCGAGGATTCCTTGATTCGATCAACGCGATCTTCTTTGCTCGCTTCAGCCCTTCAGTTGCTTCTCGCGACCAATGGCCTTATGCACATCGTCGAAGCTTTCGTACACCAGCCGGTCGCAATGGTACTTGCTGCTGAAACCTTCAGTTTCGCCGCGCTTATGTTGAAGGGCTCGCCGGTAGATGCCGTTCGTCACGCCGATGTAAAGCGTTCCCGATAGGCCGCACATGATGTAGTCGAAATACTCGTGATCTTTCATGGCCGTCCCAAATTGTCGTCACAATACGAAGTGTCATCCTGAGCGAAGCGAGACATTGGCGAAGCCGATGGCTCACCCACTCGAAAGCCTGCCCTGACGCGAGCGCTTGAAAGTAGTTTTGAGCCCCTCTGAGTTTCAGTCCAGGCCGAGCAGTGCGACCACCAGGGCAGAATCCCAACTAACTATGGATTCCTAGCGCGCCGGTCTGTATCGCTAGCCGTCGGCTTTCTTGACTGCCAATTCTGCACCCTGGAATCCGATGCGGCTGT
>PMSQ01000078.1 GCA_003168355.1 Acidobacteriaceae bacterium | reverse complement strand
CTTTACTGAGAACTGAGAACTGCCTTCCGAAATTCATCATTCGTTAACAAGGGGGAAACATTCTCGCAACATTCCCAACATACATTCAATTCTGAATCCGGCGCCAGGGAAGGCTCTGGCTCTGCGCTACGCCGCCACAGTGACGATGCCCTCTCCCATAGGATTTTACGAGCCGCACGGCGAAGCGGGTATCGCGGCTGCGGCGCGCTGCCTCATTTTCGTGGTCGAAGATGAGGAGGACATCGCCCGGTTGATCTCCCATAACCTGCAGGCTGCGGGCTTTGACGTGCAAAGCTTTGTGAGCGGCGGATCGGTGGTTTCGGAAGCGTTGCGAGAGATGCCCTCGCTTTTTCTCTTGGACGTGATGCTGCCCGGCGCGGATGGATTTGACCTCTGCCGACAGATTCGGCAGACTCCAACTCTCTCCTCCACTCCCATCATTTTTCTGACCGCCAGGACGGCAGAAGCCGACCGGGTGAAGGGGCTCGAACTCGGCGGAGACGACTATGTCACCAAGCCCTTCAGCCCGCGCGAACTCATCGCCCGGGTGCGCAGCGTGCTCCGCGGCGTGCGCCAGCCGCCCATGACTCCGGAAGTGCTGCACGTGGGTTACCTGGAAATCGATGCTTCCTCAATGACTGTGAAGGTGCAGGGAAGAGCGGTTTTGACCACGGTGCGCGAGTTTCGCTTGCTGGAGTATCTGGCTTCGCACTGCGGGCGCGTGCTCACGCGCGACCAGTTGCTCGACGCGGTGTGGAAAGAAACTCCTTTCGTAACGCCGCGCTCGATTGACGTTTACGTGCGGCGGCTGCGGGAGAAAATAGAGACTGATCCTCGCCACCCAAAGTATCTGAAAACCCTTCGCGGCATAGGCTATCGATTCGAAACCCCAAAGTAGCAAGAGCCAGTTCTCAGTTCTCAGTTCCCAGTCTCCATCACAACCTGACCATGCGCTGCAATCAGTATCCAATGCTTAGCTCCTTTGGGAGCCAGGGCTTGGTTTGCTGAGAACTGAGAACTGAGAACTGCCTTTTGATTTATCCTGTCGTCTACTCACATCGCAAGTCACAGCCTCATGACCCGGCCAAAACCACTGTGGAAAGCGGACGATCAAAAGGCCCGTTTGTCCGAGCTTACGGCGCCGTCGGATGATTCCGCCAAAGATCACCCGCTGCGGCGAGATGTGCGTTCCTTGGGCGCGTTGCTCGGACGAGTGTTGGTGGAGCAGGTGGGCCAGGAGCTATTCGATACCGTCGAAGAGCTGCGGCGGCTGATGATCGGGCACCGCGAACAGGTGGGACGCAATGACGCCCGGCGCACTCCGGCCGGCGGGGCTCGGGGCGAACTCATGGCCAGTGCCCGGGCAATGATCGCAGCGATGGATCTGGGCCGCGCTTATCAAGTCACCAAGGCCTTCGCGATCTATTTCGAATTAACAAATCTGGCTGAGACCAACCATCGCAAGCGCCGGCGCCGCGCCGGCCACTTGGAGCGCCAACGCGCGCCGCTGCCCGGTTCCTTCCGGGGGACGTTACTGCGCATGAAGGAAGCCGGAATTTCTGCCGACGCGGCGCTGAGGTCTCTTGGACAGGTGATGGTCACTCCTGTATTCACGGCCCATCCCACGGAAGTGGCTCGCCAAACGGTCCTGCTGAAGCGTCGCCGCATTGCCGAACAACTCGAGCGCCTGGATCGGCTTCCCCTCACTGTAGGCGAGGTTCTACGATGCGAGCAAATCATCCATGCAGAAATAGCAGCTCTCTGGCAGACCGACGAAGTTCGGCAAACCAAGCCGACGGTCAACGATGAGATCCGCATGGGGCTGCGTTATTTCCGGCTTTCGCTGTTTGAGTCGCTGCCTCGCATCTATGCTGAAGTGGTGGAATCGGTGCGCAAGGTTTACGGCACGGTTCTTGCCGCGGAGGAGTTGCCGAACCTGTTGAGTTTCGGGTCGTGGATCGGTGGAGATCGCGATGGCAATCCTTTGGTCAAGCCCGAATGCGTGAAAGATGCCCTGGAACTGGCGCGAACGATGATTCTGCGCGAATACAGCCGGCAGGTGGAGTTCCTAAGCGATTGCCTGAGTTCATCGTCGCGGCAGGTGGCCGCTTCCACGGAGATTCTTTCCCGGCTGGCGCAGTATGGGCGTTCGATGCCCGGCGCTTCCATGGCGTGGGGGCCGGAGAACACTGTGGAACATTACCGCCGCTTTCTTTCCTACGTTTTTCATCGCTTGCAGCGCAGCCGGGAAGGCTTGAGCGTGCGGGATTCTTATAAGGATGCGGCGGAATTTGAATCCGATCTGGTTCTGCTGCGGACGAGCCTGATGTCGCACCGCGGGCAGCGGCTGGTGGAGGCTTTTCTCGATCCGCTGTTGCGCCAGCTCCGCACTTTCGGATTTCATCTGCAGGTTCTCGACATCCGCCAGCATGCCCGCGTGCACGCGGAGGTTTTGCAAGAGATTAACGCGAACAGGATCGAGGCAAGAAAGATCGAACCCAAAAATGCCGAGCTACGAAAAACCAAATTAAGAAAGGCTGAACTACGAAGAACCGGTCCGGCGGTGGCTGCGGGCGCCGCTTTGCCCGCCCACAGCGATACCGCTTCTCCCCAGGCTCGGGAGTTGATCGATACCTTCCACGCCATCCAGCAGCTCAAGCAGACTTATCCCGCGCGTTCCATCTCTCAGTACATTATCAGCGGCGCGTCGTCTGAAGACGATGTGCTCAACGTGGTCCATCTGGCGAAGGCCTGCGGTGTGAGTCTTGCTGGTTCTGGCGACGATCCATCTCTGAGTGGCCGCGGGCTGGGTGACCCAGGCCTGATGCCGGTGCCGCTATTTGAGTCGATCGATTCTTTGCGCGCGGCCGGCGGAGTGATGCGCCGTTTGTGGCGGCATCCAGAGTATCAACCGCTGCTCGATTCCTGGGGCCGGTGGCAGGAAGTGATGCTCGGGTACTCCGACTCCAATAAAGATGGAGGCATGCTGACCAGCACGTGGGAATTGCACAAAGCGCACCGCGAGTTGCATTGTGCAGCGCAAGAATGCGAAGTGAAGCTGCGCCTCTTCCATGGCCGCGGCGGCACCGTCGGGCGCGGCGGAGGCCCTACGCATGCAGCAATCCTGGCTCAACCGGAAGGCTGCTTTTCCGGACGCATCCGCATCACCGAACAAGGAGAAGTTCTCAATTGGAAGTACGCCGATGCCGTGCTGGCGGAATGGAACCTGGAATTGATGATTGCCGCCAGCCTGGAAGCGCTTACGCGCTCTGGCGCCCAGCCGGCAAAAGATCAGGCGCGCTGGGAAGAGGCCATGGAGGAGATGTCGCAGGAGGCTTACCACGTTTACCGCCGCGATATCGCGGAGAATGCCGATGTGCTGGATTACTTCGAGCAGGCCACACCGGTGCAGGAACTAGAGGCGGCGCGCATCGGCTCGCGGCCGTCGCGCCGCACCAAAGGCCGGCGCCTGGAGGATCTGCGCGCCATTCCCTGGGTCTTCGGATGGATGCAGAGCCGCCATGCGGTGCCAGCCTGGTACGGTGTAGGTTGTGGACTAGAAAGCTTTGCCGCGAAAGGAAGAGGACATGAGCGGCTGCTGCACGAAATGCTGAAACATTTCGCCCTGTTCTCGGACCTGATGCGCAACGTCGAACTCGGCATGGCCAAGGCGGATCTCGACATTGCCCGGGTTTATTCCGGTCTGGTGAAGAATGCGGCATTGCGCACGCGTGTGTTCGCCATGTTGGAAGATGAGTTTCTGCGGTCGCGGCGCATGATTCTGCGCATCACCGGCCAACGCGAGCTGCTGGCCGGTAACCGGGTGCTGGCGCGCTCCATTCATCTGCGCAATCCCTACGTGGATCCCATGAGCCTGATCCAGGTGGAGCTTTTGCAGCGCAAGCAGCGGGGGCAAGACCTGGCGAATCTTGAGTATCCTCTCGGCGCCACGATCAACGGCATCGCCGCCGGACTGCACAATACGGGATAGAACTCCCGGCTAACCATCCCACTCGCGCCCCGTCTGTAGTATGTTGTTCTGCGGGTAGATGCCGAAGTGTGTCGCTTTGTTCCAGTCCGTGTGGAACCGGCGCGTCCTTATGTGCGTACTTGCAATCAGACATTGTCATTCTTGCTCCCATTCCGTCCACTTCCAGAAAGAGGCACCATGTCTATTTCCAAAGTCTTTCTATGTCTGTTCCTGGCTTTGCCCCTCGCGCTGCTCGGGCAAAACGCGACCCTCAACTCTGCTGCCGCAACTGCCACTGCCGACGAAACGAAAGCCGCTCCCAAACTTGAGCACTTTGATCCAACCGCGGTCGACAAGGCGCTTAACCCTTGCGACGATTTCTACAAGTACGCCTGCAGCAAATGGATCGCGGCCAACCCGATTCCAGCCGATCAGGTCTACTGGAGCACCGGAAGCGGTCTGGAGTTGTGGAACGACAACGTGCTGCGCGAAACTCTCGAAGCGAACAGCAAGAACGATCCTAAGCGCAGCCCCGTGCAGCAGAAGATCGGCGACTATTGGGCCGCCTGTATGGATGAAAGTGGCATCGAAGCGGCTGGCATGAAACCGCTGCAGCCAGAACTGGATCGCATTGCCGCCCTCAAGTCGAAGAAGGACATCACGCTTGAAATCGCTCATCTTCATCACATGTTTCCCGGAGCCTGGGCCCAGGCCGACAATCAGACGAACAGCCCATTTTTTGGTTTCACGGGACAGCAAGACTATGACGACGCTTCCAAAGTGGTGGCGCAAATCGATCAGGGAGGCTTGAGCCTGCCCAATCGAGACTATTACATCAAGACCGACGAGAAGTCGGTGGAAACTCTTAAGAAATTCCGCGCGCACCTGCAGAAAATGTTTGTGCTGGTGGGGGAAACGGAAACGCAAGCCAGCACGGACGCGGGCACCGTGATTGAATTAGAAACCGCCATGGCCCAGGCGCAGATGGATAACATCAAGCGCCGCGATCCAAAGAACATCAACAACAAAATGAGCCTGGCTCAGATCCGCGAGTTAACGCCCTCCATCGATTGGGATGTTTATCTGAAAGCGGTAAACGCTCCGGCCAGCGATCACTACATCGTCAGCTCACCTGATTTCTTCCGCGCCGAAGATAAATTGCTGGCGGAACATCCGCTCGAGCATTGGAAGACCTACATGCGCTGGCAGGTGATTCACCGGGCCGCGCCGTATTTGAGTAAGGCTTTAGTTGAGGAGAATTTCGCCTTCTTCTCGCGCACGCTAGCCGGCCAGGAAGAACAACTTCCGCGCTGGCGGCGCTGCACCGGCGCAGCCGACCGCGACCTGGGCGAGGCTCTAGGCCAGGCTTATGTCGACCGCGCTTTTCCGCCGGAGAGCCGAGCGCGCACCATTGAAATGGTGCATGCCATCGAGCGTGCCATGCATGACGACGTTGACAGTGTGACCTGGATGACGCCCGCCACCAAGGAACAGGCCATCGTCAAGCTAAAGGGAATCGAAGACAAAATCGGCTATCCTTCGCACTGGCGCGATTATTCCAGCGTGAAGATTACGCGGGAGAGTTATTTCGCCAATATGGGACAAGCCTCGGCGTTCGAATTCGAGCGCTGGGTCGCCAAGATCGGTAAGCCCGTTGACCGCAGCGAGTGGACTATGACGCCGCCCACTATCAACGCGTATTACGATCCGCAATTGAACACCATCAACTTCCCCGCCGGCATCCTGCAGCCGCCATTTTTTGAAAAGAGCATGGATGATTCCGTAAATTACGGCGCCATCGGCATGGTCATCGGTCACGAACTCACTCACGGCTTCGACGATCAAGGGCGCAAGTTCGACGCGCACGGCAACCTGCGCGACTGGTGGACTCCGGAAGACGCCAAGCAATACGACGGACGCGGCAAGTGCATCGCCGACGAGTACACACAGGAGGTTCCCGATGCCGGCTCCGGGGTCAAGCAAAACGGTTTGCTGACGCAGGGCGAGGATACAGCGGATAATGGCGGCATCCATCTCGCGCTATTCGCGCTCGAAGCCGAACTCAAGAAGCAAGGCAAATCGCTCGACGACAAAGGTCCAGATGGCTGGACCTATCGCCAGCGTTTCTTCCTCTCGAATGCCTACTCGTGGTGCGCGAGCGTCAGGCCGGAGGTGGCGCGCCTGATCGTTACCACCGACCCACACTCGATGCCCATCTTCCGGATTGACAATGTGGATTCGAATATGCCCGAGTTCGCCCAGGCTTTTGGCTGCAAGGCTGGTCAGAAGATGGTTCGGGCGAACGCTTGCCGGGTGTGGTGAGCGGGATCGATCATGTTTTACTAGGGAATAGTCTGCAAAAAGGATGGGCCAGCCTTTCGGGCTGGCCCATCTTCTTTCTCACCGCCTTTCGGTGCTGGGTTGGCTAGCGGTTAATGTCGTCCTTAGACTGCAGACGCTTTACGTAGTTCTGCAAGTTCGATTTGTTGGCATCATCGGGCACGCCCGTGAGAGCGGTTTGTACCTCTTTGACGGCATTGTCGAAGTCACCCTGGCTGCTATAAACGCGGGCCAGACCGAGGTGCGAGGTCCAATAGTCGGGGAACTTCTTAGCGTTTGAGCGATAAACCGCGAATGCCTCTTCCTGTTTCTTGTCTCGCTGCAGCTGACGGCCATAAAAGTAAAGCTGCAACGCGCTGCCCTTCTCCAACGCCTTATTGCGAAACTCCGTCGCGGCATCCTTGCGGCCCATGGTTTCCAGAATGCGCGACTTGTTGAGCAGATTGTCGAAGCGTTCTTCCGCCTGGATCGACTGATCTTCATCTTTCAAGGCCTCGTCCAGATTGATCTTGTTGGCGAGGAAGTATCCGGCGGCATCGTCCCAGCCTTCCCAGTAGTATTGATTGAGTCCGTGGATCTGCCGGTGAATGCTGGCTTCGACGATGTCGTTTACTTTGACCGCAACCTTGAAGGGCACCGCGACTTTATCCCAACGCAGAGTGACCACGGCAGAATCCGGCTTGAGCTCATCGAAGTCGTAGGCCAGCGCATCATGCAGTTCAGCCGTTTGCGGCTTCACTGTGACCCGCAGTGCATCTTCGTCCTGCTTGTAGCTGAAGCTTCCCCAGGCGGCGGAGATCTTCGAGAAGATCACCGTCCACTGATTTTCGCCGGGAATCATGTGGAGGCCGTAGGTCCCTTTGTCGAGCGACTGGCCTTCGATGGTGACGGGATCACTAAACATAATCGTGGTGTTTTCGTTGGCCCCGGCGCGCCAGACTTGCCCATAAGGCACGACCTTGCCCCAAATCTGGCGGCCATTGGCCAGAGGCCGGTGATAGTTGATGGTGATGTCGGTAATGCCGATGCGCTGCGTGATCTGCGCATGCTGGCTCTGCCGGGGCAGATCGAGCATTAGGGTTTCGCCGGTAGCGGTTTGAGCGTGGCCAAGACCTACCATCGACAAAACGCCGGATAACAGAACAAGCAAACGAACTCTATGCATGGAATACTCCTCTTCTAGTGGGAATCGAACAGCCGATTCAGTCGCAAACCCTGGGATACGGCACTTGGATGGAGCACCCGCGCCTGACCGCTGTGCTGTTGGGCTTAGACGGATGGCGAGCGCCGGAGTGAGCAAGCGGGCATGGCGGTGGAATGATGACGGGACAAACTAAAGAAGTTCAGTCGTGCCTACGGCACGAGGTTCATAGATCGCGAATCGTCTCCCGCCAGTGAACTGGCGGGCTATTTTCGACGATCCCTACAGGGATCGGCCCTGGTCCGCAGCCCCCGATCGACGCCTACTCTTCCGGCTTGCCATTTTCTTGAGGGGCGAGCGGCAGCCGAGTGGCTCCGCGCATGATGTCGCGCTCCTCCGGGGAGAACACGCCTTGGAACCGCTTCGAATCGATGACCTGCTCCCGCTCCCCTGGCGGCATGGCGCGCAAATCGCGGACGGCCGTGGTTACCATGCGCCGCCGGTCCGGCGGAAGCTGCTGCATCCGGCCGAACAATTCCCGCGCCCGTTGTTTCTGGCCCGGTGTGAGATGTTCCCACGTTTCCATGCGGTTCAGCATGCGTTGCTGTTGCTCGGGCGGGAGGCTCGAGAAATGCTCCAACCGCTGCCGCAACAACTGCTGGCGCTCCGGCGACAAATGACGGAAGCCGGGATCGTTCTGCAACGCACGCTCCCGCTCGTTAGGCGATAGGCCCTGGTAGCGCCGCAGCCAGTCGCCGGCATGCCCTTGATAAGGCTGGCGATTTTGAATCCGCTGAGGAGCAAATGCGAAGTTACTGCGTTGCGCCAGGCAGGGAGAGAGAGACGTCATCACGGTCGCCACCGACAGCACGACCGTTGTCATCCATCCCATCATGAAATTTCCCCGCCGCATTCTCCCCGCCCTACTCTACTTACGGATTTGCCACAACATCGTGCTGCACTTCCAGGTCATCCAGCAAATCGAAATCGGAATATAGATCGTGATTCTTTTCCAAAGCCTGCAGATCGCTCACCGCCGTGCCCGGCTCCGCCGCATTTCCATTACCAGCATGGATCGAATCGCCCGAATGATAGAAATTGCTGCCCTTCGAGAAGAACAGGCCCACCCCAATCGCCATCAGCACTGAAAGCGCCGCCGCCAGCACCGGACGCCGGAACCATGCCAGCCAGCCTGCTTGCGGCTTGGCCATCTCTTCGTGGAGCCGTGCCTGCAGGCGTATATCAAAATATGGCGACGGCTCCGGCGCGCGCCACTCATCGAGCAACGCCATCGTCTGCCGTACCGCTTCCATCTTACCGGTGCACGCGCCGCAACCCGCCAGATGTCCGCCGATATCGGGCGTCACTTCCATCAAACCGGATGCCAGGTCCGGCATCATTTCTCGAATCTCCTCGCACTTCATAACCGTTCTCCCTCTACTTCTTCACAAAAATTCTCTCAACTGGTCCCGCAAAGTTTCATATGCCCGGAACAACAAAGACTTAGTCGCCGACTCACTCAACTTCAGTACATCGGCAATCTGCTTGTAATCCATTTGCTGATACTTGTGCATGACCACGGCCAGCCGCTGCCGTTCCGGAAGCGCTTCCACTTTGCTCCGGATCGCCAGCATCCGTTCGCGTCGCACCAAAAACTCTTCGGCAGTTGACTTACTGTCCGGCACATCCAGCGTTGTACCTGTTTCCTCGTCCGGCTCGTCCAGGCTCACAGTCACTTCTGGCCGCTCGTGCCGCGTATCGCGCGCGTGGTTTACCGCCAAATTAGTCGCGATGCGATACAGCCAGGTCGTAAACTTCGCGCTGGCCTCGTACGTCTGGCGAGAGCGATACACCCGCAGAAAAACTTCCTGCGCCAAATCTTCCGCGGCGGCGGTATTTCGCGCCATGCGGTACATGAAACTCACCAACGGCCTGCGATATTTCTGCACTAAATAATCGAAGGCGGACTCGTCACCTGCCTTCACCCGCAACATCACCTCGGCGTCGGTGTAGGCCTCGCCCGCCACCGCCGGCTGAAAACTGCTGGCAGGATGTGGCCCCATCGCAGCCATCAGCGCGCCCGCCTCCATGGCAGCAGTGCTCACACTTGTTCGAACCCCTCTGAGGCGGGAAAGTTGCTCTTTTTCTCGATCCACCGAAACTCCGGAAGTCCCCGTAGATGATGGGGATACAGGGGATCGAAGTGGCCTGTTTTCGTCCGGCATGAGAGGTTACTTTGGGCACATGAGCTACCGGCGACCCGAACCCGCCTTCCGCCCCGCCGCCGATAGGCTATCACGCCCTCATCCCCTGTCCAAATGTGATCCATGACACCACTGCATGGCCCGGCAGAGGGGAGATTTTTTCGCTGCAACCGAACTTAACTTCAAGGCCCGATAAATCGGCGGTTAGTTAGTAGTCTGGATGGCCCAGTCGGTGCGGGATCGCTGCTCCAGGTTCGTTCACAAGGAACTTATGTATAATGATGAACTTACCGCACCAAAGTGGGCGCTTAACTCAGCGGTAGAGTGCCATC
>PMSQ01000146.1 GCA_003168355.1 Acidobacteriaceae bacterium | reverse complement strand
GTCGTGCTGGTCATCTTCCTCTTCTTGCGGAGTCTCTACGCCACCATCATTCCGAGCGTGGCTGTGCCGCTTTCCCTGGTCGGCACCTTCGCGGCGATGTACGCCCTTGGTTACAGCCTGGATAACTTATCTCTGATGGCGTTGACCATCTCCACCGGTTTTGTTGTGGACGATGCCATCGTGATGATAGAGAACATCTCGCGCTACATCGAAGCGGGCGATCCGCCCATGGAAGCGGCGCTCAAGGGCGCGGAGCAAATTGGGTTCACCATTCTCTCGCTGACCGTGTCGCTCATCGCCGTGCTGATTCCGCTGTTGTTCATGGGCGACGTGGTTGGGCGCCTGTTCCGAGAGTTCGCCGTGACTCTTGCCGTCACCATCGTCGTTTCGGCGGTGGTTTCCCTTACGCTCACGCCCATGATGAGTGCGCGAATCCTGCGGCACCAGCCCAAAGAGCAGCAGGGACGCATTTATCAAGCCTCAGAGCGTGCCTTCGAGGGGATGATCGCGTTCTATGGCCGAACGCTGAAGTTTGTCCTTCGATTCCAGACAATTACTCTTTTGGTCGCACTGGCGACGCTGCTGCTTACGATTTTCCTTTACGTCATCATCCCCAAAGGATTTTTCCCGGTGCAGGACACGGGCGTCATCCAGGGCATCTCACAGGCTCCGCAGACGATTGGCTCAAGGGCCATGGCGGAGAAGCAGCAGCAGCTGGCAAAGGTAGTTCTGGATGACCCGGCGGTCGAAAGTCTCTCGTCGTTTATCGGCGCGGATGGAACCAATACGACTACTAACAGCGGAAGAATGTCGATCAATCTGAAGCCGCTTGACCAGCGCAAGATGAGTGCGTCCGACGTAATCCGCCGGCTCAATTCAAAACTTGACCAGGTTCAGGGCATACAGCTTTTCATGCAACCGGTGCAGAACATTTCGGTGGATGACCGGGTGAGCCGCACTCAATACCAGTACACGCTCGAAGATCCTAATGCGGATGAACTGGATGACTGGACCAACCGTTTTGTCAACCGGCTGAAGCAGTTGCCGGAACTGGAAGATGTGGCAACCGATCAACAGACAGGAGGTCTTGCGGTATCCCTGGTGATTGACCGAGTCACCGCTTCGCGACTTGGCATTGCGCCGACGACTATCGATAACACCCTATATGACGCCTTCGGCCAGCGGCAGATTAGCACCATGTATACGCAAGTGAATCAGTACCACGTTGTGCTTGAGAGTCAGCCGCAGTTTCAACTGGACCCCAATAAGCTGAACCATCTCTACATTCAGTCCAATGCGTCGGCAGGGGCAAGCGGCGCCGGTGCCTCTTCCTCATTCGCGTCCTCCGGATCATCTTCCGCGGGGTCCAATGCGGCAACCACCTCCGCACTCTACACTCCCTCGGCAAATACCCTTGCTCCTCCTTCGAACGCGCTTTCGCCGAACGCCTCCTCGGCGTTAAACACGGGAGCAAACTCCGCAGGGTCTACCAGTTCAGCCATGAGCAACGCTGTGCCACTGAGCGCCTTCTCGCACTTTGAGAAGATGACAGAGCCGCTCTCGATTAGCCATCAGGGGCAATTTCCGGCCATTACCGTATCGTTCAATCTCGCGCCGAACGCAGCGCTGGGAGAGGCCATTACGGCGGTCGACAAAGTGCAGAAAGACTTGCACATGCCTGCCAGCCTGCAGGCCGGTTTTCAGGGGACCGCGGCATCTTTCACCAATTCTCTATCCAACGAGCCTCTACTCATTCTTGCGGCGCTAGTCACGGTATACATCGTGCTGGGAGTTTTGTACGAAAGCTTTATCCACCCGATTACGATCTTGTCGACACTGCCATCAGCGGGCGTGGGCGCATTCCTCGCGCTGATTCTTTTTCGCCAGGATTTAAGCGTGGTGGCGATCATCGGCATTGTCCTGCTGATCGGTATCGTGAAAAAGAACGGAATCATGATGGTCGACTTTGCTTTGGAAGCCGAGCGGAAGCACGGGAAAAACGCGACGGATGCGATCTACGAGGCATGTCTGCTCCGATTTCGTCCCATCATGATGACGACAATGGCCGCGCTGCTGGCTGGGCTACCGCTGGCGCTCGGAACTGGATTCGGTTCCGAGTTGCGGCGGCCGCTGGGCATCGCGATGGTGGGCGGACTGTTGCTGAGCCAGGCACTCACGCTGTATACCACGCCCGTGATCTACATCTTTTTTGACAATCTGGCGCAGCGCTTTACGAACAAATCGAACAAACCGGAAGGCGGAGACGCAGAAGTGGCAGAGCCCGCATGAACATCTCCGCGCCCTTCATTCACCGGCCCGTGGCCACTACGCTGCTCACAGTGGCGGTTGCCCTTGCGGGGGCGATTGCGTTTGAGGTGCTGCCAGTAGCGCCCCTGCCGGAGGTCGACTTTCCCACTATTTCAGTCGGCGCAAGCTTGCCCGGGGCTAGCGCCGCCATTATGGCGTCGTCCGTCGCCACTCCCCTGGAGCGGCAGTTCGGTCATATCGCCGGCGTCACCGAGATGACTTCCGCCAGTACACTCGGAAGCACGTCAATTACGATTCAGTTTGATCTCAGCCGCGACATCGATGGCGCGGCGCGCGATGTGGAGGCCGCTATCAATGCGGCGCGAACCTATCTCCCCGCCAACTTGCCGGGCAATCCGACTTATCGGAAGGTCAATCCTGCCGACTCGCCGATCATGATCCTCGGCCTCACCTCGGACAAATACGGTCCGGATAAACTCTACGACGAAGCCTCCACCGTGCTGGAGCAGAAGTTGTCGCAGAT
>PMSQ01000162.1 GCA_003168355.1 Acidobacteriaceae bacterium | reverse complement strand
GGCATTCGATTTGAATTCGATCCCCGGGCCCTGCGCCAATGCTTGACCAGCCAAGGCACACGTAAGGAGCACAATGAATGCTACGCCCGGCTTTCTTTTTGTTCATCTGACATTTTCCCTTCACATCTTGATTTTGGTTTGGATCACGAAACGCTCGTGTCGCTCCGGCTCCTGTTCTAGACATCTTTTATTCAACCGCCTTTCGTTGAGTTGACACTATAGTGTCATGGTTCTATTATAGAACACAACGATAAAAGTGGAGGCGACGCAGTGCCAGCAAAATGGCGATTGTGTTATGTCAGTTAGCTAACTAACGAAGTATATATTGACGCAGATCCATTCGCTTGTAAAGCCTCAACCCCGCCGTAACAACACCCACTTGCAAAGAAGGTTAACCGCGTATTTCACATACGGACTAGTCTTCTACTCACAATCGACATTGTTCTGTCGCCAGTCGAGACTTTTCACGGAGCCCGCTTGGCTGGATCAAAATGACATTGCAAGTTAGCTACTCGACGAAAGCGCGACGCATGTGCGCGAATGTTGCATCCAGTTGCGGATTTCTTGCGGTGGCCGCAATCGCGTCGCACAAACCGGTATTTTCTTAAGTGCGGCGGCTATTGGCTGTGGAGAGCATACCCAAACTCGAGGGGAAGCTTGCCGTCGATCTTCAACACATCCACATTGCTATTGATTTTGTAAACATTCACCAGGCCGATCGCGGATGGATTCCCTTGCACAGCCTTCAGCGCCTCATCATCGTCAGAAACCACCACGAACACCACCCGGTCTTTGTTCTCTTTGTCGATCAATTTCTTAAACTCTTCCGGGGTCAGCGATAACAGTTTCGCTGCCGCGATGCGCGTCTCCAGGGAAAAGGGGCTGGTCAGCACCACGATCAGATCATGCCCATCGGGACATTTGTGCGTGGCTTTGATCATTTTTGCCAGGTCGGCGGCTTTCGCCCCTTTGGCGCAGCTGTTCTTGCTGGTCACCAGAGCGACGTCATGTGCAGCCGCGAACTCGCTGCAGACGAGAATACAGACCAAGGCCAGCACAGTTCTTGGCAGCATCCGCAGCGCTCTGTTGGTCAGTCTCTTCATGGCCGGAACCTGCGCACCACCAACCAGTCTTCCAGGTCGGTGCCGTAATCTGTTTTCAAGCGCGTTCGGATTTCCGCCGCGTCCTCGGCATCCCGGGCATCGCCCGAGGCCGCCTGCAATTCCGCCAGCTTGGCCAGGGAAAACGGATCTTCGGGGTCCTCCTGCAGTGCTTCGATAGCCGCAGCGATTTTCGACTGCGCCGCCAGCAGCGCCCCATGGGCTCCGTTGTAGGCGCGCTCGACCGCGTTGCTGTGCGTGTCCTGGAGCATCTTGTTCAAGCCCGCGACAGCGGCACTGGCCATGGCCAGATCTCCGGCTTCGGCCGCCATCCGGGCCCGTATGCGCAAAGTGCGCGCCAATTGCTCAATCCCATCCTCCTCCGACATAGCTCCGGGAACCTGCAAGACTGCTTCCGCCTGTTCCAGATGCTGGAAGGCCGCGGCGGGGGATTCGGCCAGCAGCGCCAGGTCCTGATTGATGAAACTTCGGCAGTTGTTTATTTGCAGCTTCGTGGCCTGCTCTAGCACCACCGCCAGCTGTACTCGGGCTTGTGTCAGATTGCCTTCACGAGCATAAGTGATGGCGGATTCCGTCTCACACTCGAGCGCATGCGTCGGTGCAAACACCATTATCGGAGGGGTCTTAGCGTATTCTTCGCGAGCCCGGCTCTCCTTTCCCAGCAAGGCGTAATCGTCGCCCAGGCCCCTCTGCGCAGTGGGGAAATTTGGCTCCAGCCGTAGGGCTTCGCGATATTCGGCCAGGGACTCTTCCAGCCGCCCTGCCTTTTGCAGAATCTCGCCCAAGGAATCGTGGGGATTAGGCTCGTTGGGCTCCAGCTCGGCGTAGCGTTTCAGGTAAGGGATTGCCTTGTCATACCGATGCATGGCAGCCAAGTCATAGCCCATGACGTTCAAAGCTACCGCGAAATTGGGGTCGACTTCCAGCGCGCGCTTGAGGAACTCGACAGCGGGTGCGTACTCACCCTGGTGAATCAACCAAAGCCCAGCCTGAACGTTCAAGCCGGCATCGCGGGGATACATCGCCAGCAAATCATTCATCGCCGCAATGGCAACGACAAGGTCTCCCCTGTATGTCGATAGCCTCCACTGCGACAGCAGCTTTTCCCCGGACGTCACATGCTGGGAGGCGAGCTGCGCCTGCTCCACCGCCTGCTTCACTTCCACTGGATCCTGCGCAGTCCACACAATATAAATCCAGGCCTGCGCGAAACTTGGGTCCTTCCTTGTGGCCTCCCGCCACTTCGCCAAAGCCTCTTCCCAGCGAAACTTGAGCCTAAGACGCAATCCCTCCTCAAACAACTTGGCGGCTTCCGGCGAACTTGTGGTAATGGGGAGCCGATCAGGATCAACCACTGGGATCGGTGTAGAAGGCGAAGCTTGCCCGAGCGCAGGCATCGGGCCAGAAGCCAGCAACACGCCGAAAACTATCATTCCCAGCAAGATCGCGCGGCCCCAGACATGGAGACTCCGCAAGCCGAGAAGAATCTGCATGTTGCCAGTGTAGCAACCGACTGATCCATCCTCTAGTTACGGAAGTATAGGAATTTAGGCGAGAACGCGGGCAGATTGAGCCGACGCTTTCCCGCCCGCTCCAATCGCCGGAACTTCGAGACTAGAAGCTATCCAGGGATTGTGAAATGGCCATTTGCTAACGGCCAAGGCAAAGTGCGAAATCCACTGGAGTGTTACAACAATTAGGGAGATTCCTAATATCGCTATCCGGGCTCTCGCGAACGAGCGGAGACTACAGATTCTCGAATGGCTTAAGAACCCGACTAAACACTTCCCTCCTCAGGTCGACGGCGATTTGGTAATAAGGATGGGGTTTGCGGATGCCTGATTGCGCGCAAGCTTCGAATCAGTCAACCGACCACGAGCGAACACATGAAGATTCTGTGTCAGGCAGGTCTAACCCGCCCCAAGCGAATTAAGAAGTGGACTTTCTACAAACGCGACGAGGCCAAAAATAAGGCAAATTAAGAGAGCCATTCTGGCGAAGGTGTAGGAGCAGTCGAACCGGGAAGTATGTTTCCCGGCGCGTTGGGTGTTTGTCCACACTCGCATCTCCAAAAGCGTGGACCCCCTTCAAGCGGTACTGTGATCTGCAATGCCAGTAGCGGCAGCGTTGCAACTCCAAGCCGGGTGCCGAGGTGCTATACGGTTTTGCCCCCGCGCTGCTCGACGCGTCTGTGACCGCTATGATCGATCCCAGCACGGGGGGATTCAGTTCGTCGTCCTCTGGTCCCGACCTCTTGTACGCCAACAGCGCCGCGGTAACGTCGAATGCTCAGTTTCTGTATGTTTCCAACAGTTATATCGACGGCCAGCCCAACAACGGCTCGCAGATTGTTGGCTGCTTCATCAGCGCAATCGACGGCACACTCACACCCATTTCGGGATCGCCCTTCTTCACAAATTTGCTCACATCCGCTTCCATCCAAGGTCTGGCGACTACACCGAACGGCCAATTTCTTTATGGCGCCGACGCTAACGGCTTCATCTACGCGTTTAGTATCAATAGCGCAACCGGGGCTCCCGCCTCAATTTCCGGCTCGCCTTTTGTTTCGGGACCAAACTATCAGTTGGTGGTCGATCCCAGCGGTAAATTTCTCTACGCTTCCGACCTGCCCCGGTCCGGGGTCAGGCAACTCGGGCCGCTCTACTGGCCTAATATCCCGGAGGTCGAATGACGCCGGCACCTCCATAACTTTCATAGTCGCTCCCTTCAGGTCTGACGATGCCATGTAAGCTTGCCTTCTGAACTTCGAGCGTCTGCGGTGCGGGAGCGCTTCGATCGAGAGGCAGGCTTATACTGCGCCTTGAACGCCGTGTCCGCATGTGAGCAGATCTCAGAACATCGTGCTTGTATTCGCGCACTGAGATTAATTGTCAGGCCCTGGTTCATAAGGCACGACGGGCAGCCACACGGCGCTCGCCGCATCCGCCGACCGCAGTAGTGTAATCGTCGCTTTTCGGAAGTCCTCCGGTTTCGGAAACAGTGGATTGTCGACGAAGGTCTGCGGATTGCGATCATAGAGCGGAAATAGCGTTGACTGGATCTGTACCATGAAGCGGTGGCCGGGCAGGAACACATAGTTCTGATTCGGTAGCGTGAAGCGATAACGCTGCGCTTTGGGGCCTGAAGGGTTCAATTCTGGGATCGGGAATGGCAACCCAATTGCTAGGGATTCATGGTTTGTGTGTCAAGTAAGTTCTTGCCCTCCTCAGGGGCACCCGGAGTGGGAAGCGGGGCGACCGCACTCACTTGGCTGGCTTGGTTCAGAGCCTTTCAGAGTTCTTCAGGCCGCAATCAGGACTTTTTCACTCACGCCACGGCCCAATAAGCGCGGGTTCGCGAGCCAACCTCTCGAATGACATCAGCTCTCAACTGCTGGCACGTCTGCGCCTCGGCGAGCTGGATGGAGCAGTGGTTTTATTGCCGAAGGAGTGTGCCCTGACACCCGACTTGGCCGGAGTAACAATTGCGCAGGAAGAGATGCAGCCAGTGCAAGCGAGAACTTTACTCTTTGTGGTGCAGCCGATTACCTTGCAAAAGTGCGTCCTGAATTCTTGTGAGACTTCGAAGTCCTGCGTGCCGTCCTTGTGTTTTGGCGTGTCAATTCCCACGCGATGGACGTAGAGGATGTGAAGCTGGGTTCCGGCATGGTTCAGGCATCTGCGCGTTCCAACGGACCGGTAAGTGCCGGAGTCTCTTGCGCCTGGGCACTGGCGGCGGCTTGACCCGATGAGAGGTGAGGGACGCAAAAGAGACTAATAGCTAAAGGTAATTATCCCTTGACATCACGTTCGGTTTTTGCTAAAGTTTGGTCATCATGAACTGCCGCCAAACGATTCCGGCCCATCTTCGGTACACAATCGAGGATTTCAACCGCCAGTTTCCTAATGATGATGCCTGCTTTGAGCATCTTCGCGAACAACGCTTTCCCGACGGAATGGCTTACTGCGCTACGTGCAAGGGAGAGCGCCAGCATCATCGCGTCAAAGGCCGCCCGGTTTACGCTTGCGATGAATGCCTGACGCAGATTTCGCCGATGGCCGGGACAATCTTCGAGCACAGCAGCACTTCACTGCGCCTCTGGTACTACGCCATGTACCTGATGGCCTCTACTCGTTGCGGCATCTCCGCAAAGCAGATTCAGCGCGAAACCGGAGTCACCTACAAAACCGCTTGGCGGATGTTTCGCCAGATTCGCTCGTTGCTGTCCGAAACAGACATGCAACTGGAGGGATCGGCGGTGGAGATCGACGAAACCTACGTAGGCGGAAAGCGTAAAAATCGTCATGGTTCTCGCGGGATGCGCGGACGCGACAATGACGAAAAGACTCCCGTGTTCGGCATGGTAGAGCGCGGCGGAAAAGGGCGCGTGCTGGCTTATGTGACGCCAGATGCCAAAGCCGCTACTCTCTTTCCAATCATCGAAGAAAAGATTCTGCCGAACACCATCGTGTACAGCGATGAGTATTCAACTTATGATCGGCTCGCAACTCCGAAGAATGGATACGATCATCGACGCATCAAGCACGCTCAGAAAATCTACGTGATGGGCGACGTTCACACGCAGACCATTGAAGGGTTCTGGTCGCTAATTAAGCGCGGGATCGGCGGGGTTTACCACTCAGTCAGCCGCAAGTACCTGCAAACCTATCTGAATGAATATTCGTTTCGGTACAATCGGCGAGATCAGGGGAATTTAATTTTCAACGCTTTTTTGAAACGCGTTGCTGAGAGGGCGGATTTGCCGCCCGTCGTAGCAGATCATGAAAGGAAACCTTTGCTACTGGAGCCATTCTAGCCGCGACTTCTACGGATGGTTTCAAATCTCGACTCGCAACGGGTCGTTCGCTTCTACCTTGCCGGGATGAGCGTATGCCCGCCATACTGCCGTGATTCTAGCACGGAGGAGTGGCGGGCGTGTGTCAGATTCGCAACTCGGAGAACCTCTTAACGTCATCCTGGATCGTGTTCAAGAGATGCGTGAGGACTGGGACAACCGCCTCACCTTTCCACCTACCAAGTTGGGCGAACGCTATTTGAAGGGAAAAGTCCATCTTCAACTTATCTGCCGTGGTTGGGGTAAAGATTTTCTGGTCAATGTCCGGTCGTCCGATGATTGTCCACTGAAAAAGCTTGAGGGGAATAGAAAGGCTCATGTTCCAACTGCTTTGAACGAGCACGAGTGTTTGGTGTTTGTCTACTCGGTCAAGGTTGTGGAGGATGATGAGTGGATCATCAAACGGGTCCGCAGCATTATAGGGTTGGAGTTTCTCGATCAGGCTCCGAGCGTCGGAAGAAGTGATTCCTTGAATCTTTCCGTCGTAACGGGTGAGTTCCTTTGGCTTCCTCGGTTTTGCAGTGCAGATCGGGAATGCAATCAAAGTCTCGTGCTGCCTCCGATATTGCTCGCTAGACAAAAGCCAAACGAGATGGTCCAAGACCGAACGCAGATGGTGGGCGATTTCCCCGGCAAGAACACCGAAGCGAGGCGGGACCTCCCGCCTCGCGTGCTCCAGGAATTTATGCGAAGCCTTTTCTTTGTCCTCACCGAAAACACTTTTCGGTGGTTTCAAGAACGCCTTGATCTCGGAATCGAGGTTACGGATGCAGTCATTGGCCCGATCTAGCTTGGCCCGCACGCCAGACAAGTCGGCTTCCGGGATGAGCGGCAATAGTTAGCGCCTCTTGCGCTTGCCTAATATCAGATCGTGAGCAAAAGCCGCACCCAGACCCGCTGCTGTGGCCTGCAAAAATGCGATTATCAGTGATTCGCCTAGGCTTGGCTGTTTTTGTTCTGGCACGCACACATACATATCGTCCTCGTAGATCGGCTGGAAGCCGGAGGATCGAACGCCGCTATGCTGTGTTACGATGGGATGTCTCAACCATCGGAGCCGCGCACGCGGTTTCGATCCAAAAGCTCACGGTTCACGCCGTGGGCTTTCTTTTTGCATAATAGCACTACTTCTGATTCACTTAAGAAATGATGGCACTAGATAAGCGTGATGTCAAGGGATACTTACCTAGCTAAAAGTGCGGCTCGCCCGTTGCGGCACCGTTTGAGAAAGACGCCAACTTCAGAGATAGATTGAGTTACCTGGCTCGTGTGTAAGCTTTAAGATGCGGAGAGGATAACACGAGGAGCCGAGGTCGGTATTACGCAGTATCTCCGTCGCGTGACCGTGGCATACTGTTAATGACTGCCGTTATCATGATTCACAACTTTCTAGTAAGAGAAAAGCCTGCGAATGTTGCAAACCGCTCGTCGACCCCAAGTAAAGTACAGCCGTTGAGAGAGACATGGAGGGCAATGTCGCGCCTGTCGAAATCGTAATCAGGTAAGTTCCTGTTCGACGAAATCCAGTTGGAAAGCGAACCTCGCGCAACCGTTTTCGGCTTCTGGTCTATGGCCGACAAACTTCCGCGAAGTCCGTTTCGGGATTCCGACTAAGCACAGCTGATCCGACCAATCCTCCCACAATAATCGCGAGAAGGTACGAGAGCTTCCGTGCCGGCAGCCTACTCGACAGCGGGGGCCCGTGTCGCTGCGGCCAGGTCGCGGACAACTGCCATGCGTCGAACTTGCACTCCCATCACTGACGAGATGATGAAAGGCGTCCGATGCATTCACGAAGAAAAGATCCGTCCGCTAGTGCAGAGTTGCTGGTAGGAGCGCTGGCCGTGCCCGTATGGGAGGGACGGGAGACCCGCCCCCTAACCACCTAGCTTTCCCGCTAGCTTCGTCCCGCACCCAGCCGAGGATATGACAGAGGCCTTGTCGCAATCGAACTTCTCTACGGCTGCTCGTGGACAACGACATGGTGAGCATGAAAACCGTGCATCGCGTAAGATCCTCCCCGTCCTGCCATTGACGGCGAGGCGCAAGATGAACTTACGTGTGACGCTTTGATTTTCAACAGACCACAACCCGAGACGTCGGTCGCTCAATCAGGAGGACCAAAATGAACTATATCAATACGTTCGCACCTCCTCATTTATGTCCGCCAGTTGACGAATTCGCCGGTTGTGGTGTCGCCCCTTGGGTCACGAACTTCATAAAATCTGAATCCGCCAGGCGAGACGGATGCAGCTCGTCGCCCAGCCCAAAAAATCGGCAGAAGTTCATGATCAGCGGACGCCAGCGCACAGGATCGATATGAGGGCGCGGGTCCCCTACCAGCAGCTTGTCGTCGACGTGCAGCTTCACGATGTGTACCTCGAACACATTGGCGCTTACGTGCTTGCCGAAGGAACGAAAATCCTTGACGACGCCCTCCATTTGTACCGGACACTCGTGGACACGCGGTGGTGCGACTGATTCCGACTCGACTGGAGTGAACCCGGAGACACCAAATTTGTCTGGTTCATAGCGATAGCCCCACTGACGTTTCTTCTCCGGCACGGGATTCTTGCCTGTAGTGAGTGCGAGGCGATCGACATGCGTGACCAGATCTTCCGAGGGCAGATTGACCACGCACTCGCCTGTACGGATGAGGTTGTCGGAGGTCTGGCCCATCTGGCCCAGACCAAGCATGCAGCTCCAGCCCAGCCACCACGCCGACGACATCGGCGCTAGATTCGACGAGCCGTCTGGGTTCAAGGTACTGATGAGCGCTACAGGAGTTCCGAAGTAGAGGATGGTTGGCTCGATCGTCTTGTGCATGCGCAACCCAATACTTGAACCGTGCCTGCGGTGCTATCCGAATCTTGCCTTCAAATTTAGGGCACACGAAGATCGTGGTTACGGATTTTCAGCGCAAGATTCGGATAGCTGCAAATGACATGCTCGTGCCAAGCTCGTTTATCGCCGTGAGAGTTGGAAATCAAGGAGAGGAAGACCAGACCCTTTCATGCGGGATCCATCCGTCAAGGGCAGAAGAGAGGGAGACCTCAAACAAGGAGACTCAGGCCATGCGCAGGTGCGTCACGGTTGTAGCACTGATGGTCGCGGGGGCGTTCGGAGCTGCGGGCGCGGAGGCCCAGCAGGAAGCCTCGCCGCCATCTCCTGTCGCCCGGCAATCGCTGGACGATGCCTGGTGGACCGGCCCCCTGTTGGCTTTCTCGGCAGCGACGTTGCTGCGCGGACATTTTCTAATTGAGTCCTATCTCTACGATGCCACCGCTGCCCATACGAACGGCTTCGGGGGGCGCACCTGCGTGCTATACGGACTCACAGACAGCTTGACGGTGGGGTTGATCCCCGGGGCGGGCTACAACAATGTGAGCAACTGCGTGAGCAGCTCCGGCGTCGGGCTGGGTGATTTCAGCTCGCTGGCTCAGTATCGGCTTACCCAATTTCATGCCGGCCGCTGGATTCCGACGACCTCCGTTCAGCTGCAGGAAACGCTTCCCACCGGCAAGTATGATCAGCTAGGCGACCGGCCGAGCAACGGCCTGGGCAGCGGAGCCTTTACCACGACGTTGCAGCTCAACTCCCAGACGTACTTCTGGCTGCCGAATGGCCGCATTTTGCGAATGCGATTTGACGTGTCGCAGGCGTTTTCCAACAACGTGAACTTGGAAGGTGTTAGTGTCTACGGCACAGGAGCAGGATTCCACGGGCACGCCAAGCCCGGCGGTTCGTTCGTCGCCAACCCTGCCTGGGAATACAGCGTAACGCGGAGATGGGTGCTAGCGCTCGATGTCACATATCGCCACAACTGGAACAGCCGCGTTACCGGATATAACGGTCTGGACCCCAACAGCGCGCAGAATCCGTCCAGCATCCAAATGGAAACCGGCTCCAGCGACGGACTCGGCTTCGCCCCGGCGATCGAATATAGTTGGAACTCCCATCTGGGCGTAATCTTCGGTACTCGGATAATTCCAGCCGGTCACAAGACGGCTGCCTCGACCACTCCGGTGGTGGCCATCAACTTCCTACACGCTGCCGGATTGCACTCAAGTATTCGTACTAAACGATGAGGATACAACCGATTGGCCCGGTTACAAAAGGTCTGGGAGGTGACTCAGGCTAGATTCAAAAAAGAATGTGGGCTAAGAGTGAGCCTCCTCCCACCACTGCGCGATTACGCCGGGATCAAAACGGGTGGAGATGGAGAATCCCGGCGATCTCGCGCGCAGTGAGGGCCCTGTGGTAGGAGCGTAGGATCTGGGAGATCAGTGCCGGATCTGATCCTGACTTCATTTGGTTTTCACGAATCACGCGCGGGGAGTGCGGTCGGGCAATCAAATTGGGCTGGGTCGACATTTGGTCCTCTGTCGGGTCGGGCACGGTTGTTCGAAATCAACCACTGTCGTCTTCGGGGCTGGTCAAGTCCGTGCGCGGAACCGTTTGTTAAGCAAGTTGACTGATTCCTGCGCCCGTGTCCAATAACTGCTCGTTATAACCTTATTCCTACAGGTTATAACGAAGGACACCGGGCCCATTCGTTACATCAAACTCGGTACTGATCGGTTTCGGCGTAAAATTAGATCAGTACCTCAAACTCTCATCGACCCAGCAACTGCATGGATGCGGAGCTTATTGACAAGGCAGGGCTTACGGAACAAAACTGATTCGACCAAAGCCTCGCAAACTCCTTCAGCATACGGAAAATCCGGCCGCGTACCGGTGTTATTCAGACCCTCGTAGCTGGTCGCCCAAACACTGTGACGCGATGTTCGGCAATCGAAGGTCTAACAAAGTGACGATGGCTATGTCCTTTCTTGCGGCGTGGATAGAACATCCTCTTGCCGGTCTCTACTCCAACTTGACTGACCAAATCACCCAAACTTTCCGGACTTATAACCCCTAGGAATAACGTTATAACGAGACGTCATTGGACATCGTGATTGAGTGAGGATAGCTTTGCGCCAAAAGCAGACGAGTTGAGGTGCTGCCGGAGGTGCTTATGCTACGGTCCCAAGTTTATCTGATCCGCCAAATCCGGCTGCTTCTTCGGTCGAAGTGGGCACATCCAACCGCCGCTCTTCTCGCCCTTCTTTTTCTGATGCCGGTGGCCGCGATGGCACAGGGTTCACCGTTCGCCACCGGCTTCAATGCCATCCAAAGCCTTTTCACCGGCTTCCTGCCTTAGATTCACCCTCGGCCTGCCACAGGGTTCCACCGTCGTAGCAAAACATTGCTACACCGTCGCGCATTACAAAGACGATTATAAGCACGGTGATCTGCATGAGATCGCATGCACCACAGATAACTCGTGGTCGATCTTTGGAGTGGTACAACGCCACGGGCGCAACCTGCTCAACGTCACCCGGATTTACGCGTCCCACGCGAACAATTGCGCCGAGCTGATCGAGAGTGAGCGGCTCAGTCTCCCAGTTGATCGTCGAGGCCGAGCCTGCGCGGTTGGCATTAACGTCGGGCCAGAGCAACGAATCACGAATCAATGAGCTGACAGACTACGCGTAGAAAAGCTCTTAACAGGGTCGTAGCGTTTTGACGAACCACAGTAGAGTGACGTGACTGTCGTGTAGCTCCCGATTAGTCGGCAACTCTTACCTTGGGATTACTTCAGGTTGGCCCGTCATCTGCCCAGAATCCAGAACCGTCGAGTTAGCTCTGGATGTCTAACCTGCACTTGTCTGCTCCTTTCATCGTCGAACGTTGACGCCCTTCAGAAGCAGCCATAGCATCAGTGATGCTTCGGCGATGATACCAACAACCTCAATGTACGTGAGCAGATATTTTGCGAGCGACGGTGACAGAAACGTCAGCCAGCCCAATCCGGAAAGCGCCATCAGCACGCCCAGAACTCGAGGAAAGAAGGTCGACTTGAAAATGAGGTAGCCGATTAAGAAGTTAAACATCCCGAAAAATACCAGGTAGATGTAGGCGGCCTGAACGTTCAACTTGATAGACATCATCGCCATGACCTGCAACTGGTCCGCCTTAAATGCGCTGAGGTAAGGACTGCCTTCCAAGATGACAAACGGGGCGACTCGAAAGAGGCTGCCGCAAGCCTGAATTGCGCATCCCACCAGGCTGAAGAACGCTGCGAGCAAGGCGGCGGTCTTGTTCACGGGCTTAAACAAGTCATAAAAGAGAACCGTTACAGCGACGTATAGCGCAGTGCCAATGAGACCGACTGCCATACTCAACCGAAACAATCGCTCGTGCGCTAGGATGTTGGTTGCTGTTGCCGCAGGATCGCCAGATACAATCATCCCGCGAACGAATAATTCGCCGGATACGGCCGTGAGAAAGTAGAGCAAGTAAACCACTCCGGTAATCCTGGTCATGGGACGCGGTGACGCTTCTGCAATCCGTTCCATCATTACACCTCTGCTCCTGCTCAAGCTTCATTCTCTAGCCACAGTTGCATCTGCCAAAAGCAACGAATCGCCTCTTGGCTTTGTTGCATTCGGGGCCTAGCATAGCTACAACGCAATCCAATGAACATGATGCCAAGCATCAAAAACATGACCCCAGGTTGCAGGAGGCACCGAGCGATGCGTGAGTCCACAATTGGGGCAGGCTTTGCGCGCGGATTGATGGAGCTGGCTGTGTCGAAAGGGGCCAGCTGCGCGGTGTTAGCAGAACGGTCTGGCATCGATCCGGCCGATTTGCAGAACCAGGACAATCGCATCCGGTTCGCAAATTATATTGCGCTCATGAGAGCAGGCAAAGAGTTGTGCAACGATCCCGCGCTTGCCCTTCACTTCGGCGAGGCGTTCGATGTGGCCGAGATGTCCATCGTCGGCCTGCTTGGCGGCGCCTGCGATACCATGGCCGAGGGCATCGCGCTGATGAATCGTTACGCAGGGCTGGCTGTCGAGCTCGATGGCGCGGAAACGGCTGACCGCTATCAGCTCAAGCGCAGCGGCGGGCGCGTCTGGATGATTGATACCCGCCCGAACCCTAACGACTTTCCTGAGATCACCGAATCTTCCTTCGCTCGCATGGTCTGCGGAGCACGCCGATATTTCAGACAATTGCAGTTTGTGAAGGCGGTCCATGTTACGCACCCAGAGCCGGAATATCGCGCGGAGTACGATCGGATCTTTCAGGTGCCCGTGATTTTTGAGAGCAACAAGAACGCGCTGCTGATTGACGGTGCGTTCTTGACCTACACAATGCCGCCCTCCTCGCGCTATGCTTCTGGCATCCTGAGCGCGCATGCGGAGGAGTTGCTCAAGCGCCTGGACAGTTCCAAATCTGCCAGAGGCCGCGTCGAGAGCCTGTTGATACCGGTCTTGCACACTGGCGATGCAGGGATCGACATGATCGCCAGGAGGCTCGGGCTCAGCCGCCAGACTCTCTTTCGCCGGCTGAAAGCGGAGGGCGTGACTTTCGAGAAGGTGTTAGATGAATTGCGCCACAATATGGCGGTCCACTACTTGAGCAAGAAGAAGGCCTCGGTGAACGAGACGGCCTATCTTGTGGGGTTCTCCGATCCGGCCGCGTTCTCGCGCGCATTCAAGCGTTGGACCGGATCGAGTCCGCGCATGATGCGCTTCAAAGGTCGAAAATGACCATAGCGGCGTGATACCGAAGGCGACCAATGGGGCACGAGGCGGCGAGATAACTTCTGGATGGTCGGCAAAGCGGACAAGTGAGCAGCTCGTTCAGCCCGGTGGCTCTATTCCGATTTTGTCGTTGACGGCACCTTGAATTCGCTGTTTGCAACCGAGATATCGTTCGGTGGTCTGAATCGAAATGTGACCGAGCAGAAACTGGATCTGCTCCAGTTCGCCTCCCGCGGCGTGGCAAAGCCGTGCACAGGTCCGGCGGAGGTTGTGCGGCGCTAACTTGTCGATATCGGCTTTCGCGGCATACTCCCGAACCACGTGCCACACAGCCTTCTCCGTCAGCCTCTCTCCCCAGATTTCCCCGATGGCCTATTTTTCTGGCTCTCGTTATCGTTACAGGTGCTGGATTTCTATGCGTATTGTGGCCGGCCAGGCATTCCGCATATGTCGTCACGTTGTTTCGCACCGCGCCCTTGGTTGTAGGGCTGGGCTTGCTTGCCGCCGCCGACTGGAAGGCTGATGTTGAAGGCCAAGCTTTGGAGAAAGATGGGGCGCTTGTTGCGATTGTGACATGGGGAGACGTTGACAACACACCTGCCCGTAATGTGGTCGTTGAGGTATTCGGTTATGGGCGCAAAAATTCCAGGGAAAAGTCAGTTCTTCTGAAGCCTTCTCAGGACGGCCGATATGAAGCTTCACTTCAACCGGGGCTATACGACGTGTTTGTCAGCGAAGCAACCTCAGTTCCGAGATGTAGGCGTCTCGAGATCAAAGCGGGGGAAACTAAATACTGGACTCTGAAGCTTGAAATCGACGACGTGTATCTAGACAAGTCAAAAGCAGTACCGTAAACCTGTTTTTGGGAAAAGGGCGGCAAGATAAGCAACCGCAGCGAATACCAAACTCTGATGGGCCGGGTCGCCCGCTCTGCCGAGAGACCGAGGCACTGGGTGCCGCATTTCTTGCGTTCTTCGTGAGAAGCAGGTGAATCAGCTGATGCCAAATCGGAGGACAATGTGATCGCGCCTCCGCTGGGTGGCTAAAGACGCGAATAGTAACCGGAAAAGGGGGCTGGCCCACCCTTGACGTTCTTTGTCAAGGGTGGGCACGATGCTGCCAGGAGGTACGTTTCAAACAAATGTGCGCGAACACGATGCGCCCCAAAAAACCGGAGACAGATTCGAGATACCCACGGCACCGTTTACACAGAGATCTGGTACACCCAATTGGGCAAGACCGCCTACATGAACGGGAGCACGTTTTCTTACGCTTACTGGCCGACGCCCAGTGGAGGGACAGAGCTGCAGCTTGCAGGGTTTGCTTATTATTTCCAACACAAAGATTGGCTGGGAAACGCCCCGCATCAGTTCCAATCTTGGCAACGCAATCATCGACGATCGAGCCTTTGCTCCCTTCGGAGAGATCTACGACAACTTCGGCTCGACCGCCGCGAACGAGAACATCTTCACCGGAGACAGTCCGGACATTTTAGGTACAGGCGACTGCTGCTTCGACACGCCGAATCGCGAACTGAGCGCGAACCAAGGCCGCTGGCTCTCGCCCGATCCGGCGGACCTCGGAGCCGTAGACTTCTCAAACCCGCAGAGCTGGAACCGCTACGCGTATGTGAACAACAGCCCGTTGAACTATATTGATCCCTCGGGGCAGGCGTGCTACCCGCTGGAAAAGCAGATGTTTGGCAGTTGTAGCGGTTTTTTGGGCAACGGCGTGAATTTCGGCGCCAATTGGAATGAGTTCTGGGTGGCCTTCGGGACATTTTGGGCCTGTCCTCCGGGAACTTTCCCATCAGCATGTTGCTGGAGTCCGCTAGGCAAGCCATCTCATTGACGCTCGTCCCGTGATGTACACAGGTGAAATACGCGTCGCAGAGTTCATTCCCACGACCTACCGCATAATCACAGTCACAAGCACGGCTGCCACGACCAATTTCACTAGCCATCCGAGGGAATACGCCGCAGCAATTGCGGGATGCAGTTTAATGAACATCGCATGCACGATGAGTAAGGGCAAAGGCCCGAGAAGCCAAATCGCGAGCGCCAGTTCGACAGTCGCGCTGTACGAGTGGAGATCCAGGCGGGCGCATAAGAGGGTGAAGACCGCGCAGGTGACGAATGGCAGAGGGGCAGACCAAACGATAGCTTGCATTTCTCCCTGACCATGCGGAAACCGCCAAATCTCGGGGTATTGGTTATATCGCTTGTAAAGCCAATCGCTCATGAACAGCCAATCGGTCAGCGATGTCACGAAACCCCCGGCCAACACCGTTAATGCCGTGCGAATCCAATTCATCCTGGGTTATCGTTCCCTGCCTACTCTGAAGGCAAGTCGATTCTGGTGCAGCTCCGAGGACCGCACTTCAGGCCCGTGCCTGTGGAGAGAGGCGGCCTCGTAAAGCGCTCCCCGCAACCACATCATCGGCAGCTTACTCCGGTCTTCGATCCGGTTCGTCAACGCGAGGAACCGACGTGCCGCGCCTCGATCTGCTGAAAATTCTTTTCCAGGTCTTTCCGCCGTCTGTAGAACGATCGGCGTTCCAAGAAAACCGATCGGCACCGATATCGTGGTACCGAATTCGCCAGAGGGAAGTATTAGGCGTCATCACGCCGAGCTTCTGCTCAATGAGCATTTCCCTGGTTCTCGGTGCCCAGTTCCAAAATCCTGCAGTCCTTTGCCTTTTTCGACTGATATGACTTCCCATTGATCCAGCGCCGCATTGAAGGCGCGGAACGTGGTTGTGGAATAGTAGGTCTCCCCGTTATCTCCAACGATGCGGGTACTCATCCACGATCTCCCTGCCTTCGGCGAGACGGGACTCTGTTCCTACTGTCAATGTTCGCTGCATCGCTCACGGGACAGGTTCCACGCCGGACGAATGAACAGATCAAGGAGTCCTATGAAGCTCACAAGAGCGATTTCGACGATCTGCTCGGAGACTTGAGAGTTTACGTCCGTGAATCGGCAGTACGGAAATATCGCGACGGGAAGCTGGGGGCTCGGCACACGTCGTTTACATATAAACGACGTGCCGAGCCGCACTTCAACAAAGAAAAACCTTGTCAGCTACAGATAATTCAACCCACTGGGCCTCGATTGCCTCGGCATCGGTTAGGTTGACTACGCGGACGGGAAGTTTTTCGAGTTCCCCCGGCTACAACCTCATACTTGCTTTCCTCCAGTTCGCGTACCAGAAGAGGGGCCAGAATCCCTTGCGTCTTGAAGCTGGCGGCCAGTTCTTCGAGGCTCTTGGCATCAAATCGCTTGCGCGGATTGGTCGGTGACTCCGCAAGCGCGGTTATGTGAACGCAACTTCTTGGCAGTAATTACGATTCACACCGCGCAGCCAGCGATTCATCCCAATTTGATTCATGTTCTCCATCCCCCTGAAGTAGCGTAACGGGTAGTTTCCGTACAGGATGGTGGTCGACATGAGTCGACTACAGTTGCTGATGAGCGAGAAAAAGGAATGTTGAAGTGGCGCCCGATACCCTCTGCTACGAGTGGTACACGACAGCTTGGGACTCACTTGGCACCAAGTATGGGTGCGGAATGGGCTTGTGCGGAGCCTGCACAGTACATCTGGACGGCGAGGCGGTGCGCTCATGCCAAATGTCAGTCAACTCGATTGGCGTCAATAAAATAACGATGATCGAAGGTCTCTCCTCCAATCGACATCGCCCAGTAAATTGTGGCCCCAGCCAGTCCGCGACATCACTCTCTCGAAGGAGTCTATGTATGAATCGGAGAAAGTTCATCAAGAACTCAATACTTGCCTCGGCTATTTCCACTACGTTGTGGGAGTTCCCCTTTCGCTCCTTCGCCAATACCACGCCCAAAAATATTCTCGTTCTGGGGGGCACATATTTCCTTGGTCCAGCCTTCGTCGAGGCTGCACGTGCAGCCGGCCATTCTCTCACCCTCTTCAATCGCGGGGTAACCAACCCAGACATGTTTCCTCACCTAGAGAAACTGCGGGGTTATCGTAGCCCGGCCACAGAAGAGGAAGATTTTTCGGCCTTGGCCAAGAGGAAATGGGACGCGGTGATTGATGTCTGGCCTCACGATCCGTCCATGGTCACGTCAGCGGCCAAATTGCTGAAAGACCGCACCAAGCACTATTTGTACGTCTCTTCCATAGCAGCGTATGCAGAAGATCAGCTCGCTCAGCCCCACATTACGGAAGAGACTCCGTTGGCCCAGTGGGACGGCGATCAAAGTCCGTACTGCCGAGGCAAGGCCGAAAGTGAGCGTCAGTTAAATGCAATCATTGGCCACAACCTTACGATTGTCCGTCCATGTGGGATTAAGGGAGTTCGTGATGACACGCCGGACGCCCTGGACTGGTTGCGGCGCTTACAAAATGGGCGCCAGCACATTGCACCAGGCGATGGAAACGATCCTGTCACAATTGTTGATGTAAAGGATGTTGCTGAATTCCTTGTTCTCGCGATCGACAAATCCATTTATAGCACCTTCAACTTGACCGGTCGGCCAATGACTTTCCGGTATCTTCTTGAAGAATGTAAAGCTGTGACCCACTCGGACGCAGAATTGGTTTGGATTCCGGGAGATTGGTTGCATCAGCATGGCATTGATTCTGTATACCTGTCGAATTGGTTACGAAAGTTTCCCGACTGGCGGCCAGAGCCTTCTATGAAGGGGTTCTTCCAGATCTCGAGTGAGAAAGCTTATGGCGTCGGCTGGCAAACGCGGCCTCTTCGAGACACTTTGATCGATTGCCTGGAATATTTCGCGTCGATTGACGGGTATCAATGGAAGGATACCCTATCGCCGGAAGAAGAAGCGAAGTTGCTGGAACTCTGGGAGCACCGCACATCTTCACCTTAATCTGTATTGGTTGCGACAGGAGAAAATACTTGCAAATGTTGAAAAAGATTCTAATCCTGCTGTTATGCATCCTCGTATCTTCGGGCTCTTTTGCTCAGGACAGTCCCTTCTCTAAAGCCAGAACTGTCGCTGAGCGCCTTGGGTACCCTGCAAATTCGAGGCTTCTAATCATCCATGCAGACGATTTCGGGATGATGCATTCGGCGAATCGGGCCATCATGGAAGCACTGGAACAACACTGGGTGACATCCGCCAGCATTCTCGTTCCTTGCCCGTGGTTTCCCGAGGTAGCACGCTGGGCGAAGGCACATCCCGATGCGGATCTCGGCGTGCATTTGGCTCTGAATGCCGACTGGACCACTTATCGTTGGGGATCAGTGTCACCGCAGCCAAAAGTGTCTAGCTTGTTGGATGAAGACGGCTACTTGCCTCTCACCACCGATGACGTTGCTACACATGCCAAGGTGGGAGATGTTGAGATCGAGACCCGTGCCCAGATCGACAAGGCGCAAGCCGCTGGTATCCACGTAAGCCATCTAGACGCACACATGGATACGCTCGTCAGCACGGCGGACATGCTCAATGTGTATCTGAGTTTGGGACGGGATTACAAACTGCCGGTTGTTCTGCAACGCAGGCAGAACTTCCGCGGCATTCAGGTCGCTCCGGACTTAGTGCTTTTCGATCGCGTGCTTGAAATTGGTCCGGGAGTGCCGAAGCGCCAGTGGATGGATGCGTACAGGAAGATGCTAGCCACGCTACCTGCGGGGACTTATGAACTCATCGTGCATCTGGCGTATGACGATGACGAAATACGGGGTGCAACATCAGATCATCCCGACTGGGGTGCGGAGTGGCGGCAGAATGATTTCGACATGGTGCGAAGCCAGGAGTTCCACCAGTTTCTTCAGACTCAAGGGTTCACTTTGATCTCCTGGAAGGATCTAGCAAAAGCGGGCGTTGGCGACCGGTAAGAGGCTGCGGAGGAGACAAACCCTGGAGCTACACCATCGGCATTCATCTTGTTAAAGTCAGGTTTTCATTTGGTCGGTCTAAACTGCGCGGCGAGATCGTGGGGTCATAAGAAGTTCTCACTTCCGGTCGGAGTCATCGGCAGGATCGACTCGGAATACAGTGGACGTTCAATGAGGTTCATACGACAACACGACTCCGTGAACTGACAGTGATTGCGTTTCTGTTGTGTGCTGCCGCTCCGTTCGGAGCGCAAATGGCCAATCCTGCCATCGATCGGCCGGACAAGCCCTTCTCTTATTTCAGCAAGCCTACCGATGTCCTCGGGGTGATGGATGCGCGTGAAGGGACTCTCGTGACGCCAGAGGGCTACCTTTATACAGGATTTGGAGAACTTATGTTTTTCACGGGGAATCCGCCCGAACCAGTGAACCAACGGGTAAAAACTCTGAAGAAAGGGTACCTCCCGATCATTCAGTACGATTTTGACCGCCAGGGGTTTGCATACTCATTAGCGATGTTCGTGGCAACTCTCGACGGCACACCGACTGGTCCGCTGGTAAATTTTGTGCAGGTTCATGTCCGGAGTAACGTGCCAAGAACATCGACGGGGTTCTTTACACTCGGGATTCGATATCAGAATGATGTCAACACAGAAACTGGTACAGGGGATAACCGGTTTCGTCGCCCCGCGACAGCGACGCGCCTCGGGGGGTATTCCCAAGTCGGCATCGAATTCAACCCAAAGTGGACGTACTGCTTTGCGAAAGATGCATTCATCCGGGATGGCAAGGTCATGTATCTGTTTCCGTCTGATGGCCATGTGGAGCACAGGTTTACGCTCAAAGGATCGAGCAACGACGCCCTGTCCACAGCGGAGCGCTCGCTCTCGATTCTGCCGACAACTCCGGTGGGTATCGTTCAATACCGCATTACGCTCGCCCCTCACGAGGGGCGGGTTCTGGAATTCCGCATGCCCTACGACCCCATACCCGCCGACGATCCACGTTTGGCAGCATTGCGTTCCGCCAGCTTCGATGAAGCTCTGAGGCGCACGGAGAAGTTCTGGGATGACATCTTCGCACGAGGAGTCGAGATTTCTGTTCCTGAAACAAAGCCGGTCGACACGTTCAAGGCCAGCTTGGTATATGACCTAATTGCGCGGGACAAGGTAGGCGACGACTACATCCAAACGGTGAACAAATTTCAATATCACACTTTCTGGCTTCGGGATGCTTCATACATCGCTCGGATGTATGACATCTCGGGGTATTCCGACTATGCCCGCCAGGTCCTCGATTTCTTCGCGCGCTGGCAAACTCCAGACGGCAATTTTGTCTCGCAGGGCGGCCAGTTCGACGGATGGGGGCAAACACTATGGGCCTATGGTCAGCACTATCGGATTGCGAAGGATAGAGACTTTGTAGCTAAGGTTTATCCCTCCGTCGAGAAGGCAGTCGAATGGCTAAAGGCGGCACGGCGCTCCGACCCTCTTGGGTTGATGCCGGCTACCACACCCGGAGACAACGAGGAGATCACAGGGCATGTGACGGGCCATAATTTCTGGGCGTTGGCAGGCGTACAAAACGCAATTGTTTTAGCCCAGGCGCTCGGTAAGGATGATGATGCACAAGGGTATCGTCACGAGTACGACGAATACGAAGCCGCGCTTCTACTCTCTCTCAGGCGGATCACAGCTCAGACGGGTGGATATATACCGCCAGGGCTCGACAATCTCGGCGGTCAGGACTGGGGAAACTTGGAATCCGTGTATCCCGAAATGATTCTTGATCCATTCGATCCCATGGTCACTGCGACACTCAAAACTGCCCAGGCGAAGTATAAAGAGGGAATCATGACCTACGGTGACGGGCGCTGGCTCCACCACTATCTGACCACCATGAACACAGAGACGGAGTTGGTTCGTGGGGATCAGGAAAGAGTGATTGAGGAGTTCTACGCACTTCTCTTGCATACCAGTTCCACTCACGCGGGATTCGAGTATCGCATTCAACCGTGGGGAACTCGGGATTTTGGCTCGAACCTTTCGCCGCATGGTTGGTTCGCTGCCAAGTTTCGCACTCTGATGAGGGACATGCTTGTGCGCGAACAAGCGAATGACCTACATTTCCTGTCGGCAATTTCTCCCGAGTGGGTCCGAGAAGGGCGTCAAATCACAGTCCGAAGGGCCCCAACCAACTTTGGAGAAGTGAACTACACGGTCAGGTTTTCGCACGCTGGCGGAGAATTTACATTGGACAACCGCTTCACAAGCCCGCCAGAGCACATCGTTGTCCACATCCCTTGGTTTGTCAAAGCGACATCCGTCGTGGCTGATGGAGCAAGGTTGCAACTTGAAGGCAGCATCGTCCGCGTGCCACCTCACGTGCAAAGAATCCAAATTGTGTGGATGCAACGTCCTCTCACCAAGCAGCTGAGTTTCGAACAGGCCGTGCGTGACTATAAACGCCAGTATAAAAGGCACTACGATGCATTCCTATCGACCGGCGGAGTGGCGCCTTAGTCAACTCCGGAATAGGCTGAGTCGTAGCTACGATCCGAAAGTTGCAGCAACACTGACGGTTTGGGCTTAGGATTCCTCAGGGAGTTTTGTAATGGCCGCCCCCCTCTTGTCTACACGGGAACACGCGCGATCGATTGCTAAGGAGAATAGCCGGAAAGCCACTGGCAAACGGACCCTAGCCTTTTTGGGCTGGGCTATTGTTGTCCTGGTATTCGCGATCCAGTGGTTTGCGTACGATGCCAGTCGTGCCAGCGCAAAACCTTTCAGCTATTACGTTTGGTGGTCGTGGTACATGTGGGCGGTGTTGACTCCTCTGGTGCTGTGGTTTTCGCGGCGCGCTCCAATTACGCTGGCCAATTGGAAAAGCGCTATCCGATTACACATCGCAGCCAGCTTAGTCTTAACGGTCGTTCAAATATCCCTGGAGGCCATCATTGGGTGGTTGCGCAACGAACACGACTTGTCCTTCAAGGGGGCCGCGCGTCACTACTTTAGCCAACACACTCAAATGAGCCTTCTGACGTATTGGATGATCGTCGGCGCGTCTCAGTTCTACAGGGCCTACGATCAAGCGCGAAGGCGAGAGGTCCAATCAGCGGAGTTGAAAGCACAGCTAGGCGCGGCACAATTGCAACTGTTGCGAATGCAGCTCCAGCCTCATTTCCTGTTCAATACTCTCCAGGCGGCAACCATGCTGATCCATGAAGATCCTCACGGCGCCGAGGATATTCTCCTGAGGTTAAGTGAGTTGCTTCGTGTCTCCTTAGATGACCTTCATATGCAAGAAGTATCACTCGGGCGCGAAATCGAATTTCTTGAACACTACATTGGCATCCAGCAACGCCGCTTCGGGGATCGGCTCCGCTTTGACCTTCGAATCGACGAAGATGTCCTAGCCTGTGCAGTCCCGTCTTTGGTGCTACAACCGCTGGTCGAGAATGCCATTCGTCATGGGATTGGGAAGCATAAGGGTAGCGATGTAGTCACTGTTCGGAGCTTTCAAAGTCGGGATCGGCTATCTCTGGAAGTACATAATTTGATCGGCGTGTTGGACGATGTACCCGAAAGTATATCGAGCCGCGGCGTCGGATTATCCAATACCCGCTCGAGACTTGAGCAACTCTACGGCCAGCAGCAGTCACTACAAATCCGTAACGTTGAGCCAAGGGGCGTCTGTGCGGCGTTATCCATTCCCCTACGCCGGCTTTCATCGGAGCCCGATCTGGTTGCCGGAGAGTTGCCCCAGTGAGCATCCGCATCCTCGTAGTTGATGACGAGCCGCTCGCACGCAATAGCGTTCGACGGTTCTTGAAGAACAATGCCGAGGTAGAAGTTATTGGAGAGTGTGGAGACGGAGAGTCTGCCGTTGCGGCAATACTCACGAAGAAGCCCGATTTGGTATTTCTGGATGTGCAAATGCCCGAGAGGGACGGGTTCGAAGTGCTGCGCAGAGTTGGAGCGGAGCAAATGCCAGCGATCATTTTCGTAACAGCTTTCGATCGCTATGCACTCCAGGCTTTTGATGCAAATGCACTCGACTATCTGCTAAAGCCTTTCAGGAAGGAGCGCTTCGAACGGGCGCTCGCGCGTGCCAAAACACACATCAGCGGACACCAGAATCATGAGGAAGCGCGCCGCATTTTGGCTGGCTTAGAGCAAGTGCAAGTACGGCTTAGCCAGGGATATGACGAGCGATTGCCTGTCGCCGAGAACGGGCGCATCGTGTTCGTCAAGACGAGAGACATCGATTGGATCGAAGCGGACGGCAACTATGTCCACTTGCACGTCGGCAATCGCGGCCATGACCTCCGCGAGACGCTCACGAACCTTGAGCACAAGCTTAATCCGCGCGATTTCTTGCGCATTCACCGCTCAGCAATTGTGAATGTCCACCGTATCAAAGAGATTCGCCCCTGGTTCGGCGGGTATCACGTCGTAGTGCTTGAGAATGGCAAGGAACTGCGAATGAGCCGTTACCAGCGCGACGTAGCTAAGCGGCTCGGGCTAGCGTGATCTTTCGCTTAGGCTTGAGCCGGAACGGTCACATCGTGACCCGCTGCAGCTTGGATCCGCCATTCCATGGCGACGAGAAACCGCCGGCCCCTTCAAGTACCGGTCGAGCGCCTTGCGGAACAGCGCTTCTTTGTCGCCAAAGGCGGCATAGAGACTCGGACGATTGACGCCCAGAGCTTTGGTCAGGTCCGACAGAGACGCGCCCTCATATCCCTTTCGCCAGAACACCACCAGCGCGCGGTCCAACGCTCGGTCGATATGGAAGGAGCGGGGACGTCCCATTCGTTTTCATTGGTTGCTCCTACGGACGAAGATATCCAGGCCGAGTGCCAGCGCGTTTGTGGTCTGCTGCGTAGCTGAAAAATGCAGGAGCGGAACAGATCTAGTTCCCTTTCCGGCTAGAACGCGACTACTCGGTGCGGTGCGGCGCGAGCTCTCTTTGTGGTCCCAAGCCCCCGATCATTTCCTGAAAAAGGTCGAGGCATATCGGGCCGAAAATACGAAGCCATTCGCTCGCATAGTCTTAGTTTAGCGAGCACGCACGTCCGAGTTTGCGTAAGGA
>PMSQ01000007.1 GCA_003168355.1 Acidobacteriaceae bacterium | reverse complement strand
ACGGACTCAAACATTTATCGCATGCTATTGAAGAGGACCTGAGAACGTTGGAACAAAGCGTGCGGAACATCCGCGACATCCAGAGTAGCAAACAAATCCCCGGCTCTTTTGCCTAGCCCACGTCCTCTTCGCCGTAACCAAGTTTCTTGCGGCGACGCTTATTTTGAACGTACTGTTGACCTCAGCTCTCTCCGCTCCTTCACCTTCGATTGAGCCGCGGCTCATCGCGCACATGGCGGCTGGGCTGTTGGGGCGTATCGCTATTTCCGGGCGCATCGGCAACCATCGGCTCGAACTGAATGCGACAGACCGTATGCTCTGGGTATGGCTTTCCCGCTTTTGGCCTGGTTGGCGCTCGGCCCTCCTGATCGTGAAACCGGAAACCGTCATCGCTTGGCACCGCAAGGGCTTTCGCCTCTACTGGACTTGGAAGAGCCGACTTCCGAACGGCCGACCGTCTGTACCCCAAGAGATCCGAGATCTGATCCGCAAGATGAGTCTTGCCAATCCACGCTGGGGCGCGCCCCGCATCCACGGCGAGTTGCTCAAGCTGGGTATTGAAGTGTCTCAGGGGACTGTAGCGAAGTACATGGTCCGACATCGGAAACCTCCTTCGCAGAGCTGGCGGACCTTTCTGAAGAACCATGTGAAAGACTTGGCCTCGACCGACTTCTTCGGCGTACCGACGGCGACGTTCCGGTTGCTCTTCGTTTTTGTGGTGCTTTCGCACAATCGACGCCGGCCCGTCCATTTCGGCGTAACTTCCCATCCCACGGGGGAGTGGACGACACAGCAGCTCATGGCAGCGTTTCCCTGGGACAGCGCGCCTCGCTATCTGCTGCGCGACCGCGATGGAAACTACGGCGAACGGTTTCGCAAGGCAGCCGACTGGATGGGTATTCACGAGGTATTGACGGCTCCCCAATCACCTTGGCAGAACGCCTACGTGGAACGATTTATTGGCTCCATCCGGCGTGAGTGTCTCGACCACGTAATTGTCATCAGCGAAGCTGGCCTGCGACGGGTTCTAAAGACCTATTTCGACTACTACGACCGATCGCGAACCCACTTGGCGCTGGGCAAAGATGCTCCCGCCCATCGGGCCATTCAGCCGTCAGCTTTAGGCGAGGTGATCGAAATCCCACAAGTTGGCAGGCTGCATCATCGCTACGAACGGCGCGCCGCCTAGAGATTTGTCCGGGTTGAACACAGATGCTCTAACTCAGGCAGGCCTTTACCTGCTGCATTGGACGACAGTTTGATTCAGACCCATGAAAATTCAGTGCATGGAACGACGCGCAGCCACACGCGCTGTTCTTTTATCGAGAAGGGAGACCGGATGGACTTCTTGGCATGGACAACCGCGCTCGACCATGCCGAGCGACTGAAAGAAACTTCATCACGATGATTCTCCTCGAAGACGACCAACTAGATCAGCTAGTTCCCGACCGTAATCGAGAAGGTTGTCGCGCATTTTATCGAATGCTTGCTCCGGTTCCGCAAAATGATTCAGGTACATCTGTTCAAAGTCTGGGTGCAGTTCCCGTATCGAAATCCTTACCGCCCACAGGGAGCGGGAAACCGTGACGAGATTTCGTTGGGTGGTAATCAGGGTCTCGGCAATTTTGGCTACCGAGTTTTGCAGCTCTTGGTTGTCCATGACAACCTCCATGCCACAACTTTAGCAGACACACGCTTCTCACCGTTACGTATCTCGACCTGCCGCACTGGAAATGAGAGGTCAACTGTCCAGAACAGGCGATATCACTCATTGACCCCGGTCGGACCGATTCTCAATGAGTGAAATGGCGATATTTCTCCAATTGAGATGATAGCTTCACGTTTGCCGACCAGCCGCCCCCGGCTTATTTCTTACTCGAACGAACTGAGCAACTGCCGCGCGTCCGAAAGTTAGCAAACTGACCTCTGTTCTCAAAGTTCGGATGAATGGTAAGGTTATTCTGAAGTCTGGCATCAGGCGTAAAGATGGTCGTCTGCCGCCAGGTTTCTTTTTGCATGAAGATGGAAGGCAAGAAGGCAAAGTCGTCGTCGTCACCGGCACTACGTCCGGCATTGGCCAGGTGACGGCTGAAGGTCTCGCCGCAGAGGGTGCACGCATTGTCCAAGTGGCGCGCGACCGCCTGCGCAGCTAAGCGGCCTTAGAGCGACTCCCAAGGCCGCTACCGGGCGCGGTCCATTCCATCTACTACGCCGATCTTTCGAAGCTCGACGAGATGAAACGTGTCGGCTCGGAAATCGCGCGAGCTGAACCACATATCGACGTACTTATTAATAATGCGGGTGCCATGTCTAGCGCACTGCAACTCAGCGAGGATGGCCTTGAGCGTACTTTCGCCCTGAATCACGTGGCATACTTCGTTCTGACCCATGCGTGGCAGAGGCCACGAAGGTAGATGGTCCAATTCTCAAGAATCCTGGTCGGTGACATGTTCAGCTCCGTGGGGAATCAAAAAGAGGCCATGGGTTGGTTTCCCGGTTTGGCTCATGGCCTCCTTCTGTTTAGCGTCTTCCCGTTTATCTCACTGCTGACGAAAATTTGTCTGTGATGAGTGAACGCCAATGATCTGTGGGAATGGACGAATCGAAAGAGCACTACACGAAAGTAGCTAGCGATAGAAAAAACCGGCCTCCCAGGGGGATGGAGAGGCCGGGTGGCGAGGAAGCGCCCAGTGAGAGAGGTAAAACGTTCAGAAGTGTAAGGTCACCACTGCAGAGTGCTGTCTGTGACATCTGAACATTGTGGCTGTGATGGATGAACTTTTTTATAACTCAGAACAACAAATCAGGGGTGTGCGTGTTTGGTTTGAGTAGCTCAAGGAGGCGCGAGTGACCCCTGATGAACGAGAGCGCATGGCAATCCTGTGTGAGCGCATCGCAACGGAACAAGACCCGCAGAAGTTCACTAGATTGGTCGAAGAACTAAATTATCTGCTAGAAGCGAAAGAGCGCCGTCTTGGCATCAGACCACCAAAGTCTGACAAACCTTGAGGCCATCACGGAGATTTGATAATTCCAATGCAGGGGAAGTTACTCTTCCTTTATGAGCAACGAAGACGCGGGGACCTACTGCAAATTGCATGGCACAGATCCGGCAGCGCATCGGCCTTGTGCAACGCGTGCTGGACCGCACTGTTACGACCGGGGAAGAAGGGTTCGACACAGAGATTATCTTTGTACAGTTCCGAAAGATTCTGGAGCTACTTGCTTTTTCGACACTAACTGCCAACAGGGAAAAGTATTCTATAGCGCATGCCAATTTTGCAATACACTGGAAAGCGAAATCAATGCTTGACGCTGTAGAGAAACTGAATCCTAATTTCTATCCAGTCCCGCATGGGTTGCCGAAAACACTTCCAAACGGTGTAAAAAATCTGACGCCCCTTACCGAAGGCTTTCTAACTAAGAAAGATTTTGAATTGTTGTATGACAAATCGTCTGAGATCCTTCATGCGCGAAATCCCTTCGCTACCAAAGATCCTGTTATCGAAATCGGCTACAGTGTCGCCCAATGGATAGCGCGGATTCAAAGTCTTCTGAGTCTTCACTACGTGGACCTCATCGATGAAACAAAGTGGATGGTCCAAATTCCTGATGAGGGTCCGATCACCTTATGGCCGCCGTTCCGGTGGATTCCGCACGAGAGTGAATCCCGCCCTTTGCTGTGCTTCTTAGCCCACGATGCAAATATCACCACGCGGCTTTGATGGCAGAGTCCGTGCGGGGCTGCCGTACCTTGTCCCACTCATGCGAGTAAAACAATATCTTTGAGGCCTGCCTTTTCTACTACGCTTTGATTGTGCCTCTCGGAAACCCCGAAATAGCTGAGCCGACGTGAATTATACTTCTATTCCGGATTTCATTCCTCCATGCCGATTTCTCTACACGCACTTCTGGCTTTGCGTTCGATTATTCGTTCACGAGCCGAACTCCAACTCGAGAACCTGGCCTTGCGCCACCAAATCTGTGTGTTCCAACGGTCGGCCCGGAAACGCTCGAAGTTGACGCCACTAGATCGCCTCTTCTGGGTTTTCCTCACCCGCTTCTGGAGCAATTGGCGTTCCACCTTGGTCATCGTGAAGCCGGAAACTGTTGTGGCCTGGCATCGCAAATGCTTTCGCCTGTTCTGGACATGGAAAGTGCGGCACGGCCAGCCCGGACGCCCGGTTGTTCCTCGTGAGGTTCGGGATCTGATCCGCCAAATGTGCCGGGAAAATCCCACCTGGGGTGCACCCGCATTCATGGCGAACTCCTCAAGCTTGGCATCGATATCGGCGAGACGAGCGTAAGCAAGTACATGGTACGGGTCCGCGAGCCACCTTCTCAGACTTGGCGTACCTTCCTCCGGAACCATGTCTCACAGCTCGTCTCCTTCGATTTTTTCACGGTACCCACCATTCAGTTCCAAGTCCTCTACGTGTTCCTGGTGCTGGCTCATGATCGTCGCCGGGTGATCCACTGCAACGTGACCCAACACCCGACGGCAGAATGGAGCGGCCAGCAACTGCGGAACGCTTTCCCCGCTGACCCACTCCCACGCTACCTGCTGCGGGATCGCGATGGCATCTTCGGCCAGGAGTTCCGGGAACAAGTACAAGACATGCGGATTACGGAGTTGCTATCGGCGCCGCGCTCACCTGGGCAACGTGCGTATGTGGAGCGGGTGATTGGCTCGATTCGGCGTGAGTGCCTCGACCATGGGATCGTGTTCGATGAGAGATCATTGCGGCGAATACTTTCTTCGTATGTTGACTATTACCACCGATCCCGAACCCATCTGTCGCTGGGGAAAGACTCCCCCGATCCACGACCGGTTCAACCGCCCGCAATCGGGCCCGTCGCGGCGGTGCGTCAGGTCGGCGGACTGCATCACCGCTACGAGCGCCGCGCCGCCTGAACCCACCGAAAGTTCCTCCGGCCACCCGAGAGTGCCGGCAGGACCGTGTCTGCAGATGCGGGTCATCATTCACTCTGGCACTTTGGGCCCTCCGAATCTCGTTCAGCACTCGAACTTTTCCCAATCATACAGCGAACAACTGGCTTCTTGTTGAGTGGCCGTTTAACAAATTGCTGGTTTAAGATTTTCGGTAGGCACAGATAGGAGCAGAGCCCCTAGCGATTGCTAGTTGAGCGTCGGTTTCAAAATTCCAGGACTGCTTCTGGATATCTGCTTCGCTCTTATAGCTGAGGATCACCGAGTTGCCTGTTCGCTTCTGGGAATCACACACCTCAAATTCGACATTTATTAATGTACGCCACCGCACAAAGTGTGTGAAACTTTCCTAATCATGGCCAGAGAAATGGTGTGGTTGGAAAACAGCACCTTTGCGGCTTGGGGATGCGATGCATGCGGTTGGATTGTGCCCGGCCGCAGGATATCCGGCATGCCGACATTCGCGCTGAAAGAAGCTTTCAACAAGCACGAGTGTGCCAAATTCCCACCCGTACTGTCTCGGAAAGGGCCTTGTTGAAGTTTGGTATGGGATGACGCGGGGTAAATCATCCGAAGCAGTGTCAGAGCACTGCGCCGGTCTTGATGGGGGACAGGCTTTTTGTACCAGTCTCACTGGAAAGCTGTCGCATGTCTGAGCATAATTGCACACTACAGCGCACCCTGTGGTTCGTCAAAACGTTACGAGACTGGTAAGAGCCTTCCTCCGGGTGGTGTGTCGGCCCATTGATTCGTGATTCGTTGCTCCGATATAAATCCAAACCACGGCTCGGCCTTCGACAAAAGATAGCCGCGCGGTTCTGATTCCGGCAATAAGGGTTGATACCGATCGATAGAATTGTCGGAGGCTAAGCGCCGCGTAACACGGCGACTGCCAAGATGGCGGGAAAGCTTTCCGTGCAAGGAGCGGTTCCGTTGCAGTTCAATACCTACAAGATTCCGCTGATGAGAAATCTGGTGAAACGCGCCATCAGTGGAGTCGAGGAGGCCACATGGACTTCCTAGAGTGGGCCACCAGTCCGTGGGGGCAGAACGTCCCCATCCATATCGCCTGGTTCCTGATCTGGGTTGCGGTGATCGCGGGGTTGCTCTTCCTGATCGTTCACGCCATCTACGTCATGTATTTTGCGAAGGCAAGAGAGTTTGCGGGCGATGCGTCTCCCCAAGCCGTTGCGCGGATTCCCAAGCGCGTCCCCCGGCACTCGCTGGTCGCACGGATGTTTCACTGGATCATGGCAGCCTCCATGTTCACGCTGCTGTTTACCGCCTTCCTTCCGAAGGTAGGCGTCCAGTTTCCCTGGGTGACCTATCATTGGATCGCGGGCGCCGTGTTAACCGTCTCCATCGTCTTTCACATCATTCATGCCTCCTTCTGGCTGGATTTCTGGTCGATTTGGCCCGATAGAATCGATCTGGACGATGCATGGAAAAGGATTCGCCGGTTTCTCGGAATGCCCGCGCCGGCGCCGCGGAAGTTTGCCAAGTATCCCCTGGAAAACAAGCTCTTCCACGGTGTCATTATCTTGTGCGGTCTGTCGGTAATCCTTACTGGCATTTTCATGATGTCTCGCGTGCGTACGATCTTTTTCCCTCGGAATCCGTACCTATTCAGCGACATGACTTGGGGTCTGATGTACGTGCTGCACGGATTGGCAGGCGTGGGACTGATTGCGCTAGTCATGATGCATGTCTACTTCGGGCTCCGGCCGGAGAAACGCGCGATCACGAAATTGATGATCTTCGGCTGGATGGATCGCGACTTCTATCTGGAAGAGCACGATCCCGAGCGATGGAAGGTCGAGACTCCTTCTTCGTCATCGACATCCAACCGGGTCGAAGGTCGAGGGCTAACCGATGCTGGCAGAGATCTGCGATCGTTGTGACGCGGTGGAAGAATGCTATGAGTTCCTGCTGGCGTACGCAGCCCAGGGGCTACCGAGCGACCAGGGCAGCAAGTCGGGTGCACAAGTCCGTGAGTTCCTGCTTCGCGCCGTGGCAGCCTTGACGGGACTGCCGGAAGCTTGTGCGATGGCGGTCAAGCAGGATGGTCTGGAGCCCGCCGGCAAATATCTGGCGTTCATCGCGGTACTCGATCGCGACTCTCGCGACTCTCTTGCCGCCATTGAAGTGGTTCTCGCTCAACCCGCGATCAGTTCCCAGTTGATTGACAATCTGAACGCTTCCATCCACCTCCGAGCGCTGCTCACCGACCTAATTTCTGCTGGGTGAAATTCTGAGAAAACAAAACAAACCGGCTGCGGAGGCAGTCGTGAGCGACGGCGAATGAGGACATCGGCCCTTCGGCGCACCACAACATCGGACTCGTGTATCAACTTTCAACAACTCCCTCGCCCGAGCGGCGAGACTCTGTTTCGCCGGTATATGGTGAAACAGACTGGAACGCTGGAAGAGTCGCCCCCGGGAGGCCTGCATGGATCTAGGCCGCAGTTTCCGTCGTGCGTAATGGGGTAGACAATACCCTTCGAGGAGAGGTTACGGAGAGAGAAAAATCAATGATGTATTTAACCCTATTCGAGCAGAACAAGCAGAGAGTTTCAAGAACCTCCGGGTTCTCCTCTTTTGTCACATTCAGCGGGAAGGAGCGCAGACATTCGGTACAGGTAATCACGATGTAAGGTATTCCGTTCGAGTCTTTCCCATTTCGCGGAATCCAAACCGGCGCAGATTCCTCCTGATGTGCTACGGCCCGAGCCGCAGACGTCTGAAGCAGGTCAGCCACACTACTCAAAAGGGTTTGTGTATCTTCCTGTCCCTTAGCAAAGAAAGTGTCAGCTAGCACTCCGGTTGGCACAACTCTGCTTCCATAGGCTCCGCTGCTGGCAATGACTGAAATCTTGGGGAAGCGACGACGAACCACCGACAGAAACTCAAATCCCGACATTCTCGGCATGTTCAGGTCGGAGATGATCACATCGGGCAGGAACTGTTTAAGCTTTAGAAGGGCATCAAATCCGTCTTCCGCAGTAGCAACTTCATATCCTTCCCGTTGCAGCAGCTGCCCAAATACCTCGCGGATGCATTCTTCGTCATCCACGACGAGAATGCGGAATTTTAGAGGTCTAGACATAGCCTACTGTCCATAGATTCGACCCGGCACCTTCCTGATAAGGGATTGTCCCATTTCGGGAATTCATAGATCTGTTCAAAATTGAACAGGTCCAATCGCGTTAACAGCGGAAGCTAAAAGCTCTAAGAATAAGGGGATTTTAGCGATTTATGGCGGATTCTATAAGTCGAGACGACACAACTGGCTAGCTGAACAATTGTGAACAGATATTCTTGGCGGGGCCAGGAGTGAATCGCCTGCGATCACGAGTTCGTGCCCGAAAGCAAAAATGCCTTGCGGGAACTATGTCTAGAAAATTTGATGTGATCGCAATCGGAACAGGATCAGCCGCCTCGGCGGTGGCGTCGCGCTGTCGCGAAGCAGGATGGCAGGTTGCGATTGTGGATTCGAGGCCTTTCGGCGGTACCTGTGCTCTACGGGGATGCGACCCAAAGAAAGTGCTCGTCGGAGCTGCCGAATCCGTTGCCTTCGGATGAAAGGAAAAGGAATTCAGGCCGCGAAGCTTCGGATTGATTGGCCCGAGTTAATGCGTTTCAAGCGTTCTTTCACTGAGCCTGTTCCAAAACGGCGCGAAGACGAGTTTGCGAAAGCCGGCATCGCAGCGTTCCATGGTCGGGCGCGCTTCACTGGTCCAACAACAGTACGAGTAGGGGAAGAGACATTGACGGGACGGTACGTCGTTATTGCGACCGGGCAGGTGCCGGCAGATTTGCAGATTCCCGGCGCTGAGCACCTTACGACAAGTGATCAGTTCCTGGAGCTGG
>PMSQ01000191.1:9129-10404 GCA_003168355.1 Acidobacteriaceae bacterium | reverse complement strand
TCGAAGGAAGGCAAGGACGAAGAAGACGAAGAACTGAAGCACAAGTTGCCGGCGCTGGAAGCTGGACAGAAGCTTACGCTGAAGGAGTTGAAGCCGGAGCAGCATTTCACCGAGCCGCCGCCGCGTTACAACGAAGCGTCGCTGGTGAAAGAGCTCGAAGAACGAGGCATTGGACGTCCGTCAACCTACTCGGCGATTTTGTCGACGATCCAGGAGCGGCAGTACGTGCAGAAGTTGGGGGGGAAGTTTACTCCGACCGAAATTGGGCTGGTGGTGACGGATCTGCTGGTGGAAAACTTCCGCGATATCTTCGACGTGGCCTATACCGCGCGGCTGGAAGAAGAACTCGACGAAATCGAAGAAGGCAAGGAGAAGTGGACCGACACGCTTGCAGAGTTCTACAAGAAATTTCAGAAGGATCTCAAATATGCCGAAAAGCATATGGAAAACATCAAGCGGATGGAAAAGCCCACGGACGAGAAGTGCGAGCGCTGTGGCGCACCGCTGGTGATCAAATGGGGCAAGCACGGGTCGTTCTACGCCTGCAGTACCTACGATAAAGAAGATAAGGACACGTGCACCTTCACCAAAGAAAATCCGATCAACCTGCCCGACCTCGATTCGGCCGACGTGCAGGAGACCACGCAGGAGGAATATTGCGAAAACTGCGGGCGAGTGATGGTGCTTAAGCGCGGCCGCTTCGGGCAGTTTATGGCTTGCACGGGCTATCCTGACTGCAAGACTACGCGCCGGCTTGACCAAGGCAAGAAGGTTCCGGACATTCCGCTCGATGAGCTGTGCCCGAAGTGCGGGCGCAACATGATGATCCGGCACGGACGCTTCGGCGAGTTCACGGCGTGCAGCGGATACCCTGAGTGCAAGTACGTGAAGCAGAACTTCATCGGCGTGAAGTGTCCGGAGTGCAAAGAGGGTGATCTGGTTGAGAAGCGCGCCCGCAAAGGCAACACATTCTACGGGTGCGGAAATTATCCGACGTGCAAGTTCACTTCCGCGCACAAGCCGATTGCAGAAAAGTGTACAAGTTGCGGCAGCGAATATCTGGTCGAGAAGAACCTGAAGGCTGGCCCGGTGATCGCTTGCCCGAATAAAGAATGCGACTACGAGCGGCCGGCGCCGCCTCCGGAAGCGGTGGCGACCAGCGCGTAGATTATAAATTACCCGACTAAATTACCCAATTCCAAGAGGTGCTGCCATGTCCAAGAAACCAACCGCTGCCGATGCTCAACTGATTCTCCAACTCTACGATCTGCGCCG
>PMSQ01000191.1:0-9019 GCA_003168355.1 Acidobacteriaceae bacterium | reverse complement strand
GACCCGCAGCTGTTCGGGAACATCGAGAAGGTCATCACGAACTCCAAGTTCGGCCGGGAGCGGCTGAAGTTCACGCTGAAGCGAATCGAAACGTTGCGAGAGAAGAGAGCCGCGGCGAAGGCAAGTTAGGGAAACTTGCAGGCCTCCGGTTTACCAACCATCCGGCCCGGAGCCGGTTTGGCTGCCAGATCATCTGTTATCCTAGTCGGCTGTGCGAATGATCTGGTGGTTCCTGATCCTGGGTGTGAGCACGCTGGTCGTAGTGTGCGTCGCAATCGCCCTGTACATGCGTTTGCGCCGCCATTTGCAAGCCGCGCATGCGCTGCAGGAAGGAAGTTCCAGCGAAGTAGAACGCGAGGAATCGGAGCGAGAGTGAGCACTCAGATTGCGCGCGGAAAATTCGGAGGCTCTCCCATGGAAAAACCGGCGATGCAGACTCTAAGCAATTCGCGGGAACACGGTTTCGTCTCTGAAGCCGTGCGCCAAGTTACTCTCGTAGTCGGCGCCAGCTTATTTGTGGCACTGTGCGCGCACATTGCGATTCCCTTGCCCGGTACGCCTGTACCGCTGACGGTTCAGAACTTTGGGGTTCTGTTGGTCGGCTTGTTGCTCGGCAGCCGGCGCGGCTTTGCGGCGCTCACGCTCTATCTGGCTGAGGGCGCGATGGGCATGCCGGTGTTCAGCCCCATGGGTCCGGGAGGAATCGCGCAGTTACTGCACGGTGCGACGGGCGGTTTTCTGCTAGCTTACCCACTGGTTGCGTGGCTCGCGGGCTTCATCATGGAGCAGGGACGCAAGAGTTTCGCTCGCGCTGCCGTGGCCGGGCTTCTTGGCGAGGTTGTGCTTTTTACCGGAGGCCTGGCATGGCTCACGGTTCTCACGCATTCGGTGGCGCAAGCCTTCCGCTGGGGGCTTTACTGGTTTCTGTTTGCGGAAGTGATTAAGGTGATGATGGCTGCTGGAATTGTGGTGCGCTGGCAGCGCATCCGGACGGGCAACTGGAAAGCAGAGCAGTAATTAAAGTCGTTGGAGTTGGAGTTCAAAAGATGACAGTAACTTCGGAAGCAGAGGCAAAACATACCGCGGGCAATCCGACCTCGCAGGTGCGCGAGATTTCGATCGCGCACAGCCCGGATTCCGACGATGCCTTCATGTTCTACGGTCTTGCCACCAGCAAGGTTCGCGTTCCGGGGCTGCGTTTTACTCACACCCTGTGCGACATTGAGACTCTGAACCAAAAGGCGCGCGAAGGCGTCTACGATGTGACTGCGATTTCGTTCCACGCCTATCCTTATATTCAGGATCAGTACGCTCTTATGTCGTGTGGCGGCAGCGTGGGCGAAGGTTATGGGCCGATGATTGTTTCGCCGCGTCCGTTCACCCAGAGTGAGATCAAGGAAAAGCGCATCGCCGTTCCGGGCACGCTTACTACTGCCTACCTCGCGCTGCAGCTTTTTGCTCCCGGCGTGGAGACTGAAGTTGTGCCTTTCGACCAGATCATTCCGCAGGTGCTGGAAGGCAAGTACGAAGCTGGACTCATCATCCATGAAGGCCAGTTGACCTATGACAAGGCCGGGCTACACCGCATTGTCGATCTCGGCAGATGGTGGCAGAAGATGACCGGTCTGCCCCTGCCGCTGGGAGGCAATGCCATTCGCCGCGCGCTGGGGCCGGAACTGATTTCTGCGGTCAACGGCGCACTGCGCGACAGCATTCAGTATGCGCTTGACCACCGGGAAGAAGCCTTGTCCTATGCCATGCAGTTCGCCCGCGATCTCGACGCGCAAACCGCCGACAGATTCGTCGGCATGTACGTGAACGAGCGCACGCTCGATTACGGACCAGAGGGACGCGAGGCTGTGGTGCGGCTGCTTGATATGGGGCACAAGGCGGGGATCATCGGGCCTGAGGCAAGGGTGGATTGGGTTTAGAAGAGCTTCTAGCCGCTAGCTAATAGCTCCCTGCTGCGACATCACCTTATTGGCTATTCCTTCAAAAGAGGTAGGATTACCGGTCGGCAGGTAATCGCGCCGGCTCGGTTTAGCTAGCAGCTAGTAGCTTTCTCAAGGAGCATTACACATTTGTCCGGCACGACCTCAAACACCAATCAATCCCAGACTCTTCTGATCGACGCCGACGATACGCTTTGGGAGAACAACATCTATTTCGAGCGGGCCATCGCGCATTTCATTTCGTTTCTTAATCACCACGAGTTCTCCCCCGAGCAGGTGCGCGAGGTGCTCAATGAAGTGGAGCGCGAATGCATCGTGACGCACGGCTACGGCCTGTACAGCTTTGCGCACGCTCTGGTGAAGACATTTGAGCGGCTGAGTGTCCAACCGGTTACGCCGGAACTGCACGCTCAGATTAAAAGCTTCACCCATACGATTGCAGACCACGCGATAGAACTTTTGCCTAACGTTACAGAAACGCTGGACTACCTCGCTGGGCGGCATCACCTCATCCTGATGACCAAGGGTGCAGTCGTGGAGCAAACGGGAAAGATCGAGCGTTCCGGACTAAAACAATATTTTGCGGCGACGGAGATTGTCGCCGAAAAAGATTCCGCGGCTTATCACGCATTGGTCGGAAAACATGAACTGACGCCCGATTCCACCTGGATGATCGGCAACAGTCCAAGGTCTGACATCAATCCCGCGCTGGCCGCGGGACTGCATGCGGTGTTCGTGCCGCATGGCAACACCTGGATCCTCGAACACGACGAAGTGAATTCGGCCCCGCCGCCACAGCAATTACTGATTGTGGGGCGCTTCGCGGAATTGCGCGAGCATTTTTGAGCGGTGCGCCCTCAGGGGCTGAAGCCCACGTGAATGGCGGATGCCTTACGCGACGCTGAAGCGCCGCTCTTCCACGGTACTTTCACGGGTATCTCCTCTTTCGTTTTTCCTCGGTATTGCCTCCTCGCACGCACCAAACTAACCAACAACGTGCTTCCGCTGCGCGTGTTCCAGCATGCTACCCTCATTCTGCTCGGCGTTTTCGCCACTCGTCTTGGCCGTGGAGACAAACAATTTCCGCAGGCTGTTGCGCACGGTTGAAGCTCTCTCCGAACTCGGTCCGGAGCTGACGGCGGAGCGCGACTTCACCGAAACTTCGCGACGCATGCTCTCCGCCGTTATGGAAGCGGCAGGCGCGCGCGAAGGCGCGCTTTTCGTTTTCAACGAGAAGCCCACGATGCTCACCTCCGTGGCCGCGGAGGGTTTCGCCTTGCTGCCGGAACCGGCTTTCATTCCTCTTCTTCCCAAGCACGCTCACGCCCTTACGGCTGCGCGCGGACCGATCGTGCTGAACGCCTCCACCTATTCGGTATTTCTAAGTTCCAACGGCAACGTTGCTCCCGAGCTTTTCAAGTGCGTGGCTCCGCTCCGGTCGGTTGGCAAACTCGCCGGTGTGGTTGCTCTCGGGCGGCGTCCGGGGGATGCACCCTACATGGATGCGGAACTGGATGCGATGGAATTGCTGTGCAACTACATTGGTCTCGCCGTACACAACCATGCCCTGACCCAGACGCTGGCACAGCGGGTCACTGAAAATCTGCGCCTCATGGCTTCCCTGCACGGATTCTATGACACCGCACTCGAGGCGTTCGCGACTGCCATTGACGTGAAGCATGTCAACATTCACGGGCACTCGTTGCGCGTGGGCCGCTACGCTGCCGGCATTGGCGAAGCAATGGGCATGGATGCCGGCGAAATCGCCGCACTGCGCAGCGCCGGATATCTGCACGACATCGGCAAGGTGGCCGTCGATCGCCGCCTGTTCAGCAAGCCGGGAGCGCTCAATCCTGAGGAGTTCCGCGAGATGGCGGATCACACCGTGGTCGGCCATCAGATCGTCAGCAGTGTGCAATTTCCCTGGCCAAAGATTGATGAGGCGGTGCGCTGGCACCATGAGCGCAACGACGGCTCAGGCTACCCGGATGCTTTGGCCGGCGACGAAATGCCTTTGCCGGTGCGGATTATGGCGCTCGCGGATACATTTGACGCAATGACCAGCGTGCGTCCCTATCGAGAATCGCTTTCCCTGGGCAGCGCGCTCAGCGATCTGGTGCGCATGGCTCCGCAAAAATACGATCCCAGCGTGGTGCAAGCCCTGCTGATCCAGGTGCGGCGCGATGCCGTGGGCAGCAATCGAACTCCGCTTCTGGCCGACCACATGGCGGTGAACATAGCTCCCGGCGACGTCGACCAGTTGGCGGCGACGCTGCAGCACAAGGTATCACGCGGCAAGACGTATCTGACTTAGCCTCTAGCTGCTAGCTCTGCTTTTTGACCCATCGTCTTTGGTAACCACGGCCAGCAACTATTCCTTCCGGTTCGGGTTGATAATGAGAAGGATATTTGTCGTTCCCCTGGGGAGTCCTGATGCGCGTGGGCCGCACCAAGTCCGTCTGTGTAAGGTCCGCCGTTTCCCTGCTCTGTTTCGGCCTGGCGTGTGTTGTCCCGCAGTTGTTGGCCAAGAAGAAAGATAAAGACAAGGATGAAGCGGCTTCCAGCGCCGCCGATCAGAGACGCGCCCTGCACGCCATGAATCGCCTGACCTTCGGTCCGCGGCCGGGAGATGTGCAGCAAGTGATGGCAATGGGCGTCGACCAGTGGATTGACCTGCAACTCCATCCCGGAAAGATCGACGACAGCGCTCTCGATTCTCGCCTGGAGCCGCTGCGCACTCTCCGTATGAGCGCGAAGGAGATTGCGGAAGACTTTCCCGACGGTCAAGAGATTAATCAAGTAATGAACGGGAAGAAGGCGATGCCGTCCGATCCGGCGCGACGCGCGGTGTATCAGGTGCAGCTCGCCCGCCTTCAGGAGCGTAAAGATCGCAAAGAGGAAAACAAAGAGAAAGAGGCGGTGAAGAACGCCATCACCGCAGCCATCGCAGAGAAAAACAACAATGAGTCATCCGCCAAGGCGAGTACAACAACGGCAGCGAATGCGGCATCCGACGCGGTCAATGTCACGGCTGAGAATCCCGCGGCGAACGGCGCTGCAACCGACACGAACGGCGCAATGAATTCCGCTGCGACGAATCCCGCAACGGACTCTGGTGCCACTAGCAATGACAATTCGATGGCGGCCGTTTTACCAACAAAAGCTACTCCCGAGGATCAGGAACAGGCCCGCCGTCGCGAAGAGCAACTTTATACCGACCTCGAAGTGCAACAACTGCCGAGCCTTCCGCCCGACCAACGTTTCAAGAAGATTCTCGGCATGTCCACGGCGGCGCAGGTTGCGCTTGCCGACTCTCTGCGCGGAGGCAAAGGGCAGGAGGTCCTTACGGGCCTGGCTCCAAAGCAGAAGGAAACCTTGCTCGCCATGAACAACCCGGCCGGCGTGGTTACGAACGAACTGGCGCAAGCGAAACTGCTGCGCGCCATTTATAGCCAACGCCAGTTCGAAGAGGTGATGACTGACTTTTGGTCGAACCACTTCAACGTATTTGTGGATAAGGGACTCGACCGGCTGATGTTGACCAGCTATGAGCGGGACGTGATCCGCCCGCATGCGCTCGGCAAGTTCGAGGATCTGCTCGTAGCCACGGCGAAAAGCCCGGCGATGTTGTTTTATTTGGATAATTGGCTTAGCGTGGGGCCGGACTCGGCGAAGGCCTTAGGGATTCCGGCGCATCCAGGACCGTACGGTTATGGTCGCCGCTATCCGCCACGGCCGAATCCGGGCAAGCGCCGCGATGGCCTCAATGAGAATTACGGCCGCGAGTTGCTTGAGCTCCACACGTTGAGCGTGAACGGCGGCTACTCGCAGCGCGACGTTACCGAAGTTGCCAAGGTTTTTACGGGATGGACCATCGAGAAGCCAGCCCAGGGCGGCAGCTATAAGTTCGACCCCAGCATGCACGAACCCGGGCCCAAGTTCGTGCTCGGACGTCGAATCAAGTTCAAGGGCGAAGGTGAGGGACTGGAAGTGTTGCATCGGCTGGCCACGAGTCCGCAGACGGCGCATTTTATTTCTCTGAAGATCGCGGAGCGCTTCGTCTCTGACGATCCGCCGCCTGCGTTGGTCGATCGCATGGCGAAAACTTTTCTGAAGAAAAAGGGCGACATCCGCGAAGTGCTGAACACGCTGTTCCATTCGCCCGAGTTTTGGGACGATGAAACGTATCGCGCGAAGGTGAAAACGCCTCTGGAATTCGTAGCCTCCGCGGTGCGAGCCACCGGCGCCGAGGTTGACGATGCGCTGCCGCTGACCCGGCAACTCAACAACATGGGCATGCCGCTTTACGGCGCGCAGCCTCCCACGGGCTATTCCATGAAGGCGGAAACCTGGGTGAGTTCTTCGGCGTTGCTCAACCGCATGAATTTTGCGTTAGCATTGACCAGCGGCAAAATTAAGGGCGTGAAGGTGGATGCCACGCAGTTGGCGGGAAGTACTCCGCCGCAGTCGGATTCGGCTCTGACGCTCTCCACACTGGAGGCGAACCTGGTCGCGGGCGGTGTATCGAAGCAGACACACGATTCGATCGCGGCCCAGATTGAAGCGGCCGCAAAAAACGGGGCAGAGCGGAAGCCAGACAACAAGGCAGCATCGCGCAAGCCCGATAGCGCTGCTCTTCCACCGGACGCAAGCACCATCGCGGGCTTGCTGCTGGGTTCGCCAGAGTTTCAGAGGAGGTAGCCTTTAGCCATTAGCTCTTGGCTCTTAGCTTGGATCCTACGACGCCGGCAGGTGGCAGAGAGTCCGCAGGATTGAGTTGTTCGGAGCTAAGAGCTAAAGGCTAAGAGCCAAAAGCGGGTTTTCTATGTCCATCACACGTCGCGTTTTTCTTCGTAACAGCGCGCTCGCCGTGGTTGGCACGGCGGCCGTGCCAAGTTTTTTGGCTCGCGCCGCATGGGGCGCGGCTGAGCCAGGCACACGCACTAAGCGCCTGGTTGTGATTTTTCAGCGCGGAGCGGCCGACGGTCTGAACATCGTTGTTCCTTACAGCGAGCCGCAGTATTACGCCATGCGGCCGAGCATCAACATTCCGCGCAAAGCGGTGCTCGATCTCGACGGCTTCTTCGGCCTGCATCCTTCGCTCGCAGCGTTCCAGCCGCTCTGGCAGCAGCGTCAACTGGCGATTGTGCACGCCGCCGGCTCGCCCGACCCCAATCGCTCTCACTTCGATGCGCAGGATTTCATGGAATCCGGGACTCCGGGTGTAAAGTCCACCGAAGACGGATGGCTTAACCGCTCGCTGCACAACCTGCCGCAACCGTTGCCAAAAACGGCTTTTCAGGCCATCGCCATGGGTCCATCGATCCCGCGCATCTTGAGCGGCGTTGAGCCGGCCATCGCCATGAACAACATCAATGACTTCTCCGTCGGTGGACGCAATCCGAAACCTTCCCCGGCCGCGACCGCGTTCGAGGCCATGTATGACCACTCCTCCGACACCGTTCTCCACGGCACGGGCGAGGAAACATTCGACGCGGTCAAAATGCTGAAGGCCGCTGATCCCTCGAAATACAAACCCGCGCCCGGCGCCGATTATCCCAAGGGACGCTTTGGCGACAGCATGCGCCAGCTCGCCCAGCTCATCAAGGCCAACCTCGGCGTGCAGGTGGCATTCGCCGATATCGGCGGCTGGGATCATCACGTCAACGAAGGCGCAACCGAAGGCCAGATCGCCAATGTGCTGCGCGACTTCTCGCAGTCGCTCGCCGCGTTCTGGACCGATCTCGGAGATCTCGGCGAAGACACGGTGGTGGTGACCATGTCGGAATTCGGCCGCACCGCGCGCGAAAATGGCAATCGCGGCACCGACCACGGCCACGCCAACGTAATGTTCGTCCTGGGCGGACCGGTGAAAGGCGGCAAGGTCTATGGACGCTGGCCGGGCCTCGATCAGTCGCAGCTCTACGAAGGGCGCGATCTGGCTTTGACTACGGATTTTCGGCAGGTGCTGGGAGAGGGCGTGGCACGGCATTTAGGGAACAAGAATCTGAGTGAAGTGTTTCCGGGATACGAGAATCAGCCGGGGAAGTTTCTGCGGCTCTTGGGATAGCAATGCAGATTGGTCTGGCCAGACCGCTAGACTTCTATCAACACGTCGCCGTTCTCAATCTTCAGCGGATACACGGCAATCTTCGCGCTGGGATTCTGTTCAGCCGCTCCAGTTTTTGGATTCCAAGCCCAGCCGTGCCAGGGGCATACAACCTTACCGCCTTCAATCATTCCCTGCCCCAGCGGGCCGCCGCGATGCAGGCAGACATTGTCCATGGCGCTGTAGGTGCCGTTCACATTGGCAACGCAGATGGTTTTATCGCCGCAAGGGAATTCTTTGGCTTCGTCGGCGGGTGGGAGTTCGGATTCGGTGGTGAGCTTGGTGAGTGTCGGCATTAATCTTTGAATCCTTCGATCCTGAATCCTCTGGGAAGAATTGCCTCGCTTCGCTCGGCGGACAGCCGAGGCGGCTGTCCCCACATGGTGCTTATTAGCTTTCCCAGCACTGATCTGGCTGAGGCTGAAAGCTGGTGGCTATTTCGGCTGCAGCGTCTGTGCGATCATCACCTGGCGCTTGAAGTTTTCCAGCATGTTCGGATCGAGACGGACTTCCGTGGGCTTCTTCGCCAGTGTCATGGTATCGATTTTGTCCTGCAGCTTCAGCAGTGCGTAGAAAAGATTTTCCGGCCGCGGCGGGCAACCGGTGACGTAAACATCCGTGGGCACGATTTTGTCGACGCCCTGTAACACGGCATAAGTATTGAACGGCCCGCCCACCGACGAGCACGCGCCCATCGAGATCACCCACTTCGGGTCGGGCATCTGGTCATAAATGCGCTTTACGACCGGCGCCATCTTCAAGGTCACGGTGCCGGCGACGATCATCAAATCGCTCTGCCGCGGACTGGGACGAAACACTTCCGAACCAAAGCGCGCAATGTCGAAACGCGCCGTCGAGGACGCGATCATCTCAATCGCGCAGCAAGCCAGGCCGAACGTCATCGGCCATACGGCGGACTTCCGCGCCCAGTTGAACACGTAGTCCACCGTGCTGATCA
>PMSQ01000048.1 GCA_003168355.1 Acidobacteriaceae bacterium | reverse complement strand
GCATGGAGAACGCGATCGCGAACCATGAGTTCGAGAAAGCCCGTTTCTACTCGGATGAAGAGCGCAAGGAGCGTGAGAATCTGCGGGCGCTGCGCGAGAAATATCATCTGGATGAATCCTCCACGGGCGTAGTGGGCCGCGAGGACATCGAAGATGTGGTTTCGCGCTGGACCGGGGTCCCCATTACATCGATCAAGGAAGAAGAGACGCAGAAGCTGCTTCGAATCGAAGAAGAGCTGCACAAGCGAATCATCTCGCAGGATAAATCAATCAGCGCGCTTGCCCGGGCGATCCGGCGTTCGCGCGCGGGGTTGAAGAGTCCGAACCGTCCCATTGGCTCATTCCTATTCCTCGGACCGACCGGCGTAGGCAAAACCGAAGTGGCGCGCACGCTGGCCCAGTTTATGTTCGGTACGGAAAAAGCCTTGGTCCGCTTTGACATGTCAGAATTCATGGAGAAGCATTCGGTTTCGAAGCTGATCGGTTCGCCCCCGGGCTACGTGGGCTACGAAGAGGGCGGCCAGCTCACGGAACGGGTGAAACGTGCGCCGTATTCGGTCGTGCTGCTCGATGAAATCGAGAAGGCACATCCCGATGTTTTCAACATTCTGCTGCAGGTTTTCGAAGACGGCCAGCTCACCGACGGCCTCGGCAACACGGTCGACTTTAAGAACACGATCATCATCATGACTTCGAACATCGGCGCGCGTCACCTGCAGAAACGCGAAGGGTTTGGGTTCCAGTCGACCAAGGACGAAATGGTTTCGGGCAAAGTGGAGGAGTTGGTGAAGGGCGAAGTGAAACGCACCTTCAATCCTGAATTCCTGAACCGGCTGGACGAGATCATTCTGTTCCTGGCGTTGAGCGAGGCGGACCTGATCCAGATTCTGGAGCTCATGGTCACGCAGCTCAACAACAACCTGGCGCAGAAGGCGATCACCGTGACGGTTGCGGACGAGGCCAAGAAGTGGATCCTCAACCAAACCCTCACCGACCGCACCTACGGAGCCCGGCCGCTGCGCAGGGCCTTGCAGAAATATATTGAAGACCCGCTGTCAGAAGCGCTGATTCAGGGCACGATCACGACGCGTCCGGCATTTATCGAGGTCTTCCTCGAGGACAACAAGCTGTTCTACCGTCCGGTGGATGCGGAGAAGACCGAGGGCGTGCTGTTGTACGAGAACAGCTAGTTGCTAGATGTTAGTTTCAGCTTTCGGCCGTCAGCGTGAGCTGGCGGCTTTTGTTCGGACAGCCGCAACCCGCGGCGATGCCACAAAATACGAACCTCCCGGGACATTCCAGCTCAAAGTCACGGACTGCCCGGCTGAAACGGCTGCAGGATTTGCGGTGAAGCTGTCAAGCACCGCCCTTCACAAGTATTCTGCGACCCATTGCCAACAGAAGGAATCTGACTAAGTGATTAAAGAGGTAGCGAGGGGCAGCATGACGCACAAAGTCAACATTGCCGACAAGTTCGCCAAAATTTCGGAGTACTGGAAGCCCTACATTGCCGCCGAGCTGAACGGTCAACATGTGAAGCTCGACAAGCTGATGGGCGAGTTCGTGTTTCATCACCACGAGAATGAAGACGAGCTGTTCCTGGTGGTGAAGGGCCGCTTCCGCATGGAATTCCTCGACCGTCAAGAATGGATCGAAGAAGGCGAATTTATCGTTGTGCCGCGGGGCGTTGAGCACCGTCCCGTCGCCGAGGAGGAATGCTGGATTCTCCTGTTTGAGCCCGCTTCCACGCTGAATACCGGCAACGTCGTCAACGAGCGCACCCTGGCTCAACTGGAGCGCGTGTAGGAGACTGTCGCAAGCAGACGTAGGCGGCTGCGTCTCCACGACGACCCTTCCAAGAGGTCTATGGAACTTACGGTTTATTCTGCAGCCTGGTGCCCTGATTGTCGCGAGGCCAAGCGCTTTCTGGCCAAATACAACATCCCCTTCAAAGATATCGACGTCGAGACCACGCCGGGCGCGGTCGATGAGATCGTCAAACACACCGGAAAGCGCGCCATCCCTCAATTTGTGATCGACGGCGAGTGGGTGCAGCCCTATGTGCCGGGAAAGGGCTTTCTCTACGACGAAATGGCCAAAAGGCTGGGAATTGGGAAGCCCTAATCTGGGGTAAACCTCCAATTCTGCTCGTTGGAAAGCGGCAACGTGCCATCCTCAGGCACTTTCGATATCCCCTGTACATCATCTTCCGTACCGTGGAAAAGCCTTGCCAGACACGGGAAGATGACCACTCATGTCCGAACCGGAAGTTCCAGAGGGGTCGAGTGAGGTCAGCGAGAGCTGGCAGCAGATGGTCCAGGCCGTGCTGGGAGCGCTATTGCTGATTGGAGCGGTAGCCATGTTCCACTACTATGCGCCGGCCAACGTGCAAGGAGTGCAGCCGGATGAACTGCAGAAGCAGGTTCACCAGCTTACCCAGCAGGTGGCGCAACTCGAGAAAGAGCAGGAGATGCCGGCGCTGGTGCTGAACCGGTACCGAAATTCCATCGGTTACATTTACGGCGTGTATCAGGTTGGGTTCGCGGACCAGCCTGCGGCGATTCGGGCTCGCGTTTCGGGAACCGGGTTTCTGGTGGGCGACGGTCTGCTGGCTACCAACCGCCACGTTGCCGAGCCGTGGTATGGCGATAGCGAAGCGGAAGGGCTGATGCATCACGGTGCGACTGCGATGCTGGAGAGCCTGGTCGTGTTCTTTCCGGGCTCGCCCACGCCGGTGAGCTTGACCCCCGGCGCGGTTTCTTCCACTGGCGATCTGGCCGTGCTGCGCATCGAAAACAAAGATTCGGTGCGCGGGCTTGCCGTGCTGCCGCTGGCAAAAGGGAACGCATTGCCCGGAGAATTGGTAACGGTGATCGGCTATCCCATGGGGATTGCGGGGATGGTGGCCAAGTCGCCCAGCGGCGTTTACCAGCGGCTGGCGTACCGGCACAACGACATCACGGCCGCAAGTGAACTGGCGGCACTGTCGCTGATTCGTCCTTCGACCACGTGCGGACACCTGGGCGATGTGGTGGGAGACAAGTTGATCTACGATGCGCCCACGGCGCACGGCGGCAGCGGCGGTCCGGTCTTCAACTCCAACGCGCAAGTCATCGGAGTGAACTCTGCCTACATCGACGGATTTTCCGGCGGTACTCTGGGATTCTCCGTGGAGGCGTTGCGGCCGCTGATCGAGGAAGCGGAGAAAAAGCCGTAAAGATTCAGCCGGAGCCGAGGCCCGAAGGACTCCGGACGCTTAACGCGTTGCAGCGCCGCTCTTCCACGTTGGCACGCATTCCGGAAATTCTTAGCAATCAACTCGGGAGAAACTATTTCAATCCCGAAATGTTGACGCCAGCTTTCCTGGGAAACCATCCCGGCTCGCGCACCTGTTCATCGTGGAAGCGGAGAAGACGAGCGGCCATCACGCACCTGCGGCTGAAGTAACCAACGGCTTTGCGCTGGTCGGCGCGATCGACCACCGGTAAGCGTCCGAGATCATGGCGCAGCATCTTTGCGGCGGCTTCGGAAACCAGTTCGTCGGGATAAGTGACCACCAGCCGCGTGTTGCCAGCTTCCTGAACGGTCATGGCTCCGGAAGAGTCTTTGTCGAGAGCGCGGAGGAGGTCGCCGCGGGTGATGATGCCGGCAAGTTTTCCGGCATCGTCGAGGATCAGAAGAGCCTCGTGACGAGCGACGGCGGGATCGTGTTGAGCAATGCGTTCGGCGAGCGCGCCCACCGTTGTTCCGGCCGGGATGGCCGGCAATTCCTGCTCCATGGTTTCAGCGACCCTCGCTTGCGAGAGAACATCGGTTTCATAATCCTGATGGACGCGCAAGCCGCGGCGAGCCAGTTTTTCCGTCATGATCGAGCTGTTGGGCATAAAGAGCATGGCGATGCCATCGGCGATGACGCTGACCAGCATCAAAGGCAGGACGGAGTTGTAGTCGCGGGTGATTTCAAAGGCGAAGATGATGAACGTAAAAGTGGCGCGCGACGCCGCAGCAAACACCGCTCCCATGGCGACAAGTGCGAAGGCTCCGGGCGAAAGGTGTGCGCCAGGCACGAAGTGGTTCGCCACCATGGCGAAGATGCCGCCCATGGCAGCGCTCCACATGAAGCACGGCGCCAGCAAGCCGCCGGAGGTGCCAGAGCCGAGCGAGACGGCCAGGGCGACGGCTTTGGCCAGCATGATGACCAGCAAGAGCTTCCAGGCAAGCTGGCCGTTGAGAATATCGCCGATCGTGTCGTAGCCGACACCGAGTACGCGGGGCACGAAAAAGCCGATGATGCCCAAGCCGAGAGCGCCGAGAGCCGGCCACCACACTTCGTTGAACGGCAGCTTATCGAATTGATCTTCCACCCAGTAGAGGAGTTTGCTAAAGCCGACTGCGGCAAGGCCGCAGATCAGTCCTAGCACAAGATAAAAGGGAAGCGCGCGCGGAATGGAGAAGTCCATCGGGCTGACCTGGAACATCGGCCCCAAACCCAGAAGCTGCATGTGAACGGCGGTGGCCAGGGTGCTCGCGATCACGAGCGGGATGAAGGAGCGCGACTTAAATTCGAAGAGCAATAGTTCGATGGCGAGAATCACGCCGGCGATCGGAGTGTTGAACGTGGCGGACATGCCAGCCGCGGCGCCGCAGGCAAGCAGCACTTTGCGTTCCACGGCCGTGGTGTGAAAGGCTTGGCCGACGAGCGAGCCGATCGCTCCGCCGGTTTGAATGATCGGCCCTTCCGCGCCGAAGGGGCCTCCGGTACCGATCGCAATGGCCGCCGAGATGGGTTTCAAGATGGCGACACGCGGGGCGATGCGGCTGCGGTTGTACAGCACCGCTTCCATGGCTTCCGGGATCCCGTGGCCTTTAATTTTCGACGTACCGTACTTGGCCATGACGCCCACAATGAGCCCGCCGATCACGGGTATGAAAATTACGGTCCAGCCGAGGTGGTTGTGCTGCGCGCTAGAGAAGTCGGCCGACCAGCGATGGAAGAAGAAAAGGTTGGTGAGCAGGCCTATCAGCTTGTAGAGAACGAAGGCTACAACGCCGGCCACAAGACCAATCGCGGCGGAGAGAAATGAGACCAACAGCATGCGAAAGGGCGCTGGCGGTGCCGAGTCCATTGTCGTGCGAGGCCTATCCTGGCCTGAGGTGGTGGAGGCGCCGGCTGAGTTTGAAGAGGATGACTGCTGTGAAGTTCCGCCGCCGAAGGTGCTCATAGATGTTTAGGTTTTTCTTTTTTCGTGGGAGGAGGCCGAATGCAGAAACGCGGCATCGTTGCCTTCCCGCATGATGCGGCGAAGAGCGGCCACCAGCTCAGGTCCTGCCGAACGCAGTTCGTCGTGATGATGCAGCGCCAGTTCGCCGAGGACCTTCTCGCCTTTCGGAGTGAGCGCGAGCAGGACCTCGCGGCGATCGTCGCGAGCCCGCGTGCGATGGACAAATCCCCGTCCTTCCAGCCGGTTCACCAACTCCACCGCGCTGTGGTGGCGGACTTGCATGCGGTTGGCCAATTCGCGAATCCGAGGGCGCACTTCAGCCGGCATGCCCTTGATCGCCAGCATAAGCTGATACTGGCCACGCTCCAATCCTGCCTTCTTTACCACTTGCTCGCTGAAGTGGAGGAAGCGGCGGATCTGGTAACGGAACTCCGCCAGCGCCTGGTAATCCGACAAAGTGAGCTTCTTCATGCCGCTGATTGTATTGTGTTGCGATCCAGCCACCGCTCCACAGCATATCGTAACACGATATAGAGAGAAAGCCGCCAAATACCCTGGCGCGCGAGCGGCGCTGGCCTCTTTGTTCCTGCTCCATTTAGAATTCAATGTTCCAGGCTCCCCAGCCGACAGGAGGCACATCCACTTTGATTCCGCGTTATACCCGCCCGGAGATGGGCCGCATCTGGAGCGATGAGAACCGTTTTCGCACCTGGCTGGCCGTGGAAGTCGCCGCCACTGAGACTCTGGCCGAGGCAGGGATGGTCCCAAAGAAAGCGGCCAAGGCGATCCACGAGCGCGCCGATTTCCGCGTGGAGCGCATCCACGAGATCGAGGTGGAAGTACGCCATGATGTGATTGCCTTCACCACGGCCGTCGCCGAAATCGTTGGCCCTGACGCGCGCTGGTTCCATTACGGCCTCACCTCAAACGACGTGGTCGATACGGCGCAAGCCCTGCTGATTAAGCAGGCTTCGGCGCTCGTTGCGCAGGAACTTGGACGCCTGGCGGAGGTGCTCGAGCGGCGCGCATGGGAATTCAAAGACACGCCAATGGTAGGCCGCACGCACGGCATTCACGCCGAACCCATCACGTTCGGCTTTAAGTTGGCCAACTGGTATTCCGAGACGCAGCGCAATATTTCCCGCTTTGCAGCCGCAGCCGAGGACATGCGCGTGGGCAAGTTTTCCGGAGCCGTCGGAATCTTCGCCCACCTGACGCCGGAGATCGAAGAGAAGATTTGCGCGCGCCTGGGTCTGAAGGCAGCGGCAGTGTCGTCACAAGTGATCCAGCGTGATCGCCATGCAACTTATCTAGCCACACTGGCGGTGATTGCTTCCACACTGGACAAGATTGCGACCGAAATCCGGCATCTGCAGCGCACCGAGGTGCGTGAGGTTGAGGAGTTCTTCAGCGAAAAACAGAAAGGCTCTTCGGCCATGCCGCACAAGCGGAATCCCGTGACCAGCGAGCAGATTAGTGGGCTGGCACGAGTGGTGCGCAGCAACGCCCAGGCAGGATTCGAAAACGTAGCCCTGTGGCACGAGCGTGACATCTCGCATTCGTCGGCGGAGCGCGTGATTCTGCCGGACTCGACGACGTTGGTGGATTATCTTCTGAACAAGACCACAAACTTGATTGAAACCATGTTTGTGTATCCGGAACGGATGCGAATCAATCTGGAAAGCACGCATGGACTGATCTTCAGTGGGCAACTCCTGCTCGACCTGGTGGAGCATGGAGTTTCTCGCGAAGATGCCTACCGCGCAGTGCAAACGCATGCCATGCGGGCGTGGAAAGAAGGGTTGAACTTCAGGGAGTTGGTGCTCGCCGATAAAGAGATCACCAGCCGCGTCCCGCGCAAACAGATCGAGTACGCTTTCGACCTGTCACGTCAACTGAAGAACGTAGACAAGATATTCGCCCGCGTGTTCGGAAATCAGGGCAAGAATCGCGCGAAAGCACCTACCCGCACGAAGTCCTAGCGACCCCGAAGCCGCAGCCGCTAACCGCGTCCATCTACAGCGTAGCAACCCGGCCAGCCTGGGAAAGTTGCGCTTGCTGTTTTCCCCCCCGCGTACCTGCCGCACGTGCATCTTCTTCCCCATTCATCGCATCGAAGTAATTAACCAGGTGGTTAGTTCGTAAAGTTTCGTCAGTTGGGTCGGAGGTGACCTCGATGACAAGGAAATGGTTTCTAAAAATGTTGTGTTCAATGCTGTCAGTGGGCGTTTTGGCCGCAACGCTTGCGGCTCAAATCACGGTGGCGAATCGCTACGACAATCAACTCCAGAACTCCATCGCGCAGAAACTGACAGCCAAGAGCCAGTTCGCCGACGTTAAGTCCAGCGTAGAAGACGGCATTGTCACGCTCACGGGCACGGTCGAGCTATACCAGCGCAAACTGGACGCGGCCAAACTCGCTCGTAAGATTTCGAATGTGCAGGGCGTGCGCGACCTGATCACGGTGATGGGTCCCAATGTTTCCGACGCGCAACTCGAGCAGAAACTGGCCAGGAAGCTGACGTACGTTCGGGCCGGCTACGACAACACGTTTGATTACTTCGCCCTTGGGGTGAAAGATGGTGTGGTCACGGTGGAGGGGCAGGATCGAACCGGCGTGGGCCGCGACGAAGCTCTCGCCGATATCTACAACCAGCCCGGCGTGAAGGATGTGATCGTGAACATTTCGGTCGAACCGGTTTCGCCGATGGATGATGGACTGCGCCTGCGGGCGGCTCGGGCCATTTACCGCGACCCGGTGCTAAGCAAGTACGCTGTCGATCCGGCGCAGCCGATTCGCATCATCGTGGACAACGGTCACGTCACGCTCTACGGTTCTGTGGATAACGCCATGGATAAAACTGTCGCCGGAATTCGAGCCAACCAGCTTTTCGGCGCCTTCAGCGTGGAGAACAAGCTGGAGGTGGAGAAGGATCCCAGCTAGGCTGGGATGCAATCCGACTACCGTGAGCGAAGGGAGGCGCGGCGTAGGCCGCGCCTCTTTTCGGTTATAGTCGATTGATCAGCGACGCCACATACCCCGCGCCAAACCCATTATCGATATTTACCACGCTTACGTTCGACGCGCACGAATTCAACATGCCGAGCAGCGCTGTCAACCCCTTGAACGATGCACCGTAGCCGACGCTGGTAGGTACGGCAATCACCGGAACGCCGACCAGCCCTCCCACCACACTGGGCAGCGCACCTTCCATGCCGGCGCAGACGATCACGACCCGCGCCTTGGTCAGGGCTTCGCGATTAGCCAGCAGACGATGGATTCCCGCCACGCCCACGTCGTAGAAATGCTCCACTTCATTGCCCATGAGTTCGGCCGTGACCACGGCTTCCTCGGCTACGGGAATGTCGCTGGTTCCCGCCGAAACTACGGCGATCATTCCTTTGCCATACTGATTAGGGTCGCACTGCAGCACGATCGCCCGCGCCAGTTCACGATATTCCGCTGCGCGTATTCTCTTCTTTACCGCTGCAAACTGCTTCTTGTCGGCATGCGTGGCCAGCACGTTGCCACCATGCTTCGCCAAACGTGCAAAAATCTCCGCCGTCTGCAACGGAGTCTTCCGCTCTCCGAAAATCACTTCGGGCATGCCCGCGCGCAGCGCGCGATGATGGTCGACTTTGGCGAAACCCAGGTCTTCAAACGGCAAATGGCGCAGGCGGTCTACAGCGTCGTCGGGTGTGAGCTTGCCTCGGCGTACTTGCTCGAAGAGTTTGCGAATGGATTCGGCGTTCACGGTAGCATTCAGCAGTCAGCACTCAGCATTGAGTCAAGCGGAGTCTAGATTAGCATCTAGCAGCGGAGTTGAGTTTACTTGTGCACGCCGCGGGAAGCTGAGCGGACTTTTGCAATCACGGCCGTACACACTCTGCGGGCAAGGCCCGGCTCATCAAGATGCGCGAGGAACAAACGGCGCAGGCCGCTCGGCTTCACTTTGCCCGCAAGGTAGGTATGGTAGATCTGGCTTCCCAGGCGGTATCCCCAGTCGCGCGCGATCACTTCAAACTTGCCTTCCTCGCCGCGGATGGCGGCTTGTGCGGCTTTTTCACAGGCGGCGCGCGACAAAACGGGTGAATCTTCCGTCTCGGACGCCGGCCGCGAAGGATAAAGCACGCGCGATCCGAAGTAGGCTACGGCATGCTCAATCACTCGCGTGTAAAAGAGATCGGTGGCCAGGGCCGGACTAATACCGCCATGTCCGTCGCCGTTTCCGCCGTATCCATTCACCCGCCCGGGCAGACCGCGGCACGCATGATGTAGAAAGCGAGCCGCATCCTCGGCAGCGTGCATCATTCGAAATTCGCGGACGCAGAACGCATTGATCTGGGGTAGATAGGCGCTGCCGCGTTCCTCCACGCTTGTCAGCATGGTTTCCAGTTGCGGCTCACGAATGCCCTTGCGCGAGAGCAGCCTGCGCAGCACAGCATCCGACGAGTTGCCATGAACCTCGGGCAGCATGTCGACCAAGAACTTCGGTTGTGTACCGTTGTGAGGAGAATAGCGGTTGATCTCAAGAAAGCTGGCCAGGCTGTCGATCAGGTTATAGATGGTGGGCGCGAAATCGGGGCCACTATCGCAGCGGCTCCACTGGTCAAGAAACAGGCGGTAGCTTTCATACTTTTCGAGGGGCGTGGCGTTGAACACGCACAAGACATCATCATTGACGCGAACTGCGTCGACCTTGTCGGCGCGCTCCCCGGCGGCACGCCAGTATAGTGCGTCAACATTCTGCAAAACGGTGAGGATTCTTGCGCCCGGCATTTCCTTGCGCAGCACGCCCGGCAGATGTCCCGGAGCGAGGTGCGACTCACCGAATAATACAAAGATTACCGCATTGGGATGGTGTTCGCGGATCTCGGCTATCTTCGCTGCGGCGTGACGGTCGCGTGCCCCGATCTTCCGCAGGTTTTCGCGGGGCATGCAATCCAGGCCGTAGATGGCCTCTCCGTGGTCGCGCGCCGCAATCAGCAACTCGTGGAACGGTGTCCAGTCGTATCCCCAGTCCAGGTCGAAGCGGATGCGTTGGCGCAGCTCTTCTTCGCCGATCTCGCGACGCCACCACTCGTCGAGGATGTGCTGGTCGCGGGCGAAGATGGTTTCGACTCCGAGCACGACCGGGCGATCTGCGGCCAAAGCGCGCTGCTCGACGAGCGCCGCGGCATAGCGCTGGGCCGCAGGCAGGGCGTGGTAGTCGCCGATTAGAACCACGTCGGCTGCGTGCAGAGCATTCTGAAGCTGCTGCGAATCGAGAAGAGAATCGTAGTTGCGAAAGGCCCGGCTGAACTCTCGAAGGTATTTGCGGCGGCCGTGCGAATCCTGGGCGCGGATTTCGCGCTCCACTCCGGCCAGCGCGTGGAGCTGAGCAGCGCTACGGCGGGATCGCAAGTTGACCGTCGATGCCATAAGTCAGCTTCTAGCCCCCAGCTACACACTGCCTTGACTTCTTGTTCAGCGACTCCCTATGCTCCAAACTTCGGGGCGGCTCGCATCGCCTCGCCGGAGGTGCTTTGCCGAATCACCCGCCGCAAAATCTAACCATCGCGACTACCGGCGCCAGCGGATCGATCTTTTTGCGGCAACTGCTGCTCGCGGTCGAAAACGATGCCCGCGTTCAGACCGTAAACTTCATCGCTTCCGACTCCGGCCTGCGCGTACTGGCCGAAGAACTTGGCATCAAGGGCCGCGCGAATCTTGTTCGCCAGATTCTCGTCGGCGAAAGAACGAAAACCTCAGTTCGTACAACCCCAAACAACCGGTCCAAAATTCAAGAGCAATCGAACGCTGACATCGGGGCCAATGTGGCCAGCGGTTCTTACCCGGCTGACGCCATGATCGTGATCCCGTGCAGCGTGGGCACCTTGGCCCGCATCGCTAACGGCATCGCTTCGCACCTGATTGAGCGTGCGGCCGATGTCTCTCTGAAAGAGAAGCGTCCGCTGGTGCTGTGTGTTCGCGAGACACCGTTCAATAAAATCCATATCCGCAACATGTACCGGGCCGCCGACGCCGGGGCGACGGTTTTTCCACTGATTCCGGCCTTCTACTACCGACCGGCAAGCTTAGATGACATGGCTCGCGAGTTCGCCTATCGTGTGCTCGCTCACCTGGGCCTGCCCCAGCCCAACTCCTTCCGTTGGAAGGACTGAATTATCAGCGACTTACCTGTGTACATGCAAAAAGTCTTCGACCTAAGGAAGATCGGCCTGATGGGGGAGAACTTAAGTGTAGAGAGCCGGAGGCGATGGTCCCAGATGCCCGCCGGACATGTACGGGCGGCGAGAGCCTCGCCCAAATCGACATCCTGAGTTCTCAGATTTCCGAAGCGACGATCTGCTTCTCTTAGCGTAAAATGCGGCAAATTCCCTGATGGGTGATTCATGTCCTTAACGATTCAGCAACCGGAGCGGGTCAAGAAAAGATTCGTATTCTCGGATCTTCAACTGCGGCCATTTCTTCTGGCACTAGTTTGTGCGGTGATACTGCTGCTGGCCCTAACAGCAGCCTATGCGGCCGGCGATCGCAATCCCTATGCGGGTGACGCCAAGGCCGCGAAGGCTGGGGAGTATGAATTCCGCATCAACTGCGCGCTTTGCCACGGCCTGGGCGCGCACGGCGGCGGGCGCGGCCCGGACCTGACGCGGGCCCAAAAGAAGCACGTTCACTCCGACGAAGAGATGTTTCAGGTGATCAGCAACGGAATTCCTGGGACCGTCATGCCCTCCAACGGAACCAACGGCCAGGGTGTCGGTATGACTGACGAAGAGATATGGCAGATCATCACTTATATCCGCAGCGTGGAAGTGAAGGCGCCGGCAAACGCCGCTGGCATTGCCGCGCATGGCAAGGAGCTTTTCTATGGCGATGCGAACTGCTCCCTGTGTCACATGGTCGAGGGCAAGGGCGGGCGGTTGGGGCCGGAACTCACGGCAGTGGGAGGGTCGCGCACCCGGGAATCGATGATCGATTCGGTGCGCAATCCCAGCCGGCAGCTGGCCTGGGGATTGACTGAGGCGACGAAAGAGTTTCCGCAGGAGTACGAAACTGTCACCGTGGTGACTGCCGATGGCAAACAAATCAAGGGTGTCGCGCTCAACGAGGACAACTTTAGCGTGCAGATGATGGATGGGAACGAACAGATTCACCTGCTCGAAAAAGACAAGCTGCGCTCGTTTCAAAAGAGCCGGGAGTCGATGATGCCGAAGTACAGCCCGGACGCTTTGAGCGACAAAGATCTTCAGGACATAGTGGCCTACTTGATCGGCGTGGGGGCGAAATGACGGCGGGGAGACTCTTGGCGAATCTGTTGATAGCTGGCCTTGCTTGCGGCTTCTTTGCGCCGCCGGCTCGTGCCCAGGTTACATTCGAACGGTTGCTGAATTCCGGGAAGGAACCGCAGAATTGGCTCACCTATTCCGGTGATTACTCTGGCCGGCGCTTCAGTTCGCTTGATCAAATCAACATCACGAATGCTCGTTCGCTGGTGGCGAAGTGGGTGTACCAGACCGGGGCGACGGGCAAACTCGAGACCACTCCGCTGGTCGCGGACGGAATTCTCTACGCTACGGCGCAAGACGACCGGGCACTTGCTCTGGATGCGCGCACGGGGCGGCCAATCTGGATGTATCAGCATCAACTGCCGGGGGACATTCGTCCCTGCTGCGGGCGCGTAAATCGCGGACTCGCTATCCTGGGCGACAAAGTTTTCCTGGGAACGCTTGATGCGCACGTGATCGCACTCGATACGAAGACGGGAAATGTGATTTGGGATATCGTCGCGGCCGACTATCAAAAGGGCTACAGCTTTACGGTGGCGCCACTGGCCGTGAAAAATCTGGTGGTGATCGGCGTCTCAGGCGGTGAATACGGCGTGCGCGGGTTTATCGATGCTTATGACGCCGCGACCGGCGAGCGCCAATGGCGCTTCTACACCGTGCCGGGACCGGGCGAACCCGGACATGAAACCTGGGAGGGCGATTCGTGGAAGATCGGCGGCGCTCCCGCGTGGAATACCGGCACCTACGACGCTGTGACCAACCAGATTTTTTGGCCCACAGGCAATCCGTCGCCCTCGAATCGCGGTGAAGGGCGCGCGGGAGACAATCTCTACAGCAATTCGCTGCTCGCGCTCAATGCGGACACAGGCAAGATGAACTGGTATTTCCAGTTCACCAAACACGACGAGCATGACTGGGATGCCACGCAGGTTCCGGTAATGATCGATGCCGGCGGCAAGCATCTGATCGCGCAGGCCAACCGAAACGGATTCTTCTATGTGATCGATCGCACAACCGGCAAGCTTATGTTCGCGAACGCCTACGGCAAAACCACGTGGAGCGACAGCAAGGATGCCGAGGGGCGTCCCGTCGCGAAGAAAGAAGCTTCGCCCACGCTCGAGGGGCACACGGTGTGTCCGGGAGCGCTGGGGACGACCAACTTCATGGCGCCCGCCTACGATCCACAAACCATGCTGTTCTACGTGACCGCCCGCGATCAATGCGACATCTTCAGCACCGCTCCGCAGCCCTATGAGGCTGGCCACGCTTACTACGGCAGCGCCTATTTCCCGTCGGAAGACGCCGAGCCCTATCGCGGATTTCTGAAGGCGCTCGACCCCACGACCGGAAACATCAAATGGAAGTTCGAGCACACCTCGCCGACCTGGTCGGGAGTTTTGTCGACCGCCGGCGGACTCGTATTCACCGGCGATGCGGAAGGAAACCTCATCGCTCTGGATGCAGCTTCGGGCAAGGCATCGTGGCACTTCCAGATGGGCGGCGCGGTCTATGCCGCGCCCATGGCCTTCGCCGTCGACGGAAAAGAGTACGTGGCAATCGCGGCGGGTAGCGCAGTGTACGCCTTCGCGCTGCCTTAGTCGGTCCTTGAAGAAAACAGCGTCGCAATATCCAGCAGTCTAACCTCGCCACGATTCCGCAACGAACCGGCGGCAACCGAATTCCCCGAGACCTCCAAGAGACAACTACTCCAAAAAGATACAAATCTTTGACCATCATGTGACATGGCCTCAACCGGCTGCACGCTACTCTGCCTTACACCGTGATCCGATGCAAGCAGTGGAAGACGGTAAAAGAGAGGACACTATGAAGCAACTCACGGAAGTTCTGGGACGTGCCGCGAACCGCCGCACATTCCTCAAGAACAGCATGGTCGCCGGAGCTGTGGCGACCGTAGGAGCCGGCATTCTGGGAAGCGGCCTACCTGCCTTCGCCCAGCAAACCAGCGATTCAACCCTTACCAAGGGAGATATTGCCATCCTTCGATTCCTTGCGGCAGCTGAACTCATCGAGTCGGACCTTTGGACCCAGTACGCCGAACTGGGCGGTATCGGCAATAATCCACCCATTGAGGTAGACCCGAACCAACTGCTGAACCCCTATCAGGTAGCCCTGTCGAACCTCGATTCCGATGGTCCGCAATATATCGCCAGCAATACCCTCGATGAAGTGAGCCACGCCACCTTCCTCAATGCCTATCTCGAATCCCGGGGAGCCGAACCCGTCAACTTCGATGAGTTCCAAACTTTGCCGGGAAGCACAGCTACCGGATCTACGGGCAGCTCGCGCCTCACGAACCTCATGAATCTCAACGTTGACACAAGTTGGTTCGTTCGCTACCGTAGCGCAACCAATCCCGACCTCGGCGCCACCTTCGCTCAGGCTCTCACTCTCAACGGGGTTACCGCCATTCCCAGAAGCGATGCCGATTACGAGGGCAAATCCAACCCGAACTTTCCCGGCAACGACCACATTCAGGCGATCGCCAATGTAGCGGCCTTTCACTTTGGACAAATTGAGCAAGGCGGCTCGAGTCTTTACGCAACCATGAGTCAAAAAGTGACGGAGCCGGAAGTGCTCGAGATCACTCTCGGTATTGGCGGAGACGAGATCGCTCACTTTTTAGAATGGGTTGATTTTGCGGGCAACGGAGTGCAAGCCCCCGTTGCACCATTTGCGGACTCCATATCGGGCCTGAAATTTCCCAATTTTTTCAGCCCAGCGAATCCGTTGATTCAGCCCAGCCTGATCTTCCCCGTCCCTGTCGAATTCAAGCCCAACCTTCCCCGTGTTTCGATCATTCGTCCGCTGACCGATAAATTTGCGGGTGCCATGGCTGCGGTCAAAGGCCTCACCGCTAGCGGTCTCTTCATCGGCCAAAGCCAGCAGTTCTTCACCACGCTGCAGGCTCTGGCTGTCGCAGCCGACGCCGCTCAACGCGGCGTCTAACGTTTGTCGGCAGGGTTTGTTTGTGTTGCCGTAAGGCGGGCGCTGCGCATAGTTCTCCTGGGCGCAGCGCCCGTTCTTTAAAAACCATTCATCGTCGAACTGATTCTTTGACTGGAGGAACTCCCGTGATTGAAGGCTTATTTCAACCCATGCACTTAATCATCATTGCCGGAATCGCTTTGCTGATTTTTGGTCCTAAAAAGCTGCCCGAGCTTGGAAAAGGAATGGGCGAAGGCATTCGCGGCTTCAAGGCCGCAATGCAGGCAAAGGAGGATTCTACGGTCCTGTCCCCGACGCCGAAAACGCCGGAAGAAAAAGCATGAGCCTCGCGGAGATGTTTTTTCTTGGCTTGTTGGGGCTTGTTATTTTTGGACCGAAAAAGTTTGCCTCGATTGCCCCGCAGGTCGGTAAGACAATTGCTCGATGGAAAAAAGTGAGCAGTGAATTCCAATCGCAACTGGCAACGGAAATCTCCGCTGCGGCGAGCGACAGGCAGATGGGTCAGCCTGTTGAGGGTGGGCCGGTTGAAACTGGATTGGTTGAGATTGGCAGCGATTAAGACTAGATGCCGCGGAATCTTCCGGTGTGCTTCCTTAGGCGTCCGCGAAGGCGTGCCAGCAGCTAAGGCCGCCGCTCGGGATCGATGGTCTGATCGAAATAGATCCAGAGCACCCGGGCAAAAAGTGCGATCGTTGGCGCGAACGGCAGGAACACCACGACCGCCCAAATGGTATCTTTCGTGATCCACCATCCGGTCACGAACCATAGCAGCGTCGCGATAAGCGCCACGATCACCAGTGACAATCCGTAACTGACGTACATCGCTCCCAGAAAGTAGCCTGGCTCGCGCTCAAACTTGAGGTCGCAGACGGGGCAGCGCTCGTGCATCCTGGGGAATCCCCGGAAGATGGAATAGCGAAAGATGCCTCCCATGCGGCACCGGGGACATCGTTGGCGCAGAATACTTCCCACAGTCGAAAACATTGTCGCGGTTTTCATCATCCTTCCATCAACTGAGCCCCCTAAGCTAACAGATGAGGACAGTGCCGTCCTCGACACCCACTTTCGTGCCGGTTGACGCACAGCCCGATTTCGTACTAATCTGCGATTACACCGGAAAGGAGGTGGTCGAATGACAAGTTCTGATTGTAGTGGCAGTNNCCGGGAGCTACAGCCCGCACACTAGCCGGTGAGTACGGATGGATGCCCCGCGTCGGTCGCGCGAAGGCTTCCGACCAAGGGTTTCAGTCTTCGATCCTTAGGTCTTCAGTCCCCGACCCGGGAGTTGCCGTGAGAGGCCACGTAGAGTGACCACCTCTTGGTCAATCCCAAACAGTCCACCGGATGGCCCGCAGGGTTTCAACAACTTGCGGGCCGTTTGTTGTCTGCGGCAGCGCTCGTTTTCAATATCGCAATCTTGTCAGTTACGCCAATTCCGCCATCAGTTTGACTTTCCCCGGCTCTCTGGCGGCACAATTCCGTTCATCCGCAGATACTCCACCATCTGTCCGTAATGATCAAATGCGTGGGCGACGGCAAATGTGGCCAGGTACAGGCGGGACGATTTGCTGTGCTCCGCGGTCTGCAACATGTTCTCGGTAGTCAACGTAGCCGCGGCCTTGTGACCGAGGGCAAAAGAATCCTTCAGGAACTTGATGATGTCGGCTTTGGTCTTCAAGTCCTCAGGACCGTTCCCGCCTTTGAAATTCTCCGGGATCTTATCGCCGGTAAGCGCCGACCACAGAAAATAGTTAGAAGCGGCGACATGCTTGAGCTGCACGGCAAACGTGCGCACACCCTTGTAGTCATCGCCTGGAATATTCAAGCTCTCAGGAGAGAAGTTGAACTTATTTTCGGGCATGGCTTCGGCAACTTCCACAAGTTCCTTTTCGATGGTGCTGATCTCATGGTCCACGGTTGAGGCTATGGTTGGCGGAGGCTGCGGTTGTTGCGCCTGCGGCGCTCTCGCCGCAGCGGCGCTCTTGCCGTCTCCCAAGGCGGTCACGGTAAAGATGAAGATGAGTACTGCCAGCGGCAAGAAGATTTGTATCTGTTTCATTGGAGTGACTCCCCTCAATTTGTTTTGAGTGCAATCGAGAACAGTTGTGTCATCGCGGCTTTTCTCCTACTGAGAATAAACAGGAATTCCGGGCAAACGAGGCTAGGGCCGCTGCATAATAATTCGGTTCGTCGTAGAACAGGAAATGATCCGCATTCGGTATCTCGATGACCGTGCATTCTGACTTAAGGAGTTGTGGCAAGTACGATAGGTGACGGTTCTCCGAGCCGTACAGAAAACATCTTGGAACCGGGAGACTCAGAAACCGCTCCAGCAGATTGCCGTGGTCTGAATATTCAACGGTTTGGAAAGAATAATCGTAGTATGCGCGTGGGTTGGCTTTCTCCAGCACTCGTAAATGCTGCGCAAATCCCCGTCCTGCTTTAGCGGAGAGTGCCTTCTTTATCTGCGGGAACACCACGTTTTCGAAATGTGAATAAGAGTGCGATATCACAAGACGGGTGAACATGCAATCTTCAGGGGCCAGATTGCCTTCCACATTCACAAAGCCGGCTATTTTGTTGGGATTTCGCTCCGCATAGAGCAATGCGACCAACCCGCCCATGCTGCCTCCCACGAGCATGAAACGGTTAAGGCCCAATTGAGCCACAAAGTTCTCAATCAGTTCCACAACGCCGTCGATGTTTAGCGGATGGTTCTTATCGTAAGAAGAATCGCCGCAACCGGGGTTATCGGCGCACACTAGACGAAACGATTGAAGCTCGGGGACCGAAGCCATTTCCATAAAATCTGCCTTCGAGCAGCCCAGTCCGTGAATGTACAGGACCGTGGGTCCTGAGCCCGGCCGGTCAAAGTAACGTAGCGCGTAGGACCGTCCTGCGGTCTCCGCAGCCATCTCCGAGAGTTGTGGTGGTTGATTCGTCATAGTCCAGATTCGTTACCCCAGTCAGAAGCCCCATGAGCCATGGCGTCGGCGCCTCAATGCGAGGCAAGGTCATTCCTCACCACCTGGCCGTCCTTCATCACGAAGCGGACGCGCTCAAGTTCGCTGATGTCGGCGATCGGATCTCCAGCGACGGCGACGAGATCGGCAAATTTCCCGGGCTCAACCGCGCCCACCTGGTCCTGCCAGCCCAACATTTCTGCGGCATTCACCGTGACCGCACGAATGATGTCGAGCGGCGGCATGCCTACGTCATGCAACGCGGTAAACATCGTTGCGCTGGCTTGGCCGCGCGTTTTTCCCGGATAGAACCAGCACATATCCGATCCGGCCGCGAACTTTACTCCCGACTTCAATACCCGCTGAACCCGGGCCGCTGCCCGTTGCCGGGCTCGGTCGTCGCCGGCGACAAGCGCGGATCGAAAGGCCGGAGACATCACGATGCTGGCATCGTAAATCTTGGTAGCAAAGCCGTCATACCAAGTGGGCGTTATGTCGAGGAACATCCCCTTGTCGCGCATCATCTTCAGTTGTTCGTCGGTCACAGCGTTGCCATGCTCGATGGAGTCCACGCCCCCATCAATCGCCGTTTGGATGGCGATTTTGGTCTGAGCGTGAACGGCAACTCTCAGGTGCGCGCGGTGAGCTTCCTCGACAATCGCCGTCATTACCGGCACTGTGATGCCGGCGCCGTTGTCGTCGGCCACAACCTTGATGAGGTCAACGCTGTAGAAGAGATCCTCATCCACCGCCCGCCGCGCTTCGTCGGGGCTGGCTACCTGAAGAAATTCCTGTTGCAGGATTGGTTCGGCAATGGCGGGATTGAGATTCTGGAAATATCCACCTAGCGGCGTAAGTTTACGCGCAGCGGCCAGAATTCTCGGGCCAGGGACGCGGCCTGCATTGATCGCGTTCCGCAGCGCAACATCGCCATCAATGCCGGAGTGCCCGACGTTGCGCACAGTAGTGAAACCACTCTCCAGGTCTTCTCGTGCCATTTGCGCGCCCAGCAATACCCGTTCAGCGGGCGACTTTGCGGCGACTGCCAGCAATAGCCCTGGTTGAAACTCGGTGTAGCGAGTCATCTCGGCTTCGGTCGGCAAAGTTACGTTGAGAAGCAGATGGGTATGAGAGTCAATCAGCCCAGGCAGCAAGGTTGCGCTGCCCAGATCAATGGTCTTGACACCGGCCGGCGCATCCGCTTGCACTTGCGAAGGCGAACCGACTTCCTTAATCTTGCCGTCTTCAGTGAGCACGGCTGCGGGCGAAAGCACATTCCCAGTCCGGGGATCGAGCAGCCGGCCAGCTCTTACCAGAGTCACGACCGCGGGCGATTGGGCGACGAGCTCCCCAGCTGAAAACAGAGCGAAAAACAATGTGGCCAACAGCGTAAACAGTTTGCGCATACGACCCAGTCCTCCGTATCACCGCGTCGCCACTAGGGTGACAAGTGGTAGTTGAATTTTGTATCGGCAATAATCTGCAGAGAACACTTTTACGCGAGGCGTCTATCACTGGGCCGCGCTGAGCTTCTTGAGTATGTGCTGCACGCTGCTACGAATCTCACCGCGCCGCTGCTCCGTATCGGACCATGATGACGCCCGTACCGCATGAGAATCCAGCAGGGCCAATGCCTTTTCGGCATACTGTCGCGCCAGATCTTTCTGTCCGTCTGCCAAATACGCATCGGCGAGGTTATTGTTCGCGTCGGCCGACTCTGGATAAGCGAGCAGGTTGAGCTTAAAGACCTCGACCGCTAACTTCGTCTCGCCCGCGCGCAAATGGTCACTACCTATGATGTCGACGTTGACTTCCGGGAACAACTGTGCCCTGGGATCTCTCCGCCGGGCTTCCATCAGTTGCTGCGTGACCTGGGCCACTCCGCCGGGCAGCTCGATTTGACCGAGGATTTGCGCAGAGGCCAGGGCGTCCGGTGGCGAGTAACCCGGTGTCTTGATCAGCGTGGTCACAAACCAATCCACGATGATGCCGGGCAGCTCCGGATGGACGTTGAACATGTCCGTTCCGTGGCTGCCGGTCGCGGGAACTCTGCCGAGATCGAAGGGTTCATACCATAGCCAGGGCGCGTCTTCCGTCGCAGAGTAGTGTACGAACTTCTTGCCCGGATTGGAGGAAGTGATGTAGAGCCATTCCATCGCCTCTGCCGTGGGAGGGTATTCGTCGTCGTCGGCCACGACGAACAGCCCGGGCAGTTGCGACGCTTGCCGCAGGAATTGCAGGTCGGAAAGGAAGGTCTCTCCGGAAAGCAACACCAGCGATTTCACGTCGGCGGAATGCCGGTGCGCCGTCTGCACGGAATTGTCGACGCCGAGTAACCCGGCTCCTCCCACGCCGATGACATCATGCTTGACGCCTGGCTGCGAAACCAAATATTGGAGCGCCGTGTCAATGTCGCCAGGCATCTGCTCGCATGACGAGCTCACGTTCAGGGAGATAACACAAGGCGTGCCGCCGCTTTCGCCGAATCCGCGCATATCGAGTGTAAGCGTGTGGATTCCAGCCACCGCCAGTTGCCCGGCCAGATCATTCCACACCTTGCGTTGCCGGTTGACCTGATGCAGCAGCAACACACCGGGACCTGGTTCTGCCGCGGCAAAGTAGCTTGCCTTCAGGATGGTACCGTCCGACGCCTTCAGGTCCAGCACACGCGGAGCGGGTGGCGGCTGCGATTGTTGCGCCTGAGTCCGCCGCGAGTCCGGCGGCACCATGTTGTTCGCGCGATAGTAGACCACAAGCTGGCCGTAGTGCTCGCCGCTGTGCTCGATGGCGAACGTCCAGATGGAGGAGTTGTGGGCCAGCCGGTTGCCAAAAAACTTCGATGTATTGTCCAGCCCCGCGTCGCCCTGCTGTTGAATCACTTGCGCTCCGTCCGCGACTGCCTCTTGCACGAACTTCACCACATCGGCCTTAGTCTTGAAAACGTCACGCGAAGGATTGTCGCCCTGGCCGAAGTCGGGCCCGAGGTTCGATCCGGAAACCCGGCGTATCAGGACGAAATCCAGTGCGGCGGCGTGGAGAAGATTCTGGGCAAAGGTGCGCTCGTCCTTCTGCACCTTGAAATCGTATTTGTCTTCGGGGAAATCGTGGGCCATGGCGATGAGTTTGTTCCCGATGTCGTTCCACTTATCCAGCATTTCGTCTGCTCGCGACCGCGCAGGACCCGGAGCTTGATTCTGCGATTGGCCCTGACCGTAGAGATTCGTTCCGACGACGGCAAGCAGAATGACCGCAACCAGCGCAAGCCCGGGCCACTTCGAAGACCGCTTCATCGCAAATTTCTCCTTTGAATTGGCAATAAACTGCGAAAAACATGCCCATGCAAAACTAGGACGCCCTTCTCAACGTGCCGTAAACACGGCGCGTTCATGCCGCGCGAAGGCAATCATTAAGTCCACCTTCGTCGCGCACCGCGCCGCAATGTAGCTGGCGAGAATCGGGTGCTGGTCCGGTTCCCAGTGTTCTGCCCGGTGTGTGGAGTATCCTCAAGGAAACCACAACGCCTGGGCTGAGAAGAGTTCAGTGGGCTTTGTCAGATTCATCTGGCACCCGTGTCTGATCCGTAATCCAATTAACTTCCCAGGTCTTGCCGCCATCCTCCGAGAAAGACTGTTCAAAGTGGGGCGTATTTGTGGTCATGTTCGTCCAAACAAATCGGATCAAAATGCTTTTCCCATCCAGCATGTCCTGGGCATAAAACTCACCCCGTCCATTTTTGACCTCACCGATCTGGGGCGGGTCCAGGATGCCGTTCTTGCTGTTGGCCCAAGAAAGGCGCCACTGATGAGTTTGGGGATTGTATAGACGCAAGGTGAGGCCTTCGATGTGGCCGGTTGGGCTATCGACCTCGATCGTGTCCAGCTCGGCGCGGCCATCCCAAATCTTGAAGCAGGCGCCAGTCCCTTCAAATTCGACCCACGTAGTGGAACCGGATAAGGGATGCACGAGCTTCTTGAGGTGATATTTCCATGAACCAATAAGGGGATCAAAATCGTGCTGACCATCACGCTCGGCGGTTGCCGCTTGCGGTGCGGCTTTGGTTGCTCCGGAATCGGTTTGTGCCGGTGCGGGGGCAGAGTAAGCCACGAAGCTCAGAGCACTCAATAAGAAGTACGTGCGAATGCGCCCCAATACCGCCATCTTTTTTCTCCCTTGATCTGTTTCTCCAGTCACAGCTAGGTTTAGCGCTCTTCTCCAAGGTCGTCGTTTTCAAGAGCAACAAGCTTGCGAATGCGAAGAGACTTCGAACATGTGGCCTTCTTTGGCAATGCTGTATTCGAGACAATGGCGGCCGGTGTTTCAGCAAGGATAATCGGTTTCGTTTGGCGCGAGCCATCCATATGCGTAATACCGGCCAGGTTTTCGGTCTGTGCCTCGGCCAGGGCAGGCGTGGCATTCAACAGTCCAATCGCAGTCGGCACCGCGATGGCCACCAATCCAGCCGCGCCGAGCAATAACTTCTTGCTGAGATCCAGTTTGTGTGCGACACGTTGGGTCATGATGTGGACAATCCGCTTCTTCAGATCCGCACCTGTAACCCCGGATACGCAAGCCAGCGGAAATCCCGAGGAGAATTTGCAGATCCTCAAGATACTTTCCGCATAGACGTGTCGTTCGGTGCCTAATTCCAGGACTTGTTCGTCACACGCGCGTTCCCGCTCATCCACCAGTCGCGTTCCCAACCACCACACCAAGGGATGAAACCAGAAAATGGCTTCCACCACCATGTGCATCGCAGCCGCCAGATTGTCGCGCCAGCGTACGTGCCACACTTCGTGGGCTACAATCGCCTCCAGATGCGCATCTTCAAGGTGTTCGGAGATTCCTTCCGGCCACAGCAGAACTGGGCGGACTATGCCGAAAATCCCCGGCTCCAGAGAGGCCGACGACAATAGCATCCTGATAGGCCTCTGTATTCCCCCGATACGCTCCATCCGGCGCAGCGCTTCCACTTCGCGGCCTTCGTGCAACGGCACCGCTTTGCGTACCGCCGCGGATATGATTCGCCAGCGCAAATACCAGACTAAGAGGACCATCGCGAATCCGCAGAGCCATACTGCTGCAAGAAGAGTGGGAAGCAAATGCATCAGGCTTGGAGAGCTCGTAGGGGAAAGAACCCTAGAACTTGCTGCCACATGGGGCTGCACAAAAGGCCGGCTAACCGCACTCATTACAAAATACAACCGAGCTTTTGTCCCTGTCGCACTTCGTGTCCATGCCAGATGGCTCCCAATGCCGACCAGCAACGAAAAAGGAACAAGGAATTTCAGCGACGCTGTCAGCCACAACCAGTAGCGAGCACGTGCGCGGTTCTTCCGCAGAAACAACGTCAATAATCCGGCTGTAACGGCAACCAGCGTCGATTGCCAAAGGTGGTCGCCCATGGCTGGTGCGAGTGCTTCCCACATCTCGAAGAAGTATTTCGGGATCATTGCGGTTTATCCTGTCTCGCAAGCTGCCGAAGAGTTTTTTCAGCCTCCTTTACATCAGCCAGCGTAAGTCTGCCGGATTCAATCAGCCGGGCCATTACCGGTTGCGTGCGTCCGCCGAACAGCGCCAGCAGCTCATCGACCAACCTCCGCTGTGCGGCGTCGCGGGAAACTGCCGCCTCGAAAATGTGGAAATTGCCGACCTTCCTGACACGGTGCACAGCCTTTTTGCCTTCCAGGCGATAAACGATTGTCTGGATCGTCGTATAGGCCGGCCGGCGTTCTTCGGGAAACGTTTCTTGAACCTCGCGGATGGAAACCCTGCCATGCGTCCACAGTGCCTCCATCACCTGAAGTTCGAGCTTCGTTAGTTTAGGTCCGGCCATTTGTCTCCTACCGACGTATGGAGTACTACTACAACCATAGTTTACTTGCAAGCCTTTTCTCCGGATGGCGCCTTCAACGGCGGCTCCCTGCGTTGTTCGCAAGGACCGGCAAAGCGTAACTATTCCGTGGTTCTTACAATAAAGCCGGTAGGACGGCGCTTTTAGAGCTTGGGGGAGGGCGGCTGAGAGGTCCAAATGGCGGATGAATCCCAAACAATCCACAGACGGCCCGCAGGTTCAAGAACTTGCGGGCCGTTTATCGTTCGCGTGGATCAAGAGAAGGCCGAGTCTTTATTGCACTTTGCTCACTGCACCACAATCTGGCCGGTCATCTTCGGGTGGATCGTGCAGTAGTAGGCATAAGTTCCCGCCTTGGTAAACGTGTAGGAGAATTTTTCGTCTGTATCCATCACCTTGGACTTGAACACACCCTCTGTGCTGACCGCCGTATGGGGAATATCGTCAGCGTTTGTCCAGGTAACCGTCGCTCCAACGGGAACTGTAACGGTCTGCGGTCCGAAACTGAAATTATCAATTTTCACCGCCGCGGGCGCCGCGGAGAGCTGGTCGTTTGCCGTGACGCTCGGTGTTCCCGCCAACAGCAGTGTTGCAATCATCATTGGAGTCGCCAAAGCCGCCCAAAAGTTTTTCGTTTTCATTTCTCTGTTTCCTTTCTAGGTTTGATTCTCTTGCTTAACCGAATCGCTTCGCCCTCTACCCAAGCGTTGAGTCCACTACCGCCAGGGAATGCTGGCCCCGCACGTAATTCACATCAGTGATGCCCAACACCTTCTGCAACTGCTCGGCCGGCACCTTCATCGGGCCGGCGGAGGGAGCCGTTCCCGGCGCTGGTTGAGGGAAAGCGGTTGACATTGCGGTGTGGAACGAAACCTTACCTTCGATCTTCTGCATGATCTGGTGAATGTGGCCGTTCAGCACCGTCACCGAACCAAAACGCTTGACGTAAGACAGCGCTTGTTCGCTGTCGTCGGTTCCCCATCCCCAATCCGGATAGATCGTCCACAGTGGAATATGTGCAAAGAGCACAATCGGAGTGCTGGCAGAGCGGCCCTTAAGATCGTCCTCCAGCCACTCCAGTTGTTCGTGCCCGAGCGACCCCATCCCCCCAGCCTTCAGATTGGCCACGTTCACCAGCCCAACGAAATGCACACCCTTGTGATCGAAGCTGGACCACCCGGTGCCCTTCGTACCTTTCCCATAGCGCTGGAGATATTCCTCGCCGTTGTCGGTCAGCATGTCATGCTCACCCGGCACAAAGAAAATCTGTTTTGCGGACGCTCCTTTTAATACCTGGTCCAGCGTATCGAACTCACTCGGCTTCGAGAGTTGGCTCAGATCGCCGGTGTGAATGATGAAATCCGGTTTGTGCGGCATCGCGTTGATCTTGTCGATTGCCGTCTGCAGCGTTGCGGTGACATCCGGGTTGGCCGGCTTATTAAAGCCGATGTGGCTGTCGCTGATCTGCACGAAGCTGAAGTCCCCTCGTTTCCCGGCATGATCCGCGCTCTTGGCGAATGCCTGAGACACCGGAATGCCACCGCTCATGGTCCAGACCAGCCCTGTCCCTGCCCATGCCATGCACTTCAGAAACCCGCGACGGTCAACCCCGTCATTATTGAGGTCTTGTAACTTCTGATCGATGAAATCTTGCTTTTTGTCTTGCATGATGCCCTCCGTGGTTTGCAGCGTTCTGAGTTGATAACTGGTACGAGTCGCTTTTATTCCCGCTGAAACTGAGGAAAAAAATTCAGCGATCGCCAATGTCTAACCGGGTCCGTTTACTCCGCTCAGAAATCCGCCCAAATGTCCGGTCAGCGCCACGAGACCAATGCCCAGAAATTCCACCACCAGGCGGTAGCTCAGCAAGACTTCTGCCCGCCGTCGGGCGCGGAAATGCACCCACCACACCCACCAGATCACCACGCTCGAGACGCAACCAAGTACCAGGTGCAGCAAGAGAATGCCCTTCAGTTTCTGGCCTTCGAGCTGGAACTGCCACGCCAGGATCCCCGTGGCAACAACGGGCAGCGTTGCAATCGCCGCCACCAGCAGGTTGTAATAGGCCGCGTCCGCCAAGCCGCGCCGCCTCGTCCATTGCGCGATAAAGTCAAACCCTACCGCCGCAATAAACAGCGCGATTGGAAAATGGATTAGCACCACATGTTGGGCGTGCTTGGCCAACAGTGCGGTCTTGAGATCGAAAGGATTTACCATCGCCGTCTCTCTTCCCAAATTTGACTCGTATGAGCTTCAGTGGAGATAACGGAGTTCCCGAGTTTTTATTCCAGCTCGCCCGCCTCTTCCGGCTCTTTTCCGTAAATGCTCAGTTGGCCGATCGCACGCGGTCGAAGTATGCTCAGGCAAGTGGCATATTCGGACGAGCAGAGGGAGCGCCAGCGGCTGGCGGATAACTACGCTGGCATGACGGATGGGGAGCTGCAGAAGCTTGCCCAGAGTGCACAGTCGCTGACCGAACCAGCCTGGGACGCGCTCGAAGACGAGCTGGATCGCAGGCATTTGGAACTTGCTGACGACGAATCTCCCGACAACAAGCCGGAGCCGCGGCAGCAAATGGAATTACGGGAACTCGTGACCATCCGCCAGTTCCGCGATTTGCCGGAGGCCCTGCTGGCCAAGGGCAGTCTGGAGTCGGCAGGTATCGAATGTTTTCTGGCTGACGAAAATCTGGTCCGGCTGGATTGGTTCATTTCAAACTTCATCGGCGGCATCAAGCTCAACGTGCGTGCCGTGGATGCCGAGAACGCGCAGAACCTTCTCGACGAGCCGATTCTCGAAGGCCTTTACGTGCACGGCATCGGACTATATGAACAGCCACGCTGTCCCAAATGCCACTCGCTTGATGTGAACTTCCAGGAACTGGATCGTCCCATCGCCTACATGAGCGCATTCCTTCGCGTGCCGATGCCCGTACAGCGTTCGGGCTGGCGCTGCCATGCCTGCGATGCGGAATGGGAGGATGATGGGACGGATGGCGCATCTGTTTAGAATGCGCGGCGCCTGGTTTGGAAGTAAAATGCTGGGTCGATGGCCACGGAAACAGATCTTGAGAGAATCGCGTCTGAGGCATGTACGCGGTCAGGCGCTGGGGAGCTACTGATCCTTATTGTCTTCCTGCCGGCCCTCTGGACTCCCCTTGGGGCCTCGGTGGGCATTCTGGTTGCATCTTATGGGGCGGCATCCATGCGCGAAATTGCAGGGCTGGCCCTGTGCAGCGCGTTGATCGGTGTGGCTATTGCCTCGGTTCATTCCAGCCTCACCTCGTACTTCCAAACGATTTTCAAACGCAGAAGCAGGACAGATTTACCAGTTGATCCCTAGTTTGACGAACCCCTTGCAAATCACATCCAGCGTATCCTCCGCCAACATCAACTCCGGCAATTCTTCCCGACTAAACCACCGAACTTCAGCCGCATCGCTGGCGGCGACAATATCCCCCGCAACCCGGCGGCAGAGAAAATCAATCAAAACATAGTGATATTGCACGCGCCTCTCAGCATTGCGCAAAATGCGGTCGTAAACGCCAAGCAGTTCGCCGGGTTCCACTGTGAGTCCGGTTTCCTCGCGGGCCTCGCGCATCGCCGCATCGCGCACCAGTTCGCCAACCTCGAGCACGCCTCCGGGGATGGACCATTCGTCCTGTAGCGGCGGATGACGGCGTTTCACCAACACCACGCGCCCATCTTCAATGATGATGGCGCCCACGCCGACCAGCGGAACTTCGGGGAATTCGCGTTGCATGATTTCGCCAAGACGGCGCAAGGATTCTACCCCATGCCGAACTTCACAGAGTTTTTTACCCCCAAAGATCACAGTCACGGGATTTACCCTGTGTTCCCCCGTGCCCTCTGTGTTTAAGATTTTGACCTTCAGGATTTTGCGTGTCTCCGTGTCTCCGTGTCTCTGTGGTTAAATGGTGTTCTCTATGCCACTGGAAGAATACAAACGAAAACGCAAGTTCGATCAAACGCCGGAGCCTCCTGCGAAAGTTGAAGCCAAGGCGGGCCACCGGTTCGTGGTGCAAAAGCATGATGCCACCCGCCTGCACTATGACTTTCGGCTGGAAATGGAAGGCGTGCTGAAGTCTTGGGCTGTGCCCAAGGGCCCATCGCTCGATCCGGCGGACAAGCGCCTGGCCATGCAGGTAGAAGATCATCCAGTTTCGTACTTCGATTTCGAAGGCATCATTCCGGAAGACAACTACGGCGCGGGCACCGTGATGGTGTGGGATGTAGGCACATGGCAGCCGCTCTCTCCCGTCCCTGTGCAAGGGAAATACGTCGCGGGAACCGAGGCCGAAGCAGTGGCGATGTTGGCCAAGGGTGATTTGAAATTCCGCTTGGATGGAAAGAAATTGAAGGGAGACTTCGCGCTCGTAAAAATGAAGGGCCGTCGTCCCGGAAGCAAAGGAACTGAATGGCTGCTGATCAAGAAGCATGATGACCACGAAGTCGAGGGATACGACATCGATGCCTTCGATGAGTCGGTCCTGAGCAAACGCAGCCTGGCGGAGATTGCAGGAGACGAGGGGTCGGCGGAGTGGAGAAGCCGTCCCTCAGGACGGGGTAAATTGAAAGCCGCATGGCTGGCCGATGCCGTGGCGAAGTTGGATAAAAAGAATCTTGCCAAGAAGCCGATTGCTAAAAAAAAACTAAGAAACTAAACACAGAGACCCCTTCGGCTTCGCGCAGGGCGGGCACAGAGAAACGCGGGGTAAAGCAAGTTGAGTCAGCCGCATCCATCCCCAAGCCTTACTCTGTGTCCTCTGTACCCCCCGCGGTGAACGCGCTTCCTCCCGCATCCTCCGCCCCAATCAAGCGCCCCATGCCCACGGTCATCCATCCCATGCTAGCCACGTCGGTCGACGAGCCCTTCGACGGCCCAGAGTGGCTGTTCGAGATCAAATGGGATGGCTATCGCGCCGTAGCCTTTATCGAAAATGGAAAACTGCGGCTGGTCTCAAGGAATCAGAACGAACTGACGGAACGCTTCCCCGAACTCAAGGACTTGCCCAACGTCGTCAAGGCGAAAAGTGCGATTCTCGATGGCGAAGTAGTAGCGCTTGATGAGGAGGGGCGCGCGTCCTTCAGCCTGATGCAGCAGCGAACCGGATTCCGTTCCGGTAGCCGTCGTGCCGCAGCCAAGTCAGAAGTGCCGGTTCTCTATTACGCATTCGATCTGCTCTATCTCGATGGCTATGATTGGCGGCGCGTACCGCTCGAGCAGCGCAAGAAAAAGTTGGCTTTACTTCTGGTTTCCGGGGATTCCGTGCGCTATTCCGATCATTATGAGAAGCAAGGGAAAGCGCTGTTCGAAATGGCGCGAACGAAAGGACTGGAAGGCATCCTGGCGAAAAAGTGCGACAGCATTTACCAGGAGCGGCGCACCAGCGAATGGCTGAAGATCAAAATCACGCAGCGGTTGGAATGCGTCATCGGTGGATACACCGAGCCGGAAGGCAGCCGCGAACATTTCGGATCGATTGTGCTGGGACTTTATGACAGCCAGGGCCGGCTGATTCATGTGGGTCAGGCCGGCAGCGGATTCGACCAGAAATCCCTCGACGAAGTCTGGAAACTTTTGCACAAGCGCGAAACAAAGAAAAACCCATTCTACGGCGAAGTCGAAGCGCTACGAAAAGTCTACTGGGTAAAGCCAGAACTTGTGGCCGAGATTGAATACGCGGAATGGACAGGCGGCACAACCGCGGGCAGCGGACCGAAACTGCGAGCTCCGGTTTTCCTGGGCCTGCGCGACGACAAAGATCCGAAAGACTGCCAGTTCGACCAAAAACGAACGGAAAACTAAAAACCAAGAGCTAGAAGCTTTAGGAGCTAGGAGCTAAGAGCTTAAGAGCTTAAGAGCTTAGAGCTAAGAGCTGCCTACTTGATATCCTTCATCGCCAGCATCGTGCCGTAGTCGTGGCCGCCGGGGTCAACCGCGCGGGCGACGACGGAAGCGAACGCGTCCCGCAGTTCCGGATACTTTGCCACCAGCGCCTTCATGACGGCAACGTTGCTCTGATAAGTCTGCGTAGTGTTGGAAATATCTGCCGCCTGGTATTTCACGATCAGGTCCAGATCATTGCCCACGACTTCAGGGAAAATCGCGGTCAGCTTATAGGTCGCAGCTCCGGCGGAAAGGTCGGTAGTTTTGCCGTCCCCAGGAAAATCGGCCGGTTGCAGCTTCTGCGACTCGTCGTAAAGCTTGTCGGTGGCCGCAGTGCTCATGAACGGTAACGGCGAAGCCAGCGCGCGCGCCTGCAGATAGTAGAGCCACGCATTGTGCATCTGGCCCTTGGCCTGGAATTCGCGGGCGCGCCCGGCATACCAGTCACCGTCATGCCCCGCGGATTGTGTGGCTCTGATGTAGAGTCCGCCGAGTTTCCAGTCCGAACCTTGCTGCTGCACGATCAACGAAACCGTGTACGCGCCTTTGGGCGACGGTGCATCTATGATGACCACGCCGTACTTGCCGGGCGGAAGATTGTTTAGCGAGAAGACAGCGCTGTCCCGTGTCTGACCTTTGCTCCCGAAAACACCGCAAAAAAACTCCGCGCGTGGAATGGGCGCAGCGCCTTCCGCTTCCAGCAGAAAAGGCGGACGCGCGGCGCCCTTCGAACCCGCAAGCGCAGCTTGGTTGTCTTTGATAGTGGTCTCGATCTCGGAAAAATCGGAGGCCAGGCTGGGGATCGCGCTTTGCCGGAGCGCCGCCGCATCCCCTTTGCCGATGAGATTGAAATAGCGCGCACCCGCAGCCATGAGCGCCGCACGCGTAGCTTCGTCCATGTCGCTGGAAGTGGCGCAGCTTTCCGCCACGACACTCGATGTGGAAAAAGCCAACAGAGCCAGGGCGGCACAGCTAAGCCGCAGGCTCCTGCGCCAAATGGCGCAGCAGATCCTGCTGTTCAAGAAATAGCGTTTTAGGAAGCAGTCCGCATCAAGCACTCGTTTCGCTCCCGAGGAAAAATTGTACGCTCCGCGCCTGCCGGCGGGTGCAACGAATTGCACACCCAGACCTGTCGCTGCTATCAAATTTCGCCTTGCAAGGCGGCAAAGTCAATACGTTCTATAAGGTAGAGCTGTGATCGCTGTGGTGGCGAACGGTGGGGGTGGGCACGAAAGCGGTGTTAGAATTGCTCTCATACACCTACCGTCTCCCCAGAGAAGATCGAACAACGAACGATCGCGGTGGAGGTTCTCTCATGAATGTGGGATTAAAGCTTACGGGGTTGCTGGCGGCCGGCCTCCTGTGCGTCCCGATTGCCGGACAGGCTGACACACAGACGCCGCATCGAGTACACAAGGTCAAGAAGCAGTTGCCCCCTGCGCTGCCTCCGCTGCCCTCAGGGCCGCAAGGGCCCGTGCCCCAGATTCCTCTGGATGCCATCCCGGCCGTCGCGCCAGAAGTGAGTTACCAGAACGGACTCCTTACGATCGTCGCCCCGAATTCCACACTGGCCGACATTCTGCGCGGCGTGCGCAAGCACACCGCCGCCGACATCGAAATCCCCGCCACCGCCAGCGAGCGAGTGGTGACCCGCCTGGGTCCGGCGCCAGCCCGCGAAGTGATGGCCGAGCTGCTGAATGGATCCCGCTTCAATTACATCCTGCTGGGATCCCCCGAAGATGCCAACGCGCTGGTGCGGGTGGTGCTGGTAGCCAAGTCGCCGGACACGCCAACTCCACCGGGCCAGGCAGGCGGCAATCCATCTCCCTCGCCCGTCGCAGCCAACGCTCCGGCGGATGATCCCAATGCTGTAGATGATTCCGCCGAAGATGCCGCGGAACCGGTCGCGGCGGAGGCGGAGCCACCGGCTGCTTCCCCGGACCAGCCCGCAGTGAAGACTCCCCAGCAAATGTTGCAGGAAATGCAGCAGCGGCAACTGCAGATGCAACAGCAACAAACGGGACAACAGGTACAACCAGGTGTCTACCCTCCGGCTCCCGGTGCGGCGATTCCGCAGCGGCCACCGCAGCCGCAACAGACGCCGCCGGACCAACAATAAGCCGGCCCGGCAAAACAGACCTCGGCTGCCTGGCATCGCCCGGATTTGGTATCTGGTATCTGACGGGCTTAGCAGGTTGCTGAAAAACTCGGATAACGCATGTACTCACGTGGAAGAGCGGTGCTTCAGCGCCGCGCAAAGCGCTCAGAACCAATGAGGGTTTCAGCCCCCGTGGTCGCCCTTCTCGCCTGGGTTTTAGTTTTTCGGCAGCTGCGAGAGTCTCAGGGCTGATTCCCAGCCGGCTCCCACCGTGGAGATCCAGCTTGCAACGGTCTGGCCGATCCCGTGGCTACTTGATTGTCAGAAGCGTTCAGGGCTTTCTGCAGCAGACTCCAGTCGTGCTCAACATCATTCTCAGAAACCTTGGGTGCATTTCCGCGCCGTAGCTCAACCCCCAGGCGGGCCTCAAGAAGCTGCTGCGCGAACTGCCCCGATGTGTCTTTGGCGAAGAGGTTGCCGCCGGTGATGCCCACGCTTACAACCCGTTCCCCCGTGCCTACCCGCAGAACCGGGTGTCCCTGGGAATCGAAACCAGGCGTGGCGTTGCCCATCATGCGTCCCAAGGTTTTTTGGACATGGGCGCTGCCGGTCTCCGATGTATCCGCGGCCAGATGGTTCAGTTCGATCTGGTAGGATCGCCGATCCTCCTGCCCGACCGGCGGTTCGAGTTCGCGCTGTGAGTTGAAAACCAGCGCTTGCCGCGCCGGATTAAAACGGCCTGCGCCCGTGCCCTCATAGACAGCAAGCAGGCACCCCGCAAAGATCGGGCTGACCACGGCGCTGGGAACGATATATTTCTTTGATTTCAAGAACGATTCCACCACTCCATGCACTGCCGTGCTGCGTGCGACGTTGCCCGGAACCTGCGGGATCACGAAGCGCGAGAATTCCAACTCCGGATGGCGGGCGCTAAACTTCACCATGGTTTTCGCCATCTGCTTGGGTGTAGTCATCCCCACGTCGGCAACCACGCTGCGGTGCAACGCTTTCGGATAGTAGAAGTTGATCACATCTTTGGCGAAATCGGCGCAGTTGTGCGAGACGGTCCGGAAGTGAGAGCGGTTCGGCGCCGCGTTGTACTTCCGGATGAAAGCTTCGTCCTGAGCCTGCGAAGTTTCGATTTCAAACCCGTACGCCGCCCGGTCGTAGGCGGAGCCCACCAGTTCATACCAGTTCCCGCCCGGAGTTTCTCCGTTGCCCAGATCGGGCGCGACCGCTTCCAGATTCTTGCGGCGATACTGGTCCCGCAAAAAGTTGATCACCTTCGGATCCACAAACAGCGGAATATCGTCCGGTTGCTCCACTGCGTAGAGATAAGGGATAAGCGGAATCGCGACCCAGTCATAGCCGCCGACTCCGTCATAGCGGCTGATGACAGTTCCGAGTTCGCCCGGCGCACACCTCCGCAGCACCAGCGGCGTCTCCGCGCACACTCCTGATAAATACACAGCCGCATGTCCCGTGGCCGTGAAGAATCCGAGCTTTCCGTAAGGCTCTTCCAGAAGAAGAGTTGCCGACGCGCTCGCCAAAGAGGCGGACGCCAGCCCCAGCACGAACAACGTGCACAGGGTGCGCCGAAATCTTCCCAGACAAGGCATAACTATTCCACTATGAACCACGTAGGTAAAAACCCATCATCAATAGATTAGTTGCCAAAAATCAGGAATGCGAGTTACGGAAGTCAGACCGGCAATAAGAACCCAGGTACAGTGCGTACCTGATTGAAAACCCAGCAGATACGAGCTGTGAAAAGAAGGTAAATCGCCCGCCCGCCTGGCCAATATGGGCCATGAATCCCACCGCGGGGTGCCCCATGCTTGCCGCGATTCTTTGCGGCAAGGATGGGGATTTTGACTTCCTGTCCACGCACGCAACAGAAACGGATGCGGAGAACACCTTCGCGATTAGGCGAAGGGAAGCCCGATCCTGGTAGTGCGAAGTGGTCGTTTTACCCGGCTGAATTCAGCTTCTTGACAGCCCACTCTGCGCTCCCTCTCACCACCTCATCTTCATCCGCGGCCAACCTATCGAGCAGGGGAAGAAAGTTCCGCTCTCCACTGTTGCCCATCGCTATAACCGCATTACGGCGCAGCCCCGCGCGCTTCGCCCGGCGTACCGGCGACCCACGAAACGTTCGGCGAAATTCCTCCGCGCTAATCTCCGCCAGCCAGTCGAGCGCAGGATTCACCAACTCCGGCCGTGGCTGAAACTCGGCAGCGTTCGCGGCCGGCGCCTTCCGGTTCCACGGGCAGACATCCTGGCAGATATCGCACCCGAAGATATGACGCCCCATCCCCGACCGCAATTCGTCAGGAATCGCACCGCGCTTTTCGATTGTCAGATAGGAGATGCACTTGTTGGAATCGAGCTGATACGGCGCAATCAGCGCGTCGGTCGGACAGGCGTCGATGCAGCGCGTGCAGGAACCACAGCGATCGGGCGCGGGCAAGCCTGGTTCTAGATCCGCTTGGAGATCGAGCGAAGTAAGCATCACTCCCAGGAAGATCCACGAGCCCACCTTCTGATTGATGATGCACGTGTTCTTTCCAATCCACCCGATCCCAGCATACTTCGCCGCCACCCGCTCGACGATCGGCCCCGTATCGACATAACAGCGCGTGACCAGATCGTCAGTTCCACACGCCTCTCTCACCGCTGCCTCAACCTGTCGAAGTCGCAGCATTACGGCGTCGTGATAGTCCTGCGGTCCCCACGCGTAGCGGGAGATCCATCCGCGTTCTTGCTTTGAATCACCCGTCGCCTGCGTGGAATACGGTTGCGCCGCGTTGTAGTTGATGGCGCAAACCACGATGCTGCGAGCCCACGGAGCGGCGTGCGCCAAAGACGCACGCTTCAGCCGCCCTTGCTCGTCACGCGCTTCCAGGTACTTCATCTCGCCGCCATGCCCCTCGGCGATCCAGCGAGGGAAGTATTCCAGCTCCGGAGCATCCTCGGCGGGAGCGACTCCCACCAGATCGAAACCCGCCTCCTTAGCGGCTTGCGTTATGGTGGCCGTGATTTCAGCGGATCGAAGCATAATAGCTACAAACATGGCTCAAACCTGCTCGCTTACGCGAGGACGGTTTCATAAATGGCTTTGAAAGGGCGCGGCTTCAGCCGCGCCGCTACCAGTCCAGCGACGCGCAGGTTCCAATATGGAAACGCGTTTCACTTTTATTATCTGCAAAAGCATGTTCTCCAACTGATCAGCGTATAGGCTTTTAATCACAGAGTCACGCAACTCAACTGCTGCGCGTTCTCCGAATTTGTTTCCCAGGAGAGAAGCTATATGCCGCAACCTACCCACGCTCAAACTCCAACCATCCAAATCGCTGTGATCAACGAGAGCACCGTCCTAGCCGACGCGGATGTCTCGCCAGTCGTGGCCGCGCTCCAGAAGCAAGTGACCAATGACTTCGGTCCTGTCTGGGGGACCGCGGCCCAACTTACCATTGTCCCCAAGGGCGCTCCGCCGGCCGCTGGGAGTTGGTGGCTCGTGCTGCTCGATGACTCCGACCAGGCCAACGCCCTCGGTTACCACGATCTCACCACCGAAGGGCTTCCCATCGGCAAGGTTTTCGCGGCCAGCGACTTGAAGGCGGGCACATCCTGGACCGTCACCGCCAGCCATGAACTGCTGGAGATGCTCGGGGACCCCAACATCAACCTCACCGTCTTCGTGCAGAACAGCAACACTGCCGGAACGCTCTACGCCTATGAAGTTTGCGACGCCTGCGAAGATGATAGCGTCGGCTATCAGGTCGATAACATCCTGCTTTCCGATTTCGTCTACCCATCCTGGTTTGAAAGTTTTCGCCCCGAGGGCTCTACGCAGTTCGATCGCATGAACAAGATTCAGACTCCGTTACAGCTACTGGCGGGTGGCTACATCGGGACCTTCGTCGTGAATTCCGGCAGCGGCTGGACGCAACAGACTGCCGAGAAGCGTCCCACCAACATTCTGCATCGAGGCTCCGTCGGCACTCGCCGCGAACGCCGCAGCATTCCCCACGAATTGTGGATCAACAGCCTGCCACAGAAGAAGATCGTGAGCAACGCACAGAAGTACCGCCAACTACTGGAGTCGATCCAGCAGCGGCGGCAAGAAGCAGCCTGAAAGTTTCCCCCTGGGTCCCTTACACTCACACCCCGCGCGATTTGCGCGGGTTTTTTTTGAGCCCGCAAACCTGAAGCCATTTGAGCGATTACCGGCTCGCTACTCCTCCGCACCGGGTGTAGAATTCGTTGTCTACGAGACCCGGCAACTGGGCTACATCCTTACTATTTAGCAGCTGTTAGGAGGGTGCCATGTTTGCTCATTCATCCGCGAAATCTGCTCGTCGGGGACTTTTTCCTACATCGCTGTCGATGCTTGTGTTTCTCGCTGTTCCGGCGTGGGGACAGAATCCCCCCTTACAAAGCGAAATACCGCCCAAGACTGATTCCAGCCCTGCTCCCAAGCCCCAGCACCCGACCCAGCCTTATTCCGGATCTACTAATACTCCCGCGTCGCAGCAGTCGCCCACGAGAGGAGGACATCCGGCGGAGACCAACCCCGGCCGAACCCCGCACGGTTCCGGCAATGGTCCGGCCATCTTTGCCGCAATTACCGAACCGGTGATCGGCAGCCTTATCGCGCACCACCATGCATCGCCGGAGACGTTCAGCCATGACGGGCCACAAGTTCCGAAGGAATTTAATATGAACGATTTCACGATCAAGGGTCTTGTGCATCCGAATTGGCCAGTCGTGCTTGACTTCATGATCGACTCTCCTGGCTCTGTACGGGTGGAGATCGTTGCGGGCCAGCGGCGGTATCGGGCGAGGATGAACAACAAACCAAAGCGTCGTGGCTACGCCATAATTCGCCTCCCGGCGAACTTTGGTACCGGGCTGCAGACCGCGACCTATCACATACACTCAATTCCCGTCGCAGGCGCCAATACCCCGGCGCCGCGGCTGCGCACCTATGGTCTCGGGGCTGGAGAAAAGGCGGTGGGCTCGGTTGCCATCGATCAGTTGACGTTCCAACCCGCGACCATCCATCCCAAGGCCAATGAAGTCGCTGATTACGGTTTCCACGCTCACTCCGCTTTCGATGGTGTGCGCGCAGAGTTCATCTTCACGACGCTCTACAATGGGCGCCTGCTGGTCCAGAAGGATCACGAAGAGAAACTCTCTCCCATTCCTGAAGGGGAACGGGCCAAGGGGACATGGAAAGGGCAAGGCAAGCCTGGGGAGCACATGCTGCAGATCAGAGCGTGGCGCGGCCTCGAGAACGGTGGAGACTGGGTCGTCGCGTGGTCGCCCGACATCGTCGATGTCGTCAAATAGTGGGGTGGTGGAGTAGTGGGTCAGTTTGATTGTCATCCTGAGCAAGCGTTTTTGCGCAGCGAAGGATCTGGGCGAGCCGCGCGACGTGGCGCATTCTTTGCGCCACAATAATCGCGCGTTTGGGTCGCCTCCTTGTCAAACTGACCCACGACCGGTGTGGGAGGCGCTTGGCCAACTTGAAGCAACTATGGCGTGAATCTCTGCTCTTTCGCAGAGTTACTTCGGGGTCTGTCTTCGTTCTCGCGGCTCTACTGGTCTATCTCGGATCGAATATTCCGCGGTCGGTCGCGTTGCCCGCCGACGACCTCAATGCCAAGAGCATGGCTCGCATCCGGGAAGAGCAGATTGTCATTCAGAAGCCACACATCGCGCCGGGCGATCTGGCGCTGTCTTATGTCGGAAGTAAGAACGAGGTCGCCGACATTTGGCTGGAGAATGCGACGCTGGACGACAAATCTCAACGCCTGCTGTTTCCCCATACGGCTGCTCCTGCACCGGGCAGAATCAGCTACACCACCGGCAGTGTCTCCGGCCCCCAAAAACCCGGCGACACCTGCCACACTACCATCGAAATTCGGCGCGCAGAGGGCTCGGTTCCGCTCGAGGCCTTGACGCTCTCCCAGACCGACGCGATGGCCGGGGCACAGCGCTTCCGCCAAGTTGTCGTGGACGCGGGCGCGTCCACCATGGAAATCGAGGTTCACACGGATTCTCCGGCCGGGGGAGCGATGGGCCTTTTGGATTGCCACAAACTGCTTACTGTCGGGGCCGCTCCACCTGTCGATTTGCCTCCCATCCCAGTCCACATGCTCGTGTATCGCGGCAAAATTGATCTGCACTTCAATCCTGCTGATCCCGCTCTACCCATCTGGACCGGTCCGAGGCAGACTTTTGAAGCAGTCTCTCTTGGTGACAGTTCGCTACGTGGCAGTGGTCTGCGGATTGTTGCTGCACAACAGTCCATCGCGCCGCGACTCGACGTACAAACCCGGTCCGCGGACAGCATTACCTTCAGCCGCCTGAAACTCGGCTCGGACATGCTGAAGCTCGACATCGGGCGTGACGCCGAAAGAGCGGTGGCTTACGCCAACGGGTCATCGCTGTACAACTACGATCTCATTGACGCCATCCAGAAGAATCCCATCCTGAGCTTCGCCTTCGCGACCGTGCTGGTGCCAACCTTGTGGAAGTGGATCAGAAAGAATTGCTTCCCCAATATAAGCGAGTGAAAGCCACATCCGCCGCATGACCGCAGCGGTTCAGATTCCCAGCTTTTTCACTTCCTCGTTATAATATTTTCGATACAGGATGTCCCACTCCTGCG